>NZ_JBVKCA010000026.1:0-122306 GCF_055656965.1 Streptomyces sp. NPDC111656
AATCCACACCGAACCGGAAGGCCCTCACCTGTTCAAGATCCCTCAGCCGAGACCTGGCTCACCCGTCCACAACCTCCCGGGGCAATACACCTAGGTCCTGTCGTCACATTCCCGTCGTCCGCCCGGAGGGCGGGCCCTGCGGCGTCATGGGGGTCCCCCCTGCTCGAGCGGAGTCGAGCACTTGGGGGCGCGTGCATGGCGTCGCGGGGCCGACGGGAATGTGACGACAGGGCCTAGCCCAGCGACGTACGTCATTGGGCCGTACGTCGCTGAGGACGCCCCCGCTGCTGGAGGCGCCCCCCGGGCACTCGGCTGAGGCCGCCTCAGACCGCGCCGGCACCCGTCAGCGACCGCACCTCGGTCTCGGCATGCTTGGCCTCGTCCGGCGGCTCCGCGGACGTCACCGTGCCCAGCCAGCCCGACAGGAAGCCGAGCGGAATCGACACCAGGCCGGGGTTCTGCAACGGGAAGTACTGGAAGTCCACGCTCGGGAACAGCGAATCGGGACTCCCCGACACCACCGGCGACAGCAGGACGAGCAGCAGCGCGGGCACCAGGCCGCCGTATACGGCCCACACGGCGCCGCGGGTCGTGAAACTCCGCCAGAACAGCGAGTACAACAGCACCGGCAGGTTCGCGGACGCGGCGACCGCGAAGGCAAGGCCCACCAGGAAGGCCACGTTCAGATCGCGGGCCAGCAGCCCGAGCGCGATCGCGACCACCCCGATACCCACCGCCGCCGTACGCGCCACGGCGACCTCGCTGCGGGGCTTCGCATGCCGGCGGCGCATCGAGGCGTAGAGATCGTGGGCCACGGACGCCGAGGACGCCAAAGTGATCCCGGCGACGACCGCGAGGATCGTAGCGAAGGCGATGGCCGCGACGACGGCAAAAAGAACCGTTCCTCCCGCGGAGTTCGCGCCGCCACCCAGATCAAGCGCGAGCAGCGGAACCGCCGTGTTGCCCGCCGCGTTCGCTCCCCGCACCGCCTCCGGGCCGACGATCGCCGCCGCGCCGAAGCCCAGCACGATCGTCATCAGGTAGAAGCCCCCAATGAGCCCGATCGACCAGACCACCGAGCGCCGCGCTGCCCGTGCCGTGGGCACGGTGTAGAAACGCGACAGGATGTGCGGCAGGCCAGCCGTTCCGAGTACCAGCGCGAGACCGAGGCTGATGAAGTCGAAGCGCGCCGTCCAGTCCCCGCCGTACTTCAACCCGGGTGCGAGAAACGCGTCACCATGGCCGCTACGCTCCGCCGCCGAACGCAGCAACTCGTTCACGTCCCCGTGGAACCGCACCAGGACGAGCACGGTCAAGGCGATGGAACCGCTCAGCAACAGGACCGCCTTGACGATCTGAATCCACGTGGTGGCCCGCATCCCTCCCAGCGACACATAGATCACCATGAGCGCGCCGACGCCGATCACCGTCCAGTTACGCGCGGCCTCGCTCGAGCCTCCCAGCAGTAGCGCGACCAGACTGCCCGCGCCCACCATCTGCGCCACCAGATACAGAACGGACACGGTCACCGAAGAGGTTCCCGCCGCGATCCGCACCGGCCGTTCGTTCATCCGGGCAGCGACGACGTCGGCGAGCGTGAACCGCCCGCAGTTGCGCACCAGTTCGGCGATCAGGAACAGGACGACCAACCAAGCGACGAGAAACCCGACGACGTACAGCAGCCCGTCGTATCCGTAGAGCGAGATGAGCCCCGTGACCCCCAGGAACGACGCCGCCGACATGTAGTCGCCCGAAATGGCAAAACCATTCTCCATCGGCGAGAACAACCGCCCGCCGGCATAGAACTCCTCGGCCGACCCATGCCGGTTTCGACTCACCCACGTCGTGATCCCCAGCGTCACCGCCACGAACGCGCTGAACAGCAGCAACGCCAGTGTCTGATGGTTGCCGGTCACCGCTCACCACCTCTGACGCTCCGGGTCAGCTCCTGGGTGTCCCAGCGCAGATCCAGCGCGGCCCGGTCCCTGCGCAGCCGCGCATGCCGCGCGTACGCCCACGTGAACAGAAACGTGCTGAGGAACTGCCCGAGCCCCGCCACCATCGCCACGTTCACCGCGCCGACGACGGGCCGGGCCATGAACCCGGGCGCCGTCGTCGCGGTCACCACATAGCTCACGTACCAGGTGAAGAACACGGCGACGCCGGGCACCACGAACCTCCGGTACCGGCTGCGCACCTCCTGGAAGGCCGCGCTGCGCTGCACCTCCAGATAGACGTCGGCCGTCCCGCCCGTGCGACCTTCGTGCTCCGGGCGCGCGGACGGTACGGCGGGAGCGGGCGCGCCCGTGCCGTCCAACTCACCCCAGCCGGAGCCGAGCGCGTCGTACCAGGGGTCATCGAACCGGACCTCCCCGGTATCGCGACCGTCGTGCTTCTCCACCGAACTCTCCTTGTCCGCGACCCTTTTTCCGCCGCGTGCCCAAGGATGGACAGATCGGGAAGATCCCGGACTCTTCTCTCCGCGCTCTTCACCCCATCAGGTGACTCATCCCGTCGGTGGCCGTACGAGACCTTTCCCGAAGGCGTAACGCACCGCCTGAGCACGATCCTTGAGGCCCGTCTTGGCGAAGAGGTTGTTGATGTGGGTCTTCACGGTGGCGGGGGAGACATGCAGTCTGCGGGCGATCTCCTGATTGGTGAGTCCCTCGGCGATCAGCAGCAGCACCTCGGTCTCCCGCGTGGTGAGCCCATCGGGCGGCTCCACGGGCGCAACGGCCGCGGGCGCCGGCTCCGACAGCCGCTCCAGCAGGCGTCGTTGGATGCTCGGCGAGAGTCCCGCGTCCCCGGACAGCACGCTTTCCACCGCGCGCACGATCTCGTCGCCACCCGCGTCCTTCGTGAGATAGCCACGGGCTCCCGCTCTGAGCGCGGGGAACAGCGACTCGTCGTCCGCGTACGTGGTGAGCACGACGACCTGTGTCCCCGGATGCTCAGCGCGAATGCGCCGGGTCGCCTCAACGCCGTCGCAGCGCGGCATGCGCAGGTCCATCAGCACGACGTCCGGGGCGAGCTCGGCCACCAGCGCCACGGCCTCATGGCCGTCCCCGGCCGCACCCACGACCTCGATCCCCGGCAGCAGGCCCAGCAGCATCACAATGCCTTCGCGCACCACGGTCTGGTCGTCAGCCACCACGACCCGAGCCGGCTTCCTGGTCTCCTCCTCCGTCATACGGGCACCCTCAGCGTCACCACGAACCCCTCCTCGTCCGGCCCGGCCTCCAACGAGCCGCCCAGCAGCTCAGCACGCTCCCGCATGCCCAGCAGACCGTACCCGGCCCCCGCACCGCTGAGTTCGCCCGGCGGTCCTCCCGAGTCCCGTACGCCGAGGGTCACTTCGTGCTCGCCGTACTCGAGCCGCATGTGGACCTTGGCGCCCGGCGCGTGCTTGCGGACGTTCGTCAGGGCTTCCTGCGCCACCCTGCGCACCGCCTGCGAGGCCTCGGCGGGCAACGGCTGCCGTTCACCCGCGACGGTGATGTCGGCGCCGTCCGCCGTGGCGACCAGCTCGCTCAGGAAGTCCTCCACCGGGGACATCTCCCCGCGAAGGGCGGAGAGCGCCTGCCGGGTCTCGGCGAGCCCCTCACGGGCCATCCCCCGTGCCGCCACGACCCGCTCGAGGATCTGCTCCCGGTCGCCGCCCCGCTCGATCAGCAGCCGGGCCGCCTCCAGATGCACCATCTGCGCCGAGAGACTGTGCGCCAGAACGTCATGGATCTCCCGCGCGATCCTGGCCCGCTCCGCGAGCGCCGCGGATTCCGCCTCGGCCACACGAGCCGCCCGCTCCTGAGCGAGCAACCGCTGGGCGCTGCCGCGGGCCTCAGCGTCGAGGCGCAGCACGTATCCGGCCAGGGCGAGCCCTCCGGCGGTGGCCGCCGTGGTCAGCCAGACGTCGTTGTTGACCACCGCGAACGCGCTCAGTGCCACGGAGGTGGCAGGCAGTGCCGCCACTAGAGGCAGCCTCTCCATGGCGCTGATGGCGCACCCGCACCACAGGACGATGGCCGGCACCCGGAAGCCCGTGCTCACTCCCACCGTCGCTATCGCGAGCAGCAGGGCGAGCAGCGCCAGAGACGGCAGCAGACGGTGTTCGAGCGTGGTCCGCCAGAAGGCCCACGCCGCCAGCCCGCAGACGAGGACCCCCAGAGCGCCCACCGTGATCTTCCAGGCGCCCAGATGGCTGCTCGCGAAGGTCGTCCACAGCAGCAGGCCGAGGGCGAAGAGGCGCACGGTCCAGGCGAGCGCGCGCCTGGACTTGACCATTCCCGCTCGGGACAGCGCCTCACGGGAGGGCCAGCGCTTCAAGGCGTTCTCCGTCACACGCGCTCCTTCCACGACCCCTGGGGCACGTCGTCACCGTACGCCGTCGCCTGCGCGACGGCCGGGTGCAGAGACTGAGAGCGCCAGGCCAGGATCCCGGAGCGGACCAGCAGAGTGGCCGCGAGGGCGAGCAACAGGGCGGAGCTGTCCTGATGGACGTCCAACAGGGTGCCGATGCCGAACAGTCCCAGCCGCAGGGCTATGCCCACGCCCCAGACGGCCGCGCTGGCCTTGGTGCTCTTGCTCCACACCGAGCCGTCCGGCTCCGCCCATATCCGTGTCGTCCACCCCCACGCGGCTCCGGTGGCCAGCCCGATGAACAGCTCTGCTCCCAGCAGCAGAATCGCCTCGGTCCGATGGTGGATGTCGATCAGGCCCGGCTCCCGCAGAGCGATCACGGCCAGGACTACGGGCACGATCCACCAGCGCCTGTCCGTGCTGATCCGGCGCGTACGGCACTGGCGCGCGATGACCAGCACAACAACGGCGAGGATCACCAAGGCATTGACGAGCCCGGACATCACGACCTCCGTGGGCGAGGAAGAGCGGGTTCCGACAGCGAGCGCTGTCGACGCCTTCGACGCTACGGAAATCGGCAGCTCAGCAGATCGGAGCTGGGGTGGATCGCGGGTGGATCCGCACCCACCCCATCCCTCCACCCACGGGTGGAGCCTCCACGGCCCGCACCCACCAACCGCGCTTCTCGCCCCCGCCGCCCCTACCCATCTCAGGGGCTGCGTCCCCAGACCCCCCGTCGGCCTGAAGGGCCTCGTCCTCAAACGCCGGATGGGCTGAAAGACGGGCACCGACGCTTCTCACGGGCGCGGGGAAAAGCACGCCCAGCCCCGCCCACCCGCTGCCGGCCCTCCCACGGAAGGGGCCGTGGCGGTGCGTCGCAAGCCCGTCGCTCACACCCGGATCGAGCAGCGGCTCCCTTGCCCGGCCCACGTCTGATCCAGCGACGAGCCCGACGCACCGCCGGCGCAGCGCCTACGCGTCGATACGCGACCGATCCAGCGTCGCCGCAGAGCTGGAGATGAACTCCTTACGGGGAGCGACATCGTTCCCCATCAGCAGGTCAAACACCTGCTCGGACGCCTCCAGGTCGGAAATGTTGATCCGCCGCAGCGTCCGGTGGCGCGGGTCCATCGTCGTCTCCGCCAGCTGATCGGCGTCCATCTCGCCAAGACCCTTGTAACGCTGGATCGAGTCCTTGTAGCGCACGTTCTTGCGCTGCAGCTCCAGCAGCGTCTCGCGCAGCTCACGGTCCGAGTACGTGTAGATGTACTTGTCCTGGCCCTTCTTGGGCTGGCTCAGCTCGATGCGGTGCAGCGGCGGCACCGCCGCGAACACCCGCCCCGCCTCGACCATCGGCCGCATGTACCGCTGGAACAGCGTCAGCAGCAGAATCCGGATGTGCGCACCGTCGACGTCGGCGTCGACGAGCAGGATGATCTTCCCGTACCGCGCCGCGTCGATGTCGAACGTCCGCCCGGACCCGGCCCCTATGACCTGGATGATCGCGCCGCACTCGGCGTTCTTGAGCATGTCCGTGACGGACGCCTTCTGAACGTTGAGGATCTTGCCGCGAATCGGCAGCAGCGCCTGGAACTCGGAGTTCCTGGCCAGCTTGGCGGTGCCGAGCGCGGAGTCCCCCTCGACGATGAACAGCTCGCTGCGCTCGACGTCGTCGCTGCGGCAGTCCGCGAGCTTGGCGGGCAGCGAGGAGGACTCGAGGGCCGTCTTGCGACGCTGCGCGTCCTTGTGCTGGCGGGCCGCGATCCGCGTACGCGCGGCAGCCACGGCCTTCTCCATCACGACCCGGGCCTGAGCGGCCGCGTCCCGCTTCGTGGTGGTCAGGAAGGCCTTGAGTTCGTTGGAGACCACGTTCGTCACGATCCGGCGGGCCGCCGAGGTGCCGAGGACCTCTTTGGTCTGCCCCTCGAACTGCGGCTCCGCGAGGCGCACGGTGACGACGGCGGTCAGGCCCTCCAATGCGTCGTCCTTGACGATGTCGTCCTCGGCGACCCGCAGCAGCTTCTTGGCCCGCAGCACCTCGTTCATCGTCTTGGCGACGGCCTGCTCGAAGCCGGCGACGTGGGTGCCGCCCTTGGGCGTGGCGATGATGTTCACGAACGACTTGAGGTTCGTGTCGTAGCCGGTGCCCCAGCGCAGCGCCACATCGACGCCGAGCTCACGAGTGACCTCGGTGGGCGTCATCTGCCCGTGGTCGTCAAGGACCGGGACGGTCTCCTTGAAGGTGCCCTGCCCGGAGAAGCGGAGGACGTCGCAGACGGGCTTGTCGGTGGCCAGGTACTCACAGAATTCGCTGATGCCGCCGTCGAAGCGGAAGGACTCCTCGCCCTTGCTGCCGCCCTCGCCGAGCCCGTACTCGTCACGGACGACGATGGTCAGGCCGGGCACCAGGAACGCGGTCTGGCGGGCGCGCTGGTGCAGGTTCTCCAGGGAGAGCTTGGCGTCCTTGAGGAAGATCTGGCGGTCGGCCCAGTAGCGCACGCGTGTGCCGGTGCGGGTCTTGGGGATCCGCTTCAGCTTGCGCAGCCCGCTGGTCGCGTCGAAGGCGGCTTCGGAACCGTCCGCCTTGAACACTCCCGGGGTGCCGCGCCGGAAGCTCACCGCATGGGTGTGGCCACCACGGTCCACCTCGACGTCCAGACGGGCCGAGAGCGCGTTCACCACGGAGGCACCCACGCCGTGCAGACCGCCGGAGGCGGCGTACGAGCCGCCTCCGAACTTGCCGCCCGCGTGCAGCTTGGTCATCACGACCTCGACGCCCGACATGCCGGTCTTGGGCTCCACGTCGACCGGGATGCCGCGGCCGTTGTCCCGCACCTCCACCGAGGCGTCGTCGTGCAGGATCACCTCGATGTGGTCACAGTAGCCCCCAAGGGCCTCGTCGACAGAGTTGTCGATGATCTCCCACAGGCAGTGCATCAGACCGCGGCTGTCGGTCGAGCCGATGTACATGCCGGGGCGCTTGCGTACGGCCTCGAGCCCCTCGAGGACGAGCAGGTGCCGCGCGGTGTAGTTGGAACCGTCCCGGTCTGCTCCGGTCAGCAACGCTGTGGACGGCACGGACGTGTCGGCGGTCACGCGGTTCGCTCCTCGCTGAATTTCAGATGGGACCCTTTTGGGTAAGGGGTCGGCTTCGGTCTCCGCTCAGAGGGTACCGAGGCCTGGTAGAGCCGTTGTAACGCCACCCTCGCATGAACTCAGACTAGTCCAGGCTCGCATGAGTGTTCGATCCCTCGATGGAGTGAAGTACATATCACGTTCCCTTCCAGGCATGAACCATTTAGGCTCCGGGCACGTCCTCATGAACAACCGGCAAGCCAGCCGGGGAGGACTGACCCTGACAGACAGCGCGAACCCGTAAGACACAAAGACACGTAATACGGCTCATTCGCCGCCACCCGGCAGCAGACAGCCGCCCCGGAAGAATTTTTCGAGGAAAAGCCACGAGCGGGAACGTTTTCGGCCTGGTTGGATGTTGACCCTGGTACGACAGCTCGTCGAGCTAGAGAAGAGGCGACGTGACTACTGTTCTGACCCCCGCGAGCCCGCTGACGGCCGCTGACCGCTGCGACCGTTGCGGCGCCCAGGCATATCTGCGCGTCGTCCTCCTCAGCGGCGGTGAACTGCTCTTCTGCGCCCACCACGGGCGCAAGTTTGAGCCGGAACTCAAGAAGATCGCCGCTGAGATACAGGACGAGACGGAGCGACTCACGTCGGTCCCGGCAACGTCCAACGACGAAGAGCGCTGACACTTCGCGTCAACGACGACGAGCCAGCTCTGGCAATAGGCCGGTGTACGGGCGGTCACCCCTGCTACTCGGGGTGGCCGCCCGTATGCGTACCGCTTCCCGGCGGTACGGTGCGCCACCGCCCGGAGCGTCACGGCCCCGTGCGGACGTGACGCGCACCGGGCTCACGCACTTCACCGCGTCACCGGTTCACACCCTTGCCGCGCACCTAGACGCGCCACTGGCCCGTACGGCTCCGGCGCACCTCCACGCACCACCGGCCCGAACGGCCCCGGCGCACCTCCACGCACCACCGGCCCGAACGGCCCCGGCGCACCTCCACACGTCACCGGCCCGAACGGCCCCGGCACACCTCCACACGTCACCGGCCCGAATCACTCCCGCGCACCCCCCACGCGCCGCCTGGTTCACTTCCCCGGCGCCCCGTGATCCGCGACCCGCCACGTTCCGCACCGCTTCCGCCCTTACGCCCTCAGCGGCTCGTGCCGAGCGCCTTGACGACGTCCGAGACCCGTGTGTAGACCCCGGGACTTCCTGCCTGCCCACAGCCGTTACCCCACGACACAAGGCCGATCAGCCGCCCCTGGGCCACCAGCGGGCCACCGCTGTCCCCCTGACAGGCATCCCGCCCACCCGCGACCTCCCCGGCGCACACCATGGAAGTGGCTTGATAGATTCCGTCTTCGCTCCCCGGGTAGGCCTGCGCGCAGACGGAGTCGGACAGTACGTTCACACTCGCGGACCGCAGACCGAGCGGGTAATTACCGGTGCCTGTCGTATCGCCCCAGCCGTAGACCGCGGCGGCCGTGCCGGGCGCGTACGCGGGATCCCCTGAGGGGGCCATACGGATGACCGAGCTCTGGGGCAGCGGGGAGGCGAGGGTGATTACGGCGAAGTCCCCGGCGTTCGTGGCGGCGTCGTACTGCGGATTGACCCAGGTGTCGCGGACCGAGATCTCCTTCCCCTTGCTGGACAGCAGGTCGGTACGGTCCGCGATGACCTTCAAGTCGTGCATCTGCTGCGGTGGCGCCCCCAGCACGAGCGGGCTCAGGCAGTGGGCCGCGGTCAGCACGCGCGTCGGGCCGATCACGGCGCCCCCGCAGAACTGCCCGGCCCGCGTTCCCCCGAACCGGTCACGACTGGACAGTGCCACCGTCCACGGACTCTGAGCGATGTCGACCGGATGGCCCCCGATGACGACGTCGTCGGTCGCGGCCGGGGCGGGGGATGCCAGCGGTATGAGGGCCGCGGCAGCCGCGAGGGCCAGTACTGGGGCGAAAGGACGGCGCATGCGCGTTCCTCACTCTGGGATGGTCATGGAAAACCCAGAGTGATCCAGTGGACGGCGGCGCGCACTCCATGGATGCGCTAAGAGCCCGGCTCCCCATCGGGAGTCGGGCCCTCGGCGACAGTACGGTCGAGACCTAGTCGAGGTAGTCGCGCAGCACCTGCGAACGCGACGGGTGACGCAGCTTCGACATCGTCTTGGACTCGATCTGACGGATCCGCTCACGCGTGACGCCGTACACCTTGCCGATCTCGTCGAGGGTCTTCGGCTGACCGTCGGTGAGACCGAAACGCATGGAGACGACGCCCGCCTCGCGCTCGGACAGGGTGTCGAGGACGGAGTGCAGCTGCTCCTGGAGGAGCGTGAAGCTGACCGCGTCGGCCGGGACGACGGCCTCGGAGTCCTCGATGAGGTCACCGAACTCGCTGTCGCCGTCCTCGCCCAGCGGAGTGTGCAGCGAGATGGGCTCGCGGCCGTACTTCTGGACCTCGATGACCTTCTCAGGGGTCATGTCGAGTTCCTTCGCCAGCTCCTCCGGGGTGGGCTCGCGGCCCAGGTCCTGGAGCATCTGGCGCTGCACGCGCGCGAGCTTGTTGATGACCTCGACCATGTGCACCGGGATACGGATGGTGCGGGCCTGGTCGGCCATCGCGCGGGTGATCGCCTGACGGATCCACCAGGTGGCGTACGTGGAGAACTTGTAGCCCTTGGTGTAGTCGAACTTCTCCACCGCGCGGATCAGACCGAGGTTGCCCTCCTGGATGAGGTCCAGGAAGAGCATGCCGCGGCCGGTGTAGCGCTTGGCCAGGGAGACCACCAGACGGAGGTTGGCCTCCAGGAGGTGGTTCTTGGCCCGACGGCCGTCCTCGGCGATGATCTCCAGCTCGCGCTTGAGCTTCGGGGCGAGCTTGTCGGCGTTGGCCAGCTTGTCCTCGGCGAAGAGGCCCGCCTCGATGCGCTTGGCGAGCTCGACCTCCTGCTCGGCGTTGAGCAGGGGGACCTTGCCGATCTGCTTGAGGTAGTCCTTGACCGGGTCGGCGGTGGCGCCGGCCGCGGCGACCTGCTGCGCGGGCGCGTCGTCCTCGTCCTCGTCGGACAGGACGAAGCCCTGGGCGCCGTCCTCGGCGGGCTCCTCGGCACCGGGCTTGCCCGGAGTCTCCTCGACCGCCTCGTCGTCGATCAGCTCGACGTCGTCCTTCTTGGCGGTGGTCTTCTTCGCGACGGCCTTCTTGGCGACCGTCTTCTTCGCGACGGCCTTCTTGGCGACCGTCTTCTTGGCAGCGACCTTCTTGGCGGACGCGTCCTCAGCCGGATCGTCGGCCATGGGCACCGCCGGGGCGGTGGTGGCGGTGGCCTTCTTGGTGGTCACCGTCTTCGCCGCGACCGTCTTGGTGGCGGTGCGCTTGGCCGGACTCTTCGCTGCGACGCTCTTTCGGGTGCGCTTGGGCTCCGCGGCACTGACCATCAGCGTCACACCCTCTTCCTCGAGGATCTGGTTGAGGCTGCGCAGTACGTTCTTCCACTGAGTGGCCGGAATCTGGTCAGCTTCGAAGGCCCGACGCACGTCATCGCCGGCGATCTGCCCCTCAGCCTTTCCCCGCTCAATGAGCGCCATGACAGAGACGGACTCGGCGATCTCCGGCGGGAGCGTACGGGATGTGCTGGCCGACACGAACAACCTCTCGGAACGTTGGAAAACGGCTTCCGGCCCCGTCCACTGCGGACAGGAGCCGACGACCGCCGACTTGGGGATGGGTCGACGGCGCGGGCGGGAGCCGGGAGGATGCACAGCGCCGTAAACGGCGTCCGTATTCCCTCCTCGGCTGTCACCTCTTAGGTCATCGCGCAGTTCCGAAGAGCGTTACGCCCAATCTGCGTGGCCCGAGTCACACCCCGTAAGTGCCCAAAAGCGGCCAGATGCGGTCAGAGGAGGTCAGCCGATGGACTCATCACCTCAAACCGATGGGTTCATCACCTCAACCGATGGCTTGATCACCTTCATCACATCGCCGGATCCCGCCGGATCCCGGAAGGATCCGACGGGGTCCGGCGGGAGATGCTCCGCCGACCAAGCAATGCCACGAGAGGGCACACGCCCCCCGACCGCGCCGCCCTCGGGGCGCGATCAGTGCTCGCGCGGCGCGGGCACCACGCGCTCCACCTCGGGGTGAACGGCGAGCAACTGCCGCATGGCCGCCTCGGCCGCCGCGCCGTCCGCCTCGGCCAAGGCGTCGACGATCCGGCCGTGGTGCGTCAAGGAGGTCTCGTTCGGTCGGTCACAGCCGGTGACAGGGCCGCCGGAGACCTGGAGCGCGGCCGAGACGATCCCGGAAAGGTGCTCCAGCATGCGATTGCCCGATACCTGGATGAGCAGCGAATGGAACTCCGCGTCGGCCCGCGAGAAGGTGAGCGAGTCACCCTGCGCCATGGCGTGGCCCATGATCTCGACCATGTCTCCGAGACGCTGCTGGACCTCCTCGCGCCCGTGTCCGGCGGCCAGACGCGCGGCGAGCGGCTCGATCGTCCAGCGCAGTTCGCTCAGCTCGCGCCGCTGGTCGTCGCGCTGCGGTCCGAAGGCCCGCCATTCGATGATGTCCGGGTCGAGAAGATTCCAGTCACTGACGGGACGCACGCGCGTGCCGACGTTGGGGCGGGCGCTGACCAGCCCCTTCGCCTCCAGGACGCGGAGCGACTCACGGACGACGGTGCGGGAGACCTCGAACCGCTGTCCGATCTCCTCGGGGACGAGCGGACGGTCCGCGCCCAGGTCGCCGGAGACGATCATCTGACCCAGCTGCTGAACGAGTTGGCCGTGCAGTCCGCGTCCGCGGCTGCCCGCGGCGCGCCGGCCGACGCGGCCCAGTTCCGGGTCCGCGCCCTCCCACGCGGAGGCGCCGACGCGTTCGGCACCAGGGCCCTCGGCGTAGGGGTAGCGGTCGAGTCCGCCCGGGCCGGCCAGGCCGGAGTCTGACGAGCGGGCGGCGGTCATCATGGTGTGCGCAAGGGTACTCACGGATCATTTGTCGGCGCTGTCTCCAACTCCCTTGAGGTCTTTGGTGAAAAGCACACGAAAGGGTGATCGCTCACCGCGTCGCAATTGACGCCTTATCGGAAAGAAATGGGCGTTCTCCGGGGAGTTGTGCGCACGGCGGGAACGGAAGGGTAAGGACGGTCGTCATCGCACTCTGCGTCGCAGGGTCGTGAGCAGATACGCGCAGAGCAGAGCGGTCAGCGACAACATCAGGGCACCGCCCACGGGTTGGGCGACAAGGCGCGCCCCGGCCCCGATATAGCGCGCTCCCCCGAACGGCCATTGCATCAGCAGGAGCTCGCGCAGTCGCTCGGAAAACCCGGCCGCCTTCCGCACGGACGGTCCCGCCAAGGTCTTTTGTACGAGTGGTACGACCACGACCGGGACGGCGAGCACCGCCGCGAGCCCGGCGGTGGTGGACCGGAAGATGCCCGCCGCCAGCACTCCCGCCCAGGCGCAGCCCACCGTGAGGCCGATCCAACTCGCGCTCAGCGAAAGCCAGTCCGCGGGAACTCCGACGAGTTCTCGTCCGTAGACGAGATAGAGCATTTCGAGGTCGCAGCCCACCGTGAGGACGGCCAGCGCCAGCGCGGTGACCGAGGCGACGAGGAGTTTGGCGGCGAGCAGTCCCAGGCGGCGTGGGACGGTGCCGCGGTCCGTGGCCAGGGCGGGGTGGCGGAACTCCTCGCCGAAGGCGAGCGCCCCGAGCAGCCCCGCACCGAGCGCCGCGGGCGGCAGGGGACATTCCCGCGGCCAGGCGGCCAGGAGCCGCGGCTGGGGTGTGTGACCGATTCTGGCCAGGAGTACGGACAGCAGGGCGGAGGTGACCAGCACGGTGATCGCGGTGAGGTAGCCGGTGCCCACTCCGGTGGCGCGCCGCAGTTCGTAACGCAGCGGACGCAGTGGGCTCGGGGCCTGGCGTACGGCGATGGGGGGCGGGAGCTGGGGCAGGTCCCGCGCGCCCGGCAAAGCGGCCGGACGGGTCCGCGCCTCGGTCGCCGGCCCCGGCTCGTCGGGCGTGTGCGCCCCGGTCGCGGCTACGGCGGTGGTGGGTTCGTCGATCGCGGGGGCGTCGTCCGTGGAGGGATCGTCCGTGGAGGCATCGTCCGTGGAGGTGGAGGTGGAGGTCGCGGAGGCAGAGGTCAGGAGGGCAGAGGTGACTACGGCCGCGGAGGCGAGGCCCTCGGCAGGGAGCGTGGCATGTGGCCCCATGTCGCCGGTCTCGTCGGCGAGTCGGTGTACGAGGATGCCGTGCCGGAAGGCGGTCTCGCCGATGTCGGCGCAGGTGCTGCCGTACACCGAGAGCCGGTTGCCGTCCTCGCGGACGACCTCGACGGAACGCTGCGCGGCGCGAGCCTCCTTGGCGAGCAGGTCTCCGAGGCGGGCGGCGTGCGGACTGCGGACGGCGACCCGGGGGCGGAGCCGGGTGCGGGCGAAGTCCGCGGCCTCCTGGTCGGCGACGAGCCGGCCCCCCTCCAGCGTGATGACCCGGTCGGCCGTCCGAGCGGCCTCCTTGGGGTCGTCCGTGCTGAACAGAACGGTACCTCCGTGGGCCGCGTGCGCCCGCAGAATCCCGTGCAGCCAGCGACCTTCGGTGACGGAGAGACCGCCGGCGGGATCGTCGAGGACGAGGGTGTGCGGATCGGACAGCAGCGCACAGGCCAGACCCAGACGGCGATCCATACCGCGCGACAGGGTGCCCAGGCGTTCGTCGCGCAGGCTCACGAGCCCGACGACCTCGATCACTTCGTCGACGCGCCGAATCGGGACGCCGACGGCCGCGCACACCATGCCGAGCTGTCCGCGGATCGTACGCGCGGGATGGCCCGGCACCTCGCTCAGGAGCACTCCGACTTCACGCGAGGGATGGGCGATCCGGTGCAGTGGACGGCCTCTGAAGTAGGTGATTCCACGGCCCCGCTGGAGTTCGAGCATGAGCCTCAGCGTCGTCGTCTTGCCCGCGCCCGGAACTCCGAGGAGCGCAGTGACACGACCTGGGCGCGCCTCGAAGGACACGTCGTCGACGGCGAGGGGAAGCTCCTTGCAGGGGTTGCTGGTCAATCCGATGGCCTGGATCACTCACAGCAAGATAGCGTGAAATTTACGGTTTTTCGGGCATCTTGCGGCTCATCCGAGGCAGCTCTCTCCACCTCTTTCGGCGCGAAGCGTCCCGTGAGTCGATCCGCCCTCGTCAGACTTCAGGGCGCAGCATCGGCGGATTGAGCAACGTGGCGCCGCCGGCGCGGAACAGCTGCGCGGGCCGGCCGCCCTGGCGCGTGGTCGTGCCGCCCGTGGGTACGAGGAACCCCGGAGTACCCGTCACCTTGCGGTGGAAGTTGCGCGGGTCGAGTGCCACCCCCCACACAGCCTCGTACACGCGGCGCAGCTCTCCGACGGTGAACTCGGACGGGCAGAAGGCGGTGGCCAGCGACGAGTACTCGATCTTGGACCGGGCGCGTTCCACCCCGTCCGAGAGGATCTGGGCGTGGTCGAAGGCGAGGGGTGCCGCCTGCTCTCCGTCGCGGCCGTAACCGCCCTGTTGCAGCAGCTCCTCCACGGGCGCCCAGCGCGCACTGTTGGCGTCGCCTCCGGCTCTGGGCGCGGGCAGATCGGGGGCCAGCGCGAGATGGGCGACGCTGACCACCCTCATCCGCGGGTCGCGCTTGGGGTCGCCGTAGGTCGCCAGCTGTTCCAGGTGCGCGCCGTTGTCCTGTGCCGGGGCCGAGGGGTCGTGGGCGCGCAGCCCGGTCTCCTCGACCAGTTCGCGCGCGGCCGCCTGCGCCAGGTCCTCGTCGGGCCGTACGAAGCCGCCCGGGAGCGCCCATCGTCCCTGGAAAGGCTGTTCCCCCCTCCGTACCGCCAGCGCACACAGGGCATGGCGACGCACGGTCAGCACGACCAGGTCCACGGTCACGGCAAAAGGCGGAAAGGCCGACGGGTCGTAGGGCATGCCGCGATCATAGTCGTCTGCCTGACGATAAACACGCCCTTCGTCAGTCGCTTCCACTGATGATCCACTTCCGTCCTGTACGGGTCCCACCGGCCGCTGCCGGTCGCCGTCCGAGGACGCGTCACGCGAGGTCACACTCCCAACTGCAGTCCGTCGGCCGCCTCCTCCACCATCGCGAGACCGAGTCTGCTGACGCGCACGGAGAACGCGGCGCCCGCGATCCGCAGTCCCGTCAGTCCGATCTCACCCAGCGGCGCGCTACTGACCGGGCGCAGTGTCACCGTCCGGGCCGGGGCGTCGGGGCGGATGCCCGCGAGGGAGGTGAGGAGCAGTACCCCGGCGGCCGCCGCCGTGGCCGCAGGCCGACAGGCAGCGGGGTGCGGGAGCGGGGCGCCGCCTTCCGTGCGCTGCTCGCCCGCGTACATCTCGGGCAGCCTGTTTCCGAAGGTCTCGGCGGCCGCCAGCAGCCCCCGGAGCAGAGCGCTCGCCTCCTTCTCGTAGCCGGCGGTGACCAGGCCGATGACGGCGGTCACGGTCTCCTGGACGCGCACGGCGCCGCCGCGATGTCCGAAGGGGTTGTACGCCGCCTCCTTGACACCCAGGCTGCGCAGACCCCAGCCGGAGTCCATGGCCGGGCCGCCGAGCAGCCGTGCGAGCTGCTCGGTCTGCACCTTGTCGAGGAGGCTGGGGGCGAATACGCCGGAGCCGAGCAGTCCCGTGTCGAGGAGGTGGGCGGTGCTCGCGCCGAGGTGGGGTACGAGGCGCCCGTCCGGGGCCCGGGCGGCCGCCGGTCTGCCGCCTCCCCGGTCCTCGGCCCAGAAGTCCCCGCGGAACGCGGTCCGCAGTTCCTGGGCCCACTGCACCAGTCCCTCGCCACCCGGTCGGCCGTACGTGTCGAGCAGATCGGCGCCCAGCAGTGCCGCGCGGTGGGCGTGCGCCTGCGTCTCGCAGCGGAACGGACCGCCGGGGTGCGGGTCGGACAAATAGGTGCCGTCACCGACGGTGGTCCGCAGCCATGCGAGGCACCGCTCGGCCGCGGGCAGCAGCTCCTCGGTCTCCTGCTCCGGAAGTCCCCAGCGCCTGGCCTCCGCGAGCAGTACGGGGAACAGCAGGGTCGCCTCGGTGGCCGTGCAGCCCGGAGGCAGGTGCGGGCCGGCGTCCCGGCGCGGGCCGGGGATCAGGCCGGACTGCGCTCCGGGGCCAGCGATTTGGGTGCGGGCGAGGGTCCGCAGCGTGCCCGCGGCGAGCCGGGTGCCGAGTGGCAGTGTCATCCGGGCCGCGACCAGTGCCTCGGCCGGCGCCAGGCCGCATCGCCACGGCGCCCCCGCCGCGAGGTGCGTGTCCGACGGGTGGGCGGCATCGCGCAGCAGTAGCGCTTGGAGGTCCTCGACGCAGGTGTCCATGAGCGCCTGGACCCTGGGGTCGTCGCCGGTGGCCCGGGCGGCGGAGAGCGGGCTCGTGGCGGCGCGGCCGACGGCTCTGGCCGGCCCCGCACCGCCCGGTCGCACCCTCAACTCCACGCTGCGGGTGCCACCGGGTGGCAGTTCGAGCTCCCAGCGGAGCAGTCCCGCGGAGGCCAGGGCATCGGCAGGTGGTGGGTCGGCGGTGACGATCGAGCTGCCGGTGGCACAGGACCATCGCAGGCCCGAGTCGTGGACGCTGGCGGGCAGTTCGGGCCCGGCTCGGCCCGAGGCGACGGAGCCGAGCTCCGCGAGATCCGTAGCGAGCGCGACCTCGACGGGCACACGCAGGGCGCGGGGGGAGGCGCTGCGCAGCGTGATCCGCTCCGTGCCGTCCGCATCGCGCGTCCGCTCCACGACCACGTCGGGATCCGGGCCACCGTCGGCGGAGGCGCGCACCGTCCCGACAAAGCGGGCTCTGTCGGCGGCGACCATTCGGGCCTGTACGGCGAGCGGTTCGCGACCCGCCACCCGCACCTGGCAGCGGGACAGCGTCCGGCGGCCCGCGCGGTAGAACCCCTCCAGCCCGCGGCCGGTCAGCTGCCCATGGTCCGTGGAGATCACCAGTCCCGGCAGGGCGACGCAGATCAGGGCGTTGTGCACGGGTGGCAGGTCCGTGGTCCGGCGCGGCCCGGGAAGCGGGGTGTGACGAGCCGCCGAACCGCCCAGCCGCGCGAAGGGGCTCAAAGCGCTCTCGACTCCTGCGAACGGGGCCTGCGAACCGGCGCGACGAGGGAAGGGCTGAGCGAGCCCGCGCACCGGCGGGAGGGCGCCGTCGGAATCGGAGGGTGGAATGGGCAGGGGCATGTGGCTTCCTCGGTCAGTGCGCCTGGGGCGCGCTCGGCGCCGGGTTGGGGGCTCCGGAGGGGCGAGGGCGTTCGGCGGCGCGGCCCGGCCACGGGTACCGCCGCACAGGTGAACGGAACGGCCCCGTCCGGGGTCACGCCCTGGGCCGGGCAAGCAGACCGGATGGCGGTGGGACGGTCGGTGGGGCATACCGCGGACGGCTGGTGCGGGTGCGGTGGGGGCCAAGGGTTCGGGCTTGGAGATTGCGGGCGCGCGCCGTCCGCCCGTGCCGCGCGGGCTGGGGCGTGCCGCCGCGTCGGGTGGAGTGGCATCCGGTGCCCGGAGCACCTCACGTGTCACCCGACCCGATAGCCGGCGGTCCGCCCCGCTCCCCACGCTCACGTCTCCTCCCCCACAACCCGCCGACCGCCCTTGCGGCGGGCACGTGCCCTTTCGCTCGCCACCTCAGGCTCGCGCCCAGGTCCCTCCCCGCCGGGCGCGGCCTCATCGGTGGGCCGACGCCGGCGGAGGCTACTCACCCCGGGGTGACGCCCGCTTCCGCGCGGTGTCCCGATCCCCGCTGTGCGTGCCCTGCGCCGACGTCGGTTCGAGGTGCCCGTCGGCTCGGCGACATCGCGCGGCGTCGAGCGATCGGGACCCGATGGCTGTTCCGCTTCCGCCCCGGTCCGGTCGGTGCGCTCCGCGCGCAGGCAGCGGCGGATCGACTCCGGGTCGAGGCCCTCGTTGCACGCCTGGTGCAGGAGACGGGCGAAGAGGTAGTCGGGATCGGCTCCGAGTGCCATCGCCAGGGCCTCGCGAGCCTCCAGTTCGTCACCGGTCGACCAGGCGACCCACCCGGCGAGGGTGAGGGGTGCCGCCGCGTGCTCGCCATAGGGGCCGACGCAGCGGCGGGCCAGCGCCCGCCAGAGGCGCAGGGCAGGGCCGGCCTCGTCGCCCTCCATCCACTCGGCGGCGCGGTCGCGGGTTGCGCGGTCCTGGAGTCCGAGGATCAGGGTGGCGGCCTCGTCGTGCTCCAGGAGGCCGTCGTCGCGCAGGTCCGCCGGGCGTGTGCCGGACACGGGCGGGGCGTCGGCGAACCGCTTCACGATCTGCCGGGCCAGCCCGAGGGTCTCCTCAGCCACCTCCGCACGGCCCTCACTGTCGAGGATCCTGGGAACCAGGGCCATGCTCGCCGTGTCGAGCGCGGTCTGCTGCTCCCGTGCGGCCGCGCCTTCCCACGGAATGAACCGAGCGGTGAATTCCCTCAGCGATCCGCGCACTTGGAGGCCGGCGTAGGTCGCGGCGGCGGCAAGGACGGAGGTGCCGGGCAGTCCCATCGGATGCCCCTCGGACGAACAGCACCCCTGTCCGGGGCAGCAGTACGACCAGAAGCGGCCGTCGGAGATGCAGAGGGCCTCGATGACGGGGACGTCGAGGCGACCGCAGGCCGTGCGCAGAAACTGCGCGAGCGGCCGCAGACGTTCCATGACGTCCCGCCCCGACTCTCCGGTCCCCGGCTCCTGGCAGAGGTAGGCGACCATGCTCTCGGGCCGTGCCCCTCTGCGCTCGCTCCCCTTCACCAGTCCTTGCGCCAGCTGATCGGCGACGGGCGGCCAGTCGTCCGCGTGGGCAGGGATGCCGAGCCGTGCCCGCCCGCCGAAGCGGCCGCGCCTCTCCCCGTCGTGCAGGGCTACCAGCACGATGCTGTCCTCGGGCCGGTAGCCGAGCAGGTAGGGCAGGGCATCGGCCAGTTCGGCCGGTGTGCGCAGGGTCACCTGGTGCTGCCCGGGCAGGTCGTGTCCATCGTGCGCGCCCCGTCCGCTGCGCGCGCTCGGCGCGTGGCCCGCGCCATCTCCCCCGTGCCGACCGCGCCCGCTGATGTCACTGTCACCGGACATGTCGGCTGCTTCGCTGTGATTCGTCATGCCGTGACCATCCCGCGGATCTTGAAATTCCGCTTTGCCCTGTGGATAACCCTGACCATGGCCACGACATGACTTGTCCACAACCCGGCGGCCTCGTTCGCGCGATGTCCGACCCATCGGGTTGCATGGGGCCATGAGCAACGACGACCCACGCCCCCCGACCCACACAGACCTGCCCAACGCCGACCTGCGCGCCGCGGCCGACGCCGTACTCGCCCGCCTTGTCGGTGCCCCGGCGGGCGAGGCCCGGCTGCGCGAGGACCAGTGGCGTGCCATCGAGGCCCTGGTGGCCGACAAGCGCAGAGCCCTCGTCGTGCAGCGCACGGGCTGGGGCAAGTCCGCCGTGTACTTCGTCGCCACCGCGCTGCTTCGCGAGCGGGGCGCCGGGCCCACGGTCATCGTCTCGCCGCTCCTCGCCCTCATGCGCAACCAGGTGGAGGCGGCCGCCCGCGCCGGTATCCACGCGCGGAGCATCAATTCGTCGAACACGGAGGAGTGGGAGACGATCCAGGCCGAGGTGGCCGCGAGCGAGGTCGACGTGCTCCTGGTGAGCCCGGAGCGGCTCAACAACCCCGACTTCCGCGATCAGGTGCTGCCCAAGCTGGCCGCGGCGACCGGCCTGCTCGTGGTCGACGAGGCACACTGCATCTCCGACTGGGGACACGACTTCCGGCCGGACTACCGCAGGCTGCGCACGATGCTCGCCGATCTCCCGCCGGGCGTCCCCGTCCTGGCCACCACCGCGACCGCCAACGCGCGCGTGACGGCCGATGTGGCCGAGCAGCTGGGCACCGGCGCCAGCACCGACGCACTCGTCCTGCGCGGGCCGCTGGACCGGGAGAGCCTGAGCCTCGGTGTGCTGCGGCTGCCGGACGCCGCCCACCGGATGGCCTGGCTCGCCGAGCACCTGAGCGACCTGCCGGGCTCGGGCATCATCTACACGCTCACCGTGGCCGCCGCCGAGGAGGTCACCGCGTTCCTGCGCCAGAGCGGGCACACCGTCACCTCGTACACCGGAAAGACGGAGAACGCGGACCGCCAGCAGGCCGAGGAGGATCTCCTCGCCAACCGCGTCAAGGCCCTGGTCGCCACCTCCGCGCTGGGCATGGGCTTCGACAAGCCCGACCTCGGATTCGTGGTGCACCTGGGCTCCCCCTCCTCCCCCATCGCGTACTACCAGCAGGTGGGGCGCGCGGGCCGCGGCGTGAAGCATGCCGAGGTGCTTCTCCTGCCGGGCAAGGAGGACCAGGCGATCTGGGAGTACTTCGCGTCGATCGCCTTCCCTCCGGAGGAGCAGGTGCGCCGGACCTTGGACGTCCTGGCCCGCGCCGGGAGGCCGCTCTCGCTGCCCGCCCTCGAACCCCTGGTGGAGCTGCGCAGGTCCCGTCTGGAGACGATGCTCAAAGTGCTCGACGTGGACGGCGCCGTGCGGCGTGTCCAGGGCGGCTGGATCTCCACGGGCGCGCCCTGGACGTACGACACCGAGCGCTACGCCTGGGTCGCCAAGCAGCGGGCCGCCGAACAGCAGGCGATGCGCGACTACGTGTCGACCACCGGCTGCCGGATGGAGTTTTTGCGGCGCCAGCTCGACGACGAGCTGGCGAAGCCGTGCGGGCGCTGCGACACCTGTGCGGGAGCCCGGTTCGAGGCGTCCGTGTCCCCCGCCGCGCTCGACGCGGCCAACGGCGAGCTGGGCCGCGCCGGTGTCGACGTCGCCCCCCGCAAGATGTGGCCCACGGGCCTGCCGGCCGTCGGCGTCGACCTGAAGGGGCGAATCCCGGCGGGCGAACAGGCCGCACCGGGGCGCGCCTTGGGGCGGCTCTCGGACATCGGCTGGGGCAACCGGCTGCGGCCGATGCTCACACCCCAGGCACCGGACGGGCCCGTGCCGGACGATGTGGCGAAGGCCGTGGTCGGCGTCCTGACCGACTGGGCGAAGGGGCCCGGCGGCTGGGCCTCCGGGCAGCCCGACGCGCAGCCGCGCCCGGTCGGCGTCGTCACCATGGCCTCGCGCAGGCGTCCACAGTTGATCCAGTCACTGGGCGCGCGGATCGCGGAGGTCGGCCGACTGCCGCTGCTGGGGTCCGTGGAGTACGTTGGCGAGGCCGTCTCACAGGTCTCCCGGAGCAACAGCGCCCAGCGGCTCAAGGCACTTGACGGGGCTCTGGCCGTGCCACCCGCGCTGGCAGCCGCCCTCAAGGAAGCAGGTGGTCCCGTGCTGTTGGTGGACGACGCAACCGAGACGGGCTGGACGCTGGCGGTCGCCGCGCGCATGCTGCGACGATCCGGGGCACAGGCGGTGTTGCCGCTGGTCCTGGCCGTACAGGCGTGACCCATGTGTCGCAAACAAGAACAGTGGGCAGGGATATACACGACGTATAGCCGGAAAACGGTCGGTGGCCCCAATTGCTCGTTGCCGCAACCAAGTTCGACAGGAAGAATTGAGGTCCGCTCCCCGCACGGCTCGCCCGTGATCCGGTAGGGCTCTGCTGCGGCGTGCGCTCCCCCAAGTCCGACCCCGCCCGCTGTGTGGGCGCGTAGCCGAAGGGAGGACCGTGACCTTCGGATTCGCTCCGTCCTCGGCGGCATCCATGTCGACGTCTGCCGATCTGTCCGCCGCTTCCGCCAACCCACTGACCCGTATGCTCGAACCCGCCGAATGGGCCGCTGCGGGGATTCCGCTGTTGCGCAATCCGCGGGAGGTCGTCAGCGGATTGCACGCACGGCACCGGCCGAGACCCACGACCGCCATCGTGGCCGTCCTCGACACGGACGAACGGCTACAGGCGAGCGCCTCGTTCACCCGACGGTCGGCGCCGGCCGACGGCTGGATGTTCCGAAACTCCCTGCTGGCACAGCTGCGCCGGGTGATCCCGCACGACCTGCGGCGCCGCACCCCGGTACGCACGGCGGTGCTGCTCTACTGCCGCGAGGGCGACGCACGGTGGACCGAGGAGGACGGGGCGTGGATGTGGGGGCTGCGGGACGCCTGCACCCTCCACGGGCTGCGCTGCGGGGCCTACATCACGCTGACGCACGACGGCTGGCAGGTACTCGGCGAGGGCCGTGGCGGACGCCGTCCGAGCGCGGACTCCCCACCGGAGTCCCTCGCCCTGACCGAAGCGCCGCCGCTCCCGCGCACCGGGGGCGCCGCGTCGGAGGTGCTGCGCCGGGCGGCCGCCCGCTGAATCGCCCGCGGCCGTGAGGCGTCGGCGCCCACCCAGGTGCCGACCCGCCTTGCAGGCCCCTGAAGAGCACTCGCCCCCGTGGCCCGGGCGCGTCCGCCCGCACCGTCGCGTCCGCCCGCACCGTGGTGGCCCCGCGGGACCGGGAAGAGGCAGTGCCGTAGTGCTTGCGCCCGCTCCAGCGACGCACGCGCACCGCCGCCATCATCGCCTCGGCGAGCAAGCACTCACTACGGGCCACGAACCACAGGCACATGAACCACAAGCACACTTGCTACTGGCACGCCGAAAGGACCGCCGTACAGGTGGTGCCGTAGTGGCACCACCATCACGCCCTGGACATCGCCCCAAGCATTGCCCGAGCGAATCCCGGACGGTGTCCGGGATTCGTTCAGACCCCGGCGCCCAGCACCGAGTTGATCTGCTGCGGGTCGCCGCAGACGATCAGCAGGGCGCCGGCCCGGCCGAGAGCCAGGGGCAGGGCGGTGGCGGCGGCAGCGTCGGGACCGCCGTTGACGGCGACCACGACCACGGGACGGGACGCGGCCCGGCCCGCGACGGAGGCGTCGGCGTAGAAGACGTCGTCGCCCGAGTCGTGCTGCGCCCAGTAGGCGGCTTCGCCGAAGGAGAGTTCGTGCGCGGCCCACGGATGCGGTTCGCCGGTGGTGATCACCAGCACCTCACCGGGGGCTCGGCCCGACTCCAACAGCAGGTCGACCGCTTCTTCGGCGGCGTCCAGCGCGCCCTCGGCCGAGGCCGGGATCAGCTGGATCTGTGGGGTGGCGGCAGCGGGCGCGGCCGCCGGGGCGGATGACCCCGGCGTGGCCACGACCGGCTCACGCGGGGTGCGTTGGGCCGGCATCGGCCGGACAGGCCCCGGACGTCCGGGACGCGGCGGAGCCGCGGGACGGGGACCGGGTACGGGACGGGGGGTCGGCGCGGTGCGGCCACTGGCCGGAGTCGCGCGGGGACCCTGGGCACTCTCGTGAATCTGAGGCTCCTCGGGAATGAGAGGCATGAGCTGATATTTATCAAACGCCGGTGCGACTCGCGTCGGCGGGTGGCACATGAGTGCGAGCGGAACCGTCAGAAATCGAAGCCGAGCTGACCTTCGATCTCCGGACCGCTTCCGTCCGCCCAGCTGCGGACCTTCTTGAGGTGCCGCCACTGGGGCAGCGCATCAAGATACGCCCATGACAGCCGGTGGTACGGAGTGGGGCCCCGCTCCTCCAGTGCGGCCTTGTGCACCGGAGACGGATACCCGGCGTTGGCCGCAAAACCGAAGTCTGCATGGTCGACACCCAGTTCGGCCATCATTTTGTCGCGCTGAACCTTGGCGATCACCGAGGCCGCCGCGACGGCCACACAGGACTGGTCACCCTTGATCACCGTGCGAACCCGCCACGGCGACCCGAGGTAGTCGTGCTTCCCATCGAGGATGACCGCGTCCGGGCGGACGGGCAAGGCCTCCAGGGCCCGCACCGCGGCCAGGCGCAGCGCGGCCGTCATCCCCAGGTCGTCGATCTCCTCAGGAGAGGCATGCCCCAGGGCGTACGACGTCACCCATTTCTCCAACTCCGCGGCCATCATGGTACGGCGCTTGACGGTGAGGAGTTTGGAGTCGGTGAGGCCCTCGGGTGGACGGCGTAGTCCCGTGACGGCGGCGCAGACGGTGACCGGGCCGGCCCACGCACCACGGCCCACCTCGTCGACACCGGCAATGATCTTCGCTCCGGTCGTGGCGCGGAGGGAGCGCTCGACGGTGTGAGTCGGTGGTTCGTACGGCATGGCGCCCTCAGCCTACGCCGCCCCGAGCCCCTCGCGACACCCAGGTTTCCCTGAGCGACCACAGCCCCGCCACCAGCACGAACCAGTCACCCGACGATCCACCCATCAGACACCCGACCACCCCCGAACCAGACACCCGACCAGCCGCCCGACCACGCACGGACCAACGACCCGACGGCCCACGAACCAGCGACGCGACGGTCCACGCAGTCAGGCCCCGGCCGTCCGCGGATCAGCCCCCGCCCGTCGCAGCAGCGGGACCATCAGCTGGTCGATCATCTCCTCCAGATCCCGTTCACTCCATTCGCTCGCGCACACCTTCGAGCGATACATCATCATCGCCGGAATGACGTCGAAGACGTAGGAATTCGCGGCGTCCGGTCGCACCTCTTCCCGCTCGATTCCGCGGTGCACAATCTCTCGCAGCAGATGCTTGGTCGGCTCGACGACCCCTCCGACGATCAGACTCTGAAAGCGTTCCGCCTGCGCCACATCGCATTCGTGAAGCACTGAGCGCAGCGCGAATCCGGGCTGCGAGTACATCGCCTCACGCACCTGCCGGCACAGTTCCAGCAGGTCGTCCCGGACGCTTCCGAGGTCGGGGGCCTCCGTCAGACTCGGCAGTCCGGCCTTCAGCGCGTCCGCGACGAGGTCCTCCTTGGACGGCCAGCGGCGATAGACCGCGGCCTTGCCGGTCTGGGCCCGGGCGGCGACACCCTCCATCGTGAGGCCGTTCCAGCCGACCGTACTGAGCTGCTCGAGCGCGGCGTCGAGGATCGCACGTTCGAGCACGGCACCGCGTCGGCGCAGGGAGGCCGCCTGAGCGGGAGCGGCCGTCCAACGCGAAGTAACCATCTGAGTGTCTCCGTTGTGCATGGGGGAGCGGGGAGTTCGGGGAGGGGGAGCGGTCAAGTGACGACACGCGGGAGCGACTTCAGTGAACGCTTGCGTTCACTGTCGGGGACTCACTACCGTTGCCGCAACAGTGAACGCGAGCGTTCACTAACGCACTTGTGGGGGAACCATAGTGACAACCTCTCAAACCTCTCAGTTGATCCAGGACCCAAAGCCAGGAGCGGCCCGCCGGGAGGGACACCCCGGTATCGCACTCGCCGTCATCGCGGCCTGCCAACTCATGGTGGTACTCGACTCGACGATTGTGAACATCGCCCTCCCGCACATTCAAGACGCGCTCAAATTCAGCACGACCGACCTGACCTGGGTGATCAGCGCGTACACCCTCACCTTCGGTGGCCTGCTCCTTCTCGGCGGCCGCGCAGGTGACATCCTCGGTCGGCGCCGGGTCTTCATGACCGGCATCATGCTGTTCACGCTCGCCTCGCTGCTCGGTGGACTTGCCCAGGAGCCCTGGCAGTTGCTGGCCGCGCGGGCCCTCCAGGGCGTGGGTGGCGCGATAGCGTCGCCCACCGCGCTGGCGCTCATCACCACCACCTTCCCCGAGGGCCCGGAACGGAACCGGGCCTTCGCCGTCTTCGCCGCGGTCTCCGCGGGCGGCGGCGCCATCGGGCTGCTTGCGGGCGGCATGCTCACCGAGTGGCTCGACTGGCGCTGGGTGCTCTTCGTCAACGTGCCCATCGGCGTGCTGATCACCGTGCTCGCCCCGATGTACATCAACGAGTCCGAGCGCCATCCGGGGCGCTTCGACGTCGCTGGCGCGCTCACCTCGACGGCCGGTATGGCCTCCCTGGTCTACGGGTTCATCCGTGCCGCGGAGGAGGGCTGGCGCGACAGCCTCACGATCGGGTCGTTCGCCACGGCACTGGTCCTGTTGCTGGGCTTCGCGTTCATCGAGACCCGGGCGAAGGAACCGATCACCCCGCTGAAGATGTTCGGCGACCGCAACCGCTCCGGCACGTACGTGATCATGCTCAGTCTGGCCGCGGCGATGTTCGGGATGTTCTTCTTCATCGTCCTGTTCGTACAGAACGTGCTGGGTTACAGCCCGATCCAGGCCGGTCTGGCGTTCCTGCCCGTGACGGCGGCGATCGGCATCGGAGCGGGGCTGTCGCAGCGGTTCCTGCCGGTCCTCGGGCCCAAGCCGTTCATGGTCGTCGGCTCCGCCCTCGTCGCGCTCGGGCTCGGCTGGCTGACCTTCATGAGCCCCGACAGCACGTACGTCGGCGGGGTGCTCGGCCCGATGCTGCTCTTCGCCTTCGGCATGGGCCTGAACTTCGTGACACTGACCCTGACCGCGGTCTCCGGCGTCGCCCAGCACGAGGCGGGCGCCGCGTCCGGACTCCTCAACGTCACCCAGCAGGTGGGCGGTTCGCTCGGTCTGTCCATCCTGACCACGGTCTTCGGCTCGGCCAGCCGGGACGAGGCTGAGAAGCAGCTGCCGAAGTTCCTGGCGAACGGCTCGCCCGAGCAGAAGGCGGAGTTCGCCAAGACCCACCAGTTGCCCGCTCCGTGGGGCCACGACGTGCTCGCCCAGGGCATCTCGACCGCCTTCGTCCCGGCCGTCGCGATGGCGGTACTCGCCCTGGCCACCGCCGCGCTGGTGATCCGGGTCCGCAAGAGCGACCTGGAGGCCCTCTCGGGCACGGCGGGGCCCGCCGCGGGCTGAGGCGGGTCCGCCGAAGCTTGGCGGGGCTGCGGAGGCCGGTCCCCGGTCCGGGATACGGACGGCGAGGACCACGGTCCGGCCATCCGCAGCGGAACGGCACCCCGGGGCCTGGCCTTGCAAGCAGCTGTACGGCACCGGGGGCGGCCTTCGAGGACGTACGGCACCGAGGGCGGCCCCTGCCGGAGGTACGGCACTGGGTCCGGGCCTCGCAGCCAGCGGTACGGCAGCATGTCTGTCCCCGCGAGCGGCACCACAGCGCCGGGGTGACCCCTGAGCCCATGGGGCGCGGCGCGGCACCAAGGGCGAGCCGTGCTGCGCGCGGGCCGACACCGAGGAACGTCCATCAGGCCGGGGTACGGCATCGCAGGCGGCCCACCAGCCCACCGCTCTACGGCGCCGACGGCCAACCCGTGCAACGGCCAACCCCGCGCGACGCGCTACCCACGAGCCTCCTGGCGCCCGAAGCCGCACCCGTGCCGCGCGACATCCACCCGGCCCCTGCCCGGGCATCGCGTTCCGCAGCGGACTCCCCCGGCGTCACCGAACCGCCTCGCGGCCTACGCCCCCGCCCGCACCCAACCCGGCAGGCTCTCCGTCCGCTCCACCCACTCCCCCGGCGGCGCGCCCGCCTTACCCGCGGCGATCACACCGCCGACGATGGCGCAGGTCGTGTCCATGTCGCCGCCCACCTGGGCGGTCGACCAGAAGCCCTCTTCGTAGTCGCCCAGAGCCCGGGCCGCGGACCAGAGCGCGAACGGCACCGTGTCGTGCGCCGTCGTACGCCGCCCGCAGCCCAGTACGGCGGCGACCGTCGCGGTGTCCCCGTAGTCGAGCATGTCGCGAGCGCGCCGCAGGCCGGCTCCCACGGCGCTGCGCGGGACGAGCGCGACGACGCCGTCGAGCAGTGCCTCGGCACTCGGCGGGCTCGCCGGGTCGGCCGCCAGGGCGGCGGCCGCGGCGACGGCCATGGCACCCACGACGGCCTCGCGGTGCTGGTGGGTGGTGTACGCCGAGATCTCCGCCTGGTGGACAGCCTGCTCCGGGTCGTCCGCGTACCAGGCCCCCAGGGGGGCGATCCGCATCGCGGCGCCGTTGCCCCACGAGCCCTGTCCCTTGAAGAGGGCGGACGCCAGCGCCCGCCAGTCGCCCCCCTCCCGGATCTGCCCCAGCAACCGGTTGACCGCGGGACCGTAGCCCCGGTCGACGTCGTGGTGCTCGGCGAAGGAGCCGGCCAGCGCGTCCTGGTCGATGCGGCGGTGCCGGGCCAAAACGGCCACTACGGAGGAGGCCATTTCGGTGTCGTCCGTCCACCGCCAGGGGCCGGACGGCAGCTCGCGTCGCTTGAGCAGCGGGTAGTTCACGGGCACGAAGAACCGCGAGCCCAGCGCGTCCCCCACCGCGAGTCCACGCAGGCTGGCCAGGGCGCGGTCAAGGCGTCCGCCGGGAGAGGAATCAGAGGTCATCGCCCTGCCACTCTATCCCGGGGTCCCCGTACGACTCGGGTACACACCAGCGTTCGAACGGACGGTCAAGCGTGTACCTCCCGTCGTCGCCGAGGACGAGCATCCGCATCTCGGCGTTCCCCGGATTCGACAGCGATTCGAACTCCGCGACCGTCCAGTGGAACCAGCGCATGCAGAACAGCCGCATGGCGAGACCATGGGTCACCAGGAGCACGTTCGACGGGTGGTCGGGGGCCTCGAAGCTCCGGTAGAGGCTCTCCAGGAAGCCACCGACCCGGTCGTAGACGTCGGCGCCGGACTCCCCCTGGGCGAAGCGGTAGAAGAAATGCCCGTACGCGTCCCGATAGGCCTTCTGGAGACGCACGTCGTCGCGGTCCTGCCAGTTGCCCCAGTCCTGCTCGCGCAGCCGCGGCTCCTCGCGCACCCGTATGAGCTCGGGGTCGAGGTGGAAGGCGCGGAGCGTCTCGTGCGTACGACGGTACGGCGACACGTAAACGCTTACGCGCTCTCGCCCGAAGATCTCCCGCAACCGTTTGCCCGTCTCCTCCGCCTGCTGCCACCCCTTCTCGGTGAGCGCCAGAGCGTGGTCGGGCTCGCGTTCATAAACGGTGTCATCGGCGTTGCCCGCTGACTCGCCGTGCCGGACAAGGACGATACGCCGTGGTCGAACCATGCCAAGACCCTAAAACGGCTGACGGCCGATCGAGCACTCGTACGGGCTCCATACGGCGTAGGTCACATGTTCTCCGCGCAGATCACACCCGCGGGCGGCACTCCGATCAGACCGTCCACGAGGGCTCCAGCGCCACTATGTCGCCGGTCAGGGCTGCGACATCGGCCTCCGTCTGGGCGCGCAGCGCGAGCCGTTCCACCCGCTCGGCCCGGTATTTACCGTGTTCGGCGGCCGACTGCCACATGGACAGGATCAGGAACTCATGGCCCGGCGCCTCGCCGAAGAGGCCGCGCACCATGCCGGGCGAGCCCGCCATCGCGGGATTCCAGACCTTCTCCTGCATCAGCGCGAAGTGTTCGGCCCGTTCCTCGTGGATGCGGCAGTGGGCCACCCGCAGCAGGTCGGCGTCCGTGAAGCGCGGCTCGAAGCCGGTCTTCACATCGAACCGGTGATCGAAGAGTTTGACCTGCGAGTCCTTGAAGGTCCCCGACTGGGCAGCCGCGAGCCGATCGTGCGAACGGGCCATGAAGGAGTCGTAGAAGGCACGGCTCTCCCAGAAGGCGAAGATGTGCGCCACACCGGGCCGCCCTCGGCTCCAGCCCCCGCCCTGCCCCCGGAATCCCGGCTCACCCAGCAGCCCCGCCCACTTTCGCTGCCCCCGCTCGAAACCGCGGCGGTCCACCACGGTGCAGCGAATCCACTTGACCAGCACCGCGCCATCGTAAGGCCACGGAGCGTGGCGTCGGTCACGCTCCGGCGGAGTGCACCCGCGCGAGCGCCCCCGCGCGCGTGGCACGATGGACAACCGGCCTTGACAACAGAGCAGTTGGGGGCTGGAGAAGATAGGAAACGGGGAGGGGAAGATCCAATGACCGGTCTCAACAAGGGCATCCGCAAGGTCGAGCTCGCGGTGAAGTGGGACCCGAGTCCCGTCGGCGAGCCCGCGACCGACCTCGACATCATCGCGGCGACGTACGTGGCCGCCGATCCGTACGGAAGTCCCGCCTATGTAGTGCACTTCGACAGCCGCTCCCCGGACGGCACCATCTACCTCAACCGGGACAGCAAGGACGGCAAGGGCTTCGGCTGGGACGAGGTCATGACGCTGGAACTCGACCGCCTCAACAGCGGCTACACGCGTGTGGTGGTGGGCGTACTCATCCAGCAGGGTTCCGGCCACAAGTCGTTCGTGGGCGTCCTCAACCCGGGCCTGCGCATGCGGGAGGGCTACACCGTGCTGGCGGAGGACAACTTCGGCGGCGTCCTGGGGGCCACGGCCGCGACCGTCGGCGAGTTCGTACGCGACGTCTCCGGAGAGTGGACCTTCCATCCGGGGATCCACGGCTACGACACCGACCCGGCCGAGTTCCCGCGCGTCATGGGCACGCGCCACAACGCTTGAAACAGCCCTCTCCGTAAGAGACGCCTGAAACAGCTTTCTCCGTAGCAGCGAGAAAACGCCGAAGGGCGGCACGACCGGTGGTCGTGCCGCCCTTCGGCGTTTCAGGTCAGCTGCAACCGCTGGTCGAACCGCAGCCCTCGCAGATGTAGCAGGAACCGGCCCGCTGCATCTTCGTACCGCAGGAGAAGCACAGGGGGGCGTCCGCCTGGATGCCCAGCTGCATCTCCACCAGTTCGGCACTGGTGTGGGCCTGCTTCGGGGCGGGCTTCGCCACCTCGACCTCGGCCTTCGGGGTGACCACGGCCTTCAGCTCCTGCGCACGGGGCGCGGACTGGGCCAGGCCCTCGACGTCCATGTCGACATCGTCGGACGGCTCGTAGGAGCCCGTCTCCAGGTGCCGCTGACGCTCCTCGGCGGAGTGGATGCCGAGCGCGGAGCGCGTCTCGAAGGGCAGGAAGTCCAGCGCCAGGCGACGGAAGATGTAGTCGACGATCGACTGCGCCATCCGCACGTCCGGGTCGTCCGTCATGCCGGCCGGCTCGAAGCGCATGTTCGTGAACTTCGAGACGTACGTCTCGAGGGGCACGCCGTACTGCAGACCCACGGAGACCGCGATCGAGAAGGCGTCCATCATGCCCGCGAGGGTGGAGCCCTGCTTCGACATCTTCAGGAAGACCTCGCCGAGACCGTCGTCCGGGTAGGAGTTGGCGGTCATGTAGCCCTCGGCGCCGCCCACCGTGAAGGAGGTGGTGATGCCGGGACGACCCTTGGGGAGGCGCTTGCGGACCGGGCGGTACTCGACGACCTTCTCGACCGCGGCGCGGATGGTCTCCTCGGCCTTCGCCGTGACCTCGGTCTTCTCCTTGTCCTTGGTCTTGGCCGAGAGGGGCTGGCCGACCTTGCAGTTGTCGCGGTAGATCGCGAGCGCCTTGACGCCCATCTTCCACGCCTCGAAGTAGACCTCTTCGACGTCCTCGACGGTCGCCGTCTCCGGCAGGTTGACCGTCTTGGACAGCGCGCCGGAGATCCAGGGCTGGATCGCGGCCATCATGCGGACGTGGCCCATCGCGGAGATGGAGCGCTCGCCCATGGCGCAGTCGAAGACCTCGTAGTGCTCGTGCTTGAGGCTCGGGGCGTCGACGACATTGCCGTTCTCGGCGATGTGGGCGACGATCGCCTCGATCTGCTCCTCCTGGTAGCCCAGGCGGCGCAGGGCCTGCGGAACGGTGCCGTTGACGATCTGCATCGAGCCGCCGCCGACCAGCTTCTTGAACTTGACCAACGCGAGGTCGGGCTCGAGGCCGGTGGTGTCGCAGGACATCGCGAGACCGATGGTGCCGGTCGGAGCGATGACCGAGGCCTGCGCGTTGCGGAATCCGTTCTTCTCACCGAGGTGCAGCACGTCCTGCCAGGCCTCCGTGGCGGCGGCCCAGATCGGCGTGTCCAGGTCGTCCACACGGACGGCCACGCCGTTGGCGTCGGAGTGCTGCTTCATGACGCGCTGGTGCGGCGCCGCGTTGCGGGCGTAGCCGTCGTACGGGCCGACGACCGCGGCGAGCTCGGCGGAACGCCGGTACGAGGTGCCAGTCATCAGCGAGGTGATGGCACCGGCGAGGGCGCGACCGCCGTCGGAGTCGTACGCGTGACCGGTCGCCATCAGGAGAGCGCCCAGGTTGGCGTAGCCGATGCCCAGCTGACGGAAGGCGCGGGTGTTCTCGCCGATCTTCTGGGTCGGGAAGTCCGCGAAGCAGATCGAGATGTCCATCGCGGTGATGACCAGCTCGACGACCTTGGCGAAGCGCTCGACCTCGAAGGACTGGTGGCCCTTGCCGTCGTCCTTGAGGAACTTCATCAGGTTCAGCGAGGCGAGGTTGCAGGACGTGTTGTCCAGGTGCATGTACTCGCTGCACGGGTTCGAGCCGTTGATACGACCGGACTCCGGGCACGTGTGCCAGTGGTTGATCGTGTCGTCGTACTGGATGCCCGGGTCGGCGCAGGCCCAGGCGGCCTCGGCCATCTTGCGGAAGAGCGTCTTGGCGTCGACCTCCTCGATGACCTCGCCGGTCATACGGGAGGTGAGACCGAACTTGCCGCCCGTCTCGACCGCCTTCATGAACGTGTCGTTCACACGGACCGAGTTGTTGGCGTTCTGGTACTGGACGGACGTGATGTCGTCGCCGCCCAGGTCCATGTCGAAGCCCGCGTCACGGAGGGCGCGGATCTTCTCCTCCTCCTTGACCTTGGTCTCGATGAAGTCCTCGATGTCGGGGTGGTCGACGTCGAGGATGACCATCTTGGCCGCGCGGCGGGTGGCGCCACCCGACTTGATCGTTCCTGCGGAGGCGTCGGCACCGCGCATGAAGGAGACGGGACCCGAGGCGTTGCCGCCCGAGGAGAGGAGCTCCTTGGAGGAGCGGATACGGGAGAGGTTCAGGCCGGCGCCGGAGCCGCCCTTGAAGATCATGCCCTCTTCCTTGTACCAGTCGAGGATCGACTCCATGGAGTCGTCGACGGACAGGATGAAGCAGGCTGAGACCTGCTGGGGCTGAGGCGTCCCGACGTTGAACCAGACCGGGCTGTTGAAGCTGAAGATCTGGTGCAGGAGGGCGTACGCCAGCTCGTGCTCGAAGATCTCGGCGTCGGCGGGCGAGGCGAAGTACTTGTAGTCCTCGCCGGCCTTCCGGTACGTCTTCACGATGCGGTCGATGAGCTGCCTGAGGCTCACCTCGCGCTGCGGGGTGCCCACAGCACCACGGAAGTACTTGCTGGTGACGATGTTGACCGCGTTCACCGACCAGAAGCCGGGGAACTCGACGCCACGCTGCTCGAAATTGATCGAGCCGTCGCGCCAGTTGGTCATGACGACGTCACGGCGCTCCCATTCCACCTCGTCGTACGGGTGCACGCCGGGGGTGGTGTGGATGCGCTCGATGCGCAGTCCCTTGCTGGCCTTGGTTCCGCCCTTGGCGCGGGAACCTCGTGCCGGACCGCTCGCCGTCTCTGTCATGCCGCCTCCCTGTATCGGGCTAAAACGCCCTGAAGTGCCACGTTCTTCCCATGGCAAGGTGTGTGTCTGGTGCTGCGGGCGCCGCCACGCGGCCGCCCGCAACAGGTCCTTGGTCGCCACCGATGGGGGGCCGATCCGAGTCGGCCCTTCCGTCAGTCGGCGGCGTTGGCGGGCACGGGGACCTGGACGGTCGCTCCGGACCCGCGGTCGCTTTCCGGGCGCTCCACGCCCGCATCCGCCACGCCCGCGTCATCCTCGTCCGCGGCGGGGCGCTGCTTCGTCTCTTCCCTGAGTTCCACGATGGCGGCCTCGAAGTCCTCGAGCGAGTCGAACGCCCGGTACACGGACGCGAAGCGCAGATAGGCGACGAGGTCGAGTTCCTGCAACGGGCCGAGTATGGCCAGACCCACGTCGTGGGTGGTCAGCTCGGCGCTCCCGGTGGCCCGCACCGCCTCCTCGACCCGCTGGCCGAGCTGGGCGAGCGCGTCCTCGGTGACCGGCCGCCCCTGGCACGCCTTGCGCACGCCATTGATGACCTTGGTACGACTGAAGGGTTCGGTGACGCCGGACCGCTTGACCACCATCAGCGAGCACGTCTCCACCGTCGTGAAACGACGGGAGCAGTCGGGGCACTGGCGGCGCCTGCGGATCGACGTGCCGTCATCGGTCGTACGGCTGTCGACGACACGGCTGTCGGGGTGCCTGCAGAAGGGGCAGTGCATGGCTCCAACCCTCCTTCACAGCACGACTCATAGACCTCGCGGGACCTCTCGGGCCCCTCGAAGCAGCCCCAAGCATAGGCGATGGCGGGAGGCTCGAAGACCCGGGGGACCACAACTTCTGGGCTGCTGCAGCAATCCAACCACTAGATGTGGGGATCGACCCGTAAATTCACCCAGGACACGCGTGTCGCGCACGTAATGGCATGTGCCGCACGGCCATACCGATCCCGGACACACGGAGATACCGTGGTCAGCGCGCGGAAGGGGGCCGGTACCCGACTTACGGGGTGCCGGATGGCAGACTGGGCTGCGGCCCACATCTGTCGGCACGGTCATCGCCCCGGCGGTGAAGAGTACAGCAATGAGCCCTTTTGTCCGCCGGATGCAGCGTTGGCTATACACCCAGACACATGATCACGACAGACAATCCGCGATTTTTCACTCGAACGTGTGTTTGGCGCAACCTTTCGAAAGCAACTACCGTTGTCCAGCAGGGAGACCATCGAGAGGGGCCGACGTGACCACCACCGCAGACAGTGCCACCATCACTGCCCAGGACCGCTCCCAGGGCCGACTCGAGCCGGTGCATGCGATGAACGAAGCCACGAATCATGAGGGGCCCAAGCGCTCCCTGCCAGGGCGACCTCCAGGCATCCGCGCCGACAGCTCGGGACTCACCGACAGGCAGCGCCGGGTGATCGAGGTCATCCGGGACTCCGTGCAGCGGCGCGGCTACCCGCCGTCGATGCGGGAGATCGGACAGGCGGTCGGCCTTTCCAGCACCTCGTCGGTCGCCCACCAGCTGATGGCACTGGAGCGCAAGGGCTTCCTGCGCCGCGATCCGCACCGGCCGCGCGCGTACGAGGTCCGGGGCTCCGACCAGTCCTCGGCACAGCCCACCGACACGGCGGGCAAGCCGGCCGCGTCGTACGTCCCGCTCGTCGGCCGTATCGCCGCCGGTGGCCCGATCCTGGCCGAGGAGTCGGTGGAGGACGTCTTCCCCCTCCCCCGGCAGCTGGTCGGTGACGGCGAGCTGTTCGTCCTGAAGGTCGTCGGTGACTCGATGATCGAGGCCGCCATCTGCGACGGGGACTGGGTGACGGTCCGGCGCCAGCCGGTCGCGGAGAACGGCGACATCGTGGCCGCGATGCTGGACGGCGAGGCCACGGTGAAGCGGTTCAAGCGCGAGGACGGCCATGTGTGGCTCCTCCCGCACAACGCCGCGTACCAGCCGATTCCCGGCGACGAGGCGACCATCCTGGGCAAGGTGGTGGCGGTGCTGCGGCGCGTGTGACGGCACACGCCGGGCGGGACACCCCGCCCCGCCCTTGACCGGGCCCCGGGACCACCTGCGCCGGTTCCGGGGCCCTGTGCGTTGCCCTCCGGGGGTCAGGCGGGGGGCGTTGGCGGCGTGCGCGGCATCCAGAGATGGCCCGCCTCGACCAGACCCCCCGTCGATGCTTTTGCTCGCGGGGGGCCGGAGGATCGTCCCCAGGCTTCGAGGGAAAGGCGTAGGCGCCGAGCGATATGCGCACGCGCCGGACGACACGTGCGGGCGTCGGGCGACATGCCGGACCACCTGCGCCGGACGCCTACCCGACATGCGGCGGTAGTTTGCCGGACGACATGCGTAGATGCCGGACGACATCCGCAGGCGCCGGACGACGTGCGCGTTGCCGAGAGATATGCGCAGGCGCCCAGAGACGTGCGCTGTCGCCGGACAACATGCCCAGGCTCCCAGCGACATGCACAGGCCCGGGCGACATGCGCGCACGCCCAGCGACATGCTCGGGCGCCGGACGGCATACTCGGGCGCCCAGCGATAGGCGCGGGCGTCGCGCGGCATGCTCGGGTGTCGGGAGGATCAGAGGTGGGCCCGGGACGGAGATCCCGGGCCTGAGAGCACGCACGGCACCTGGGGGTGCCCACAGGGCGGGTGGTTCGCGGGGTCCGCGTGTGGCCGTGTGGGTGATGTTGTTGGGCCGGAGGGGCGTCCGAGGCGGAGCAACTCCGCCCGTGGGGGCACCCGTGCGGGCCCGCCTCGGGCCAGGTGCGCGAGTTCCCTCAGCCCCCCGCACGGAAGTTCTACGCCTCCTGCGTCTCCCCCGCCTCCTCCGTCTTCCGGGCCGTCGCGTCGATCGCGGTGAGCGACCTCCGTACCTGGTTCCGGTCCGTGGTGTACCAGAAGTCGGGGAGGGACGCCTTGAGGTAACTGCCGTAGCGCGCCGTCGCGAGGCGCTGGTCCAGTACGGCCACCACCCCCCGGTCGCCCGTGGCCCGTACGAGGCGGCCGGCGCCCTGGGCCATCAGCAGCGCCGCGTGGGTCGCGGCAACGGCCATGAAGCCATTGCCGCCGTTCTCCTCGACGGCCTTCTGGCGGGCACTCATCAGCGGGTCGTCGGGACGCGGGAAGGGGATCTTGTCCATGACGACGAGCTGGCAGCTGGCCCCGGGGACGTCGACGCCCTGCCAGAGCGAGAGCGTGCCGAAGAGGCAGGTCTTGGGGTCGGCCGCGAAGTTCTTGATCAGCTCGCCGAGCGTCTCCTCGCCCTGCAGCAGGATGGGGTACTCGGGGATGCGCGAGCGCAGCTCCTCCGCCGCGAGCTGGGCGGCCCGCATCGAGGAGAACAACCCCAGCGTGCGACCCCCCGCGGCCTGGATCAGCTCGGTGAGCTCGTCCAGCATGTCCGCACGGTCGCCGTCGCGCGCGGGGCGGGACAGGTGCTTGGCCACGTACAGAATGCCCTGCTTGGGGTAGTCGAAGGGCGAGCCGACGTCCACGCCCTTCCACTGCGGGAGGTCTTCGCCCTCGGTGCCCTCCGGGGCGAGTCCCAGCGACGCCCCCACTCCGTTGAAGTCACCGCCGAGCTTCAGGGTGGCGGACGTCAGGACGACGGAACGGTCCGCGAAGAGCTTCTCCCTGAGGAGGCCGGAGACGGACATGGGGGCGACGCGGAGCGAGGCGCCGAAGCGGTCGTGCCGCTCGTACCAGACGACGTCCCACTCGGAGCCGTTGGTGATCCGCTCCGCCACGTCGTGCACCGACTCCACCGAGGCGAGAGCCTGCTTGCGGACGGAGTCCTCATCCTGGACGGACTTGTCGCGGGTGGAGCCGATCGCCGAGATCACCGTACGAGCGGCGTCGCGCAGTGCCATCAGCGCGTATCCGAGATCCTCCGGGATCTCCTCCAGGCGGCCCGGAAGCGCGAGCTCCATCAGCCGCTCGAAGCCCTCGGCGGCGGTCTGGAGCTGATCGGCCGCCTTCTCGTTGACGAGCTTCGCGGCGCGGCGCACCGCGCGGTTGACCTGGCCGGGCGTGAGCTCGCCGGTCGCGACACCGGTGACCCGGGAGACCAGCTCATGGGCCTCGTCGACGATCAGCACCTCGTGCTGCGGGAGGACCGGCGCGCCCTCGATGGCGTCGATCGCGAGCAGCGCGTGATTGGTGACGACGACCTCGGCGAGCTTGGCGCGCTCGCGGGCCATCTCGGCGAAGCACTCCGCTCCGTAGGCGCATTTGGTGGCGCCCAGGCACTCGCGGGACGAAACGGACACCTGAGCCCACGCGCGGTCGGAGACGCCGGGCGTGAGGTCGTCGCGGTCACCGGTCTCGGTCTCGTCCGACCAGTCCCGCAGTCGCAGCAGGTCCTGGCCCAGCTTGCTGGTGGGCGCGGCCGCCTCGAACTGGTCGAAAAGGCCGTCCTCCTCGTCCTGCGGCACGCCCTCGTGCAGCCGGTGCAGACACAGGTAGTTCGACCGGCCCTTGAGCATCGCGAACTCCGGGCGGCGGCGCAGCAGCGGGTGCAGCGCGTCGACGGTCCGCGGAAGATCGCGCTCCACGAGCTGCCGCTGGAGCGCCAGGGTGGCGGTCGCCACGACGACCCGCTCCCCGTGGGCGAGCGCGGGCACGAGGTAGCCGAGCGACTTTCCGGTGCCGGTGCCCGCCTGGACCAGCAGGTGGGAGCTGTCGTCGATGGCACCCGCGACGGCTTCGGCCATGGTCACCTGGCCAGGGCGCTCCGTGCCGCCGACGGCAGTGACGGCAGCATGCAGGAGTTCGGGGAGTGAGGGCTCTGTCATAGCGTTGCCAGCCTACGGGGCGCCACTGACAATCGGGCGATCAAGGCCCGGCCTGCGGACGCGATCAGGACGAGAACGAGTACGGGGCGGATGATCAAGGCCGGTGGAGGGGGTTCGGGACCGTGCCGTGTACCGCGGCGTGCGGGCGCTCGGGACGGTCGCGGTAGCCGTCGAGGTGCAGTCGGTTGCGGTTGAGGCACAGGCGCTCGATACGCGGAGTGAGCAGGTCGAACATCTCGTAGCGCTCCTTGAGCTCGGGAAAGCGCGCCTGGTGACGGACGATCTCTGCCCGGACGAGCGCCCAGAACTCGGCCTCCGGAACGCCCAGTTGTTCCTCGCAGAGCGGAGCGAGATAGCGGAAGACCCCCACGAAGAGCCCGGAGTGGATGAACTGGGTCAGGAACGCCGGCGGCTCGGTCAGCAGTACGTTCCGTACGTCGTCCGGCATGGTCGTGTGCTCGGGCAGGGGGTCCGCGCTCACGTTGACGTCGTCCACGAAGTCCTTCACCGCGAGGCGGACGGGGACGTCATGGTCGTCGTAGACGACGATCGCGTTCTCTCCGTGGGGGCTGAACACCGTGCCGTACCGATAGAGGAAGTGCAGCAGCGGCGGCAGGAGCGCGGCGAAGAGGCGACGCAGCCAGACGTTGGGGGCGAGGCCCGAGCGGGCGACGAGCTCCGCCGTGAAGGCGCGGCCGTCCGGGTCGGTGTGCAGGAGCGCGGCCAGGGTGCGCGCGCGTTCACCGGGCGCCAGATGGCGCGAGACCGGCTCGCGCCAGATCGCGCCGAGCAACTCCTTGTACTGATAGGGCACTTCGGGGAGGGCGTCGTACACGGGGTGGTTCACCGTCACCGAGGCGACCTCGCCGAGCAGAATCACCCCGCAGGTGTCCCGCAGAAACGGGTCGGCGTCTCTCAGGGCGTGCATCCAGGCGGTGACGGCGGGCGCCGCGAGCGTGCGGTCCGTCGGCAGGCCGCGCCAGACGAGGGTGTTGAGCACGGACAGCGGCAGTTTCACGGTGTGCCGGTCCGGGCGCGAGACATTGAGGAACGTACGGATCGACTGCTGCGGGAGCCGCAGGTCGCCGTCGGAGGGCAGCGGCACGATCGCTCCCGCTGCCACGGAGGGCGCGAACAGCGGCAGCACGACGTCGTCCCACTGCCAGGGGTGCACGGGCAGATAGAGGTACGACTCCGGAGTGAGCCCACGCGCGCGTAGTACCCCCTCGAAGGACTCCCTCGTGGCGGGGGCGAGTTCGCGCGCGTAGAGCTGTTCGGCGGAGTGGAGGCTCGGGACGCCTCGGTAGGTCGCGAGCGTGGTGTGCACCGCGATCCAGGGAATCGGCGTCGCTCTGCGGGCCTCCGGCGCCCAGTCGGCGGCGTCCGTCGCGGAGAAGCCGAGGCGGCCCTTGTTCAGCACGATCCAGGGGTGGCCGGTCTGGTGGCCCTCCAGTTCGGCGTAGCCGAGGTCGGCCAGTTCGGCCGCCGTACGGGCGTCGCGGTGGAGGCGGGCGTCCGCGGCGAGCGTCGTACTCAGTTCACGGACCACGTGGCCGAGCGTCGCGCCGTCGATCTCCAGCGTGCCGCGGGCCCGCGTGAGGAAGCCGAGCGGGTCGGTGAAAGGGCACGGCTCCGCCCCCTCCTCGGTGAGGGTGAGTGAGGTGGGGTCGACGCGCCAGCTGTCGTACGAAGCGCGGCGGGCGCGGAAGGAGAGGCTGCCACCGGCGTCGAGGCGCAGGGCGTAGGGGCGGAGGCTGTCGGTGTGCCCGGTGCCCTCGTGCCCGGTGATCGCGTGTGGGGTGTCCTGGTGCGCGGTGTCGTGGTGGGGGGTGTCGTGGTGGGGGGTGTCGTGGTGGGGGGAGGTGGGGCGTGGTGAGGGTCGCGAGGAGGCCGCTCCGGCGGAGGAATCGAGGCTGGTCGCCGGATTGTGCTCACCGCGGAGGGGGGCGACTTTTCCCTCCGCGCCCCGCCGAGCCTCCGGACCCGGCTCCGACCCCGGATCCAGATCGGACTCCGGTTCCGGTCTGACGATCTCCTCGTGGGCGAACTCGCCGATCATTTTCGCGAGCAGTCGGCGGCCGACCTGGTCCCATCGGTCTTTGCGCAGCTCGGGCGGGTCGTACAAGGCGGGCAGCTCTCCGGATGCCGGGGTGGCGGATGGATGCGGCACGGGGACTCCTTGACAGGGAACCGGATCGGAACGAGCGGTGCGGTGAGGGCAGGGCGCTACAACAGGTCGCGCAGGCTCCGGTCCCGGACCATGAGGGCTGCCCGTTTGCCGGGCAGGTCGACCTCGGCGGAGAACCTGAAGCCCGCGCTCAGGAAGGCGGAGACGGAGGGGGTGTTACGGAGGTCGGGTTCCGCGACGACGCGGGCGCAGGCCGGGCGCTTGTCCAGTACGAGGTCGGCGACGGCGCGGAGCAGGGCGGAGCCGAGGCCTCGTCCGCGGTTGGCGACACCGCCGATGAGCAGGTGCAGGCCGGTGTCGTGCGGGCGGGCGGGATAGTGACGGGCCAGGAGGTCGAGGTCCGCGCGGTAGATCTCCCAGTAGCTCATGGGGGTGCCGTCCAGCACGCCGAGGCAGGGCACACTGCGGCCGTCGCCGTCGAGCTGGCGGCACAGATGTTCTTCTGCGACCGACTCGGGTCCTGCCAGCTCCCAGAACTCCGCGACGGCGGGGTCGTTCATCCAGCGGGAGACGAGTGGGAGATCACGCTCCACACGGACGGGGACCAGGTGGAAGGCGCCCACCGGAGTGGCGATCGGGCCCCAGCCACCGATGCGGTCGAGCAGGTCGTCTCCCCCGGCCGACTCGACCTCGGAGCCCAGGAGCGCGAGGAGCTCGTCGGGCAGGCGCAGGTCGAGGGTGTCCTCGTTGTCCGTGCCCGGCCCGGGGCCCGGGTCGGCTCCGAGGTCGGTGACGGGGGCGGTACCGGCGTCGGTGCTCGCATCGGTGGGAGGCACGGCGACGCTCCTCTCAGGAGACGGGGTGGGACATGTTCCTCAGGGCCGGCAGGGGGTTGGCGAGGATGACTTCGTCAGGAATGGCAGGGGTTGGCGAGGGCGGCTTCGTCAGGAATGGAGCGGGTTGGCGAGGGTGACGTAGACGGACTGGGTGTCGACCGGGCCGACGAGTTCGTCGAGGCCGTGCAGCCGGGTCAGCAGGTTCGCCTTGCAGCGCAGGACGGGCGAGTCGAGGAGGTGCGCGGGCAGGGGCGTACGCAGTCGGGCCGGGCCGTGGGCCACGTCGGTGAGGAAGCGGCGGAAGCCGGCGAGCAGCAGTTGTTCGTCGGCGAGGTGCTGGGAGCCGAACGCACCGATGAGGCCGAGCACGTTGTTGATCGCCAGGTAGTAGGTGAAGCGTTCGTCGGTGACCTCGTCGGAGACGAAGGTGTCGCTGTGTTCGCCGATGCCGGGCAGCCGTGCGTCCAGCTCGGCGCGCCGGGACGCGCGGAAGTAGTAGCCCTGGTTGTCGCGGTAGCGGCCGCCCGTGGGCCAGCCCTCGGGGTCCAGCAGGAGCAGGGTGTTCTGCTGGTGTGCTTCCAGCGCGATTCCCGCCTCGCTGTCGAGCCAGAGCACGGGGCGTACGACGTGCTCGAGGTAGCGCAGGAACCACTCTGCGGCGACGGCGCCACGGGGCCTGCTGGTGCGTCCGGCGAGGCGGGTGACGATCTCGGCGAGCCGGGATCGCATGACGGGCCGGTCCTCGGATCCGCCGCGTGCGCCGGGTCGGGCGTGGGGCCGGGGAGAGACGAGCCCCGCGACACAGCCGGCGTCGTCGGTCGGCCCGAACGGGTTGTGGCGGATCATCGCGTCGAGCCCGGGCAGGGGGGTGCCGTCCGGGGCGTTGACGGCGAGCCAGGCCGGGTCGCGGACGATGTCGAAGCCGGGGTGGGCGGACTGCCACTGCTTGGACAGGCCGCCGCGCAGCAGACGGTGGACCTCCACGCCCCGGTGGAGCTCCTTGCGGAGGTTCTCACGGCGGGAGTTGGTGATGCGCAGGCCCAGCGACAGTTTGAGCATCGCGGGGGCGTCGGAGCGGTAGAGGGTGCGGACGGAGGAGGTCGGGTGCCAGGCGGAGCCGTGCGGGCCGAGGTCCCGGAGCAGTCCGGCGTCGAGCAGGGCCGCGGTCTCGGGCCGGTGCCGGACGTCGGCCAGCTGCCAGGGGTGCAGCGGCAGGGCGGCGTACCCGTCGGGCAGGGACAGCCCGGCTCCGGCCAGCCGCGCGGTGAGCTGCTGCGCGGGGACGGGCCGGCCGCGCTCCGTCCACGCCGAGTCGGCCGCCAGGACCGCGGGGGCGACCGCCATCCAGTGCAGCGGGAAGGAGCCGCGCAACTCGGGTGAGTACAGCCGCGCTTCGGCCTCGGAGAGCCCTTCCCGGCTCTTCGGGGTGGGGTGCCACGGGTGCCCCAGCACCAGTGCTTGTTCGGCGGCCAGGAAGAAGTTGGGGGTGTCGGCGGGCCGTTCCCTGCGGTCGTTGATGAACACGACGGTCCGCCGCACCGAGTCGGCGACACGGCCGACCAGGTCGGCACCGTCCCCGGCGGGGCCGGTATCGGAAACGGGCGTCGACATCGCCTCGGCCGTGCTCGTCGTCCCGTCGCCCGTCGCCGCCTGGCGCGCCAGCAGCGCCGCGACGGTGACGGCGTCGGCGGGCGGTGCTCCGTCGGGAGCGTCGGCGAGGTGCGGGAGGCCGAAGCGGTGCCAGCCGGTCGGGGACCAGTGGTGGACCGGCGTCAGGAGGGAGGTACCGCTTGCCGGGAGGGCGATGCGGAGGGTGCCGTCGGTGGGGGCGGGCAGGTTGTTCTCCCGTACCCAGCAGCGCAACAGGTTCTCGACCGCCGCCGCCTGGGCCGCGGTGTGGGCGGCGGGATGTTCCAGCAGGTCGGCGGTGGCGCCGCGCAGCCGCTCGGTCTCCCGGGCCCCTCTCTTCTGCCGGGGGACCGCGTCGGCTCCCGGAGCCGGCGGGGTCTGCGTGCCACAGGCCGCTCGCTCGTGGGTGTCGGGACGGCCGTCGGGTGTGGGGGTGGCGTTCAAGAGAGTTCCTCGGGGTCGTTCAGGCTCGTGCGGCGACGAACCGGGGCGGTACTGGCGTGCTTGGGGCGTGGGGCGTTCCTGGTCGGTCCGGGTGGGCGGACGGTGGTCCGGGTCGAGGGGGGCGAGTGGGGTGGCCCGAGTGAGGTCTGCGTCCCGACCGGGCGCGGGGGCCCGTCGAGGGGACCGCTGTGCGGGCCGCCCGCGGCGGTTGCGGGTCCTATCCGGCGTGCTCACCGGACGCGGAATCCCGACCGTGCCCGGTCGAGACGCCCAGTCCCGCTCGCGCCGTCGCAGCCACCGCCGCCACCGCGTCCGCCAGTCGATCGAGCACCGCGGTCGCCTGTTCGTCGCTGATCGTCAAGGGCGGCAGGAGTCGCACCACGCTGGCGCGGCGCCCGCCCAGCTCCACGATCAGTCCGCGGCGCAGGCACTCGCGCTGCACGGCGGCGGCGAGTTCGGGGGCGGCGGGTCGGGGGTCGTCGGTGGTGGTGTCCGGGGCCGTCTCGGGATCCACCAGCTCGACGCCGATCATCAGCCCGCGGCCCCGTACGTCACCGATGCACGGGAACTCCTCGGCGAGTCCGCGGAGTTGAGTGAGCATGTGGGAGCCCAGGGTCGCCGCGCGCTCGGCCAGTCCGTTCTCACGGACGTAGGCGAGGGTCGCCGTGCCCGCGGCCATGGCCAGCTGGTTGCCGCGGAACGTGCCCGCGTGGGCGCCCGGTTGCCAGACGTCGAGGTCGTCGCGGTAGACGACGACGGCCAGCGGCAGGCTGCCTCCGATGGCCTTGGACAGGACCATCACGTCCGGGGTGATCCCGCTGTGTTCCACGGCCCAGAAGGCTCCGGTGCGCCCGACGCCGGTCTGGACCTCGTCCGCGATCAGGGGAATGGAGCGCGCCGCGGTGATCTCGCGCATCCGGCGCATCCAGTCGTCGGGCGCGGGAATCACCCCGCCCTCGCCCTGGACGGGTTCGAGGATCATCCCGGCGGGGCGTGGCACGCCGGACTTGGTGTCGTCGAGCAGCGACTCGGTCCAGCGCGCGGCGAGTTCGGCACCCCGCTCACCGCCGATGCCGAACGGGCAACGGTAGTCCTGGGGGTAGGGCAGGCGCGCGACTCGTACCTCGGTCGCGCCCCCGGATGCTTCGAGCGCCCCCGCGGTCATCCCGTGATAGGCACCGGTGAACGCGAGCATTCCGGTGCGTCCGGTCGCCGCGCGCACCAGTTTGAACGCGGCCTCGACGGCGTCCGTCCCGGCGGGTCCGCAGAACTGCACCCGCGCGCGGGCGGCGAACTCCGGAGGCAGCGTGCCGAACAGCTCGGTGGTGAAGGCGTCCTTGACGGGTGTGGCCAGGTCGAGGACGTGCAGTGGCGCCCCTGAGTCGAGGACTTTTCTGATCGCTTCCAGGACCACCGGATGGTTGTGTCCCAGGGCCAGGGTGCCCGCGCCGGAGAGACAGTCGAGGTAACGGCGCCCGTCCGCGCCCTCGATGGTCAGCCCCCGCGCCCGCACGGGGACGATCGGCAGGGCGCGCGCGTAGGTGCGGGCCGCCGACTCGCGCGCCGACTGACGCCGCAGAATCCCCTCGTGCGCCGCGCGCGCCCCCTCGGACACTCCGGGCACCCTCTCCCGCGACTCCTCGGGCTCGCGCCCCACCGGTACCACCGCAGACTCGGTCACGGCCACGACTTCAGGTCCTCCCGCTGTCCAGGGGCGAGTTGGCGGGGAGCTCCGAGCACAGGCGGCAGGCCCCCCGTACGTACCAACGACGTGACCGGCTCGGGGAAGCGGGTGAGTCGAAGATCCTTGCCGTGACGGAACCGTTGCCGTTCCGTGGGATGTCCCCCACAGCGAGCGCATAGTGTGTGGTGCCGTTCAGAGACACCGAACGATGCACCTGTGTCCCGTACCCAGGGACTCCGGATCGGCGGATCCTGACAGGTTCTCTTACGTCCAGGGGGAGTTACACCATGCGATCCATACGCCCGCCCTTCGCCGCTCGTCGAGGGAGGAACGCGCGCCGCACAACCTCCCCCGTACTGGCCGCCGTCGGCCTGACGGCGGTGCTGGCGCTGACCGCCACCGGCTGCGACTCGGGCGACAGCAACGCTGGCGGCCAGGCCGGCGCGTCGGCGTCCCAGAGCGCCGACGGCAAGATCAAGATCCCGGACGACATCAAGAACAAGCTCAAAGAGCACGGGATCGACATCGACAAGTGGAAGAACGGCGCCTGGAAGAACTGGAACAAGGACGACTGGCTGCGCGAGGCCAACGACTTCGTCAACCCCATCATCAAGGGGCTGTGGGACCCGGACCGGATGCGCGGCGCCGACGACCCGGACAAGAACAAGGGCGTCGACGAGAACGACCTCTCCGGTGACCAGGGTGTCACCGACGCCACTCCGGCGCCCGTGGCGGCGAAGGCCGTGAGCGCCGCCTACCACGACAGCGTGCCCGAGGCGGGCAAGGTCTTCTTCGACTCCCCCGAGGGCACGATGGTCTGCTCGGCGACCGTGGTCGAGGACCCCGCGCACCCGGGCAAGTCGAACCTCGTGTGGACCGCGGGCCACTGCGTGCACGCCGGCAAGAAGGGCGGCTGGTACCGCAACATCGCCTTCGTGCCCTCGTACAACAACGCCGGCAGGACGTCCGCCCAGCTGCAGAACGCCGCGCGGACGGAGGTCGCTCCGTACGGTGTCTGGTGGAGCGACTGGGCGCAGACCTCGGACCAGTGGATCGCGCAGGGCGGCTCCACCGGCGGTCAGGGCGCGTCGTACGACTACGCGGTCCTGCATGTGACGCCGGAGAAGGGCAGCAACGGCAAGTCTCTTGAGGAGACGGTCGGTTCGGCGCTCCCGGTGAACTTCGACGCTCCGGCCGTACCCAAGGTCGCGAGCATCACGGCGACCGGTTACCCGGCGGCGGCGCCGTTCGACGGGCAGAAGCTGTACCAGTGCACCGACAGGCCCGGCCGTCTGTCGATCGCCGAGGCGGACCCGACGATGTACCGCATCGGGTGCACCATGACCGGTGGTTCGTCCGGCGGCGGCTGGGTGGCGACCGGGTCGGACGGCAAGCCCGCCCTGGTGTCCAACACCTCGATCGGTCCGGTCAGCGCGGGCTGGCTGGCGGGTCCGCACCTGGGTGCGGTCGCCAAGGGTGTGTACGACTCGGTGAGCAAGAAGTTCGCGAGCCAGTGAGACAAGGGACAGGGGACAGGAGTCAGTGGGACAACGGCCCCGTGAGACGACGATGCGCAGGCCGGTGACCCGACGGGCCTGACAGGAATCGCACACGGGCCGCACGGGCGGCGGTGGGGTGGCACACAGAAACCTTCACCACTCCACCGCCGTTCGCCCCCGATGGCCCGGGCATGGTGAGGTGTCAGCACTTAACGGGGGTTACACCAGCATGCGTTCCATAGACGAGACGGGCGGGTCCAGCGCCTCCTCGTCGCGGAACGGCGACGACAAGATCAGGATCCCGGACGCCGTCAAGAGCAAGCTCGAAGAGCACGGCATCGACGTCGACCAGTGGAAGAACGGCGGCTGGAAGAACTGGGACAAGGACAAGTGGCTCAGTGAGGCCAAGGACTTCGTCAACCCGGTGATCGCGGGGCTGTGGCAGCCCGAGCGCATGAAGTCCGCCAAGGGCCCGGACAAGACGATCTCGGCGAAGGACGCGGCCGCCGACCAGGGCGTCGGCGACCCGGATCCGGCGCCGGTCGAGGCCACGGCGGAGAAGACCCCGTATCACGACCACGCCGCCCCGGCTCCGGGACCGTCGTCAAGGACGTCAACCACCCGGGCACGTCCAACCTGGTGTGGACGGCGAGCAACTGTGTGCACGCCGGCGGCAACGGCGGCTGGTACCGCAACATCGCCTTCGTGCCCGCGTACAACGACCAGGGCAGGTCCGAGTCCGAGCTGAGGAACGCCTCCGCCGCGCAGATCGCCCCGTACGGCGAGTGGTGGGCCGACTGGGCCTCCACCTCGAACGAGTGGATCGCGGGCGTCGATGAGACGGGCGGCGCGGGCGCCCCGTACGACTACGCGCTCCTGCACGCTAAGCCGGCGCAGGGCTCGAAGTCCCTGGAGGAGACGGTCGGCAACGCGCTGGACGTGGACTTCTCGGCGCCCTCCGCCCGGGACGTCAGCACGATGGGCGCCTGGGGCTACCCGGCCGCGCCGCCGTACAACGGTCTGAAGATGTTCAAGTGCGTCGACCGGCCGGGGCGGCTGTCGCTGAGCCCGAGTCTGCCGACGATGTACCGCATCGGCTGCACGATGACCGGCGGTTCCTCCGGCGGCGGCTGGTTCCGGGTCGTCGGTGGCAAGACCGAGCTGGTCTCGAACACCTCGATCGGCCCGGTCGGCAACACGTAGCTCGCGGGGCCGCAGCTCGGCAGGGGCGCGCAGTCGCTCTACGAGAACATGAGCAAGCGGTACGGCGGACAGTAGGCGCCGCGCTCACCCGGCCACGGCGAAGGCCCGCCCCCTGCGAGAGGGTGCGGGCCTTCGTACGTCGTCCCTGCGGAAGCGGGCGGCTAGGGCCTGCCCGGCGGATCATGCCGCAGACGCGGGGCTTGGCAGCGTCGATGAGGCACCGCCCGTTTCCTGCGACCTGATCCGCCGGACCGGCCCTAGAGCGCGACGGGCGCCGGAACGTACGGCGCGAGGTCGGCCGCCAGTTCCTCGTGCACCCGCACCTTGAGCAGGGTGCCCTCCGGGGTGTGCTCCTCGGAGATCACCTCGCCCTCGGAGTGGGCGCGCGCGACCAGCCTGCCGTGCGTGTACGGCACGAGCGCCTCGATCTCGACCGAGGGGCGGGGCAGCTCGTTGTCGATGAGCGCGAGCAGCTGGTCGATGTTCATCCCGGTGCGGGCCGAGACCGCGATGGAGCGCTTCTCGATCCGCATCAGCCGCTGGAGGACCAGCGGGTCGGCCGCGTCCGCCTTGTTGATCACCACGATCTCGGGCACGTCGGTCGCGCCGACTTCGCGGATGACCTCGCGCACGGCGGCCAGCTGCTCCTCCGGCGCCGGGTGCGAGCCGTCCACCACGTGCAGGATCAGGTCGGAGTCGCCGACCTCTTCCATCGTGGAGCGGAACGCCTCGACGAGGTGGTGCGGGAGGTGGCGCACGAACCCGACCGTGTCGGCCAGGGTGTACAGCCGCCCGCTCGGGGTCTCGGCCCGGCGCACAGTCGGGTCGAGGGTCGCGAACAGCGCGTTCTCGACGAGCACGCCAGCACCGGTGAGGCGGTTGAGCAGGGAGGACTTGCCCGCGTTGGTGTAGCCGGCGATGGCGACCGAGGGCACCTTGTTCCTGCGGCGCTCCTGGCGCTTGATCTCGCGGCCGGTCTTCATGTCCGCGATCTCCCGGCGCATCTTCGCCATCTTCTCGCGGATACGACGCCGGTCCGTCTCGATCTTGGTCTCACCGGGACCACGGGTGGCGAGGCCGCCGCCCTTGCCGCCGCCCATCTGACGGGACAGCGACTGACCCCAGCCGCGCAGCCTCGGCAGCATGTACTGCATCTGCGCGAGCGCGACCTGCGCCTTGCCCTCTCGGGACTTGGCGTGCTGGGCGAAGATGTCGAGGATCAGGGCCGTACGGTCGATGACCTTGACCTTGACGACGTCCTCGAGGTGGATCAGCTGGCCGGGGCTCAGCTCACCGTCGCAGATCACGGTGTCGGCGCCGGTCTCCAGGACGATGTCCCGCAGCTCGTTGGCCTTGCCGGATCCGATGTACGTGGCCGCGTCGGGCTTGTCCCGGCGCTGGACGACGCCGTCGAGCACGAGCGCGCCCGCGGTCTCCGCGAGGGCTGCCAGCTCGGCGAGCGAGTTGTCCGCGTCCTGAATCGTTCCCGTGGTCCACACGCCGACGAGGACGACGCGCTCCAGACGGAGCTGTCGGTACTCGACCTCGGTGACGTCCTCGAGCTCGGTGGAGAGGCCCGCCACGCGGCGCAGGGCCGCGCGCTCGGAGCGATCGAACTGTTCGCCGTCCCGCTCTCCGTCGATCTCGTGGCTCCAGGCGACGTCCTCTTCCATCAGGGCATCGGCCCGAAGACCTTCGGGGTAGTTCTGCGCGAGGCTCTGCGCGTCCTGGGAAGGGGAAGAAGAGGAGGTCATTGGATCCTTACGTCGATGGGGACACCGATACGTCACTGGTGGTATCGATGGCGTCACTGGTGAAGCCTGATCGGCGACGGACACCGCCCGTCACAAGGGAGAACGTCCGGGACCACCGGGAGATTCCCGGATTCCGCCGGGCCAACCCTCCGCGGGGCCGCGCCGCCGACCTGATGATGGTCGCACGGCACGTCCCGTCTCGTCATCCGAGTTCTCAGGCGCCCTTGCGTGCCTTCGGGGCGTCGCTCTTCCAGTCCGGGTGCCCGGGCATCGGCGGCGTCTTCGTGCCGTAGAGCCAGGCCTGGAAGAACGCGCTCAGGTCACGGTTCGCGAGGGCGGACGCGAGCCGCTCGAAGTCCGCGGTCGTGGCCGTGCCGTCCCGATGAAGGGCGACCCAGGTGCGCTCCAGGCGCTCGAAGGCGGAGTGCCCGATCTCCTGGCGCAGCGCGTACAGGACGAGCGCGGCACCGTCGTAGACGCTCGGCCGGAAGATGCTGATCTTCTGTCCCGGGGCGGGCTCCTTGGGGGCCGCGGGCGGCCCTCCGGCGGCCCGCCAGGAGTCGGAGGCGCGGTAGGCCGTCTTCATCCGGGTCTCCATGGGCTTGTCCGCCTTCTCCTCGGCGTACAGGGCCTCGTACCAGGTCGCGTGGCCCTCGTTGAGCCACAGGTCGGACCAGACGCGGGGGCTGACGCTGTCGCCGAACCACTGGTGCGACAGCTCGTGCACCATGATCGACTCGACGTACCACTTGGGCAGCGCGGGCTCCGTGAAGAGCTCTCTCTCGAAGAGAGAGAGTGTCTGTGTCTCCAGTTCGAAGCCGGTCTGCGCCTGGGCCATCAGCAGCCCGTAGGTCTCGAAGGGGTACGGACCGACCTTGCTCTCCATCCAGGCGATCTGGTCGGGCGTCTTCTTGAGCCACGGTTCGAGCAACTCGCGGTCCTTGGTGGGCACGACGTCACGGAGCGGCAGGCCGTGCGGACCCTCGCGGTGCACCACGCTGGAGCGGCCGATGGACACCTGGGTGAGTTCCGTGGCCATGGGGTGCGTGGTGCGGTACGTCCACGTGGTGGACTTGCCGACCAGGTCGACCTCGGTGGGCAGGCCGTTGGCCACAGCGGTGTACCCGTCGGGCGCGGTGACGTGGATGGTGAACATCGCCTTGTCCGAGGGGTGGTCGTTGCACGGGAAGACCATGTGCCCGGCGTCGGCCTGGTTGGCCATGGCGAGGCCGTCCTTCGTCCGCACCCAGCCGCCGTCCCCCTTCCCGGTGGTGACCGGATCGCTCGAGTGCCGCACGGTGATCCGCATCCAGCCGCCCGCGGGCACCGGCTCCCCGGGCGTCACCACCAGGTCCTCCCCGGCGCTCGTGAACGTCGCCGGCGCGCCGTTGACCTCGACCGATTCCACCGTGCCGTGCGTGTAGTCCAGATTGACGCGCTCGAGCCGCTCGGACGTCACGGCGTCGATCGTGGTGACGGCCGCCAGCGGTTTGTCGTTGACGCCCGGGTAGGTGAAGGAGAGGTCGTAGGACTTGACGTCGTACCCGGGATTGCCCAGGTGCGGGAAGAGGCGGTCACCGATGCCGAGGGGTGCGTCCGGGGACGGGGCGCTCGCGGCGACGAGACAGACCGAGACGGCGGAGGCGAGGAGCGCCCCCTGGATACGACGGTTCCTGGTGTGGGGGGTGAGCAGCATGGACCACGGCTACCAGCGTGCACCCGTCCGGCGGCGACGACTCGCGCCGGGCCCACCCGATCGGGTGCTACTGCGTGGCAGCCGCCGCGTGCTGCGCCCGGCTCACGTCGTACACCCCCGGCACGTTGCGCATCGCGCGCATCAGTCCGGGAAGGTGCGCCGCGTCCGGGAGTTGCAGCGTGTACGTGTGGCGTACCCGCTGCTGGCTGGGGGGTTCGACGGTCGCCGAGACGATCGCGACGCCCTCCAGGGCGATGGCTTCGGTGAGGTCGGCGAGCAGATGCGGGCGTCCGAAGGACTCGGCGACCAGCGTGACCCGGCACTCGGTGGTGTCGCCCCAGCGCACCTCCACCTCCGCGCGCCCCGAGCTCTTCATGCGCGCCACTCCGGCGCACTCCACGCGGTGGACGGTCACCACTCCCCCGCGTACGGCGAACCCGGTCACCTCGTCGGGCGGTACGGGCGTACAGCAGCCCGCGAGGCGTACGGAAGCGCCGGGCTGGTCGACGACGGCGTTCGCGGCGGCGGGGCGGGCGGAAGGGCCGTCGGTGGGGCGGGCGGCGGACGCGTCCGTGGGGCGGGCCGCGGGTGTCTCGGCGGACGGCCTGCGGGCCGCGGCCGGGGTCTCGGCGGTTTCCGGGGCTTCCCGGGCCGCCGGGTCCTGCGCGGCGACGGGTGAGGGGTGTGCGGCCAGCCAGCGCTGGATGGCGATCCGCGCGGCGGGCGTGTGCGCGTGCTCCAGCCACTCTCTGGAGGGCTCCGAGGCGGGGTCCTGGCCCATGAGGAGCTGCACGGTGTCGCCGTCCTTCAGGACCGTACTGAGGGTCGCCAGGCGGCCGTTGACGCGGGCGCCGATGCAGGCGTGCGCGTCCTCGCCGTACTGCGCGTACGCGGCGTCCACACAACTGGCGCCCTCCGGAAGGCCCAGCGAGCCGCCGTCGGCGCGGAAGACGGTGATCTCGCGGTCCTGGGCGAGGTCTTCGCGCAGCGTGGACCAGAACGTGTCCGGATCCGGGGCGCCCTCCTGCCAGTCGAGGAGCCGGGAGAGCCAGCCGGGGCGGGTGGGGTCCACCCGCTCGCCGTCCACCGGGCGTCCGCCGCCCCCCGGCCGGCCCTCGGACTGCTCGTCCGACTGCTCCTCCGAAGGAGGAGCGTAGGGATTGCCGAGTGCGATGACCCCGGCCTCGGCGACCTTGTGCATCTGGTGGGTGCGGATGAGGACTTCGGCGATCTCGCCGTCGCCGCTCGCGACGGCCGTGTGCAGCGACTGGTACAGGTTGAACTTGGGGACCGCGATGAAGTCCTTGAACTCCGAGACGACCGGGGTCAGACAGGTGTGCAGTTCGCCGAGGACCCCGTAGCAGTCCGCGTCCTCGTTCACGAGCACCAGGAGACGTCCGAAGTCGGCGCCGCGCATGGGCCCACGTTTGCGTGACACGCGATGCACGGAGACGAAGTGCCGTGGTCTGATGAGGACTTCGGCCGGGATCCCGGCCTCGCGCAGGACCGTGCGCACCTCCTCGGCGATCTCGGCGAGCGGGTCGCTCGCGCGCGAGGCGTTGTCGACGATCAGTTCCCTGGTGTGCTCGTACTCCTCGGGGTGCAGGATCGCGAAGACGAGGTCCTCCAGCTCGGTCTTGAGTGCCTGGACGCCGAGCCGTTCGGCGAGCGGGATCAGCACGTCCCTGGTGACCTTGGCGATGCGCGCCTGTTTCTCGGGGCGCATGACGCCGAGCGTGCGCATGTTGTGCAGCCGGTCGGCGAGTTTGATCGACATCACGCGGACGTCGTTGCCGGTGGCGACGAGCATCTTGCGGAACGTCTCGGGTTCGGCGGCCGCCCCGTAGTCCACCTTTTCCAGCTTGGTGACGCCGTCGACGAGATAGCAGACCTCGTCGCCGAACTCCTCGCGCACCTGATCGAGCGTCACTTCCGTGTCCTCGACGGTGTCGTGGAGCAGGGAGGCGGTCAACGTCGTGGTCTCCGCGCCGAGTTCGGCGAGGATCAGGGTCACGGCGAGCGGGTGGGTGATGTACGGCTCACCGCTCTTGCGCATCTGGCCGCGGTGCGAGGACTCCGCCAGCACATAGGCCCGGCGCAGCGGTTCCATGTTCGCGTCGGGGTGGTGCGCGCGATGCGCCTCGGCCACGTGACCGATCGCGTCGGGCAGCCGGTCGCGGGACGTCGTGCCGAGCAGCGCGGCGCGGCCGAGGCGGCGCAGATCGATCCGAGGACGGCTCTTCCTGCGGTGCGATGGGGGTACCCCCTGCTCATGGGGGTCCCCCCGCTCGAGCGAAGTCGAGAGTGGGGGAGAGGCCGAGAGCTCGGGGGAGGGCGTTGCAGGGGCTGGCGTCGCGGGGTTCGTCGCCTCCGCACTCATGGGCACCTCCGGCTGCGTAGACCGGCGGACGGGGCGCCCCATGGCGTACACGGCTCAGGGGTTGGTCCCGATTCCCCCGTCCGGGCCGGTGCTTGATGCTACCGAGCCCACCACGCCCGGCTGACCGCCTCTCGCCGAGCGTGAAACGGATCACCCATTCGAGCGAAGGTTCAGGGGGTTTACGGACGCGAGGTTTTGGAAGGAACCAGGGTTACGACATCGCCCGGGTCGTCCGTTCAGAAGACGTCCGTTCAGAACTTCACGGTGTCCAGCCACTCCGCGTCGAGCTCGCCCTCGGCGACGATCACCGCGGGGCCGGTCATCTCGATCTCGCCGTCCGGGTGCTCGGTGATCACCAGGCGGCCGCCGGGCACGTCGACGGTGTATGTCGACGGAGTCCGCGTCACGGCCGGGTCGGCGCCGTCACGGCGCGCCGCCGCGACGGCCACGGCGCACGCGCCCGTACCGCACGAACGGGTCTCCCCGGAGCCGCGCTCGTGGACGCGCAGGGCGACGTGCCGCGGTCCCCGGTCGACCACGAATTCGACGTTGACCCCGTCCGGGTAGGCCGCGGCCGGAGCGAACGGCGGCGGCGTGAACAGGTTGCCGGCGTGTGCGAGGTCGTCCACGAAGGCGACGGCGTGCGGGTTGCCCATATTGACGTTGCGCGCGGGCCAGCTGCGCTCGCCGACGCTCACGGTGACATCCCCTTCGGGGAGGACCGCCTTGCCCATGCCGACCGTGACGGCGCCGTCCTTGGAGAGGTGCACGCTCTTCACACCCCCGCGTGTGGCGATCGCGACGTCTCCCTCGGCCACGTGTCCGGCACGCTGGAGGTAGCGCGCGAACACCCGCACTCCGTTGCCGCACATCTCCGCGATCGAGCCGTCGCCGTTGCGGTAGTCCATGAACCACTCCGCTTCGGCCGCCATCTCCTTGGCCTCGGGGTGCGCGGCGGACCGAACGACATGCAGCAGACCGTCGCCGCCGATGCCCGCGCGGCGGTCGCACAGGGCGGCCACGGCGGTCGGGGGCAGGTCGATGGCGTTCTCCGGGTCCGGGACGATCACGAAGTCGTTCTCGGTCCCGTGCCCCTTGAGGAAGGCGATCCGCGTGCTCATTCCTCGATCCTACGGGGTCGGTCCGACACCCCGCTCCGGGCAGGGGCCCAGGTGAAGGGGGCCTCAGCGGAGGCGGGCGACGCGCCAGACGGCGAGTACCGCCACCGCCGCGACCACCACGACGTACGCGAGCACGACGCGCCAGTCCAGACGGCGGCCGGTGCCCCGCGGCGGCAGGCCCGGCCACACGTAGCCGACCCGGCGGGCGGCCATCATGCCCCAGCCCGCGGCGCACGAGCAGATCAGCAGGCCGAGCATGGCGACCACCGCACCGCCGTCACCGAACTCGAAGGCGAGCGGAAAGGCGAACATCAGGGAGCCCGTCGCGGCCAGGATCACGATCGGCGCGAGCTGCCAGATCCGCAGTCGACGCTGCGGGCGCAGCTCGACCTCGACCTCGGCCGGCACCATCTCGTCCGGGGCCGGCCCGTCGGCGCTCACACCGCCGGAAGTCTCGTCGGGCCCGTCGGAGCTCAGCGGAACACCGTCGACACCGAGTCGCTCACCGTCGCCGCCCAGCAGGTCCCCGTCAAGGCCCGGTCGATCTCCGACGAAATCCTGACGTTCCAGCGGTTCCAGCCGTTCCTGCGGTTTCTGCTGCTCCTGCGCGGTGTCGTGCTCCGCGTCCTGTGCGGTGTCGCGAGGGCCGGCCTCCATCGCCACGCGCCCTCCCAACTCGGACTCCACTTGGTCGATCGAAGCTCGATGATGGCACGGCGCCGAAGGCCCGGACGGCGGCCGGAGCGTCCCGATGCCATGACGTGATCAGGCTGTGACCGGTCGTTCGACCAACGCCAGGGCGAGCTGCGGGAGTTCTGTGAGATCCGCCGCAGCGCCGCTCAGCCAGTGCACCCGGGGATCGCGCCGGAACCAGGAGTCCTGACGCCGCGCGAAGCGTTTGGTGGCGCGTACGGTCTCGGCGCGTGCCTCGGCGTCGGTGCACTCCCCGGCGAGCGCCGCGAGCACCTGCTGGTACCCGAGCGCACGCGATGCCGTACGCCCCTCACGCAATCCGTGCGCCTCCAGCGCACGCACCTCGTCGACGAGCCCCGCCTCCCACATCCGGTCGACGCGGCGCGCGATGCGGTCGTCGAGCTCGGGGCGCGTGACGTCGACGCCGATCTGCAGGGTGTCGTAGACGGAGTCGTGGCCGGGGAGGTTGGCGGTGAAGGGCTTCCCGGTGATCTCGATGACCTCGAGGGCGCGGACGATACGGCGGCCGTTGCTGGGCAGGATCGCGTGCGCGGCCTCCGGATCGGCCGTGGCCAGACGCGCGTGCAGCGCTCCGGAGCCACGCAGCGTGAGCTCCTCCTCCAGCCGGGCCCGCACCTCGGGGTCGGTGCCGGGGAACTCCAGATTGTCGACGGCCCCACGGACGTACAGTCCGGAGCCGCCCACCAGGATCGGCCAGCGGCCGTCGGCGAGCAGCGCGTCGATGCGGGCGCGGGCGAGCCGCTGGTACTCGGCGACGCTGGCCGTGACGGTCACGTCCCAGATGTCCAGGAGGTGGTGCGGGATCCCGCCGCGCTCCTGCGGCGTCAGTTTGGCGGTACCGATGTCCATCCCTCGGTACAACTGCATGGAGTCGGAGTTGACGACCTCGCCGCCGAGCCGTTGGGCGAGGTACACGCCCAGATCGGACTTTCCTGCGGCGGTCGGTCCTACGACGGCGATGACCCGGGGGGCGGGGGGTGCGCTACTCACTGCCCCAGTCTCGCAAACCTCGGGGCCTCTTCTCGAACGAGCTACGTGACGCCACGGGCCCGGGGTCGTTGCCTGTTGCGAGGTTCCAGCCGCCGGTTTTCGAGAGCCGGTGACCCGTGCGACGCAATGGGACGCACCGGGTGACGCGGAATTTCGCCCTCACGAGTAACGTATGGAGTGGATATGGGCATTTTTGCACGAATTCTTGGAAGGTCGAAGGCTACGGAGGAGGCGTCAACCGCCGCGGTGCAGACCGACACGCAAACGGCCGATACCGAGGCGGAGGTGACGGAGGAGGCGAAGGGTTCGTCCGAGAAGTCCGAAGGCTCCGAGAGCGAAGGCGGGGCCGCGGCGAGCGAGCCCGCGGAGGCCACCGCCAAGGATGACGTCGAGATCCCCCAGCAGCAGACCGCCGAAAAGGCCGCGGACAACGAGGCCGGCGAAAGCGCCCGCACGTAACTGTCCCGCGAGGGAAGGTGGACCATGAGTCTCCTGGACAATTTGAAAGCCAAGCTGGCACCCGCCAAGGACAAGGTCTCGGACCTCGCGCAACAGCACGGGGACAAGGTCACTCACGGTCTCGACAAGGCCGCGAAGGTGGTCGACGAAAAGACCAAGGGCAAGTACAGCGACAAGATCCAGACGGGCACGGGCAAGGCCAAGGGCGCCATGGACCGACTCGCGCACAAGGAAACCGACGGCGTCACGCCGCCGCCGGACGTGCCTCCACCGCCCCCGACGCCCTGACGGGTACGCATCAGTACATATCAGTACACATCGGCGGACGGCCGCGGAGCACACCTGGCTCCCGGCCGTCCGCCGTGTCCGGGCCGCCATGTCCGCGCCGTCAGGTCCGGGCCACCGTGTCCAGCCGGCCGTATCGAGGCTCGGCCCTGTCGGCCGACGGCCTTCTCGGGCGGAGCCCCAGGACCGCCAGGACGCCCAGGATCCCCAGGGCCTACAGGCCCCCCTAGGACCAGGCCGCCACCATGTACCCCACCCCGTACGGCGCGTCCTCGTACAGCAGGGCGCCGCCCAGGTCCGCGCTCTCCGCCGCGCCCGCGAGGACCTGCCAGGGGGCCCGCCCAGAGACCTTCAGTTCGTACGCCAGCTCGGCGTCCAGCGCCTTCAGGGCCGCCACGTCCGCCGCACCCAGCGCCCGCGCGACCTCCGCGTCGAAGCCCGCCGCGCGTTCGTCGAGATAGCCGGGCGCCTTGAGCGTCCGGCACGCGCTGGCGTCGCCCATCACCAGCAGGGCCACCCGATCGGCCCGCGCGACGATCCCCGCCCCGGTCCGGACGCAGCGCTCCGCTTCGAGAGGTTCTCCCACCCCAAGGCCTTCGACGGGGGCGTCGGACCAGCCCGTGCGCTCCAGCAGCCAGGCGGCGACGGCGAGCGAGGGCGGAAGCGGACGCTCCGGCGCCCCGGAGAGCGACGCCCCTCCCCCGAGGCGTACGTCGAGGTCCACACCGAACCCGCGGAACGAGCCCGGCGCCCCCTCCGGGAACGACCCGCGCCCGCTCTCTTCGGCGGGGCCGACGACGACCAGCAGGTCGGGGCGCGAGGCGGCCAGCACCCCCAGTGCGTCCGTGCAGGCCGCGCGCGCGGCGGCCAGTTCCGGTGCCGCACCAGCGGCGACCTCGGGGACGAGCAGCGGCGGACAGGGGCAGACTGCGGCGGCTACAAGCATGATCGGCAGCGTAACCCCGCGCGACCGGTCCAGGAGCCCCCCGGCCCGGGGTCAGTCGCAGCCGCACCCGCTGCCGGTGGCGACCGGCAGCGGCTCCGGGGCACCGATCTTCGGCAGCCCCAGCATCACGCCGGCGGGCTTCGGCGCCTCGGCCGCGTTGCGCTTCTCCCAGGCGTCCCCCGCGCGCGTGCGACGCACGTCCAGGACGGCGCCCTCGGCGAGCAGGTGGTGCGGGGCGGCGTAGGTGACCTCGACGGTGACCACGTCACCGGGCCGTACTTCCTGGTCGGGCTTGGTGAAGTGGACCAGGCGGTTGTCGGGGGCACGGCCGGAGAGGCGGTGGGTGGCACCGTCCTTGCGGCCCTCGCCCTCGGCGACCATCAGCTCCAGGGTGCGGCCGACCTGCTTCTTGTTCTCGTCCCAGGAAATCTGCTCCTGGAGGGCGACGAGACGCTCGTAGCGCGCCTGGACGACCTCCTTGGGGACCTGGTTCTCCATGGTGGCGGCCGGGGTGCCGGGACGCTTGGAGTACTGGAACGTGAACGCCGCCGAGAAGCGGGCCTCCCGCGCCACGTGCATGGTCTGCTCGAAGTCCTCCTCGGTCTCGCCGGGGAAGCCCACGATGATGTCGGTCGTGATGGCGGCGTGCGGAATGGCGGCGCGCACCTTCTCGATGATCCCGAGGTAGCGGTCCTGCCGGTAGGACCGGCGCATCGCCTTCAGGACCGGGTCCGAACCGGACTGCAGCGGCATGTGCAGCTGCGGCATCACGTTCGGAGTCTCGGCCATGGCGGCGATGACGTCGTCGGTGAAGTCACGGGGGTGCGGGGAGGTGAACCGGACCCGCTCCAGGCCCTCGATCTGCCCGCAGGCCCGCAGCAGCTTGCTGAACGCCTCGCGGTCGCCGATGTCGCTGCCGTACGCGTTGACGTTCTGCCCGAGCAGTGTGATCTCGGAGACGCCCTCGCCGACCAGTGCCTCGATCTCGGCGAGGATGTCGCCGGTCCTGCGGTCCTTCTCCTTGCCGCGCAGCGCCGGGACGATGCAGAAGGTGCAGGTGTTGTTGCAGCCCACGGAGATGGAGACCCAGGCCGCGTACGCGCTCTCGCGGCGGGTCGGCAGCGTGGACGGGAACGCCTCCAGCGACTCGGCGATCTCGACCTGCGCCTCTTCCTGCACGCGGGCGCGCTCCAGGAGGACCGGCAGCTTGCCGATGTTGTGCGTACCGAAGACGACGTCCACCCAGGGCGCCTTCTTCACGATGGTGTCGCGGTCCTTCTGGGCCAGGCAGCCGCCGACGGCGATCTGCATCCCGGGGCGCTTCGTCTTCATCGGCGCGAGGCGGCCGAGGTTGCCGTACAGCCTGTTGTCGGCGTTCTCCCGGACGGCGCAGGTGTTGAAGACGACGACGTCCGCGTCGCCGTCGGACCCTTCGGGCGCGCGCACGTAACCGGCGCCTTCGAGGAGCCCGGAGAGCCGTTCGGAGTCGTGGACGTTCATCTGGCACCCGTAGGTGCGCACCTCGTAGGTCTTGTGTTCCTGAACGTCCACTGCCTGACTCCGGTCGCTGCTGCTGGTCATGCCTCCAAGGGTAGGCGGTTCCGGGAGAGCCCCCGTCCGAGGGTTTCGAGGAGCGGGCGGGGCCCGACCACGAGGTGGGCGGCCGTCCCCACCGGGCCGAGGGAGCCCGTGATGCAATGGGGCACCACAGAACGGATCTCGGGGTGGAGTGGGGCGTGTTGAGCGACGGTGGGGCCGATATGGAGAGCTTCCAGCCTCTGGAGGACGGCGATCCTCGGGTCGTCGGCGGCTACCGGCTGGTGGCACGGCTCGGGTCCGGGGGCATGGGACGGGTCTATCTCTCGCACACGCCGGGCGGGCGGGCCGTCGCGGTCAAGGTGATCCGGCCGGAGCTGGCCGAGAACGCCGAGTTCCGGAAGCGGTTCCAGGCCGAGGTGGCCGCCGCGAGCCGGGTGCACGGGCTCTACACGGCTCCGGTCGTCGACAGCGACACCGGGGGGTCGATGCCGTGGTGCGCGACCGCCTATGTGCCGGGGCCTTCCCTCGCCGACGCGGTACGCGATCACGGGCCGCTGCCCCTCGACACCGTGCTGCGGCTGATCGCCGGAGTCGCGGAGGCCCTGCAGGCGGTGCACCGCGAGGGCATCGTGCACCGGGACCTCAAGCCGTCGAACGTACTGCTCGCCGCCGACGGCCCGCGGGTCATCGACTTCGGTGTCGCACGGGCCGCGGACGCCACGTCGGTGACGATGAGCGGCACGGCCCTCGGAACCGTCGCCTACATGGCGCCGGAGCAGGTGCTCGGCGGGGACGCCATGCCGTCGGCCGACGTGTTCGCGCTCGGGCAGACCGCGGTGTTCGCGGCGACGGGCCACGCCGCCTTCGGGGACGGGGATCCGCACGCGGTGCTCTACCGGGTGGTGCACGAGGAACCCGATCTCAGCCGCGTGCCGGGGGAGATACGGGAGCTGGTGGCACGGTGTCTGCGCAAGCCCGCCGCCGAGCGGCCTTCCGTCGAGGAGGTCATACGCTCCGTCCAGACGATCCAGGCGGATCTCGGCGCCGAAGCGCGGTCCGCGTCCGGGGCGTGGCTGTCGGGTGAGCTGGCGGCGGGTATCGCGGCTCGGGCCGAAGACGCCGATCGGGCCCGGGCGGAAGCGGTTCCGGACGCCCACGCTTCGGGGCCTTCGGGGACCTCCGGGGCTTCGGGGGCTTTCGGACCTGCTGGATCCGGCGCCTTTGGTCACGCCGGTCACGCCGGTCCCGGCGGTCCCGGCGCTTTCGGGCCTCCGATGGCCTACTCCCCCACCGCGCCGTCCCATGCCTCGCTGCCCGGGCCCTTCGTGATGGGGCCAGGGGCCGCGCCCGGTCCGTACGCTCCGCATCCCTGGCCGCAACCGCAGGAGCCGGACGCCGCGCAGACCTCCTCGGTGGGCACGGGCGGTAAGGGCCGCGGGGCCCGGGGCTGGGTATTGGCGGCAGCCGCGGTCGTACTCGTCGCCGGTGGGGCGGCCGCCGCGCTGCTGCTCGTCCCCGGGGACGGCGACAAGAAGGACAACCGGGCACAGGACGTGGCCGCGTCGGAGTCGGCCACGTCCGCCAAGGCTTCGCCCTCGGCGTCCGGCTCCCCGTCGCCCCGGGCCTCGGAGAAGCCCAAGACCGCCAAGTCCGCTCTGCCGCCCAGCCCTTCGGGGCCCCCGACGCCCACGCGGACCGCCACCTCGGCTCCCCCGACCGCCGCGTCCAGCAAGCCCGCGGCCCCGACGGCCCCCGTCCCGGTGACGTACTCCGGGATCCGGATGACCGCGAGCCACGACCTGTACCTCGCGGACACTCCGGTGCGGTCCAAGGCGGACACCGGGACCTCCGACGAGGATCTGACGTACGCCGTCTACTCCTCGGGGGCGGTCCTCGCCCCCGGCACCGACTCCGGCAGCTCCCTCGCCCTGCTGCCCGCGGGGCGGCAGGGAAGCCTGGACGCGTGCAAGGCGGCGACCGGCTACAAGAGCTACATCTGGGTCAAGGACCTCACCGTCGGCCAGCAGATGTGCGTGGTCAGCGGGACGGGGCACGTGGGGCTCGTGACGTATCGGGGTTCGTCCGGGACGACGTACGCCACCTTGGACGTGAAGGTCTGGCGCAACGCGGCCTAGGAACAGACCTCTTCGTCCCTCAGGGGCCTCTGCTCCCGGGCCTCTCCGCTCCTGGGCCTCTCCCCTCACGGGGCGAGGATGCCCGCACCCGGTCGTCGCACCATGAAGACGTCGACCGGGTCCTGAACCTCCACGGTGAACCCGTGGCGCTCGTACAGTCGCCGGGCGGCGCTGCCCTGCAGGACGTTCAGACGGACGGGCAGACCGTCGGCGTCGGTGCGCTCCAGCAGGGTGCGCAGAACCGCCGAACCGAGCCCCCGGCCCTGCAGGTCCGGGACGAGATAGAAGTGCTCCAGCCACAGCCCGTCCTCGGCCGGCCTCAGCGTGACGCAGCCCGCGAAGTCGCCGTCGGCGATGACGACCGACGTGTGCCCCGGGGAGAAGGACTCCCGCAGCCGTCGGCGGACCCGACGCTCGTCGAACCGGCCCAACCGCTCCAGGTCCGGGCGCATCACCGTCGCCCGCAGCTCGGCGATCACCTCGACATCCACCTGCTCCGCGGAGCGCAGCGCCCATTCCATGGATCGGCCCGCCCCTCGGCCCGGCCCTCGACCCGACCCGTTCCCGGGCAGCGTCCGCCCCGGCGTTGTCCGGTCCACCCCCGCACTCGTCTCCATGGTGGGAGTCTCTCAGTGGCCTGCCGAGACGTTGAATCCCCATCCCGAAGGGGCCGAAGTGACCGAAATGCCTGAAGTGCCCGAGGTACGTGAAGTACGCGAAGTTCCCGAAGAGACCGGCGACTGTGACGCGTCCCGGTGGTCGCGTGCCGAAGCCTTCCTGCGTGCGCGGGGAACCGCCGAGATGTCGCATCCGGGAGGCACACTGCTGGAGCACCTCGGCCGTGTCCGGCGACTCCTGGCCGACTGGGGCGGTGACCCCACGGTCCAGGCGGCGGGGCTGTGCCATGCCGCGTACGGGACCGACGGCTTCGACCCGTACCTGCTGCCGGTCGCCGAGCGGGCGACCCTGGCGGAACTGATCGGCGACCGGGCCGAGGCGCTGGTGTACCTGTACGCGAGTTGCGACCGCGGCACCGTCCTTCCCCGGATCGGGGGCGATCGGCCCGTGGTCTTCCGTGATCGCTTCACCGGCCGCGAGCACACCCCCGCGGACGACGACCTGCGCGCGTTCTTGGAGATCACCGCCGCCAACGAACTCGACGTACTGGCCCACAACGCGGAACTGGCCGAGCGGTACGGCCCGTCCCTGTACCGGCTGTTCACCGGAGCGGGCGACCTGCTGTCCTCTCCGGCCCGGGACGCCTGCGCCCGGCAACTCGGCCCGCACGCCACGATCACTGATCACTGATCACTGATCACTCAGCACCCGGCACTGATCACCGAGTTCGACCGACTCGTACCGACCACGCCCGCGGGCGGAGCCCGAACCCTTCAGGTCAGCGAACACTTTTACCCGTCACTGATGGCATGCCCCGGTCAAATCTGCCAGGCTTCCCGCAGCCGTAACCCTGACCACAGGGAGACGCAACGGAAATCTCACCCCAGCGATCGCGCAAGCGATGCGCGCAGCCCCCGGCTGCCCCCGGCGCACCCCGGCCGTCAGGGCGGCCACCGAGCAGGCCGGAATCCCGGCCGCCTCAAAGGAGTTTCGTGTGAGACCGACCCCCCACAAGGCCCTCGCCGCGAGCGCACTGGGCATCGCCGCGTTGGCCGCCGCCCTGCTCCCCGTCACCCCGGCGGCAGCCGCGCCGCCCACGGCACCACTGGCCGCCGACTGCACTCCGGCCCAGGTGGTCACCAACGGTGGTTTCGAGAGCGGGACTTCGCCCTGGACCCAGTCGTCGTCGACCGTGATCACCAGCCGTTCCGGTCAGAGCGCCCACGGCGGCACCAGCTTCGCCTGGCTGAACGGTGTCGGCAGTACGCACACCGACACCCTCTCGCAGAGCGTCACGATCCCGTCCGGGTGCAGCAGCGCCACGCTCACCTTCTGGCTGCACATCGACACCGCCGAGACGACCTCGTCGACCGCGTACGACAAGCTGACGGCGAAGATCGGCAGTACGACACTGGCGACGTACTCGAACCTCAACAAGGCCACCGGCTACGTACAGAAGTCGTTCGACGTGTCGGCGTTCGCGGGCCAGACCGTGAGCCTCGCCTTCACCGGGACCGAGGACTCCAGCCTCCAGACGAGCTTCGTCCTCGACGACATCGCCCTCGACACCTCCGGCGGCACGACCCCGCCGGCGGACTCCACGCGCACGCCGGCCGCCCCCTCGTACACCGTCAGCCTGAGCAGCAACACGAGCGGCACGGTCTGGACGGGCCACGAGAGCGCGACGTTCACCAACGCCTCCTCCACCGCGCTCAGCGAGGTGTACCTGAGGCTGTGGGACAACTACCACGGCACCTGCTCCGCGATGCCGATCGCGGTCAGCAACGTCACCGGGGGCACCGCGGGTGCCCTGTCGGTCGGCTGCACGGCCCTCCGGATCGCCCTCCCGACCCCGCTGGCGCAGGGTCAGTCGACCACGATCGGCTTCGACCTGGGGATCACCGTCCCCAGCGGTGCCGACCGCTTCGGCTACGACGGCGCGTTCAGCATGATCGGCAACGCGCTGCCGGTTCTCGCCATCAAGGACGGCTCGGGCTGGCACCTGGACCCGTACACCAACAACGGCGAGTCGTTCTACTCCCTGGCGGCCGACTTCAAGGTGACCCTCGACCACCCGACCACCCTGCTGGTCCCGGCCACGGGCGCCTCGGTGGACACCCCCGGCTCCAGCGGACGCACGGTCACCACGGCCGCCGCCTCCAAGGTCCGTGACTTCGCGTGGGCGGCGGGCCCGTTCACCAAGATCTCGGGTACGTCGACGGCGGGCACTCCGATCAACATCTACTCGGTCTCGGGGATCAGTTCGTCCAGCGCACAGTCCATGCTCACCACCGCGAAGACCGCGGTGGACGCCCACGCGGGCCGCTTCGGCGCCTACCCGTACGGCGAGTTGGACGCCGTCATCGACAACAACTTCTGGTTCGGCGGCATGGAGTACCCGGGGTTCGTCCTCGACCTGGTCTCCACCACGGCGCTCACCCATGAGATCGGGCACCAGTGGTTCTACGGGATCGTCGGCGACGACGAGTACAACAGCCCGTGGCTGGACGAGGCGTTCACCGACTACGCCACCGACCTGGCGCTGGGCAGTACCGGCACGAACTGCTGGAACAGCGTCTCCTGGGCCTCGACGGCGGAGAAGATCACCAACTCGATGGCCTACTGGGACGCCCACTCGTCCCGGTACTCCACCGTCGTCTACGGCTACGGCAAGTGCGCCCTGCACGATCTGCGGCGCGTCCTCGGTGACACCGCCATGACGAAGTTGCTGAAGGACTACGCCACTTCGCACTGGTACGGCGTCTCGACCACGGCCGAGTTCAAGGCGGCCGCCCAGGCCGCCACGACCACGGACCTGACCTCGTTCTGGACCCAGCACCGCATCGACGGCTGATTCGGCGCCGGTTCGCCGCGGTCGACCCCTCGGGATGTCATCCGCGGCGAACCGACGACCGGGCGTGCGCGCGTGATCAGCGTCGTGACATCGACCCACGCCCAGCGGTCGACCCACGCCTACTGGCCGAAGCCCTCGCCGTACACGACCGACCACGGGCGGGTCGGTCCGTCCACCGGGCGGGCCCCGTCCGCACTCCCCGCTGCCGCGGGGCGCGCCCGGTCGTCTCGGCTCGGGGTCGCGGTGCGGTCGCGGGTCAGTACGTCGGCCGCGAGTTCCGCGAAGGGGCGCGCAGCCGGGTGGACGGCGCGACCGGCGGGCCACGCGCCGCTCAGCCGCTGGGTGAGGGGACGGCCCGCCAGGGGGCGCCAGGCGACGCGGGGCTCCTTGCGGGCCACCGGCCCCTGGTCGAAGGCGATTCCGTGCCCCGCCGTCACCAGAGCCAGCAGGAACTCGGAGTTCGACGCGTGCCGCAATCGACCGGGCACGAAGCCCGCGCCGCGGCAGACGTCGAGAATCCGGTCGTACCAACCGGGGGCGTGGGCCCGCGGAAAGAGCACGAGATCGTGGCCGGCCAGCTCGCCGAGCGCCACCTCGGGCAGCCCGGCCAGCGGTGAGGTGCGGGGCAGCACGACTCCGAGATCCATCGGGACCTCGGGACCGAGCCACAGTTCGGTGGCGTCCACGGGCTGATGGACGAGCCCGACGTCGAGTCCGCCGGAGGCCAGCAGCCGCACCTGCTCCTCCGTGGTGACCTCCTGCAGGTCGACGGACAGCCCCGGAGAGCGCTCCGCACAGGCGGCGAGCAGCGCGGACAGCACGGCGGCCGTGGTGTCGGGCGGCACGCCCGCGCGCAGGGTCCCCAGGGCGCCGTCCCCGGCACGCCGGGCCAGCACCCGCAACCGCTCCTCACGGGCGAGGAGTTCACGGGCCTCGTCCAGGAGCACCGCCCCGGCGGCGGTCAGCCGGATCCGGCGGTGCGCCCGGTCGAACAGCTCGGCACCGAGCTCCTTCTCCAGCCTCCGTACGGCCTGGCTGAGTGGCGGCTGGGCCATGCCCAGCCGGTCGGCGGCCCGGCTGAAGTGCAGCTCCTCGGCTACGGTGACGAAAAGACGCAGGTGGCGCAAGAGATCCACGGTGAGGGACCTTACGCGAGGGGGCGGGCGAACGAGTGGTCGAGGAGCGGATCCGCGAGGTTTTCGCGAGAGCGGGCGCCGAGGGTCTCCTGCACGCGGTGCCCGTCGGCACCTGGCCACCGGGGGAGGCGCGGGAGGTGGCCGTCGGCGCGGACGAGCCCGTCGTGATCGCGTCGATCTTCAAGGTGTTGCTGGTCCTGGAGTTCGCCCGGCAGGCGGCGGCCGGGCAGCTCGACCCCCGGGAACGGGTACGGGTGACGGCGGCCGACCGGCTCGGCGGCTGGGGCACGGCGGGCTGCGCGGACGACGTCGAGCTGTCGCTGCGCGATCTGGCCTTCTTCGCGATGTCGGTCAGTGACAACGCGGCGGCGGATCTGCTGCTGGACCGGGTCGGGCTGGACACCGTACGGCTGCTCGCCAAGGAGCTCGGGCTCGACCGGACCAGGATCGTGGGCGGCCCGCGTGACGTGCTCGAGTCGATGCTCGCCGAGGTCGGGGCGGGCGACGAGCGGGAGTTCGCCGTCCGATACCCCGCCCTGCCGGACGACCGCAAGAGACGGCTGGCCGTGCTGGATCCCCTGCGCACCAACGCGAGCACGCCCCGGGAGACCAGCGAACTGCTGCGTCTGATCTGGCGCGACGAAGCGGGCGCTCCGGAAGCCTGTTCCCACGTACGCGACTTGATGAGTCGTCAGGTCTTCCGTCATCGGCTGGTTTCGGGGTTCCCGGACGACGTGACGATCGCGGCCAAGACCGGGACCCTGCCGGGGCTGCACATGGAGACGGGAGTCGTCCGGTATCCCGACGGCGGGTGCTACGCGGTGTCCGTCTTCGCCCGTACCCGTGAGCTGACCGCCACCCGGCCGAGGGTGGACGCCGCGATCGGCGCCGCGGCCGCGATGGCCGTCGACTTCCTGCGGAGCGAGGGCCTCTGACCGGGTCTCATATGCCCTCACGTATCGCGAGGACACCGTTTCGATCTTGGACGTGGGAGGTAGATCCCTGATCTGCTGACGCCATGAGCGACACCGCAGACACGCAGAGGGACCCGATGCTCGGCCGACGCAGCCTGCTGCGAGGTGCCGCGCTCGGCGCGGCCGCCCCACTCCTTCCCGCCGCCACCGGCACCGCCACCGCATCGACGTCGATATCGGCGTCGGCGTCGGCGTCTTTACGCTGGCTCGGCACCTCCGGCTGGCGCATCGACGTCGACGGCCGGACCGTGCTCTTCGACCCGTACCTCACCCGGTTCAAGACCGGCCTGTTCGACGGCGCCTTCCGCGCGGACACGGAGCTGAGCGCCGACCCCGAGGTGGTCCGGGAACACATCGGAGCCCCCGAACTCGTCCTGGTCAGCCACTCCCACTGGGACCACCTCGCCGACGTGCCGTACATCGCCAAGTCCACCGGCGCCCGCGTCGTCGGCACGGAGACCACCTACCACCTGCTGGTCGCGTTCGGCGTCGACCCTGGCCAGATCTCCGTGGTGAAGGGGGGCGAGGTGCTGGACTTCGACGGCATCATCGTCGAGGTCGCGGCCGGGCTGCACAGCCGCAACAAGAAGTACGCCTACTTCGCCCCCGGCACGCTCGACACCCCGCCCGCGGCGCCTCCGAGGACCATCGCGGAGCTGCCGGAGGGCGACACGCTCGCCTTCCAGGTGACGGCCGGCAGCGGTGGACCCTCGGCGTTCCTCATGGGGGCCAGCGACTTCTCCGAGCGGGCGGTGCAGGGACTCCGCCCCGATCTCGCCATGGTCGCCGTGCCCTCCAGCACCGCCACCCACCACTACGTACCCCGGCTGCTGCGCGCCCTGGGCAGCCCCGGCGTGGTCGTACCCGTCCACTGGGACAACTTCGAGGAGCCCCTGAGCGAGCCACCGCGCCGCGACCCGTCGATGGACCTGGACGGCTTCCTCGCCCAGGTGCACCGGGAGTCCCCGGCGAGCCGGATCGTCGTCCCGGACTACCGCACGGTGTACGGCGCGGACATGCGCCCTCGCCTCCAGACCTCCTGACCTCCGCGGACCGCGACGACGCGATGGACGCTGGGTAAGAAGTCGGTAACCCTCCGCGAGTCCCGCCGACCAGGCGTTTTTGTCCGGTAGTGAGGGTTTTTTGATGCTTTTCGCACAGGGACGGAACACTCGTCCGGTCGCAGGCTCGGCCCTCACGTGGATAACCTCAAAAGCGAACATTTCGCCCATATGGGCGTGATCCGTTTGTGGGGGGACCCGTCACGTCAGGAGTCACACGTGAATTCCACACTCCGCAGCCGCTGTGCCAAGGCGATCGGCGCCGGCGCGCTCTCCGTCGCTCTGCTGTCGGCCGGGACGGCGGGCGCTTTCGCCGCGTCCCCGAGCGCGGCCTCACCGAGTCCGAAGCCGAGCATGACCGGCAGCGCGAAGCCGACCAAGACCGGAACCGCGAAGCCCACCAGGACCAGCACCGCGAAGCCGACCAAGTCCGGCACGCCCATGGCCGGCGGTTCGATCACTACCAGGGTGAACAAGGCTCAGGTGAAGGCCGGCCAGTCGGTGACTTTCACCGGACGCGCCAAGGGAGTGAAGGTCGGCACCAAGGTGGTGCTGCTGCACATGCACAACGGCAAGTGGACTGCTCTGAAGTCCAGCACCGTGCTCAAGAACGGCAGCAGCTACTCCCTGGTCACCAAGTTCAACCACAAGGGCAAGGAGCAGCTTCGGGTCATGGCGGGCAAGATCGTCTCGCCCACCGTCGTCGTGACGGTGAAGTGATCCGGCGGCACCGCCGAGAGAGGGCCGACCCGTGCACGGGTCGGCCCTGTCCCTGTCCGGTTCCCTGTCCGGTTCTCTGTCCGGCCCGGGTCACGGCTCGATGAGCCCGGCCCGGATCGCGTACCGGGTGAGTTCGAGGCGGTCGCGCAGGCCGAGCTTCTGCAGCAGGTTCGCCCGGTGGCTCTCCACGGTCTTGGCGCTGATGTAGAGCAGTTCGGCGATCTCCTTCGTCGTATGGCCCTCGGCGACCAGCTTGAGCACCTCCTCCTCGCGGTCGGTGACGGTCCGCACGGGCAGTGCCTCGCCGCGCCGCATCCGCTCCAGGTAGGTGCGTACGAGCGCGGTCTCGGCGCCGGGATAGATGAACGGCTCGTCGCGCATCGCCGCCCGGCACGCCTCGACCAGGTCGCGGTCGGCGACCGACTTCAGTACGTAACCGCAGGCCCCCGCCTTGAGCGCCTCGAAGAAGTACTGCTCGTTGTCGTACATCGTCAGGATGAGGATGCGCAGGTCGGGAAGGCGGCGGGAGAGTTCGCGGGCCGCCTGGAGCCCGGTCATCCGGGGCATCGCGATGTCGAGGACGGCGAGGTCCACGTCCGTGTCGCGGGCCCGCGCGACCGCTTCGGCACCGTCCCCGGCCTCGGCCACGACGCTCAGGTCCGGTTCGCCGTCCAGGATGAGCCGTACGCCACGGCGCACGAGTGTGTGGTCGTCGGCGAGCAGAACCCGGGTGGGCCGGCCCCCGCCGGGCTGCCGGTCGGGCACGGACGACGTGGACGGAACGGACGACCTGGGCGGCACGGACGACGTCATCGGTCTCCCTCGAAAGCGGTCGCGGCGCGGAGCTGCGGCGGTACGTCGGTCTCCGACGCGCCTGTCGTCGATACGCCAGTCTCCGACCCGCCTGTCATCGATACGCCAGTCTCCGACGCGCCCGTCTTCGTCGAGATGCGCAGCCGTACGTCGGTGCCCGCGCCCGGCCCGGCCCCGACCGAGAGCGCGGCGCCGATCAGCAGGGCGCGTTCCCGCATACCGCTGATCCCCGCCCCCTCCCGCAGTCGGCCGGGGCCTTTGCCGTTGTCCCGTACGAGGAGTTCGACGCCGTCGCCGCCGTCATCACCGTCCACGGCGACGACCCGCCGCAACCGCAGTTCGGCGCGATCGGCGCCCGCGTGCCGGGCCGTGTTGGTGAGCCCTTCCTGAGCCACCCGGTAGACCACGAATTCCGTCTCCTCGGTCAGCGGCGGCAGATCTCCGTCGAGGTGGTGGCGTACGGACAGGCCGTGCGTGGTGAACTCGGCCGCCAGCGACCGCAGCGCACTGTGCAGACCGAGTTCCTCCAGGACCCCGGGGCGCAGCCGGCGGGCGATACGGCGGATCTCGTCCAGGCTGCCGCGGGTCGCCTCCTGTGCCTGCCGCACCTCCTCCCGCAGTTCCCCGGGCGCCTGGTCGGCGACCCGTTTGAGCTGCAGCAGCACGGCGGTCAGGGTCTGGCCCACCTCGTCGTGGAGCTCCTGGGAGATGCGCCGGCGCTCGCCCTCCTGCGCGGAGAGCGCGCGGGCCGAACTGGTGGCGCGCTCGGTCTCCAGCCGATCGAGCATGGTGTTGTACGTGGTGATCAGTCCGGCGACCTCCGCGGGCCCGGTGACGGGTGCCCGGGCCCCGGGGTGCAGCAGGTCGGCGGTGGCCATGGCCCGGCCGAGCCGTTGCAGCGGCGCCAGTCCTATCCGCAGCACGAGCGCGTTGACGACGAGCAGCACCGCGAGTCCCGCGACGACGACCAGCACCTCGCCCGGCAGTATCGGCGTCGACACGGTGACCGGGCCCAGCAGCAGCGCGGTGGCCACGGTCAGGCCCGCGGCATTGAGCAGGAAGATCCGCCGGAACAGCGACACGTTCTTCTGTCCGTCCCTTCCTGTCCCTCCGGCCCTTCCGAGCTGCGGCGACGCCGCTGTCCCGGTCAGCTTCGCGCCTGCCGAGCGGTCGTGTCCATCCGTGCCAACACCCATGTCGCCACCGTACGGGGGATGGCAGCATGACCGTTTTGCACGGGAACGCAGGACCGCGACTCGACGAGCGACACGACGCGATGACCAACCGACTCGATGAACAAGATGAACAAGGGGAGACCATGTCCACGCCACGCCTTCGGGCGACGCCACTGCCGGGCATCGGGGTCCAGTACGACCTCATGACGCGCGAACAGCGCCACCTGTCGGTGGTGGCGCACCGCGACGGCGCCCGCACCGTGAGCGTGTACCGCGCCGACGACCCCGACTCCTGCGCCCAGTCGCTGCGGCTGACGAGCGGCGAGGCGGCCTCGCTGATCGACGCGCTGAAGCCCTCCCACCACAGCCCGAGCCTGCTCTACACCACCGACCTCGGGCTGATCGCCGAGCGCATCGAGATCGCCGCGACCTCCCGCTGGAACGGCCGGTTGCTGGGCGAGACCCGGATGCGGACCGAGACCGGCGCTTCGGTGGTGGCGGTGCTGCGCCGCGCCGAGGCCATCCCCTCGCCGACCCCGGACTTCCGGCTGGCGGGCGGGGACACCCTGATCGTCGTCGGCACCCGCGAAGGCGTCGACGGCGCCGCGGCGATACTCGGACGGGAGTGAGCGCGTGCACTCTGCTGTTCTGCTGATCGAGTTCGGCGCCATCATCCTCTGTCTCGGCCTGCTGGGGCGGGCCGCCGCCCGACTGCGGTTCTCCCCCATCCCGCTGTATCTGCTGGCCGGTCTCGCCTTCGGCGAGGGCGGGCTGCTCCCGCTCGGCGCGAGCGAGGAGTTCGTCGCCACCGGCGCCGAGATCGGCGTCATCCTGCTCCTGCTGATGCTCGGCCTGGAGTACACGGCCAGCGATCTGGTCTCCAACCTCAAGGCCCACTACCCCTCGGGTCTGGTCGACTGCGCCCTCAACGCCCTGCCCGGCGCGGCCGCCGCGCTGCTGCTCGGCTGGGGTCCGGTGGCCGCCGTGGTCCTGGCGGGCGTCACCTGGATCTCCTCGTCCGGTGTCATCGCCAAGGTGCTGGGCGACCTGGGGCGGGTGGGCAACCGGGAGACACCGGTGATCCTCAGCATCCTCGTCCTGGAGGACCTGGCGATGGCGGTCTACCTGCCCATCGTCACCGCGCTGGTGGCCGGGGTCGGGCTGGCCGCGGGCAGTGTGACGCTCGCGATCGCCCTGGGAGCCGCCGGACTCGTCCTGTTCGTGGCCGTCCGCTACGGCCGTGTCATCTCCCGCTTCGTCTCCAGCGACGACCCCGAGAAGCTGCTGCTCGTCGTGCTGGGCCTGACGATCCTCGTCGCGGGCATCGCACAGCAGCTCCAGGTCTCCGCCGCCGTCGGGGCGTTCCTGGTCGGCATCGCCCTGTCCGGGGAGGTCGCGGAGGGCGCGCACACGCTGCTCAGCCCGTTGCGGGATCTCTTCGCGGCGATCTTCTTCGTCTTCTTCGGGCTGCACACCGACCCGGCGAGCATTCCGCCGGTGCTGCTGCCCGCGCTCGCGCTCGCCGTCGTCACGGCTCTGACGAAGATCGCCACCGGGTACTGGGCGGCGCTCCGTGCCGGTATCTCCGTGGGTGGCCGGTGGCGAGCGGGCGGCGCGCTGGTCGCGCGCGGCGAGTTCTCCATCGTCATCGCCGGGCTCGCGGTCACGGCCGGCATCGAACCCTCACTCGGCCCGCTGGCCACGGCGTACGTGCTGATCCTGGTCGTACTCGGCCCGCTCACCGCCCGCTCCACCCAGCCGCTGGCCGAACGGCTCACGGCCCGGTTCGGTCTCCCCGAGCGCCGGGGCCCCGCGGCACGGCCCGAGGGGGCGGAACCGGAACAGCCCGAGGCGGAGGGCGAGGCACGACAGCAGACCGCCGTCGGGGACTGAGTCAGGCCGATCGAGCAGGGGGCTACGCGTCCGCGCCTCTCCACCCCTGCCTCCGCAGTACCTCCGACACGTCCGGCGCCCGGTAGTGCTCCCCCTTGAGGACCTTGCCGTCGGCCCGGCGGGCGACGCGGCCGTCGGGGCCCAGCTTCGTCATGTTGGAGCGGTGGATCTCGGCGATCACCGCGTCGAGGTCGATGCCGTGGACGAGCGCGGTGCCGTACGCCACGTACACGACGTCGGCCAGCTCGTGCGCCAGCCGGTCCAGCGGGCCCGAGACCGAGACCTCGGCGACTTCGGCGGCCTCCTCGGCGAGCAGTTCACCACGGTGGGCGGCGAGCGCCGGAGAGACCTCCGTCGGTGTGCTGCGCGCGTCGAGCCCGAAGGCGAGGTGAAACTCACGGACCAGGGAAGCGGGGGAAGGAGATGCGAGGGAAGGAGATGCGGGGGAGAGATCGGGAGACACGGAAGAAGTGACCGGGGAGTCGGGCGAGGTCTGCATCCGCCGACCATACCGAGCCCGATTCCCTGCCCACGTCGAGCATTCCGGGCCCGATTCCCTGCCCTCGTCGAGCATTCCGGGCCCGATTCCCTGCCCTCACCGACCATACCGAGCCCGATTCCCTGCCCACGTCGACCGTGCCGAGCCCGGTGCCCCGCCCCCGCCGACCCGCTGCCGCACCTCTCCCGCCCCCCTCTCGGCCTCGCTCGCCCTCTCTCGGCCCCGCCCTGGTCAGGACAGCCCCCCGGCTGGCAGGATCGCGCGCATGTTCCTGCCACTCCCCCGTATCGGCCGACGCCGCGCGCTGTTCGGCTCGGCCGCCGCGCTCATGGTGTTCGGGCTGCTCTTGTGGTGGCTGCTGCCGCTGGGCGAGGAGTCGCCGGGCGGCAGGATCACGTTCAGCACGGGCACCCCGACCGGGGTGTACCAGAAGTACGGCACGCTCCTGCAGACCGCGCTCGCCAAGGACATGCCGCGCCTGGACGTCCGGCTGAAGAACAGCGACGGCTCGCAGGAGAACGTCCGCCGGGTGGCCACGGGCCAGGCCGACTTCACCATCGCGGCGGCCGACGCGGTGGAGACGTACATCCTGGAGAACAAGCCGGGATCGGGCCAACTGCGCGGCTGCGCCCGGCTGTACGACGACTATGTGCACCTGGTCGTCCCGCGCTCCTCGTCCGTGCAGTCGGTGGCGGACCTGCGGGGCAAGAGGGTCGCCGTGGGGCCGGACGGTTCCGGGGTACGGCTGATAGCGGAGCATGTCCTGCAGGCGGCCGGGCTCGACTCCGCGAAGGACATCAAGCCGTTTCCGGACGGCATCGGCACCATGCCGGACCTGCTCGTACACCACAAGATCGACGCCTTCTTCTGGTCGGGCGGCCTGCCGACGAGCGCGGTGCAGCAGCTCTCGAAGCGCTTCGCGGTCAGGCTCGTGCCGATCGACGGCGACCTCGTCGCGAAGCTGCACGAGCAGGGCGGCGCGGCCCGCTACTACCGGTCCGCGGTGATGCCCGCCGACGCCTACCCCGAGGCCCAGCAGGGCTCGTCCGTGCAGACGCTGGCGGTGGCGAACTTCCTGATCACCCGGGAGGACTCGGACGCCCGGCTCACCGAGGAACTCACCCGTACGGTGATCAACAGCCGCGACGGCATCGGCCGTCAGGTGCACGCGGCCCAGCTGGTGGACCTGCGCACGGCCATCTACACGGACCCGCTGCCCCTGCACGAGGGCGCTCGGCGCTACTACCGCTCGGTCAAGCCGTAGCGCGGGCCGCCTCCCGGCCGCGCCACCCTGCCGCGCCCCGGCCACAACCCCCGGTCGTGGCCGCCCCGTTCACGACTCGGGCCGCGACCTCGGCACCGTCACCGTCACCTTGAGGCCGTGCGGCTCGTGACGGGCGTACGCGATGGAGCCGCCGCCCGCCGACAGCAGCACCCGCGAGATGGACAGGCCGAGGCCCGAGCCCTTGATGTTCTGGTGCACCGCGCTGCGCCAGAAGCGGTCGCCGATGCGGGCCAGTTCCTCGTCGCTGAGGCCCGGACCGCGGTCGGTGACGACCACCGTCGAGACCTCGCCGTTCGACGCGACCGCCACCTCGACGTCCTCGCCCTCGGGCGTGAACTTCAGCGCGTTGTCGATCACCGCGTCCAGAGCGCTGGACAGGGTGACCGGGTCGGCCCAGGCGGTGGTGGCCGGGCAGGTGCCGGTGAGGCGTACTCCCCTGCTGTCGGCCAGTGGTGACCAGGACGCGACGCGCTCGGCCGCCAGCTCACCGATGTCGGTCAGCCGCAGGTCCGCCTCGGCGTGCTCCGCGAGCGCCAGGTCGAGCAGGTCGTCCAGGACCTCGGCGAGGCGCTTGCCCTCGGTGCGGACCGAAGCGATCTCCTCATTGTCCTCCGGCAGTTCGAGCGCGAGCAGTTCGATGCGCAGCAGCAGCGCCGAGAGCGGGTTGCGCAACTGGTGCGAGGCGTCGGCGACGAAGGCGCGCTGCTGCTCCAGGACGTCTTCGACGTTGTCCGCCATCTCGTTGAACGACCGGGCCAGGCGCCTGAGTTCCGGCGGACCGCCCGCGACCGCGACCCGCGACTTCAGCCGCCCGGTCGCGATGTCGTGGGTGGTGGCGTCGAGGACGCGTACGGGCTTGAGCACCCAGCCGGTCAGCCGCAGCGCCGCGCCGAGGGCGAGGAGCATCGCGGCGACCTCGCCCGCGCCGATGATCACCCAGCCGTGCAGGATCTTCGAACGCATCTGTCCGGTAGGCGAGTCGGTGACCACGACCGCGATGACGTCACCGTCCCGGATCACCGGGGACGCGACGACGAGCCGGTCGCGCTGCCACGGCCAGACCTGCTCCGGGTCGTGGCTGCGGCGGCCCAGGAGGGCCTCGTTGAAGGCCTCGCGCCCCTCGCCCTTCGCGACCACGTACCAGTTCTCGGGCGCGTTGGCCATGGGGGCGAGGTCGCGGTAGAAGACGCCGACACGGATGCCGTACACCTCGTAGTACGCGACGAGTTCCTTGCGCAGGGTCTCCCCGCGCTCGTCCGTCGTGCCCACTCGGGAGCCGCCGGCCGGCTGCTCGGTGACGAACTGCGCGAGGGCGGCGAAGCGTGCCGTGTCATCGATGCGGTCGACGACCACACGCTGTTGCTCGGCGGCCGCGACGCTCACGGCGAGCGGAATGCCGAGCGCGAGCAGCACGGCTGCCATCAGGACGATGAGCAGCGGAAGGAGGCGGGTGCGCACCGGTGCACGCTACGCCGTGGGAGCGACGAGCCGGTACCCCACGCCGCGCACGGTCTCGATCAGCGCCGGCATGCGCAGCTTGGAACGCAGGGACGCGACATGCACCTCCAGGGTGCGCCCGGTCCCCTCCCAACTGGTCCGCCACACCTCGCTGATGATCTGTTCCCGGCGGAAGACCACCCCGGGCCGCTGGGCGAGCAGCGCGAGCAGGTCGAACTCCTTGCGGGTCAGTTGGACCACCGAACCGTCGACGCTGACCTGCCGGGTGGGCAGTTCGATGCGGACAGGCCCGAGCCGCAGCGCGGTGTCCCCGGAGCCGGCGGTGTCGTCGGGGACGCTGCGTCGGCTGACGGCGTGGATACGGGCGAGCAGTTCCCCGGTGTCGTAGGGCTTCACCACGTAGTCGTCGGCGCCGAGGTTGAGGCCGTGGATCCGGGACCGTACGTCGGAGCGGGCGGTGACCATGATCACTGGAGTGCTGGTGCGTTTGCGGATCTTGCCGCAGACCTCGTAGCCGTCCTGGTCGGGCAGGCCCAGGTCGAGCAGGACCACACCGAAGCCGTCGCTCTCCGGAACCAGCGCCTGCAGGGCCTCCTCGCCGCTGCGGGCGTGCGTGACGTCGAAGCCGTGTCGCGCCAGCACCGCGGACAGGGCCGCCGCGACGTGGTTGTCGTCCTCGACGAGCAGCAGTCTCATTCCGGCCCCCTCCGGTTCATCGGTCGTACGGTCCGATCCTGTTGGATCGCGGCGCACACGCGTGTGCACCAAGGAAGTCACGCCGATGGATCACGACCGCGTCAAGAGGCTTCGGGTCGCGGAGGGCTTCCGTTACCCAGCCGGTACGCGGTCGGCACGCGGCCGCGCACCAACTGCTACGACACGTGTCCGATTGCTACCGGATCGTGATGCTCAAGTTCCGCTCAGATGTAATGACGCTGGTCGCACGGGGTCACTACTGTCCACCGAAACCGAGGAGGACGGAGCCCCAGAGCGATGACCGAAGTATCGGTGGCCAAGGATGCCGTGGCCGCGACCGAGGACCTGGTCGTCCTGAAGAGCGTCAACAAGCACTTCGGCGCGTTGCACGTGCTCCAGGACATCGACCTGACGATCGCGCGCGGCGAGGTCGTCGTGGTCATCGGGCCCTCAGGGTCCGGGAAGTCCACCCTGTGCCGCACCATCAACCGCCTGGAGACGATCGATTCGGGCGACATCACCATCGACGGCAAGCCGCTGCCCGACGAGGGCAAGGCACTGGCCCGGTTGCGGGCCGACGTGGGCATGGTCTTCCAGTCCTTCAACCTCTTCGCGCACAAGACGGTGCTCGAGAACGTGATGCTGGGTCAGATCAAGGTCCGCAAGGCCGACAAGAAGGCGGCCGAGGAGAAGGCCCGCGGACTGCTCGACCGGGTGGGCGTGGGCACCCAGGCGGACAAGTACCCGGCGCAGTTGTCGGGCGGTCAGCAGCAGCGGGTCGCGATCGCGCGGGCGCTGGCGATGGACCCCAAGGTCATGCTCTTCGACGAGCCGACCTCGGCGCTCGACCCCGAGATGATCAACGAGGTCCTGGAGGTCATGCAGCAGCTCGCGCGCGACGGCATGACGATGATCGTCGTCACCCATGAGATGGGCTTCGCTCGTTCGGCTGCCAACCGGGTGGTCTTCATGGCCGACGGTCGCATCGTCGAAGAGGCCGTGCCGGACCAGTTCTTCAGCAATCCCCGCAGCGACCGCGCCAAGGACTTCCTGTCGAAGATCCTTCACCACTGACGGCCTGCGCTTCTTCATCACTGAGGTTCGTTCCTGAACCGACGTTCATCGCTGACGTTCATCGCTTGCGTTCATCGCTGAAGCCCATGCCTGAAGACCTGCATCTCCTCCCCACCCAAAGGATGTTCACCATGAAGCTCCGTAAGGTCACCGCCGCCTCGGCCGTCGTGCTCGCACTCGCCGTGACCGCCACGGCGTGCGGTTCGGACGACAAGAAGGACAGCGACTCCTCCGGCGGCGGCAAGAAGATCACCATCGGTATCAAGTTCGACCAGCCGGGCATCGGCCAGAAGACGCCGCAGGGTTACTCGGGCTTCGACGTCGACGTCGCCACGTACGTCGCCGGGAAGCTCGGCTACAAGGCCGACCAGATCCAGTGGAAGGAGACGAAGAGCGCCGACCGCGAGAACGCGCTCTCGCGCGGTGACGTCGACTTCATCGCCGCCTCCTACTCGATCACCCCCGAGCGCCAGCAGAAGGTCGACTTCGCCGGCCCCTACCTGCTCGCCCACCAGGACGTGCTGATCCGCACCGACGACACCGCCATCAAGTCGCCGTCGGACCTCAACAGCAAGAAGCTGTGTTCCGTGACCGGTTCGACCTCGGCGCAGAACGTGCACGACAAGCTGGCGCCCAAGGCCCAGCTCCAGCAGTACCCGACGTACTCGGCCTGCCTGACGGGTCTGCAGAGCAAGGCGATCGACGCCCTGACGACGGACGACTCGATCCTCGCCGGCTACGCCTCGCAGGCCGCCTTCAAGGGCAAGTTCAAGCTCGGCGGCCTCAAGATGACCAACGAGAACTACGGCATCGGCATCAAGAAGGGCAGCGACCTCAAGGCCAAGATCAACACGGCTCTCGAGGCGATGGTGTCCGACGGTTCCTGGCAGAAGGCCGTGGACAAGAACTTCGGTCCGGCGGGCTACAAGAACGAGCCCGCCCCGAAGATCGGCAACATCGTCAGCTGATGTCGGGCCCGCCGGTGCGCCGCCCTCGGGGGCGGCGCACCCGGGCATCACCACACGCGGAAGCGCGGGAAATCGTGTTCGACTTTCTTCAAGGTTACGACCTGCTGGGAGCGTTCTGGATGACGGTGAAACTCACCGTCCTCTCAGCCGTCGGCTCCCTGATATGGGGAACCCTGCTGGCCGGCATGCGGGTCGGTCCGGTGCCTCTCATGCGCGGTTTCGGCACCGCCTACGTGAACATCGTGCGGAACATCCCGCTGACCGTGATCATCCTGTTCACCTCGCTGGGCCTCGACCAGACCCTGCGGGTGAGTCTCGGCTCGGACCAGGTCGACACGGTCAACTTCCGGCTGGCCGTGCTCGGTCTGATCGCCTACACCTCGGCCTTCGTCTGCGAGGCGCTGCGCTCCGGCATCAACACCGTGCCCGTCGGTCAGGCGGAGGCGGCCCGCGCCATCGGTCTGAACTTCACCCAGGTCCTGACCCTGGTCGTGCTTCCCCAGGCGTTCCGTTCGGTCGTCGGTCCGCTGACGAACGTGCTGATCGCCCTGACGAAGAACACCACGGTGGCGGCCGCGATCGGTGTCGCCGAAGCGGCCACCCTGATGAAGTCCATGATCGAGAACGAGGCCCAACTCATCGCGATCTCGGCCGTCTTCGCCTTCGGGTTCATGTGTCTGACGCTGCCGACCGGCCTCCTCCTCGGCTGGGTGGGCAAGAAGGTGGCGGTGAAGCGATGACGTCCGTCCTGTACGACACCCAGGGCCCCCGCGCCAAGCGGCGCAACATCCTCTACTCGGCGCTGTTCCTGGTCGCCTTCGCGGCCCTGTTGTGGTGGGTGATCACCAGCCTCAACGACAAGGACCAGCTCGCCTGGGAGAAGTGGAAGCCCTTCGTCCATGGCGAGGCCTGGAGCACGTACCTCTGGCCGGGGCTGCAGAACACCCTGAAGGCCGCGGCCCTCGCCATGGTCATCGCCCTGCCGCTCGGGGCCTTCTTCGGCATAGCCCGGCTCTCCGACCACGCCTGGATACGCATCCCGGCGGCCGCGATCGTGGAGTTCTTCCGCGCCATCCCGGTGCTGGTCCTCATGATCTTCGCCGACGCCGCGTACTCCGCGTACACGAACACCAGCTCGGACGACCGTCCGCTCTACGCGGTCATCACGGGACTGGTGCTCTACAACTCCTCGGTCCTCGCGGAAATCGTCCGCGCGGGCATCCTGTCGCTGCCCAAGGGGCAGTCCGAGGCGGCCATGGCCGTCGGTCTGCGCAAGAACCAGGTCATGCGGTTCATCCTGCTGCCGCAGGCGGTCACCGCGATGCTGCCGGCGATCGTCAGCCAGCTCGTCGTGATCGTGAAGGACACCGCGCTCGGCGGCGCGGTCCTCACCTTCCCCGAGCTGCTCGCCTCCGTCAGCCCGATGAGCGCGTACTACGGCGCGAACACCATCGCCAGCTTCACCGTCGTGGCCCTGATCTACATCGCGCTCAACTTCAGCCTCACGAGCTTCGCGAGCTGGCTGGAGGGTCGACTGCGGCGCGGCAAGAAGTCGACGGGCGTGGTGCTCGCGCCTGCCGCGGTCGGGGGCACGGAGTCGACCGGCGCGGGCGGCGTGGGCGGCGGCATCTCCATCTGACGGATCCTCACCCTTGGTCGGCGTCAACGGGGGCAGTGGCATGATCGCCACTGCCCTCGTCACTTGACGCAAGCACCGGCAATGGGTTGCATACGTTCTGTGATCGTGCACCCCGTTCCAACTGCCTGTTCCCGACCGTTCCTCAGGACACCGCTCCGGGCAGGGGGCCGCGCGCCGTGGACCCGGTGATCATCGTCGGCGCGGGGCCCGTGGGCCTCACGCTGGCCCTTGCGCTGGCCCGTCAGGAGGTCCCCTGCGTGGTCCTCGACGAGGGGCCGGGCAAGGACGAACAACGGCTCGCGCGGACGGTGGTGCTGCGCGAGGACACGGCCGCGCTCGTCGAGCGTCTGACGGGCCTGCCCCTCACCGATGCCGGTTTCCGTTGGGCCGGATGGCGGTCGATGCGGCGCAAGCAGGTGATGCGCGAGATCGACTTCGCCGCCCGGGCGTCCGACACGGACTCGCCGGACTTCAAAGCCGATGCGCACGGCGCGGTGAGCGGCGCCCGGGCCTTTGGGGGCGGCGCGGTAGGCGGCGCGCAGGCCTCTGGAGGCGGCGCGCACGGCTCGGGGATCGGCGCTCAGCGCTCCGAGGGGAGCGCTCGGGGCCCGAAGGGGAGCGCGCAGAACCTGAAAAGCGCCGGGCTCGGCCCGACCGCGGACGCGCAGGACTCCGAGGGCGCCGTCGCGCCCGCCCCGCTGCACCTCGCCCAGCACGCGCTGACCGGCGCTCTGCGCGAGGCCATCATCCACGAGCGGCTGATCAAGGTCGCCGTGGGCAGCCGCCTCGACTCGATCGAGCAGGAGTCCTCGGGCGTCACGGCACACACCCGCGGCCCCAACGGCACATGGTGGCGCGGCAGTTACCTGGTCGGCTGCGACGGACCGCGCTCGACCGTGCGCAAGCTCCAGGACATCCGCTTCCCCGGACGTACAGCCGTCGAACGATACGCCGTGGCGGCGCTGCGTACGGAACTTCCCTGGCCCGGCCAGGCGTTGCTGCACCGGATGCCTCCGTGGCGGACGTCGGGCCCCTCGAGCGGGGAGGTGACCGCGCGCCCCCTCGCCGACGACGTGTGGCGGCTGGACTGGCTGCTGCCGCCCGGCAAGGACCTGGTCACGCCCGACCTGCTGGTGGCGCGCATCCGCGAGACCCTCGCGGGCTGGAACGCGGGCTCCACACCCCCGTACGAGCTGCTCGACACCGGAGTCCACACCGTCCACCATCGCCTCGCCCGCCGCTGGCGGGCCGGCCGGGTCTTCCTCGCTGGGGATGCCGCGCACCTGCTCGGCGCGCTCGGCACCCAGGGCCTCGACGAGGGCCTGCGGGACGCCGACAACCTCGCCTGGAAGCTGGCGCTCGCCTGGCACCACGGCCCGCACGAGGCGCTGCTCGACAGTTACCAGGCGGAGCGGCGGGCCGTCGTCGCCGCCCGGCTGCGCGCCGCCGACCAGGCGCTGCCGCTGCTGCGCAGCGGCGGAGGCCTGCGCTCGTACGTCCCCGGGTCGGGCCGTGGCCACGACGCGCTGCTCACGGACGGCCACCTGGGACGCGGCCCGCTGGGTGCGCCGGGGACGTACGCCGACTCGCCGCTCGCGCCCGCGCACACCGAGTCGGAGACCCCGGTGGACACGGCACCCGGTGCGCCGGTCGTCGACGTACGCGTGACCGCGGAGGACGGCTCGTTCGTACAGCTGCGGGAGCGACTCGGTCGCGGGGTGCTGCTCGTCGTACTGATCGCTCCGGGTACGGGCGTGTGGGCGCGCAAGCACTGGGTGACGGCCGGGATCATGCCCCGGCTCGCGGCCGCCGTGACCGCGCTGCCGCACCGCGCCGAGCTGCTGGTCGCCGAGAGCTATCCCGGCGCGGCGGCACACACCGTGCTCCTGGTGCGCCCCGACGGCCACCTGGTCACCGCGCTGAGCGGGGTGCGCCCGGCCGACCTGTACGCGGCGGCCGAGACGACACTGGGCGGACCCGCCACGGCGGATGCGGAAGCGGAGACCGCGGCGAGTACGACCTGACGATCCTGGTGGTCCGGCCCGCCCCGGACCACCGGGCCCAGGTCGCCGAACCCGTCCGGAGGGGCGGAGCCAGGGCCATCACGGCACCCTCGGTCACCGGATGGTCCACATAGTGACAGTGAGTTGACCGGCCCGGACCGCCATGGTGTACTCCGGATCGTGACCGACACCTGTGTGCGCCTGTGGCGGAGGGTCCATATGGACCTCGTCCGCTATGCGGGCTGCGTGTGTCGCCCGTCCTGCTGAATTCGCAGCTCTTCTCTCCCCGCGCGCCGCCTCTGCCTGTCGGCTGCCGCGCGCGCCCACGCGAACGCCCAGGACGGTACCCGTGTCTGTGTCCACCCCCTCCACCACGCCTTCCTCCTCCGCATCGGTCCAGGCCCCCACCCAGGCCGACCTGTTCGACTTCGTGCGCCGCACCGCCGCCGACGCCGAGCTGATCGCTTCCCTCCCCCTCGATCCCGAGGGCCGCACCTGGGTGCGCCTGGAGGGCCCCGGTGGCAGCGAGGCCTGGCTCATCGGCTGGCCCCCCGGCACCGGGACCGGCTGGCACGACCACGCCGACTCGGTCGGCGCCTTCGTCGCCGCCGCGGGCGAGCTCAAGGAGTACTCGCTCGCCGCCCGCCTGCCCACCGACGGCTGGAGGACCCTCGAACTCTCCGAGGACGTCGACCGCGAACGTCGACTGCCGGCCGGCGAGGGTCGCTCCTTCGGCCGGCACCACGTGCACGAGGTGCTCAACGAGTCCACCGAGGAGCACGCGATCTCCGTCCACGCGTACTACCCGCCGTTGCCTCGGATCCGCCGCTACAGCCGCACGGGACAGGTGCTGCGCCTGGAGCACGTCGAGCGTCCGGAGGACTGGCAGTGAGCGCACCCCGCCCGGTGGGCATCGACACGTTGCTGGAACGGGTCCGCGAGGGACTCGACCGGGTGGAGGCCGAGGAGGCGTACTCCGCCGCGCAGGCCTGCGAAGCCCTCCTCGTCGACATCCGGTACGCCGCCCTGCGCGAGCGCGACGGACTGATCCCCGGCGCCCTCGTCGTCGAGCGCAACGAACTGGAGTGGCGGCTCGACCCCCAGGGCAGCCACCGCGTCCCGGAGGCCACGAGCCACGATCTGCGGGTCGTGGTGATCTGCAACGAGGGGTACGCATCCAGCCTCGCCGCCGTCTCCCTCCACCAGCTCGGACTGCACCGGGCGACCGACCTGGTCGGCGGCTTCCAGGCGTGGAAGGCGGCCGGTCTCCCGGTGATGGCCTAGCTGTGGGGCTCACGATCGCCGTGCGGCGGTACGTAACTCGGTCGCGGTACGTACTTGATGGGCGCCCCCTGATGTAAGGGGCGCCCACCATTGCGTACCGCCCCTTACTCCTTGGCCGTGGCCACCGTGACCGGGCGCACCCGCAACGCCACCCGGCCCGGCAACGCGGTGGCGACGAGCGCGAGCAGCCCGGCGAGCGCGACCACGGCGACGTACACCAGGGGCGTGACCGTCGGAGCCGCCTCGCCCGTCATGCCGACGCTGAACGCGGTGAGGACGGCGAGCGCGATTCCGCTGCCGAGCGCGGTGGCGAGCAGCAGGACCGAGAGCGCCTCCGTGCGCAGCATCCCCAGCACCTGGCGCCGGGTCGCCCCGGCGAGGCGCAGCAGCGCGAACTCGCGGACACGCTCCGAGACCGACATGGCCTGCGTGTTGACGACGGCGATGGCGGTGAAGGCCAGGACGAGCCCCATGGCGAGGTAGTTGACCTCGGCGTTCGCCTGCTGCCGTGCGGCCTGGATCGAGTCGGCGGCGGCCGGGGCGAGGACGTGGATCCCCGGGAACTCACGGAGGGTAGTCGCGAGTTGTGTCTGTGTACGGGCGGTGCTGACGAGGACGGAGGTCGCGAGCGGGTTGTCCACATGGCGGGCGATCAGGTCATGGGCGAAGGTGAGGTCGCCGAAGCCGAGGCCCTTGGCGTAGACGGCCACCACGGTCGGCGTGGCGGGTGTTCCGTCGCCGAGCGTGAGTTTCAGGGGACTGCCGGGCTTCAGGTGGAGCTGGTCGGCGGCGAGTTCGCTGACGGCGACGGTGTCCTCGGTGAGCTTCTTCAGGGAGCCGGCGGTGACGTCCGGGTCCCAGGTGCGGGTGAGGCCCCCGGGTGTGACGCCCTGCGCCGCGTACTTGTCGAGTCCCACCCGGACGGTCGTACGGACCACTTCGGTGACGGTGTCGTGATGCGCACGCAGCCGCCGTGCGGCCTCGGCCGGTACGCCGGGGCCCTGGGCGGCCACCACCCAGTCGGCGCGGATGCCCTCGCGGGCCTGGGCGCGGGCCGCGTTGCCCAGGGTCGGCTGGACGAAGAGAACGGTGCAGGTCATGCCGATGAGGAGGGTCAGAGGAGTGACGACGGAGGCCATCCGGGCGGCATGGCCACGGAGGTTGGCACGCGCCAGCCGACTGCTGGGTCCGGTCAGCGCGAGCGGACCTCCGAGTACGGCCACGGCCGCCCTGACCAGCAGCGGACCGAGCAGCGCGACGGAGGAGGCGAGGACCACGACGGCCAGGAAGGTCACGGGAGTCGAGGCGGGTTCCGTGCGCAGGACACTGAGCACGGCGACGAGGACGGCACCACCGGCGAGCAGGGCGACACCCGCGAGGATCCGTCCCCACGCCGGGCGGGTGCGCTCGGCCCTGGCTTCGGCGAGCGCCTCGGCCGGGCGGATCCGGGCGATCCGGCGCGAGGAGATACGGGCGGCGGCCCAGGCGCCGAGCAGTGTCGCGGCGAGCGCGGCGAACGGCGGGAAGACGCTCACGGTGTGCTGAAGCGTGGCCGGCACGGCGCCCATGGCCACGAACCGGCCGTGCAGCCAACTGCCCAGTGGCAGCCCCGCGAGCGCGCCGGTGGTACCCGCGGCGGCCCCGACGATCAGTGCCTCACGGCCGAGGAGCGCCCGGATCTGGCCCGACGTGGCGGCGATGGCGCGCAGCAGGGCGAGTTCGCGATGGCGCTGCTGCACGGAGAGTGCGAAGGTCCCGACCACCACGAGGACGGCCACGAGCAGTGAGGTGCCGCCCATCGCACCGCCCATGCTCACCAGCTTCGTACGCGCGGCGGCCGCGTCCAGGAACTCCACGGGCCCTCGGCCGTCACCGGCGCTGACCTGCGCGGTCGTACCGTGCGACGCCTTGGTTCCGTGCAGCGCCGTGCTGACCGATCGCTTCAGCGCGGCCGCGTCCGTGCCCTTGGCGGGAAGCACCCCGAAGGCGGTGACCTGTCCGGGGTGGGCGGCGAGGCGGCGGGCCTCGGCGGTGGAGAAGAAGAGGGCGGTCTGATGCCGCACCTCCTGGGCGGGGGCGGCTATTCCGGTCACCCGGTAGGTCCGCGGGCTCTGCGTCGACTGGACGGTGAGCCGGTCGCCGGGCTCGAGATGGGCGCGCTCGGCGAGACGGCGGTCGACGACGAGATCACCGTCGGCCTTGGGGGCGGTGCCGGTGGTGAGGGTGTACGGGGTCAGCGCGGCGGAGTCCCAGGCGTGCCCGTAGGCGGGCCGGTCCTTGTCGACGGCTCCGCCGGGTGCCAAGGGCTCGGCCAGGAAGGTCAGTTCGGGGATGACCTCATGTACGCCGGGCGCTTTCCGGAGCTCGGTGGCGAGGTCGCCCGGGAGCCAGGCCCGTTCGGCGATCGGCTTGGCCTTGTGTTTGACCTTGGTCTTGCCCTTCTTGTGTTTGACGGTGGTCTGGTGGACGTTCTGGTCGGCGGAGACCACGACGGGCGTGGCGGCATACCGTTCGGTGGCGATCGTGCCGCGCAGGCCCGTCTCCAGGAGGGTGCCGCAGGCGGTGATGAGAGCGGCCGCGCACATCAGGGCGAAGAAGGCACCGAGGAAGCCGCCTTTGCGGGCTCGGACGGTCTGCAGGGCGTAACGCAGCATCATGAGGGTTCGCTCCCTGGTCTGTCGTGGGGTGCCGGGCGGTTCTCGGGCACGGCGTCGGGGGCCGGGAAGGCGAGGAACCGGGTGAGCACGGTGCGGGCGCCGGGCGGGGTATCGGCCTCGGGGCGCTTGTAGCGGTTGAGGAGCGCGATGTACTCCTCGAAGAACGCGCGGAGTTCGGGGAGCGTCAGCCGGATGCTGCCGCGCGAGTAGGGGAAGGCGTCGACCCAGGGATCGGCTTCGCCCACCTCCCCGTCCACGCCCCGCGTCCGTAGCTGCCTCTGCGCCTGCATCTGCAGCTGCATCTGCTCGAAGAGTTCGAGGTCGGCGGCGTACGCGTGGTGGTTCAGCTCGTCCATGACGAGCCGCATCTCGGGGCTCTGCCGACTGCGCGGCGGGAAGCGGCGGTCCCCGGGGACGGCCCGCCACCAGCGCTCCCTGCCGTGGACGCCCGCCTCAGCCGGTCGGTCCACTTCCTCCACGAAGCCGTACCGAGCGAGCTCACGCAGGTGGTAGCTGGTGGCTCCGGTGTTGAGCCCGAGCGCCCGGGCCAGCGTTGCCGAGGTGGCGGGGCCGCGCACGGTGAGGTGCTGAAGCATGCGCTGCCGACGGGGCTGCGCGAGGGCCTTGAGCGTGGCGAGGTCGGAGAGCTCGGTGGGGCCACGCGAAGTCTCCTCGCCCCGCCTCACCAAGGGTTCCGCGCCGGGTTCCTGTGCCATGCGTACACAATCCTCTGTGCACAGACACCTGTGCATTGCGGCAACCCGGCGTCTCCCTCCGGGGGGTAACCCCACCCTCACGAAGGGGAGTTGGACAATCCTGGGTCGGGCGGGGGTGGGGAGACGGGAGAAGGGGAGAGTCAGAGGTCGGGTTCAGGGCCGGGTTCCAGACCGGCGCCGGGGCCGGGGAGAAACCGGGGGCGGATCGAGGCCGGGCCGGTTCGACGCCGGGGTCGAAGTCGGGGCGACACCGCGGGCGGATCGAGGCCGAGCCAGGTTCGAGGCCGGAGTCGGGATCAGGGCCGAAGTCGGGATCGGAATCGCGTTCGAGGGTGCAGGCGAAGACAGGAGACACCTAGCCCGGGGACCCGGATCAACATCGAGACCTGGGGCCGGACGCACGCACAGGTCATCGCCCCGAACAGATGCCGCTCTGCTACCGAGCCGCCCCTCGATCCCCCCTGAGTTCTCCCATCCACGGCCTTACGGACTCAGCCCCTCGGACCGCGCCCCCTCGACCTCGGAGACCCGTCGCCCCCTCAACGCGATCGGCACCCCGCGCGCCCACCGCAGTCAGTCCCCGTGTCCCCTCTGAGCCCAACCGTCAGGCCGCCCACCCGCGTACACCGAGTTCAGATCCCAGCTACCAGGCCCGCCCCCGACCCAGGCCCCAAGGCTCAAAACCCCTCGTCCCCCAAGCCCTCCGTGTCCTCCCCCTCTTCCTCCAGCGCCTGGCGAACCACGCGCAGCGCCATGCCCTCGGAGTAGCCCTTGCGGGCGAGCATGCCCGCAAGGCGTCGCAGCCGCTTGTCGCGGTCTAGGCCTCGCGTGGAGCGGAGCTTGCGCGCGACGAGCTCACGCGCCGTCGTCTCTTCCTGCTCGGAGTCGAGCTGCCCGACGGCCTCGTCGATCAGTGTCGAGTCCACGCCCTTGGTCCGCAGCTCCCGCGCGAGCGCCCGCCTGGCCAGACCCCGGCCGTGGTGCCGGGACTCCACCCAAGCGTCCGCGAAGGCACCGTCGTTGATCAGCCCGACCTCCTCGAACCGTGACAGCACCTCGTCCGCCACATCGTCGGGGATCTCACGCTTGCGCAACGCGTCCGCGAGCTGTTTCCGCGTGCGCGGGGTCCCGGTGAGCAGGCGCAGACAGATCGCCCGCGCCCGCTCAGCCGGGTCCCCTGGGGGCTCCCCCTTCTCGGCCCTCGACGAGGAAGGAGTGCCTCCGTCCTGTGGGTCGTCGGACGGCTCACCGAAACCGCCGCGCCTCCGACGTCCTCGTCCCCCTCGCGGCCCCCCGTCGCCGCGCCGCCCACCGCCACGGCGCGATCCACCGCCCGGAGAATCGTGACCGTCCGTCAGACCGTCGCCTTCGCCGTAGCCCGTCGGACCGTCACCGCCGTACGGATCCCCGCCGTGGAACCCCTCGGGGCCATACGTGTCACCGGAGTACGCGGAGGAGCCGCCATACGTCTCGTCCCCGTACGGCCCGTCCCCGCCGTGCGCTCTTTCACCGTCTCCGGCCGAGTCGCCGTTCCCCCCGTGCCCCTGCCCCCGCGGGGGGACGGGGTAGGCGTACTCGGCCCAGTCGGTTCGTCGCGTCATGGACTAGCTCTTGGCCGCCGCGGCCTTGGACTTGGTGGTCTTGGCCGCCGGAGCGGGCACCGTCTTCGCGGCCTCGTCCGATGCGGTCGAGACCGCCGCGTCCGCGCCCGGCTCGGCGGTGGGCTCCACCGGCCTCACACCGACGCCCAGCTTCTCCAGGATCTTCTTCTCGATCTCGTTGGCGAGGTCGGGGTTGTCCTTCAGGAAGTTGCGCGCGTTCTCCTTGCCCTGGCCGAGCTGGTCGCCCTCGTACGTGTACCAGGCACCGGCCTTGCGGACGAAGCCGTGCTCCACGCCCATGTCGATCAGGCCGCCCTCGCGGCTGATGCCGTGCCCGTAGAGGATGTCGAACTCGGCCTGCTTGAAGGGTGGCGCGACCTTGTTCTTGACGACCTTGACGCGGGTGCGGTTGCCGACCGCGTCGGTGCCGTCCTTCAGCGTCTCGATGCGGCGGATGTCGAGTCGCACCGAGGCGTAGAACTTCAGCGCCCGGCCACCCGTCGTGGTCTCCGGGGAGCCGAACATCACGCCGATCTTCTCGCGCAGCTGGTTGATGAAGATCGCGGTGGTCTTCGACTGGTTGAGCGCGCTGGTGATCTTCCGCAGGGCCTGGCTCATCAGACGGGCCTGCAGACCCACGTGCGAGTCGCCCATCTCGCCCTCGATCTCCGCGCGCGGCACCAGGGCGGCGACGGAGTCGATGACGATCAGGTCGAGCGCGCCTGAGCGGACGAGCATGTCCACGATTTCCAGCGCCTGCTCGCCGTTGTCCGGCTGGGACAGGATCAGGTTGTCGATGTCGACACCGAGCTTCTTCGCGTACTCGGGGTCGAGGGCGTGCTCGGCGTCCACGAAGGCCACCTGGCCGCCGGCCTTCTGCGCGTTCGCCACCGCGTGCAGCGTCAGCGTCGTCTTACCGGAGGACTCCGGGCCGTACACCTCCACCACTCGGCCGCGCGGCAGGCCGCCGACACCGAGGGCCACGTCGAGCGCGGTCGACCCGGTGGGGATGACCTCGATGGGCTCGTTCGGCCGCTCACCCAGGCGCATCACCGCGCCCTTGCCGAATTGCCGTTCAATCTGTGCGAGCGCGGCGTCGAGCGCCTTCTCGCGGTCCGTACCTGCCATGGGTTCCACCCGGTTTGCTTGAGTCGATCGCTTCACGTCAAAGACGCTAACGCCTGCCACTGACAATGCGCCTCGACGCCCGTCCAGCCTGTGGATAACTCGGGTACATCTCTGTGAAAACCCTGCCGAAATCCCCGCCGAGAGCCCAGCCGGAGATTCCATAAGAATGGATGTTCGATTTTGGTGTCAAGCGCACCACGCGGGCACCACGCGGCACCTCCGAGCCTACGTTCGCGGACCGACAACGGCCGGGGTCCCCGCCTACTCCACGGGGCGTACCACCGGATTCTTCGGCCGTACGACGACCTCGGGGCCCTGGCCGTCGAAGCTTGGACCTCATGGAGAGCCGCAGCGGAACCCCCGCTCCCGCCGTGACCACCGCCGTCGCCCCACCGGCACGACCGTCTCCGGTGCGCCCCGTGTGGCGTGGGGCGTGGCGCGGAGTGCGTCCCACCGAACGGCTCTGCCACATGACCGGCGCCGTGCTGGTGCTCTCCGGGCTGGCGCACCTGGTCGTCTTCACCGTGGACGGCGGCCCCTGGGACGGCCCCGTCTCCTGGCGCAAGCCCGTCACGTTCGGGCTCTCCTTCGGACTGACACTGATCGCGATCACGTGGGTCACGTCGTATCTGCGGGCCGGAACGCGTCTGCGCTCGGCGCTGCTCGTCGTGTTCGCCGCCGACTGTGTCGTGGAGGTGGGCGGAATCACCCTTCAGGCGTGGCGCCGGGTGCCCTCGCACCTCAACATGGAGACCGGCTTCGACACGGCGGTGTCGATGACGCTCGCGGTGGGCGGCGGGGTTCTCGTGATGCTGCTCACCGTGTTCGCGGTGGCCTCCTTCCGGAACCGGCCCACGGGCCCCCTGGGGATGCCGCTCGCGCTGCGCTCCGGGTTCGCGATCCTGCTCGTCGCGCTGGCGTCGGGCGCCGCGATGATCGCGCGCGGGGTCGTCCTCACCCGCACCGGTCACCAGGAGGCGGCGTACCACTCGACGGCCCCGCTCAAGCCGTTGCACGGAGTGAGCCTGCACGCCGTGCTGGTCCTGCCCGCGCTGGCCTGGCTGCTGTCGCACACTCCATGGAGCGACCGGACACGGCGGCGGGTCGTCCACGCGGCGGTCGGCTGCTACGCGGCGGCGGTCCTGGGCGCCGGAGTGTGGGCGGCCCTCACCTGGTGAACCCTGGTGAACCTCATCGACCTCAGCGGCCGAGCAGCCCCCGCAGGCGGGCGCGGAAGGAGGGCGACCTCCTGGTCCGGTGACCGTGCACCCGGGGGTCGTCCGTGACGTCGTACCGCTTCACATAGGCCCCCAGGAAGGCCTGGAGGGTGGCGACCGCGGGGATGGCGATCAGGGCGCCGACGGCCCCGAGGAGGGCGGTGCCCGCGATGACCGAGCCGAAGGCGACCGCGGGGTGGATGTCCACGGTCTTGGCGGTCAGCTTGGGCTGCAGCACGTAGTTCTCGAACTGCTGGTAGACCACGACGAAGATCAGTACCCACAACGCGTACCAGGGGTCGATGGTGAAGGCGATCAGCATCGGCAGGGCGCCGGCGAGATACGTGCCGATGGTGGGGATGAACTGCGAGACCAGACCCACCCAGACCGCGAGCACGGGAGCGTAGGGCACGCCCAGGGCCTGCAGCAGGATGTAGTGCGCGATGCCCGAGATCAGCGCCATCAGACCGCGCGAGTACAGATAGCCACCGGTCTTGTCGACGGCTATCTCCCACGCGCGCAGCACCTCGGCCTGTCGCGCGGGCGGCAGCACGGAGCACAACGCGCGCCGCAGCCGGGGCCCGTCGGCCGCGAAGTAGAACGAGAACAGCGTGATCGTCAGCAGCTTGAAGAGACCGCCGAGCACCTGCGCGGACACGTCCAGGACGCCGGTCGCGCTGTTCTGCACGTACTTCCGCAGCCAGTCGGAGTGCACCAGGCTGTCCTGGACGTCCACCCGTCTCACGTGGGTGTGGAAACTCGAGTTGATCCAGTTGATCACCGAGTCCAGGTACTCGGGAAAGCCCTCGATCATCTTGATGATCTGACCCGCGAGCATCGAGCCGAGCAACGTGATGAACCCGGCTGTCGCGATCAGCAGACCGAAGAAGACGAGGAAGGTGGCCAGCCCCCGGCGCATACCGTACGAGGCCATCCAGCTCACCGCGGGCTCGATGGCGAGCGCCAGGAAGAACGCGATCAGAATGTTGATCAACAGCCCGATGAGCTGGTGGAACGCCCAACTGCCCAGTTGGAACAGGGCGACGAGGGTGAGCGCTAGCACCATCGCGCGCGGCAGCCAGCGCGGCATGCGCGCGCCCTGCCCGGGGGCGTCCCCGCCCGGGGGCGGAGTGGGCGGCGTCGTGCCGAAGGGGGATGTCTGCTGGTCGACCTGCGCGGTCTCGTCTGTCGGGGCCACGGGGCAAGTCTCGCCCACTCCACCGACAATCTGTGCCCGGCCCCGGATCTTCGGGGTCCGTCAGCGGTTTTCGTACGGAACGTTCATGGTCGCGCACACCACGCGCCACACGTCCTTGGCCTCCCAGCCGGCGTTCAGCGCCTCGTGCACGGTCCGTCCACCGAGGTCCGTCATCACATGATCGCGCGCGAAGGTGTCGGCGTACGCCTCACCGAAGTGATCCGCCATCCGCTGCCAGAAGACCGTCAACCGCATGACTCCAGTATCCCGCCCCTGAGAGTGGGCCCGAGCCGGGACCCCTTGCCGAGACCGCTTTCCGTCCTACGGTCTGAGACATGGCCGAATCAGGAGCATCCCCACTCCCCCCGACGCCCCCGGCGCACACCCCGCTCTCGCGCGCCGAGCACTTCATCTGGCTCACCGCACGCGTGCTGGAGCAGCGCCGTTTCGCGTACCACTTCCTGAACAGCGACGTCGGCGCCGCCGACGCGGTGGAGACCGCGCTGGCCGCCTACCACAACGACGACGAGGGATACGGTCACGCGCTCGAACCCGATCTCCGCGGCCCGGTCAGCCAGCCGCTGCACACCGAGCACGCGCTGCGCGTCCTCGACTCGATCGGGCGGTGCGGCGGACAGCGCGTGGAGCGCGTGTGCCGCTACTTGACCTCGGTGTCGACGGCAGACGGCGCACTGCCGGCGATCCATCCCAGTCAGCGTGGCTATCCGCACGCTCCTTTCGTGCCCGTCGTCGACGACCCACCGAGTGAACTCCTTGCCACCGGGCCCGTGGTGGGCCTGCTGCACCGCAACGAGGTGTGGCACGCCTGGCTGTTCCGGGCCACCGACTTCTGCTGGCGGGCGGTCGAGTCCCTGGACAAGTCCCACCCGTACGAGATCGAGGCGGCCGTGGCCTTCCTGGACTCCGCCCCCGACCGCCCGCGCGCGGAGGCCGCCGCCGACCGGCTGGGCCGCCTGGTGCGCGAGCACCGGCTCGCGGCACTGGACCCGGCGCACCTGGAGGCGTTTCCGGTGGCACCCGGATACGCGCCGGACGAGCACCACTTCCCGCACGACTACGCGAAGACCCCGGGGTCGCTCGCGCGCGCATGGTTCACCGACGAGGAGATGGCGCGCTCGCTCGACTTCCTGGCGGGCGAGCAGCGTGAGGACGGCGGCTGGCCGATCCGCTGGCGCCAGTGGGCACCGGGTACCGCCCTGGAGTGCCGCCCCATGGTGACGATCGAGGCCCTGCGCACCTTACGGGCGTACGGGCGGCCCATCGGCTGAGCGACCGCGCCGGTTCCCGGCCCGCACACACGTGTGCGGGCCGTCCGTGTACCGGGCGTCAGCCTGTCAGCGCCCGCGCTCCCGCCGTCACGACCACGGCCGCGCCGATCACGAGCAGGAAGGGGGCGCGCAGGAGCAGGGCGACGGCGGCCGCGGCGAGTCCTGCGACCTTCGCGTCCACGACCAGGACGCGCCCGTCGGCGAAGGTCTGCTGAGCCGTGAGCGCGGCCAGGAGGGCGACGGGCAGCAGGGCGGCGAGGCGCTTGACGAGCGGCCGCTCCAGGACGCCGACGGGGACCAGCAGGCCGATGAGCTTGACGGCGTAGCAGCCGACGGCGGTCGCCCCGATCGCGATCCAGATGTTCAACGGTCGTCCCTTGGTGCGTCGTTGTCGGCCTTCATACGACCGGCGGGCTTCGGAGCGCGTCGCCCCTCTACGTAGAGGGCGGCGGGAGCGGCCAGCGCCGCCACCAGGACGGGGACTCCGGCGGGCAGCACAGGCAGCAGACCGAGCCCCAGAAGAACCGCGGCACCGGCGACCGCGCGCTCCGTGGTGGTCTTCAGCATCGGTGCGAGCAGCGCGAGGAAGACGGCGGGCCCGGCGGCGTCCAGCCCCCACGCGTCGGTGTCCCCGATGGCCTCGGCCCCCACGGCGCCCAGCAGCGTGGTGAGGTTCCACAGCACGTACAGGGTGAGCCCGGTGACGGTGAAGCCGATCCGGACACTGCGGCGGGTGGGCTGGGCGAGCGCGACGGCCGTGGTCTCGTCGATGACCCACTGCGCGGCGAACGGGCGTACCGCGCGCGGGAGGGCCAGCAGTTGTGACAGCCGCAGTCCGTAGAACGCGTTGCGCACACCGAGGAAGAATGCGCCCGCGGCCGCCGTGAGCGGATTGCCGCCGCCTGCGAGCGCGCCCACGAGCGCGAACTGCGAGGCACCGGTGAACACCAGGAGGCTGAGCGCGCAGGTCTGCAGCACGGTGAGCCCGCTGCCGGCCGAGGTCACTCCGAAGGCGAAACCGGACAATCCGACGGCGACCCCGACTCCCAGGGCGTCCCGGACGACGGCCGCGTCGGGTTTTCCGCCGCCTTCTTCACTGCGTATGTCTGCGAGAGCTGTCTGTTCTGCCACACCCCGGACGGTAGGTACGGCCGCCCGTCGCCGTCTTGTACGTTCTTGCGCTCGCGCTGGTAGGCGCCCGGAGGCACGCCCACGATCCGGGTGAAGTGACGGTTGAGGTGGGGCTGGTCGGTGAAGCCGACAGCGACGGCCGCCTCGGCGGGCGCGGAACCGGCGTCCAGGAGGTGGCGTGCCCGGCGTACCCGGGCGTCGGTCAGCCAGGTGTGGGGCGGCATGCCGTAGGTCTCACGGAACGCGCGCAGCAGGGCGAACGAGCTGGTGCCGAGGTCGGCGGCGAGCCGTTCCAGGGTCGGAGGCTCGGCCATCCGCTCCTCCAGCACGGCACGCGCGCGTGCGGCGACACGGGCGCCCGCGGTGTGCACACCCCGCTGCGGCAGCGGACCCCCGTTCAGACGCAGCAGCCGGGTCACCGCGACCCGTAGCAGCGTGTCGGCCGCGAGCGCGTTGCCCTCCTCGGCAGCCCGAAGCACTTCGTGAACCAGACCCGCCGCGTACGGATCGTCGAGCACGGGGCTGACGAATCCGGGGGTTCCACGCATCGTGGTGGTCTCCGCGGCGATCTCCGCCACCAGCTCGGGCGAGGGGTACACCGCCCCGTACCGCCAGCCCTCGGGAACACCCGCCCGCCCCGTGTGCGGGGTGTCGGGGTTGACCAGCGCGAGCGCCCCCGGACCCGCGTACTGGTCGGCGCCGCCGTGGTGGAAGACCTCGACACCGTCGGATATGGCGGCGATCACGAAGTTCTCATGGGTGTGCCGCACAAAGATCTTCTCGACGAACCGCGCCCGCAACAGATCGACACCCGGCAGCTCCGCGTACCGCCAGTGCCGCGCCCGCTCCTGCCCTGAACCTGTCACGCCTCCATTCTCCGCCACTTCTCCGCCACGCCCTCGCCGAGGGGCCACGGAAGGCACTCCCACCAGCCCGCGGCCGCGCACTCGCGGAAGGGGACGGGGACGGGGCGGGGGTGTCCGCCCGCAGCGGCTGGCGCGTCAACGCCGCCAAGTCGGTGATCGACCGATTCCGCGCCCGACCGAGGACGGATACCCCCGGCCCGGCCCCGACCCACCACCGCCAGAAGGCGCATCGCCCCCAGCGGACGCGTTCTCGCAGGTCAAAGCGATTGTCAGTGGCCGGGTGCAGGATGGACGCATGGTCAGCTCCGCACACCGAGCCCTGGACGGCTTCTCACCCGCGACCCGCGGCTGGTTCACGGGGGCCTTCTCCGCGCCCACTGCGGCACAGGCCGGCGCGTGGAAGGCCATCGGCGAGGGCTCGGACGTGCTGGTGGTCGCCCCGACCGGCTCCGGCAAGACCCTGGCCGCGTTCCTCGCCGCGCTCGACCAGCTGGCCTCGACCCCGCCCCCGGCCGACCCCAGGAAGCGCTGCCGGGTGCTGTACGTATCACCGCTCAAGGCCCTCGCGGTGGACGTGGAGCGGAATCTGCGCAGCCCGCTGACCGGCATCCGGCAGGAGTCGGTGCGCCTCGGGCTGCCCGAGCCCGAGGTGAAGGTCGGCATCCGCTCCGGCGACACCCCCGCCGCCGAGCGCCGCGCGCTGGCCACCCGCCCCCCGGACATCCTGATCACGACCCCCGAGTCGCTGTTCCTGATGCTGACGTCGGCGACGCGCGACGCGCTGACCGGTATCGAGACGGTGATCCTGGACGAGGTGCACGCGGTCGCGGGCACCAAGCGCGGCGCCCATCTCGCGCTCACCCTGGAGCGCCTGGACGAGCTGCTGCCCAAGCCTGCGCGCCGCATCGGCCTCTCCGCGACGGTGCGTCCGGTGGACGAGGTGGCGCGCTATCTCTCGCCCCGCCGCAAGGTGGAGATCGTCCAACCGCCGTCGGGCAAGGAATTCGACCTCTCCGTGGTCGTCCCGGTCGAGGACCTGGGCGAGTTGGGCGGCTCCCCGGTCGCCGACGGCAACGAGGGCGCGGAGAAGCCCTCCATCTGGCCTCATGTCGAGGAGCGGATCGCCGACCTCGTCCAGTCCCACCGCTCCACGATCGTGTTCGCCAACTCCCGCCGCCTGGCGGAGCGCCTGTGCAACCGGCTGAACGAGATCGCGTACGAGCGGGCGACGGGTGAGCCCCTGGCAGAGGCGCACGCCCCGGCCCAGCTGATGGGGGGCTCCGGCGCGGCCCAGGGGGCGCCGCCCGTCATCGCGCGGGCCCACCACGGCTCGGTGTCCAAGGAGCAGCGGGCGCTGGTCGAGGAGGACCTGAAGGCGGGGCGCCTGCCCGCCGTGGTCGCCACCTCCAGCCTCGAACTCGGCATCGACATGGGCGCGGTCGACCTCGTCGTCCAGGTCGAGTCACCGCCCTCCGTGGCGTCCGGCCTCCAGCGCGTGGGCCGCGCGGGCCACCAGGTCGGCGCGGTGTCCACCGGCGTCGTCTTCCCCAAGTACCGCGGCGACCTGGTCCAGGCGGCGGTGGTCACCGAGCGGATGCGCACCGGCTCCATCGAGTCCCTGCGGGTCCCCGCCAACCCCTTGGACGTGCTGGCGCAGCAGCTCGTGGCCATGACCGCACTCGACGCCTGGCAGGTCGACGACCTGCTCGCCACGGTCCGCCGGGCGGCGCCCTTCGCCTCGCTGCCCGAGTCGGCGTTCACGGCCGTGCTCGACATGCTCGCGGGCCGCTATCCGTCCGACGCCTTCGCGGAGCTCAGGCCCCGCGTGGTGTGGGACCGCGTCGCGGGTACGATCACGGGCCGCCCCGGCGCTCAGCGCCTCGCCGTCACCTCCGGCGGGACCATCCCCGACCGCGGGCTGTTCGGGGTCTTCCTCGCGGGATCCGACCCCAAGAAGGGCGGCGGCCGGGTCGGTGAGCTCGACGAGGAGATGGTCTACGAGTCCCGCGTCGGGGACGTCTTCACGCTCGGCACGAGTTCCTGGCGCATCGAGGACATCACCCGCGACCGCGTCCTGGTCTCCCCCGCCCCCGGTGTCCCGGGCCGGCTCCCCTTCTGGAAGGGCGACCAGCTCGGCCGCCCTCTCGAGCTCGGCCGGGCGGTCGGCGCGTTCCTCCGCGAGGTGGGGTCGCTCCCCAAGGACGACGCCCGTCTGCGGCTGCTGGCCGCGGGACTGGACGCCTGGGCCGCCGACAACGTGCTGTCGTACCTCACCGAGCAGCGCGAGGCGTGCGGGCACGTCCCGGACGACCGCACGATCGTCGTCGAGCGGTTCCGTGACGAGCTGGGCGACTGGCGGGTGGTCGTGCACTCCCCCTTCGGCGCCCAGGTGCACGCCCCCTGGGCGCTCGCGCTGGGCGCCCGGCTCGCCGAGCGCTACGGCATGGACGCCCAGGTCATGCACGCCGACGACGGCATCGTCCTGCGCCTGCCCGACGCCGACGTGATGGGCCTGGACCTGCTCGACCAGGAGCCCATGAAGCTGGGCACGGAGTACGACACGGAGCAGGCGCCCGTCGGCGCGGCGGACGTCGCCTTCGACAAGGGCGAGGTCGACCAGATCGTCACCGACCAGGTGGGCGGTTCGGCGCTGTTCGCGGCCCGGTTCCGCGAGTGCGCGGCCCGCGCGCTGCTGCTGCCGCGCCGCAGCCCGGGAAAGCGCACCCCGCTGTGGCAGCAGCGGCAGCGCGCCGCCCAACTGCTCCAGGTGGCCAGCGAGTTCGGATCGTTCCCGATCGTCCTGGAGGCGGTCCGCGAATGCCTCCAGGACGTCTTCGACGTCCCCGGGCTCACCGAGCTGATGGGCGACATCGAGTCCCGCAAGGTGCGGCTCGTCGAGGTCACCACGCCCGAGCCCTCCCCCTTCGCCCGCTCCCTCCTGTTCGGATACGTCGCCCAGTTCCTGTACGAGGGCGACTCCCCGCTCGCCGAGCGGCGCGCCGCCGCCCTGTCCCTGGACTCCCGCCTGCTGGCCGAGCTCCTGGGCCAGGCCGAGCTGCGCGAGCTGCTCGACGCCGAGGTCCTGGCCGAGCTGGAGCGGGAGCTCCAGTGGCTCACCGAGGACCGCCGGGTCAAGGACGCCGAAGGCGTCGCCGACCTGCTGCGCCTGCTGGGCCCGCTCACGGATGCCGACCTGGCCGAGCGCGGCGCCGAACCGCGGTGGGCCGAGGAGCTGGCGGCCGCCCGCCGCGCCATCAAGGTCCGTATCGCCGGCGCCGACCACTGGGCGGCCATCGAGGACGCCGGCCGCCTGCGGGACGCTTTGGGCACGGCGCTGCCCGTCGGCGTCCCCGAGGCCTTCACGGAGCCGGTCAAGGACCCGCTCGGCGACCTCCTCGCACGCTACGCACGCACCCACGGCCCGTTCACCTCCACCACCGCCGCCGCCCGCTTCGGTCTCGGCACGGCCGTCACGGACGGAGCACTGCAACGCCTCGCGGCGAACGGTCGCGTCGTCCAGGGGGAGTTCCATCCGGCGGGCATCGGCCAGGAGTGGTGCGACGCGGCCGTGCTGCGCAGACTGCGGCGGCGTTCGCTCGCGGCCCTGCGCCACGAGTTGGAGCCGGTGCCGCCCGCCGCGCTCGCACAGTTCCTGCCGCAGTGGCAGCACGTCGACAGCGGGCACGGGCTGCGCGGCATCGACGGACTGGTGCGCGCCATCGAGCAGTTGCAGGGCGCCTCGGTGCCCGCCTCGGCCCTGGAGAAGCTGGTGCTGCCCTCCCGCGTCTCCGGTTACGCCCCCGCGCTGCTCGACGAACTCACGGCCGCCGGAGAGGTGGTCTGGGCCGGGGCCGGCGCGCTGCCGGGCAAGGACGGCTGGGTCTCGCTCTATCTCGCGGACGCGGCTCCGCTGCTCCTCCCGCACCCGCGCCCCCTGGAGCTGACCGCCCTGCACCAGTCGGTGCTGGACGCCCTCTCCGGGGGCTACGGCCTGTTCTTCCGTCAGATCGCCGACCAGGTCCGCGCCACCACCCACCCCGACGCCACCGATCCCCAACTCGCCGACACGATCTGGGACCTGGCCTGGTCCGGTCGGCTCACGAACGACACGCTCGCACCGATGCGCGCGCTCCTGGGTTCGGGTCGCACCGCCGGGTCCACGGCACACCGCGCCAAACGCACGGTCCCGCGCGGCCGCTACGGCTCCCTGACCGGCGCCGCACGCCCCCAGTCCCGTACGGGCCCGCCGACGGTGGCCGGCCGCTGGTCGCTGCTGCCCGCCCGTGAGCCCGACGCCACCGTGCGCGCCCACGCCCTGGCCCGCACACTGCTCGACCGGCACGGCGTGGTGACCCGGGGCGCCGTCGCCGCGGAAGGGGTCGAGGGCGGCTTCTCCGCCGTCTACCGCATCCTGTCCGCGTTCGAGGACAGCGGCCAGGCCCGCCGGGGTTACGTGGTGGAAGGACTGGGCGCCGCCCAGTTCGCGATGGACGGAGCGGTGGACCGCCTGCGCGCGGCGGCGAACGCACGGGACCGGGGCGAATCCCTGACCGCCCAGGACCCCCGGGGCTTCCCGGGGGACACCTTCCCGGGGCCGCCCGGTTTCCGAGCCACCCCCGGTTTTCCGAACACCCCCGACCGCCCCCGCACCAACGGTTTCCCCGACGGCCGCGACCCCGCGCACACCCACGCCTTCCCCGACGACCTCGACCTCGACCTCGACGCGACGAGTCCCCTGGGTTTCCCCGAGACCGAGGACTCCGCCTTCGCCGACGGCCACGGCTTCGCGAGCGACCCCGCGCTCTCCCCCAACCGGTTCCGCGCCCGTTCCTCGTCCCGGGCCACCTCCCAAGCCGTGATCCTGGCCGCCGCCGACCCCGCGAACGCGTACGGCGCGGCCCTTTCCTGGCCCGAGCCCCCCACCGGCGCCGGGCACAAGCCGGGCCGTAAGGCGGGCTCCCTGGTGGTGCTCGTCGACGGCGAGCTGACGCTGTACATGGAGCGCGGCGGCAAGACCCTGCTGGCCTGGCCCTCGGACCCGGACGGCTCGGTCATGGAGGACGCCCGTCTGCGTGCCGCCGCCGAAGCCCTCGCCGCGGCCGCCCGCGCGGGCTCCCTCGGCACGGTCACGGTGGAGCGCGTCAACGGCGCCTCCGCCCTGACATCCCCGTTCGGCACCCTCCTGGAAGGCGCCGGCTTCATCGCGACCCCCCGCGGCCTGCGCCTGCGCGCCTGAGCACCCCACCCACTCGACCCCCACGTACCCGCACCCCACCCCGCCCCGCCGCACCCCCACCCCCACCCCCACTCGTGCCACCCTGGAACCCATGCCCGAAGGAGACACCGTCTGGCAAGCCGCGAGGCGGCTGCACACCGCCCTCGCGGGCAAGGTGCTGACCCGCTCCGATCTACGGGTGCCCAAGTACGCCACCGCCGACCTCACCGGCCGCACCGTCCTGGACGTCACCCCGCGCGGCAAGCACCTCCTCACCCGGATCGAGGGCGGCCTGACCCTGCACTCGCATCTGCGGATGGACGGCTCCTGGAAGGTGTACGCGAACGGCCGGCGCTGGAGCGGCGGCCCCGCCCACCAGATCCGGGCCATCCTCGGCACCGCGGACCGCACGGCCGTCGGCTACCGGCTCCCCGTCCTGGAGTTGCTCCGCACCACGGACGAGGACCGCGCCGTCGGCCACCTCGGCCCCGACCTCCTCGGCCCGGACTGGAACCCCGACAGCGCCTTGGATAACCTCCTCCAAGACCCCGCCCGCCCCCTCGGCGAGGCCCTCCTCGACCAGCGCAACCTCGCCGGGATCGGCAATGTCTACAAGAGCGAGCTGTGCTTCCTCCTCAAGGTCACCCCCTGGCTGCCCGTCGGTGAGCTTCCCGCCGATCGCGCCACCCTGCTCCCGGCCCTGGCCAAGAAGCTCCTGGAGACCAACCGCGACCGCCCGACCCGCATCACCACCGGCCGCCGCGACCAGAACCTCTTCGTGTACGGCCGCGCGCCCCGCCCCTGTCTGCGCTGCGGCACCTCGATCCGCCGGGGCGACCAGGGCGACGGCTCCCGAGAGCGCCCCACGTACTGGTGCCCGGCGTGCCAGACGGGCCCGACTCCGCCCCCGGGCCGTATCCCGCCCTCCGAGCGCCGGCCCCTCCCGTAACTCTCCCCGCCGTACAACTCCTCGCCCTGCAACTCCTCGCCGTACGACTAATTGACGACCCGTCAGAAACCCTCGTACCGTCCCTACATGCCCGTCAAGGCGTACGACCTCACCGGACGCACCGCATTCGTCACCGGCGCCGCCAGCGGGATCGGCCGCGCGTCAGCCGTCCTGCTGGCGGAGGCGGGGGCCGCCGTCCACTGCGCGGACCGGGACCCGCAGGGCCTGCACGAGACGGCGACTCTCATCAAGGCCCAGGGCGGTACGGCCCACACACATCCGCTCGACGTCAGCGACCGTGCGCAGCTCCGGCAGGCCGTCGCGTCCTGCGAACGGCTCGACGTCATGGCGGCGGTCGCCGGGATCATGCACAGCAGCCCGGTCCTGGAGACCCGCGACGAGGACCTCGACCGCGTGCTGGGAGTCAACTTCAAGGGCGTGCTGTACGCCTGCCAGGAGGCCGCCCGCCTCATGATCGCGAAGAGCGTCCGCGGGAGCATCATCACGATGGCGTCCGGCGCCATCGACACCGGCGGCCCCGGCCTGCTCTGCTACGGCGCGTCGAAGGCGGCCGTCGTGCAGCTGACGAAGACCCTGGCGACCGAGATCGGCCCGCACGGCATCCGTGTCAATGCGGTCGCGCCCGGCTGGACACGTACACCGATGACCGACCGTCACGGGGACGCCCAGGCACGCACCGAAGCGGTCATGGCCCGGCTGTCGCCGCTCGGCCGGGTCGGCGAACCCGAGGACATCGCCCACGCCGTGCTGCATCTGGCCTCCGACGCCTCGGCGTTCACGACGGGGCAGATCCTGCGCCCGAACGGCGGCGTAGCGATGCCTTGGTAGCCCCAGCAGCACCCCCACGCCGCCCCCAGCAACCCAGCAGCACCCCCACACCGCCACCCCCGGACATCCGCCCTGCGGCATCTCCCCCCTGCACCCGCCCCCTCTAAAAGCTCAGCCCCCTCCCGCGCCGAGCCCCAGGCACCACGCGTCCCCAAACGCGCCGTACCCGTCCCCCACCCCCTCCACCACCGAGCGCCCCGCCCCTACGAAGCCCCCGGCTCGCGCCCCCCACGCGCCCCACGCCGTAGCCACCCCTCCCGCCGCCCGTGCGCCCCGGCGCAAACGACCCCCGCCTTCGGCACGCAGTGCACCGGCAGCAGGCTCAACCCCCACCCCCCGGCCGCGACCGCCCCTTCCAGCGCCCCGGCGTCGGGCGCCAGCGCGAGCCGGAGGACGCCCCACCACCACAGCGCACCGAGCCCCAGCGCTGCCCCCCAGCGCGCTATCCGCCCTGCCATGGTGTCCACCTCCAGCCCGAAGCTAGACCCGCGCTCTCACCCACCGGCAGGGCGCACCAACGGCACAGAGGCGCACCCAAGGCACATCCGAAGCCGGCCATGGCGCCCCGCGGCCACCACCGTGAGCCGCCCGCCTCCGGGCGTCACCCGTTCTCCGCCTGGAACATCCAGTGATGCTTCTCGAGGTCGGCGGTGATCTGGATGAAGATGTCCTGACTCACCGGATCGGCTTCGCCCGTCGCATCCACCCGCACCCGCATCCGGCTGATCACCGCGCTCAGCGCGTCCACGAGCTCCCCCACGGCGTCGGTGTCCTTGATCCAGCCCTCGGGCGTCACGCCGATACCGCTGGTGGTGGCCACGGTCGCGGCCCGTCCGTCGGGCGGGACTCCGAGTGTCGCGGCGCGCTCCGCCACCGTGTCGGAGTGCAGCCGCGCGGTGTCCACGACCTCGTCGAGCTGGAGGTGGATGGAGCGGAAACGCGGTCCGACCACGTTCCAGTGGACCTGCTTCGCCACCAAGGAGAGATCCACCAGGTCGACCAGCGCTCCCTGGAGGGCGCCGGACACGGTCCTAAGATCCGCGTCGGACAACGGGCTCTTCACGACGTACATCGGGATTCTCCGATCCACTCGGCCTCATCAACAACAACGGCCTCATCCATCACGATCTCATCAACCATGGCATATACGCACAATTCGGGTCACCTGGAGCGAGTGGACCCGGAGACAGCGAAAGCCCCGGCCGAAACCGCTCCAGGCTTCCCCTGGAGCAGCCCCGGCCGGGGCTTTCACAAGCGTGCTCAGCTCATGAGCGTGAACTCGTGAGCGTCAGGCGGCGACGACGTCGACCGCCTCGGCTGGCGCCTTGATGGTGACCCGTTCCGGTGGTACGCCGGTGACCGATACGGAATTCAGCATCGGACGGCGCACCGGTGTGGGCACCGGCTCGGTGGCCGCTGCAGACTGGGCCAGCTCGGCGAGAGCGAGCTCGTCGCTCACTTCCCGCATGAGCTCGGACATCCGTACGTCCAGCGCGTCGCAGATGGCGGAGAGCAGCTCGGAGGATGCCTCCTTCTGCCCCCGCTCCACCTCGGAGAGATAGCCGAGTGAAACTCGGGCGGACGAGGAGACTTCGCGCAGAGTACGGCCCTGGCGCTGGCGCTGCCGACGCAGCACGTCACCAAGCAGGCGACGGAGCAGAATCATCGGTGGCTCCCTCCTCGGACCGCGTAGCCGCATCCTTCACGCCCCACCGTACCGCCTTGCGCCGCGGCCGTGCGGGGAGCGATGTCGTGTTCACTCAGGGCTGCAAACATCAAAACCCCCCGTTCTGTTCCGTATCCTGTGCCCGCTCATTCCCGGTCTGTTCGCCCGCCAGCTCCTTCAGGAGCAGTGCGAGTACGCTCCGTACACTCTCCATACGGATTTCCGCCCGGTCGCCGTTCAACCGCAGCGGTATCACTTTCCCGCCGCCAGCAGTACGAAAAGATGCTCGGGACGGCCCGTCGACGGCCACGAAAACCGTCCCGACCGGCTGCCCGTCCTGGGGTTCGGGTCCCGCGACACCAGTGGTCGCGATCCCCCAGTCCGCGCCCAGCGCCTTGCGCACCCCGGCCGCCATCTGGGCCGCGACCTGCGGATCCACCGCACCACGCTCGGCCAACAGAGTGGCGTCGACACCCAGCAGTTCGCGCTTGAGTTCGGTGGCATACGCCGTCACGGAGCCCCGGAAGGCCTGGGAGGCCCCGGGCGTCGCGGTGATCTCCGCCGCCACCAGACCACCGGTCAGCGACTCGGCGACGGCGAGCGTCTCGCCCCTCACCTTGAGTAGTCGCAGCACTTCGGCGGCCGCAGAACTCACCGTTCTGCCTCCTCGACCGCCGCCTGCCGCTCGGCGATCCCGCTCCTGCGCAGCACAATGGCCTGTCTCACGTAGTCGAGTCCGGTGACGACGGTCAGGACGACCGCCACGGCCATCACCCAGAACCTCAGGGTGGCCAGCGGCCCCGTCAGCGCCAGGACGTACATCCCGACCGCGGTTCCCTGTGCGAGGGTCTTCAGCTTGCCGCCGCGGCTGGCCGGAATGACCCCGTAGCGGATCACCAGGAAGCGCATCAGGGTGATCCCGAGCTCGCGCCCGAGGATCACTCCCGTCACCCACCACGGCAGATCACCGAGGTAGGACAGGCAGACCAGCGCCGCACCCATGATCGCCTTGTCGGCGATGGGGTCGGCGATCTTCCCGAAGTCGGTGACCAGGTCGTACGTACGCGCCAGGTGCCCGTCGAAGATGTCGGTGATCATGGCGACGGCGAAGGCCGCCCACGCCCAGGCACGCCACGCGGGGTCGTACCCGCCGTCGGCCAGCATCAGCGCCACGAAACCCGGCACCAGGACGAGCCGGATCATGGTCAGGATGTTCGCGATGTTCCAGAGGCTGGCCTGATTGACGGCCACAGCGCCCAGCTTCCCGCCCCGCGCCGGCTTGGAGCCCCCGGGAACGCCGGGAGCGCCCGCCGCGCCGTTCGCGCTGGGGGAGCCGCCCGCCGCGGACGCCGGGGCTCCGGTCATCTGGCCGCCTCCTCAGTACACGGGAGCGAGCCCAGGAGCGGCTCGGCCACCAGGTCGACACCTTCCGTACCGACCACCTTGGCCTCGACGATACGGCCCACCGTCAGACCTTCGCCGCTTGTGAACTGCACCTGCCCGTCGGTCTCGGGCGCCTGGTGCGCGGCACGGCCGACCGCACCCCACTCCTCCCCGTCGGCGGAGCCGACCGACTCGACGAGCACGTGGAGGGTCTCACCGACGCGCTCCTCGGCGCGCTGCGCGACCAGCTCCTCGGCGAGCCGGGACACGCGCGCGAGGCGCTCGTCGACCACGTCCTGGTCGAGCTTGTTCTCGTACGTCGCCGCTTCCGTGCCGTCCTCGTCGGAGTAGCCGAAGACGCCGATGGCGTCGAGGCGTGCACCCGTGAGGAAGCGCTCCAGCTCCGCGAGGTCGGCCTCGGTCTCGCCGGGGAAGCCCACGATGAAGTTGGACCGCACGCCGGCCTGCGGGGCCTTGGAGCGGATGGTGTCGAGCAGCTCCAGGAAGCGGTCCGTGTCGCCGAAGCGTCGCATCGCGCGCAGCACGTCGGGGGCGGAGTGCTGGAAGGACAGGTCGAAGTAGGGCGCGATGTTCGGCGTGGAGGTCAGCACGTCGATGAGCCCGGGGCGCATCTCGGCGGGCTGGAGGTAGCTCACGCGCACGCGCTCGATGCCGTCGATCTCGGCGAGCTCGGGCAGCATGGTCTCCAGGAGGCGGATGTCGCCCAGGTCCTTGCCGTACGAGGTGTTGTTCTCGGAGACCAGCATGATCTCCTTGACGCCCTGCTCGGCCAGCCAGCGGGTCTCGTTCAGTACGTCGCTGGGGCGGCGCGAGATGAAGGAGCCGCGGAAGGACGGGATGGCGCAGAAGGAGCAGCGCCGGTCGCAGCCGGAGGCGAGCTTCACCGAGGCCACCGGGGAGCCGTCCAGGCGGCGACGCAGAGGCGCACGCGGGCCGGAGACCGGGGCGACGCCCTCCGGGAGGTCCGAGGGCGCGCCGTGGCCGGGAAGGGCCACCTCCTCGCCCGCGCTCTGCCGCTCGGCGGGGCTGATCGGCAGCAGCTTGCGCCGGTCACGGGGGGTGTGGGAGGCGTGGATGCCGCCGTTCAGGATGGTCTGGAGGCGGTCCGAGATGTCCGCGTAGTCATCGAAGCCGAGCACGCCGTCGGCCTCGGGGAGGGCCTCGGCGAGCTCCTTGCCGTACCGCTCGGCCATGCAGCCCACCGCCACGACGGCCTGGGTTCTGCCATGCCCCTTGAGGTCATTGGCTTCCAGGAGGGCGTCGACGGAGTCCTTCTTGGCGGCTTCGACGAAGCCACAGGTGTTGACGACGGCGACGTCCGCTTCTTCGGCGTCCTCCACGAGTTGCCAGCCGTCCGCCTCCAAGCGGCCTGCGAGCTCCTCCGAGTCCACCTCGTTACGGGCGCAGCCAAGGGTGACGAGTGCGACGGTACGGCGTTCAGGCATGGGCTCAAGACTACTTTGTCTCACTGACAGCCCACGTCGACGGGGTTGGCCGATCTTGGCCAACCCCGTACCCGCCTGTGCGGTGCGCCCTTGGTGCGCCCGTTTCGTGAGCCCTTTGTGCGACCCTCACGGCCGTCCGAAGTCATCCGACGACGGGGTCGCCCTTCGTGTACGTCAGTCGCTCGACCTGGCCGGGCTGGAACTGGTCGTCGATCTTCTTGCCGTTCACGTACAGCTTGATGGCGCCCGCGTCGCCGAGAACCAGGTCGATCTTCGTCTTGTCCTGGAAGGTCTTGGACTCGCCCTGCTTGAGCAGACCGTCGAAGAGGAGCCGACCGTTGTGGTCCTTGGCGGAGATCCAGCTGCGCCCGTCGGGGGCGCTCACCTGGACGGTCACCTTGTCCTGCGGGGCCGCCGCGATGGCGCTGTCGGTGGGCTCGGGCTTCGGGTCGGCGGGCTTGCTGATCTTGGGACTGGCCGAGGTGGTGGACGTACTGGCGGTCGGTGTGGAGCCCTCGGCGACCGACGACTTCGCGTCGCTCCCACCGCTGCCCTTGACCACGGTGAACCCGACGAAGCCGATCACGGCGACGATCGCCGCGACCATGGCGGCGGTCCAGTTCGGCCCGCGGCGCTCGGGACGGATCCGTTCCGCCTCGAACATCGGGGCGGCGGGGGTGGGCGCGGGTCGCCCGCCGTGTTCGGCGTCGTAGCGGGCGAGCAGCGGGGCCGGATCGATGTGCACGGCCCGGGCCAGCGTCCGGATGTGGCCGCGCGCGTACACGTCACCGCCGCAGGGGGCGAAGTCGTCCTGCTCGATCGCTTGCACGATGGCGATACGGACCCGGGTGGCGTTGCTGACGTCGTCAACGGTCAGTCCTGCCTCGATGCGAGCCTGCCGCAGGGAACGACCGACCGAGAGGCCTTCTTCGCGATATTCGTCGAACGGGCGCTCGTCTTCGGGGGAGTTGCCGTCAGGGAAGTTGCCGATGGACACGGGGGCGCCTTTCGAGCGTGTAGCCACCTGTGCTGGAGGTTCAGTTTAGGGGGGGTATGAAAGGGTGGGGCAACCGGGCGGTGGGACTTTGTACGCCATCAGAATGGCCGGTCACCCTGATGTTGGGACAGGGACCTGTCCCCTCGCTCAACTTGACGTACGACGAAGGGAAACGGTTGCCCGTCTTTCCCTTACGGGTGAGTCACGTTCGAATATCCACATGTCACGGAGCGAACCGTCCGCGCCATGACCGAGCCACCGAGATCTCACCCGTACGGTGACCGACCTGTCCTGTTTTCCTCCGCCAAAAGCTCTACGCTTCAGCTTCCCCACGAATCACGGCGAGCACTCCATCCAGCTCGTCGGCCTTCACGAGAACATCACGCGCCTTGGAGCCCTCGCTGGGCCCGACGATGCCGCGGGACTCCATGAGGTCCATCAGCCGCCCGGCCTTGGCGAAGCCGACCCGCAGCTTGCGCTGGAGCATCGAGGTGGACCCGAACTGCGAGGTGACGACCAGTTCGGCGGCGGCGCACAGCAGGTCGAGGTCGTCACCGATGTCCTCGTCGATCTCCTTCTTCTGCTTGGTGCCCACGGTGACGTCGTCCCGGAAGACCGGCGCCATCTGGTCCTTGCAGTGCTGCACGATGGCCGCGACCTCGTCCTCGGTGACGAAGGCACCCTGCATACGGGTGGGCTTGTTGGCCCCCATCGGCAGGAAGAGCCCGTCGCCCTTGCCGATCAGCTTTTCGGCACCCGGCTGGTCGAGGATGACGCGCGAGTCCGCCAGCGACGACGTGGCGAAGGCGAGTCTGGACGGCACGTTCGCCTTGATCAGACCGGTGACGACGTCCACGGACGGCCGCTGGGTGGCGAGCACCAGGTGGATGCCGGCCGCACGCGCGAGCTGCGTGATGCGCACGATCGCGTCCTCGACGTCGCGCGGGGCGACCATCATCAGGTCGGCGAGCTCGTCGACGATCACCAGCAGATACGGGTACGGCGTCAGCTCGCGCTCGCTGCCCTCGGGCAGCTTCACCTTGCCGTTCCTGATGGCCTCGTTGAAGTCGTCGATGTGCCGGTAGCCGAACGCCGCGAGGTCGTCGTAGCGCAGATCCATCTCCCGTACGACCCACTGCAGCGCCTCGGCGGCCCGCTTCGGGTTGGTGATGATCGGCGTGATCAGGTGCGGGATGCCCTCGTACGCCGTCAACTCGACCCGCTTGGGGTCGACGAGGACCATCCGGACGTCCTCGGGGGTCGCCCGGACCATGACGGACGTAATCAGGCAGTTAATGCACGAGGACTTACCGGAACCGGTGGCTCCGGCGACGAGCACGTGCGGCATCTTCGCCAGGTTGGCCATCACATAGCCGCCCTCGACGTCCTTGCCGAGCGCGACCAGCATCGGGTGGTCGTCCTCGGCCGCGTCCGCGAGGCGCAGCACGTCCCCGAGGTTGACCATCTCGCGGTCGGTGTTGGGGATCTCGATGCCGACCGCCGACTTGCCGGGGATCGGACTGATGATCCGCACGTCGGGGCTTGCGACGGCGTACGCGATGTTCTTGGTGAGCGCCGTGATCCGCTCGACCTTCACGGCGGGGCCGAGCTCGACCTCGTAGCGCGTGACCGTCGGACCACGCGTGAAGCCGGTGACTGCGGCGTCGACCTTGAACTCCATGAAGACGTTCTGGAGCGAGGCGACCACCGCGTCATTGGCGGCGCTGCGCGTCTTGCCGGGCCCGCCACGCTCCAGGAGGTCGAGCGACGGCAAGGAGTAGGTGATGTCGCCGGACAACTGGAGCTGCTCCGCGCGCGGGGGCAGGTCGCGGGGCGCGTCGGGCGCGGACTTGGTGAGGTCGGGCACGACGGACTCGACGGACAGGGCCTCCTGCTTGGGCCGCTTGGCGCCCGGGACGGCCTTGGCGCGCGCGGCCGGCACCGGGGTCGTCTCCTCGTAGCCGTCACGCTCCGCCGTGACGCCCTGCGTCAGATCGGCGACCAGCGGGGAGGGCGGCATCCCGTGCAGCACGGCGCCGTCGAGCGCGGCGGCGGCGGCCGCGGCGACGTCCACCGCGTCCATGGGCCGGCTCATGTCGGGCTGTTGGACACCGGGCCGCCGGGGACGGCCGCGGCGCCTGGTGAGCGCCTCCTCCTCGGCGCTCTCCGCGTCGTGTCCCTCAGGGGCGCGTGAACGCCGCCGGGAGCGGGCGGGAAGCGCCTCACGCCACTGCTCGTCGTAGCGCTCGTCGTCCTCGCCGTAGGCGTCCTCGTCGGGATCGGCCTGGACGACGCCCAGCTTCTGCCCGAGCAGCCGCAGCCGCTGCGGGATCGCGTTGACGGGGGTCGCCGTGACGACCAGCAGGCCGAAGATCGTGAGCAGCACGAGCAGCGGCACCGCGAGGACGTCGCCCATCATGTACGTCAGCGGCGTCGACGCCGCCCAGCCGATGAGCCCGCCCGCGTCCCTTATCGCCTGCATGCCGTCGCTGCGCGCGGGCGCCCCGCAGGCGATGTGGACCTGGCCGAGCACGCCGATGACGAGCGCGGACAGGCCGATCACGATGCGCCCGTTGGCCTCCGGCCTCTCGGGATGCAGGATGAAGCGGGCGGCGATGACCGCGAGCAGTACCGGCACCAGCAGGTCGAGGCGGCCGAAGGCACCCGTCACCAGCATCTCGACGAGGTCACCGACGGGACCGTGCAGGTTGGACCACGTGCCCGCCGCGACGATCAGCGCGATCCCGATCAGCAGCAGCGCGAGCCCGTCCTTGCGATGCGCCGGGTCGAGCCCCTTCGCGCCCCGACCTATGCCGCGGAACATCGCGCCGACGGCGTGCGCGAGGCCCAGCCACACGGCGCGTACGAGCTTGTACACGCCCGCGGTGGGGTTGGGCGCCGACGCGGGTGGGGCCTTCTTCGCCGCGACCTTCTTGGCGGGCGCCTTCTTGGTGGCTGCCTTTTTCGCGGGGGCCTTCTTCGCCGCAGCCTTCGTCGGAGCGGCCGCCTTCTTCGCGGGCGGCTTCTTGGCTGCGGACTGACGTGAGGCCATGAGTGTGAGGTTACCGGTGGAGACGACAGCGGACACGTGTGCCTACTGCTTCACCCGTTCGTGTCGCCCGCACCAGGGACCAGAACTGACGCGCGCTCACCGCGAACGACGGCCTCCTCGGAGGTCAGTTCTGCGACGGCACCGACGGTGCGCCGCTTCCCGTGCCCGGCTCGAGCGCGTCCAGCGCCCGGCGCAGTCCCGTGAGTTTGCGTTCGAGATGGGCCGCGGTCGCCACCGCCGCCGCGTCCGCCGAGTCGTCGTCGAGCTGTTTGGACAGCGCCTCGGCCTGCTCCTCAACGGCCGCGAGCCGCGCGGAGAGTTCGGCGAGGAGACCGGCCGGCTCCTTGGCCGAGCCGAGCGCCGTCTTGCCGCCGCCCTCCAGCTGCAGCCGCAGCAGCGCTGCCTGCTCGCGCAGTTGGCAGTTCTTCATGTAGAGCTCGACGAAGACCGAGACCTTCGCGCGCAGCACCCATGGGTCGAACGGCTTGGAGATGTAATCCACCGCACCCGCCGCGTACCCCCGGAAGGTGTGGTGCGGGCCGTGGTTGATCGCCGTGAGGAAGATGATCGGGATGTCCCGAGTCCGTTCACGCCGCTTGATGTGCGCCGCGGTTTCGAAACCGTCCATTCCAGGCATCTGGACGTCCAGCAGAATGACCGCGAAGTCGTCGGTCAGTAGCGCTTTGAGCGCTTCCTCTCCGGACGATGCCCGTACCAGTGTCTGATCGAGCGCGGAGAGGATCGCCTCCAGCGCCAGCAGATTCTCCGGCCGGTCATCGACCAGAAGGATCTTGGCCTTCTGCACCATGGCCCGCCCTCCTCGCCCCGGCAGTGCACCGGGCGCCGCCCCAGAGGACGACTCCCTTGCGTCGCCCGTCCTTGTGCCGGTCATGGTAGCCGCACCCCGCCTGTCGCCACACCCTGTCACCGCGATGTCACTGTGCACGTAGCAGAAACGTAGCGGGAGACCAGAAGGTTCCCCGAATCCCGCACTTCTACACGGCTTCGGCCACCGTCAGTTATACGACGTCGGGCGCCCCGCGCCGCCGACTCGGCACGCACAGCCCGGCTTCCCGGCCGCCCGCACCACCCGGCGACACCCATCCCGCTCACTCCTCGCGCATCCACTGCTCCATCACGGAGAGCAGATGGTCGGGATCGACCGGCTTGGTGACGTAGTCGGACGCGCCGGACTCGATGGCCTTCTCCCGGTCGCCCTTCATCGCCTTGGCCGTGAGCGCGATGATCGGCAGCCCGGCGAACTGCGGCATCCGGCGAATCGCCGTCGTCGTGGCGTAGCCGTCCATCTCGGGCATCATGATGTCCATCAGGACGACCGTCACGTCGTCGTGCTGCTCCAGCACCTCGATACCCTCACGGCCGTTCTCGGCGTACAGCACCGACAGGCCGTGCTGCTCCAGGACGCTGGTGAGCGCGAACACGTTGCGGATGTCGTCGTCGACGATCAGTACCTTCTCGCCCTCGAACCGGATGCCTCGGCGCGGCTGCGGCGCCGCCTCCTGCTGACCCCCACTCGCCCACTGCTCCTGAGAGGCACCGGCGGCCCCGTTCAGCCCCGGCAGCCCCGGGCGCTGCTCGGTCACGGGCAGCGCCCTGCGGCGCCGCCTGAAGAGCGCGGCGGGCCCGTTCTGCGTGTCCTGGTACGACTTCACCTCGGCCGGCGTCTCGATGTCGACCCCGGACAGCTCCGCCTCCGAGGCAAGCAGCTCCCCGGCCTCCAGAGCGGGCGCGAGCTGCCCGTAGCCCTGCGGGGGCAATTCGCTCGGGTGCAGCGGCAAATACAGCGTGAACGTCGAACCGCGTCCTGGCTCGCTCTGGGCGTGGATCTCACCGCCGAGCAGACGCGCGATCTCCCGCGAGATGGACAGCCCCAGACCCGTACCGCCGTACTTCCTGCTCGTCGTACCGTCCGCCTGCTTGAAGGCCTCGAAAATCACCCGCATCTTGCTGGCGGCGATCCCGATGCCGGTGTCGGTCACCGAGAACGCGATCAGACCGGCGTCCGCGTCCCGCAGCGAACCCGTCTCCAGGAGCTGCTCCCGGATCGCCACCGGGACATCCGCGCCGGCGGGCCTGATCACCAACTCGACCGCTCCGGAGTCGGTGAACTTCACCGCGTTGGAGAGCAGGTTGCGCAGCACCTGAAGGAGGCGCTGCTCGTCGGTGTGCAGCGTGGCGGGCAGTTCCGGCGACACCCGGACGGAGAAGTCGAGGCCCTTCTCCGCGGTCAGCGGACGGAAAGTGGCCTCTACGTAGTCCACGAGTTGGACCAGCGCGATGCGGGTCGGCGAGACGTCCATCTTGCCCGCCTCGACCTTCGACAGATCGAGGATGTCGTTGATCAGCTGGAGCAGGTCGGAACCCGCACCGTGGATCGTTTCCGCGAACTCGACCTGCTTGGGAGTCAGGTTCGACTCGGCGTTGTCGGCGAGCAACTTCGCGAGGATCAGCAGGGAGTTGAGCGGCGTCCGCAGCTCGTGCGACATGTTCGCCAGGAACTCGCTCTTGTAGCGCATGGAGACCGCGAGCTGCTCGGCACGCTCCTCCAGGACCTGCCGCGCCTCCTCGATCTCGGTGTTCTTGACCTCGATGTCGCGGTTCTGCTGGGCGAGCTGTTCGGCCTTCTCCTCCAGCTGGGCGTTGGAGTCCTGGAGGGCCTTCTGCCGGTTCTCCAACTCGGCTGACCGCTCCTGGAGTTGCTCGGTCAGCTCCTGCGACTGCTTCAGCAGCACCTCCGTCTTGGTGTTGACGGAGATGGTGTTGACGCTCGTCGCGATCATCTCGGCGATCTGGTTCAGGAAGTCCTTCTGGATCTGCGTGAACGGCGTGAAGGACGCCAGCTCGATCACGCCCAGCACGGTCCCCTCGAAGAGCACCGGAAGAACGATCACCTGCGCCGGGGGCGCCTCGCCGAGCCCGGACGAGATCTTCAGATAACCGCTCGGCGCGTTCTCCACCAGGATCGTGCGCTTCTCCTGCGCCGCCGTCCCGATCAGCGCCTCACCGGGCCGGAACGACGTCGGCATGGAGCCCATCGAGTAGCCGTACGAGCCGAGCATGCGCAGCTCGTACGCGTCCTCGTCGTTGCCCGCCTCCTTGCCGTCGACCAGCGGCATGGAGAGGAAGAACGCGCCGTGCTGGGCGGAGACCACCGGCGTCAGCTCACTCATGATCAGCGAGGCCACGTCGTCGAGGTCGCGGCGCCCCTGCATCAGCGCGGAGATACGGGCGAGGTTGCCCTTGAGCCAGTCCTGCTCCTTGTTGGCGATGGTGGTGTCGCGCAGGTTGGCGATCATCTTGTTGATGTAGTCCTGAAGTTCCTGGATCTCGCCCGAGGCGTCCACGTCGATCTTCAGGTTCAGGTCGCCGCGGGTCACCGCGGTCGCCACGCGCGCGATGGCACGCACCTGCCGGGTCAGGTTCCCGGCCATCTCGTTCACCGACTCGGTGAGGTCGCGCCAGGTGCCGTCGACGTCACGTACGCGTGCCTGGCCGCCCAGTTGCCCCTCGGTACCCACCTCGCGGGCGACTCGGGTGACCTCCTCGGCGAAGGACGACAGCTGGTCGACCATCGTGTTGATGGTGGTCTTCAGCTCCAGGATCTCGCCGCGCGCGTCGATGTCGATCTTCTTGGTGAGGTCGCCCTTGGCGATGGCCGTGGTGACCATCGCGATGTTGCGCACCTGACCGGTCAGGTTGGACGCCATCCCGTTCACGGACTCGGTGAGGTCCTTCCACGTACCGGCCACACCCGGGACGTGCGCCTGCCCGCCGAGGATGCCGTCCGTGCCCACCTCGCGGGCCACCTTGGTGACCTGGTCGGCGAACGAACTCAGCGTCTTCACCATGGTGTTGAAGGTGTCGGCGAGCTGCGCGACCTCGCCGCGCGCCTCGATCGTCACCGTACGGGTCAGATCGCCGTTGGCGACGGCCGCGGCGACCTGGGAGATGTTGCGCACCTGCATGGTCAGGTTGTTGGCCATCAGGTTGACGTTGTCGGTGAGGTCCTTCCAGATGCCCGTGACGCCCGACGCGTGCGCCTGGCCGCCCAGGATGCCCTCGGTGCCCACCTCGCGGGCCACTCGAGTCACCTGCTCGGCGAAGGACGACAGCTGGTCCACCATCGTGTTCACGGTGGTGACGAGTTCGAGGATCTCGCCCTTGGCGTCGACGGTGATCTTCTTCGACAGGTCGCCCATGGCGACCGCCGTCGTGACCTCGGCGATGTTACGGACCTGGATGGTCAGGTTGTTCGCCATGAAGTTCACGGACTGCGTGAGGTCCTTCCAGGTGCCGGAGACACCCTGCACCTCGGCCTGACCGCCGAGCATGCCCTCCGTGCCCACCTCACGGGCCACCCGCGTCACCTGCTCGGCGAAGTTCGAGAGCTGGTCCACCATCGTGTTGAGGGTGTTCTTCAGCTCCAGGATCTCGCCGCGCGCGTCCACGTCGATCTTCTGCGACAGGTCACCCCGCGCCACCGCGGTCGCGACCTGCGCGATGTTGCGCACCTGGGCGGTGAGGTTGCCCGCCATGCCGTTCACGGAGTCCGTCAGGTCGCGCCACACACCGGCGACGCCGGGCACCTGCGCCTGACCGCCGAGCCGGCCCTCCGTACCCACCTCGCGGGCCACCCGCGTCACCTGGTCCGCGAAGGCGGAGAGCTGGTCGACCATCGTGTTGATGGTGTTCTTCAGCTCCAGGATCTCGCCGCGCGCGTCCACGTCGATCTTCTGCGACAGGTCACCCCGCGCCACCGCCGTGGTGACCTGGGCGATCTGCCGTACCTGCGAGGTCAGGTTCCCCGCCATGAAGTTGACGGAGTCGGTGAGTTCCTTCCACGTACCGGACACGCCGTCCACGCGGGCCTGACCGCCGAGGCGGCCCTCCGTGCCCACGTCCCGGGCCATCCGCGTCACCTGGTCGGCGAACGAGGACAGCTGGTCCACCATCGTGTTCACGGTGTTCTTCAGCTGGAGCATCTCTCCGGAGACGTCGACCGTCACCTTCTGCGACAGATCACCGTTCGCGACCGCCGTCGTCACCTGCGCGATGTTGCGGACCTGACCCGTCAGGTTCCGGAACGCCGTGTTGACGGAGTCGGTGAGGTCCTTCCACGTACCGGCCACACCCGGCACCTGCGCCTGGCCGCCCAGTTCACCCTCGACACCGACCTCGCGCGCCACGCGCGTGACCTCGACACCGAACGACGACAGCTGGTCGACCATCGTGTTGACGGTGTTCTTCAGCTCCAGCATCTCGCCGGCCACGTCGACGGTGACCTTCTGCGACAGATCACCGTTGGCGACCGCCGTCGTCACCGCGGCGATGTCCCGCACCTGGGTCGTGAGGTTGCGGAACACCGTGTTGACGGAGTCCGTCAGGTCCTTCCACGTCCCCGCCGCGCCCGGCACGTTCGCCTGCCCGCCCAGCCGCCCCTCGCCACCGACCTCGTTGGCCACACGCGTGACCTCGTCCGCGAACGTCCGCAGCGTCTCGGTCATCTGGTTGATCGTCTCGGCGAGCTGCGCGACCTCGCCGCGTGCGGAAACGGTCACCTTCTGCGACAGGTCACCGCTCGCGACCGCCGTCGTCACCTGCGCGATCCCGCGCACCTGGGCCGTGAGGTTGCCGGCCATCAGGTTCACCGAATCGGTGAGGTCCTTCCACACACCGGCCACACCGGGCACCTGCGCCTGGCCGCCGAGCTCGCCCTCGGTGCCCACCTCGCGGGCGACGCGCGTCACCTCGGAGGAGAACGAGGACAACTGATCCACCATCGTGTTGACGGTGTTCTTCAGCTCCAGCATCTCGCCGGCCACATGAACCGTGACCTTCCGGGACAAGTCGCCCTTCGCGACCGCCGTCGTCACGAGAGCGATGTCACGTACCTGAGCCGTCAGCCGGTACGCCATGGTGTTGACCGAATCCGTGAGGTCCTTCCACGAACCGGACATTCCGCGCACCCGGGCCTGCCCGCCCAGCTTGCCCTCGGTGCCCACCTCACTGGCCACCCGCGTGACCTCGTCGGTGAACGTCGACAGCTGGTCAACCAGGTTGTTGACCGTCCGTCCGACCTTCAGGAACTCCCCGCGCAGCGGATGCCCGTTGCCGTCCGCCGCCTGCGCCCGCAGCTCCATACGCGGCGACAGATCGCCCTCCGCCACCGCGGACAGCACCCGGCCGACCTCGGAGACCGGTCGTACGAGGTCGTCGACGAGCGCGTTCGACGCGTCGATCGCGGCACCCCAGGAACCCTCGCAGGCGCCCGACTCCAGCCGCTCCGTGAGCTTTCCCTCACGCCCGACCACCCGCCGCACCCGCGACAGCTCACCCGTCAGATGCAGATTCCGGTCCGCCACCTCGTTGAAGACAGCCGCGATCTCCGACATCACGCCATCACCGGAGACCGTGAGGCGCTTGCGGAAATTGCCGTCCCGCATCGACACCAGGGCCGTCAGCAGCCTGTTCAGGGCAGCCGTATCCACCTCGGTGGTGCCATTGCGTGGTGTGCGCCGGTTGTTCAGGGACTGTCCGTCTTCCGCGCGCGTCTTACCGCCCCGCGTCGCTGCGCCAGACTCCACTGTGTCCCTCCCGCAAGGGTCGACCATTACTGCTCGGCGTACTCGGGTACTGCTTGCTCGGGTACTACTGCTCGTGCTCAGGTACTACTTGCTCGGCGAACCGGCAGGCTCTCAGCCTGTCCGACCTTCTCACTGGAGCTTGCCCAGTGTTTCACCCCGGCTGAACCAGGCCATAACAGTTCGGCAGCTTCGCACATCGTCCGCACACCGCCCGGAGGCGGGCACAGCCTCGTCAGGACGGAAACACAGGCACCTGTCCGAACGGAAACTCTGCCCCTCTCCCGACGGAAACACTGGTGACCGGCATCCGCATGGACGGCGAAGGTAAGTAACCTTGCATGCGGCTGTCCAGCCACACCGGTTTGTCCGGCCTGGGCGGTGGCACAAGAACGAGCGGGCAGGCATCGGAGGGGCACCGCACCATGACCACCGGACTGCATCCTGGGGGACAGCCCCAGGATCCTCGGCCGACGGGGAACCAGGCACTGCCCCGGCAGGAGCGGGTCGACCACGGGGCCCTCCACGCCGACAACCGGACAAGGAGTGCTGTGATCACCGCGCGCGCGGCCGCCAGTTTCGATCCCGTCGGGCGATCGGTCGCGACCGCCAGATCCTTCGTCCGCGACACCCTCCAGGGTTGGGGCTTCGCCGACATCGTCGACGACGCGGTGGTCCTGACCAGCGAACTCGTCACCAATGCTGTTGTGCATGCGGGCACCTCCGCGGACGTTCTGTGTCTGCGCAGCGACGAAGGCGTACGCATCGAGGTGGCAGACCGCTACCCGGAACGTGAAATTCCACTCCAGGCGACGGCTGTGAACATGGGCAGCCCCGACCGCGAAGGCGGACGCGGACTCCAGTTGTGCGCCGCCCTGGCCGGCCGCTGGGGCGTCGACTACTCCCCCACGCACAAGCAGGTCTGGTTCCACCTCGACCTCCCCGATCGCCCGGTCGGCACCCGCACCGCGGGCCCCTCCCTCCCCGCCGACCTCCTTCCGCTCGCCGACGGCCGCGTCCGCGTCGCGGTGATCCAGATCGACCGTGTCGGCGCCATCTCCGCCTGGAACGAGGACGCGGAGGACCTCTTCGGGTACGCCGCCGAACAGGTCATCGGCAAGCCCCTCACCGACCTCGCCGCCTGGCCGCACACCCCGGGCACCAGCACCGGCATCGTCGAGGCCCTCCAACTCTCGCGCTGGGAGGGCACCTACGGACTCCGGGGCGCCAGCGGCCGCGTGATCCCGGTCTACGCCTCCCACCTCCGCGTACGCGACACGGGCGGCGAACCCTCCACGGTCTGCCTCCTCGTACGGGACCACGAACGCGCCGTCCTGCAGACCCCGTTGCGGGCGTCGGCCACCGACACGACGACCAGCTCCGAGGGCCAGGCCACGGACCCCTTCGAGGTCTTCATCGGCTCCCCCGCCCCGGACGACCTGGACGGCCTCCTCCAGCGCACGGTGGAGCGCGCCCGCGACATGCTCGACGGCGACTCCGCGTTCCTGCTCCTCGCGACCGACGACGAGACGGAGTTGGAGGTACGAGCCTCGACGGGCCTGCCCTCCGCCCGCCAGCGCTTCGCCCGCGTCCCCGTCGAGGCGGGCCCCGGCCGCTACGGCTCGGCCCGCATGCCCGCCGTCCACGAGGACCTGACGGTCGTCCCCGGCGCCGTACCGCTGCTGGCCGGCACCGGCATGCGCTCGGTCGTCACGGTTCCGTTGAAGGTCGAGGGCCGCCTCACCGGCTCCCTCGGTGTCGCGGCCGAGGGGCCCTCCCGCTACTCCAACGAGGAGGCCCTGCGCCTCCAGTTCGCCGCCGACCGCATCGCGCTCGCGGTGGAATCGGCCCGCCTGGGCGAGCTGGAACGCCTGCGCCGCGGCTCGCTGAGCTTCCTCGTCGAGGCCTCCGACCTGCTCGCCGGCACCCTGGACCGCGACCAGACCCTCGCCCTCATGGCCCAGATGACGGTCCCGACCCTCGCCACCTGGTGCGCGGTCTACACGATCGCCGACCAGGCCTCGGACCCATACCTCTCGTACGTCCTGCACGAGGACGAGGAACGCATCGACGGTCTCAAGGCCCTGCTCTCGAAGATCGCCCCACCGGACCCGGTCCCCACCCCCGGCGCCCGCGTCTGGGCGGCCCCGGGCGAGGCGGCCCACCAGGCGGCTCTGCGCACCTCCATGCGCAGCCTGGGCCTCGGCGCGCCCGCCTCCGTCGCCTCCGGCATCGGTACGACCCTGGCGACCGCCGCGGCGGTCGGCGGCGAGACCGTCGTCCTGCCCCTGGTGGCCCGCAACCGCGTCATCGGCATGCTCACGCTCGGCAAGCCCTCCGACGAACACTTCCGCCAGGAAATCCTGGAACTGGCCGAGGACCTGTCCCGCAGGGCCGCCCTGGCCCTCGACAACGCCCGCCTGTACTCGGAGCGCACGGCCATCAGTCAGTCCCTCCAGCGCAGCCTCCTGCCGCCCGACCTCCCGCACATCGACGGCGTCGAGGTCGAGGTCATCTACCGCGCGGCCGGCGAGGGCAACGAGGTCGGCGGCGACTTCTACGACCTCTTCCCGATCCGTGACGGCGTCTACGGCTTCGCCATCGGCGACGTCTGCGGTACGGGCCCGGAGGCGGCGGCGGTCACGGGCCTCGCCCGGCACGCCCTGCGCCTCCTGGCCCGCGAGGGCTTCGGCGGCCCGGCGGTCCTGGAACGCCTGAACTCAGCGATCCTGGACGAGGGCGCCCGCAGCCGCTTCCTGACCCTGCTGTACGGCGAGTTGTGGCCCCAGGAGGACGGCAGCGCCATGCTGAAGGTGGTCTGCGCGGGCCACCCGCTCCCGCTCCGCCTGCGCCAGGACGGCACCGTGGAGGCGGCCGCCGAACCGCAGCCGCTCCTCGGTGTCATGGAGGACCTGGAGCTGTACGAGCAGACCATCACCCTCGACCCGGGCGACGTGCTGCTGTGTGTGACGGACGGTGTCACTGAACGCCGTGAGGGCACCCGCATGTTGGGCGACGACGGCCTCACGGACGTCCTCACCACGTGTACGGGCCTCACGGCGGGAGCGGTGGCCGCCCGCATCATGCGCGCGGTCGAGCGCTTCGCCTCCGACGCCCCGTCCGACGACATGGCGATTCTGGCTATGCGGGTGCCGGGTCTTCACCGGGACTGAGGTCGGAGCTCGACTCCGGGACATGAGAAAGGCCCCCGCCCGTGAGGGCGGAGGCCTTTTCTGCTGGAGCCCCCCAACGGAATCGAACCGTTGACCTTCTCCTTACCATGGAGACGCTCTGCCGACTGAGCTAGGGGGGCCGGTCGCCCTTTCGAGGTTTCCCTCGCGGCAACGAAATAGATCATACCCCGAACAGCGGCGTGCTCCCAACCAGTCCCGACGGATCAGAAGGCGGGCTGCAGCAATCCGCCGAGCGCATTGCACGCGGAGACGATCCGCTGCATCTCCCGCTTCGTCAACGACGCGTCCACGGGCAGCGCGAGGGTCTCGTCGGCGGCCCGCTCCGTCTCCGGGAGGTGCACGCCCCGACGGAACCCGGGCAGCCGGTGCACGGGCGTCTTCACCGGCACCCGGCATTCAACTCCCTTGGCCCGTACGGCCCGTGCGAAGGCGTCCCGGTCCGGCCGACCATTGCCGGGCACGCGCACGATGTACTGCTGGTACGTGTGTCCGTCGCCGCCGTCCGGCGTGCGCACTCCGCTCAGCCGCCCGTCGAGATAGGCGGCCCGCTCCCTGCGCTGCGCGATCTCGTCGTACGGCGCCTCGGACTCGCCCAGTTCCAGCACCAGAAGCCCGTGCCGCTGCCCGACGTCCCGCAGCCGCACCATGTCGGCCGACCGACCGAAGCGGTGTACGACGACGACAGCGGTCGACCGCGGGGTCACGGCCTCCTCGACGGCGCCGGCGTCAAGGCAGTACGTCACCGGGTCTATGTCGGCGAAGACGGCCGACGCACCGACCTGGGTCACGGCCTCCGCGACCTCGACGTTCCCGAACGCCGGCACGATGACCTCGTCGCCGACTCCGACGCCCGCGGCCCTGAGCATTGCAGCTGTACCCATGCCGCGGATGCTTGTCGCGCAAAGTGAACGCAAAGTGTCGGACAACAAAAAAGAGCTGGTCCCCGAACCGAAGTTCGGGGACCAGCTCTTTTAATATGAGTTCGGCGGCGTCCTACTCTCCCACAGGGTCCCCCCTGCAGTACCATCGGCGCTGTGAGGCTTAGCTTCCGGGTTCGGAATGTAACCGGGC
>NZ_JBVKCA010000027.1:0-119813 GCF_055656965.1 Streptomyces sp. NPDC111656
CGCCAACCGGTTCGCCCGCTCATTCACCTCCCCATACGACAACGACAACCCACCCGCCACCACCGCCACCGACCCCGGCGACCCCACCACCCACGCCTCGAACAACTCATGAGCGAGAGAAGTGACCGGCTCGGTGGTGCGGTGGCCGTCCAGAGCGCCGGTGACGATGGCGCGCTCGGCCTCGCTGAGGATGTCGATGGCGGCCAGGGGGGTGTCCGGGGCGTTCAGGACGTGGTCGAGCAGGCGCACGAAGTTGCCGGCGAGGCGGCGGACCGTGCTCTGGTCGAAGAGGGCGATGGCGTACTGGAAGCGGGCCCTGAAAGAGCCGTCGGGCAGCTCCTGCACCTGGAGGGCGAGGTCGCACTTGGCGATGCCGTCGCTGTCACCGAACGGGTCCACCGTGAGGCCGGGCAGCTCGAAGGAGTCCAGGCGCCACTCGTGCAGGGTGAAGGCGACCTGGTAGAGGGGGGTGCGGGACTGGTCGCGCTCCGGCTGGAGCTCGTCGACCAGCTGCGCGAACGGCACCTGCTGGTGGTCGAAGGCGTCCAGGATGTGCCGGCGACCGGATGCGACGAGGCCGCCGAACGTGGCCTGACCGTCCCACCCGGCGCGCATGACGAGGGTGTTGATGCCGTAGCCGATGAGCTGCTGGAGCTCGGGGCGGCCGCGCCCGGAGACGACGGTTCCGACGGTCACGTCCCGCTTTCCGGTGTAGCGGGCGATCAGCATCTGGTAGGCGGTGAGCAGCACGGTGAACGGCGTGGTGTCGTGGTTCAGCGCGGCTTCTCGGACCCGGTCGGCGAGCCCGTCGGGCAGCTCGAAGTCCAGGTCGGCGCCCGCGTGGTCGCGGACGGCCGGGCGCGGCCGATCGGTCGGCAGGTCGGTCGCCTCGACGCCGGCCAGGCGCTCGCGCCAGTAGTCGAGGTGAGCCTCGGCGCCGGGGCCGGCGAGCTGCTGCCGCTGCCAGGCCGCGTAGTCGGCGTACTGGAGGGTGAGCGGCGGCAGCTGAGCCTCGTGGCCGGAGACGAACGCGGCGTACAAGGCGCTGAGTTCGCCGCCGAAGACGCGGGTGGACCAGGCGTCGCAGGCGATGTGGTGGAAGACGAAGGCCAGGATGTGGTCGTCGTCGGCGAGGCGCAGCAGCGTGCCGCGCACCGGCCACTCGGTGGCCAGGTCGAAGCCGGTGGCGAGCTGCTCGCGCAGCACCTCGGTGGCCTTCCGCTCGCGCTCGGCGGCCGATGCCTCGATGAGCGGGACGACCGGCAGCGGCAGCGTGCGGGCGCCGGGCGCGTCCACGACCTGGACCGGGCCGCCGTTCTCGAAGGCGTACCGGGTGCGCAGGATCTCGTGGCGGGCGGCGACCGTCTCGAAGGCGCGGCCGAGGGCGGCGGCGTCGAGGGTGCCGCGAAGCCGCAGCACCAGCGGCACCAGATACTCGGTGCTGTCCGGCTCCAGGCGGTTGAGGAACCACATCTGCTGCTGGCCGGCGCTGAGCGCCAGAGGGGCGCTGCGGTCGGCACGGGTGATCTCGTCGCGGCGGGCGCCGCGGCGGCCGGCCAGGCGGCGGCGCAGCAGTTCGTCGCGGAGCGAGGCGCCCGACGGGGCGGGCACGGCGGTGGTTGCTTCCTCGGTGCTCATGCGTTCTGCTCCTTCAGCAGCATCGAGTCCGCCATCACTTCGGAGTCGGACATCTCGGCGATCTCCGCGCGGATCCGGTCCTCGATCGTCTGCGCCAGTTCGGCGACGGTCGGGCCCTCGAACACGGCGCGTACGGGCAGGGTGATCTCGAAGTCGGTCTGGATCGCGGCGATGAGCCGGATCGCGAGGATCGAATTTCCACCGGCGTGGAAGAAGTTGTCGTCGAGGCCGGTCTCGATCCCACAGGCGTCGCGCCAGATGTCGATGAGGCGCTCCTCGACGGGGTTGGCGGGGCGCGCGCGCCGCGGTCGTTCGGCCGCCGCCGGCTCGGGCAGGGCGCGCCGGTCGACCTTGCCGTTCGGGTTGAGCGGGATGCGCTCCAGCTCGGTGAAGCTGCCCGGGACCATGTACGGAGGCAGCAGCAGGGCGCTGTGGGCGGCGAGGGATGCGGCGTCCGCGTCGCCGCCGGGGACGGCGGTGAAGTAGGCGGCGAGCCGGACCCGGGCGCCGCTGCCAACGGGCACGACGACCGCGTCGGCGACGCCGGGGTGGTCGAGCAGGACCGCGCGGATCTCGCCGGTCTCCACCCGGTAGCCGCGGATCTTGACCTGGTCGTCGATGCGGCCGAGGAACTCCACGGCGCCGCCGTCGAGCCAGCGTGCCAGGTCCCCGGTGCGGTAGAGGCGGGTTCCGGCGGGCCCGTACGGGTCGGGCAGGAACTTCTCGGCGGTCAGGCCGGGGCGGCCGACATAGCCGCGGGCGACTCCGGTGCCGCCGACGTACAGTTCGCCGACCGCGCCGACGGGGACGGGCCGCATCCGCTCGTCCAGGACGCGCATGACCATGCCGGGCAGCGGGCCGCCGATGGGCACGACGCCGGGTCCGGTGCCGGTCGCCACCGGGTGGACGCTGGTGCCTACGGAGGCCTCGGTGGGACCGTACTCGTTGATGAGCCGGCCGCCCTCACCGAGCAGCGAAGCCCAGGTGGCGGCGAGCGAGCCGTCCAGGGCCTCGCCCGCGACCACCACGACCGGGGCCAGCGAGGCTGCCTGTCGTTCGGACAGCTGTTGGGTCAGGACGTCGAGATGGCCCGGCGTCAGCTTGAGGAAGCCGAACGGGGCGTGCGCGGCCAGGCGTTCGCCGAGTTCGGACAGGTCGAGATCCTGCGGAAGGAGCAGCACCCGCCGGCCGGTGAGCAGCGGCGCCCACAGGTTGGGGACGACCAGGTCGAAGGCGACCGAGGAGAAGACCGCGCCGCCGCCGGTGCCCGCTCCCGCGAGCTCGGCTGCCGCCCAGTTCAGGTGGTTGGCGAGGCCGCGGTGGGTGACCGCGACGCCCTTGGGGCGGCCGGTCGAGCCGGAGGTGTAGATGATGTACGCCAGGTCGTCGAAGTGGGCCTCCAGCGGCGGCGTCCAGGCGTCCTGGGCGGCGATGGCGTCGGCGTCGGACCCGTCGATCCGTACGACCGTGCCGTCGAACACCCCTGTTTCGTAGGCGCTCTGGGTGACGAGGACCCGGGCGTCGGCGTCGGCGAGCATCCCGGTGACGCGCTCGACGGGGAAGGCCGGGTCGATCGGTACGTACGCCGCGCCGGCCTGCCAGACGGCGAGCAGTGTCGCGTGCAGCTCCGGGCCCCGGTCGAGCAGGACACCGACGGTGCTGCCCTGGTGGACTCCGGTCGAGCGCAGATGGCGGGCGATCCGCGCGGCGCGGGCCGCCAGCTCCCGGTAGGTCAGGGCGAACCCGTCGCCCTCGACGGCGGTGGCGTGCGGGGTGCGCACGGCCTGCGCGGCGAACATCTGCGGCGTCGACATGACGGGCTGGGGCGTCTCGGCGGTGCCCCAGCGGGTCAGCTCGGCGTGCTCACCGGGGGTGAGCAGGTCGAGGGCGCCGAGCGCGCGGTCGGGGTCGGCGGTGGCGGACGCGAGCAGGGTGGTCAGGCCGGCGGCGAGGCGGGCGGCGGTGGCCTCCTCGTACAGGCTGGTCGCGTACTCCAGGCCGCCCACCAGCGTGCCGTCGGCGGCTGGGCGCAGCAGCAGGGTGAGGTCGGTGTGGGTGATCCGCCACATCCTGCGGACCGTCTCGGTGTCGCCGTCGACGGTGCCGTTGAAGTCCTCGCCGTGCAGGTCGAAGGCGGCCTGGTAGAGCGGGGTGCGTGACAGGTCGCGGTCGGGCGCCAGCTCGTCGACGAGGAGGTCGAACGGCAGGTCCTGGTGGCTGAAGGCGTCCCGGGTGATGGCGGCGACCCTGGCGACCGCGTCGTGGAAGCCGAGTTCGCCGTCGAGCACACAGCGCAGCACCACGTTGTTGAGGAAGAAGCCGACGACGCCGTCGAGTTCGGGCCGCTCGCGCCCGGCGACCGGGGTGCCGACCGGCAGGTCCCACTGGCCGCTGTGCCGGGCGAGGACGGTGGCGTACGCCGTGAGCAGGACGGTGAACCGGGTGGTGCCGTGCTCGCGGGCGATCGTGTCGACGGCCGCGAGGGTGCCGGCATCGATGGTGACCGGGGTGATGCCGCCGCGGCCGTCGCGGACGGCGGGACGCGGGTGGTCGGTGGGCAGGGCGAGTGGCTGGTGTCCGTCGAGGACGGCGCGCCAGTGCGTGAGCTCGCGCCCGACGGCCTCGCCCGTGAGCCGCTCCTGCTGCCAGACCGCGAAGTCGGCGTACTGGACGGCGAGTTGCGGTAGGACCGGCTGCTCGCCGACGGTCAGCGCGGCGAGGACCTGGTGGAACTCGCGCTCCAGGACGGCGGTGGACCAGCCGTCGGTGGTGATGTGGTGCATGGCGACGGCGAGCAGCTCGCTGTCGTCGTCGAGCGTGATGTGCGCGGCCCGCAACAGCTCACCGCCGTCGAGGCGGAAGCCGGCGCCGAGCAGCTCGGCGAGGACGGCGGGCAGCCCCTCGCGGCCGGTGGTGATCGCGCGGACCGGGACGCCGGCCGGCGCCTCGATGAACTGGCGCGGCTCGCCGTCCACTTCGGCGTACCGGGTGCGCAGCGCCTCGTGCCGGGCGACCAGGGTGTCCAGGGCCCGCCCGACGAGTTCGGAAGCGGTGCCTGCGGGCACCTTGAGCAGCAGACCGGCGACCCACTCGGGACTGGCCGGATGCATCTTGTCCATGAACCACAGGCGGCGCTGCCCGTACGAGAGCGGAAGGCCGCCCTCGCGCGAAACGGGCCGCACGGGCGCGGAGTCCTCCCCGGCGACCACCGTCAGCAGGGCCGCGTGGTCGGCGAGGGTGGGAGCGCCGAGCAGGGCCCGCAAGGAGATGTCGCGGCCGGTGCCGGCGCGCAGCCGGGCGGCGACCCGGGTGAGCTGGAGCGAGGTGCCGCCGCCGCGGAAGAAGTCGCTGGAGGTGGTGAGCGGGCCGAAGTCGAGGACACTCCGCCAGGCCTCGGCGACCAGGAGCTCGGCCTCGGTGGCGGGGGCGGTGCCCGCCGGTTCGGCGACCGCGTCGGGCGAGGGCAGCGCCCGCCGGTCGACCTTGCCGGTCGGGCCCAGCGGGAAGGACTCCAGTTCGATCAGGGCGGCCGGCACATGGGTGCTGGGCAGCCGCTCCAGCAGGTGGCCGCGCAGCTCGGTCTCGGCGACCGGCTCGCGGATCACGTAATAGGCGGCGAGCCGCTTGGCGCCGTCGGCCGCGGCGTAGGGGCGGACCACGGCACCGGCGATCGCCGGGTGCGCGGCCAGCTGGGCCTCGACCTCGGCGGGTTCGATGCGTACGCCGTTGACCTTGACCTGGTCGTCGATGCGGCCCAGGTATTCGAGTACGCCGTCGGCACGCCAGCTGACCCGGTCGCCGGTGCGGTACAGGCGGCTGCCGTCCTTGGCGAACGGGTCGGGCACGAAGCGCTCGGCGGTCTGGCCGGGGCGGCCGAGATAGCCGCGCGCCACACCGGCACCGCCCGCGAGCAGCTCGCCGGGGACACCTACGCCGACCGGGCTGCCGGACGCGTCCACGACCAGGACGCGCGTCTTCTCGATGGGGCGGCCGATCGGCACCGGGCCGGTCAGCTGGGCGGGGTCGAACCGGTGCGCGGTGACGTCGATGGAGCACTCGGTCGGACCATAGGTGTTCCACAGCTCGGCGTCGCTCAACGCCCGCAGCCGTTGCGCGAGTTCGGCGTGCAGCGGCTCACCGGCACAGCACACCAGGCGCAGCTCGCCGCACTTCTGCCAGCCGTCCTCGGCGACGAGCAGGCGCAGCACGGACGGCACGACCTGCAGCACGGTGATCCGGTGTTCGCCGACCGCGCGGACCAGGGCGCCCGGATCGCGTTCGGCACCGGCCGGGGCGAGCACCACGGTGCCGCCGCTGACCAGCGGGGCGAAGACCTCCCAGACATGGGCGTCGAAAACCAGGGCGGTCTTCTGCAGCACCCGGTCGGCGGTCGAGAGTCCGTGCTGTCGCACCGCCCAGCCGATGCGGTTGGCGATGCCGCCGTGGCTGACCACGACGCCCTTGGGGGTGCCGGTGGACCCGGAGGTGTGCAGGACGTAGGCGGCGTTGGTGCTGTGCACGCCGGTGACCGGAGCGCCGGCGGGCTGCTCCCGGAGTTCGGCGGCGAGGTCCTCGGGGACGACGGGCCGGGCCCCGGCGTCGGTGACGGCGGCGCGGCCCCGGGCGTCGGTGAGGACGAGTGCGGTGCCGGACGCGGCGATCAGCGCGGAGGTGCGGGACCGCGGCGCCTCGGTGTCCAGCGGCAGGTAGGCGGCACCGGCCCGCCAGATGGCGAGCAGTCCGACGACCAGGTCGAGGCCGCGGGCGAGCCGGACGCCGACCGGCAGGTCGGGTCCGGCACCCTGGGCCCTCAGCAGGTGGGCGAGCCGGTTGCTGCGGGCATCGAGCTCCGCGTACGTCATCCGCTGCCGACCGTGCTCCACGGCGATCGCTTCCGGAGTCAGCGAAGCCTGACGGCCGACGAGCACGGGGGTGAGCTGGGCTGCATCGGCCGATGCGTCCGTCCGTGACTCGGGAAACATGGAGGGTGTGCTCCTCGTGTGGTGAGTGACTGATCGAGAGCGGGGGTGACGGGCCGGAGCCCGGTCGTACGCGTGCTGCGCCGTCTGCCGGAGTCGGGCCGGTTACGCGGCGGTCATCCGACGGCGGAGGCTGGCCGGGCGCATGTCGGTCCAGATCCGCTCGATGTGGGCCAGGCACTCCTCGCGGGTGCCCTCGGTGCCCTCGGCGTGCCAGCCGGCCGGCAGGTCGCGGTCGGCCCACCAGATCGAGTACTGCTCCTCGTCGTTGAGCACGACGCGGTGGGTGATGGCGGATTCGTGCTGCTCGGACACGGTGGTCTCCTGTGCTTTCGGTGGAGCGGTGGTGTGCTGGTCGTAGTGCGTTGGCCAGTTTTCGATCCGGGCCCATATCCGGCCTATACGAGGCCTGAAACAGACCGGCGGGGCCCGGCCGATGGCGGGGGATCCACCGGCTGGGCCCCGCTGTGGGGAGTGCCTACGGAGGTTGGCCGACCGGGGTCGGCCAACGGCAGTCGACCTACGAAGGTCGGCCGGTCGGACCGGCCGTCAGTCGGACATCGCGACGAGGATCCGGCGCGGGCCGGTGAACGGGCGACGGCCATGGCCGACCAGCAGGTTGTCGATGAGCAGCAGGTCGCCCTCGTACCAGTCGACGTTCACCGCGTTCTCCAGGCCACGGTCGCGCACCTGCAGGACGTACTCGTCCGGGATCGGGCTGCCGTCCGCGAAGGTCACGGACTGCGGCAGCTCGTCGGCCGGCATGATCTGGGCGAGCGCCTTCGCGGTGTCGTCGCCGAGCGAGGCCGGGTGCCACTGGTCGGACTGGTTGAACCAGACCTCGGCGCCGGTGACCGGGTGGCGCATCGTGGAGTGACGCAGCTGGCTGACCTTCAGGCTGTTGCCCGGCCCCCAGCTCCACTCGGCCTCCGCCTCCTTGAGGAAGACGTCGACCTCGTCCCGGTCCCCGGTCTCGAAGGTGTCCTGCCAGCTCTTGCCGAGGCCCTTGCCGCCATGCAGGTTCTGCGTATAGCGCACCCCGGCCTCGAAGGCCTCGCGGACCTGCGGGTCGAGGGCCTCCAGCCACAGCGCGGCGTCGACGACCGGGGTGGCACCGCCGGTCTCCGGCGCGACGGCGCAGTAGAAGGCGAGCCGGGTGGGCCAGGCGTGGGCGTACGACATCTCGTTGTGCATCGAGATGGTGTACTCCTGCGGGTACTCCGTCGAGGTGTACACGTTGGAGCCGACCTTGGTGCGCGGCGAGTTGCCGTGCACGTAGGCGAGGCGGCGGGGCAGCAGCCGGTCGAGGACCGGGTCCAGCCCCTCGCCGGGAACCTTGAACCCGCGGAAGACCACGGCCTTCTCGCGGACGAGCAGCCCGGCCAGGTCGATGCTGTCGAGGTGCTCGACGAGCGCCTCCGGAGTCGCCGCTGCGCCCACGTCGCCCGGAGTGATCTCCAGCGGCGACCAGCCGTTGCGGTCGGTCATGGTTGCTTTCCTCTCGTGTCGTCGTTCAGGTGATGCCGGTACGCCGCCGAGCGGCCCGGGGCTACGGCAGGAAGCCCTCCACCTCCACGCCCAGCCCCTTCTGCCGGGCCGTGGTCAGCACGTCGTCGGCCAGCGCGATGTCGAGGACACCGAGCCCGAAGGGCGCGTAGACGATCGTGCGGCCCGGCTGGGGAGTGAACGTGCCCTCGTCCAGGAGGAGTTCGCCGATCGTCGGGTCGATGAAGTCGTGGTGGCCCGCGAGCTGCTCGGCCAGGTGCAGCGAGGTGCGCTCGCGCAGCGCGTGGTCGACGTCGTCGACGATGTTGTGCGCGTCGAGCAGCGACTCGGGCAGCAGGTCGCGCAGCGAGATGTGCAGGACGACCGTGCCGGGCACGGCGGCCCTCAGGTCCAGGTGCGGTTCGATGGCGGAAGTCGCGATGGAGACCAGGCCGTGGGCGGCGAGCGCCTCCTCGGCGGTGGCGACCGTGACCACCCGCGCCTCCGGGGCGGCCTCGGCCGCCTGGGCGGCGAACGAAGCGGCCCGCTCGGCCGAACTGTCGTACAGGGTCACGGTCTTGAGGCCGGGGACGGCCGCCCGGGTGTGGCGCAGGATCTCCAGGTTGATGACGCCGCAGCCGATCAGCGAAAGGCCGTCCGGACGGCGGTCGCGCGTGAGCAGTTCGGCGGCGAGCGCCGCGCTGGCGGCGGTGCGCTTGGCGGAGATCAGCGAGCCCTCGACGAGCGCCTCGGGGCGGCCGGTCTCCAGGGAGTTGAGGATGATCGCCGCGTTGGCGCGCTGAATGCCCCGGTCGATGTTGGCCGGGAAGGACGAGATCCACTTCATACCCGCGGCCGGCTTCTCTCCGCCCCGGTAGGCGGGCAGGCCGATGATGCGATTGCGCGGCTGTCCGGGAAAGCGAAGGAATATGGAGTGCGGCACCGCGGTGTCGCCCTGCGCGTGAATTCGGTAAGCGTCCGCGACGGCCTCGATGTTCTCGAGTTCACGGCCGTTCAGAATCTGCCCGACCTCGGAGTGCCGAATGATGAGCATGACGGGGTTCAGTCCTTCCAGAGGTGCGCGACTTCACCGAAATGTCGGCGCACCCACGCGTCGGAATAAATCGTGTCGAGATAACGGTCGCCGCCGTCGGGGAAGACGAGCGCGACGGTCGAGTCGGCCGGGATCTCGTCCCTCAGCCGGGCCAGCGCGGCGACGGTCGCCCCGGACGAGCCGCCGGCCAGGATGGCCTCGCGGTGGATGAGCCTGCGGCAGGCCACTACGCAGTCCAGGTCGGAGACGTGAACGACCCGGTCGGCCGCGGTCGGATCCATCAGGGCCGGCACGACCGACGCCCCGTGCCCGGGGATGAGACGGCGGGCGGACTCCAGGCCGAAGATGGCACTGCCCTCCGCGTCCACCGCGACGATGGTGGTGTCCATCCCCTGCTTGCGGATGTGGTCGGCGCAGCCCCGCAACGTGCCGAAGGTGCTGACCGAGCAGAACAGGTAGTCCACCCGGCCGTCGAGGGCGCGCGCTATCTCCCCCATGGTCTTCTCGTGTGCCCGCGGGTTGAGCAGGTTGGCGTACTGGTTGGGCCAGAACGCGTACGGCATCCGCGCGACGAGTTCCCGCACGCGGCGCAGCCGCATCGGCAGGTACTCGCCGGTCAGCTCGTCCCGCTCGGTCACCACCTCGATCTCGGCGCCGTAGGCGCGCAGGATCGCCAGGTTCTGCTCCGTGGTCTTTCCGTCCACCACGCAGATGAAGCGGAACCCGAAGTAGCGGCATATCTGGGCGAGTCCGACCGCCAGGTTCCCCGAGCTGGACTCGACCACCACGGAGCGGCCGGGCACCAGCTCGCCGCTCTCGATCGCGCTGCTCAGCATGCTGAGCCCGGACCGGTCCTTGATACTGCCGCCCGGATTGAATCTCTCTATCTTGGCGAATACCCGGGCCTCAAACCCCGGCAGGAGCCTCTCCAATTCCACGAGCGGGGTGTTCCCCACGGTCGAAAGAATTCCTGAGAATGGTGGCTCCGACACGACTGTCACCTCCCGAACCTTGATCGCGTCGAATGCTCGACGTGCTCCTTGACATTCTTGAGGTGCCACCTATCCGGCAGCTATATTCTCGTCATATCGCAAGCATTTTGGCGCCGTATTTCGCGGCTATCGAGCCAATGTCGGCGGATTTTCAGGTCGGGTCTGGCCCAGTTCCATCCCTGCACCGCGCAGCCTCACCTGGTCGTCCGCGCGCCCGTGGAGCTCCAGGGTGCCGTCCGCCCGCCAGCTCGCCAGGTCGCCCGTGCGGTACATCCTCGCTCCCGGCCGCAGCCCGTACGGGTCGGCCAGGAACCGCTCGGCGGTGGGTCCGGGACGGTTCATGTACCCGTCGGCCAGGTCGTCGCCCGCCAGGTACAGTTCGCCGGTCGCACCGGGCGGCACCGGCCGCAGCCACCGGTCGAGCACATAGCAGCGGGCGTTGGCGATCGGCCGCCCGATCGGAAGCCGCGACCCGCCCGCCCCGTCCTCGGGACCGACCGGGTGGACGGTGGCCGTCATGGTCGACTCGGTCGGCCCGTACTGGTTGACCAGCCGCCAGTCCGCGCCGATCGAGGCCGCCCGCCGCAGGTGCGCGACGGTCAGCTCCTCACCGCTGACCAGGCCCATGCGCAGCCAGGGCGACGGCACGTCCTGCTCGCCCGCCGCATCCCGCGCCGCGTCCGCGAGCGCGATCAGCATCGTCGGCGTCAGAGCGGGCAGCACGGTCACCCGGTGCCGCCTGAGCAGGGCGAACAGCGCGGCCGGGTCCTGGGCCTCGTCCTGCTCCGGCACGACAAGCCGGGAGCCCGCTGTCAGCGGCCCGAAGATGTCCCGCACCGACGGGTCGAAGGACACCGACGCCAGGTTCAGGACGGTGTCGTCGCCCCCGAGCCCCGTCAGATCGTGCAGAGAGGACAGATAGCCCGCCACGGCCTCGTGCCGGATCACCACGCCCTTGGGCGGACCCGTCGAACCGGAGGTGTGGATGACGTACGCCGGATGCCTGGCCGCGCCTTCCTGCGCGGCGGGGTTGCTCTCGGACCACCCGCCGGTGTCCCGCACGTCCGCCGGCTCCGCGAGTACGGCGACGGACTTGACGTCGTCCAGCATGAACGCGATCCGCTCGGCCGGATACCCGGGGTCCACGGGCAGATACGCCGCCCCCGACTTCATGACCGCGAGGAGCGCCACCACCAGCTCCACCGAGGGCGGCAGCGACACCGCGACCACGGTGCGCGGCCCTGCCCCCTGGTCGATCAGCCGGTGCGCCAGCCGGTTGGCCCGCGCGTTCAGCTCCGCGTAGGTGAGCCGCTCCTCGCCGTGGATCAGGGCGATCCGGGTCGGCGTGGTGGCGGTCTGCGCCTCGAACAGTCCGTGCACGGTCGCCGGCCTCAGCTCGACGGCGGTGTCGTTCCACTCCTCGAGCAGCCGCTCCCGCTCGCTCGGAAGCAGGAGGGGCACATCGCCCACCAGGGCATCGGGATCGGCGGCGAAGGCGGCGAGGAATCGGGCGAACCGGCGCAGGTGGGCGGTGAGTTCGGACTCTGTGTAGCGCGAGGGATGGCCGGCCAGCCGGATCTGGAGACCGCCCTCACCGGGCACCGGACAGGCCGCGATCTCCAGGTCTTCGACGGGGCCGGAGGTGAGCCGGTGAACGTTACCCAGGGTGCCGTCGAAGGAGATGCCGAGGTCGAAGCCCATGATGTCGACCATCGGGCCGAACTGCCGACGTGCGCTCTCGGATCCGCCGTCGCGCGGGTCACGGAGCAGTTCCTCGTAGCGGTACTGCTGGTGGCGCAGGGTCTGGCGGGTCTCGTCGAGCGCACTGCGGATGAGGGTGTGGACGGTCGTGTCGCGGTCCGCCCTGATGCGCAGCGGAAGGATGTTGGACGTCATGCCGGGCGTCCGCCGCGCGACCTCCGTGACACGGCCGACGACCGGCAGGCCGAGCAGGATGTCGTCCTGGCCGGTCATGCGGTGCAGGTAGGCGGCGACGGCGGCGACGAGACCGGTGGACCAGTTGGTGCGGGCCGACCGGGCGGTCGCGCCGAGCAGGTCCAGGGTCTCCCGCGGAATGCACGCCGCGCTCCGTACGAGATCGTCCGCGCCCTGCGTGCGCTCCGTACGCCCTCGCGGCCGGGCCGGGCCGAGGGACAGGCCGACGGGCTCCGGCCGGTCGGCCATGCGCCCGGCCCAGTGGGCACGGTCCGCGGTGAACCGTTCCGACGCCCGGTACTCGGCCTGTGCCGCGTGGAGCTCGGCGAGGCCCGGAAGGGCGCCCTCCGAAGGATCCCGGCCCTCGCGCAGGGCCGTGTAGATCTCGGCGGTACGGCGCAGCACGAGCACACCGCTGTGCCCGTCGAGGACCACATGGTGGGCGCGCTGGTAGAAGAAGTGCCGTTCGGGGGCGACGGTGATCAGCGCGAAGGTGAACAGCGGATCCCGGCCGAGGTCGACGGGCCGGGCCAGGTCGGCGCGCATCCAGTCATGGGCGGCCGCCTCGTCGCCGGCCCGGACCAGCGGCAGCTCCCAGTCGAGGGGCGGCCCGACCTCCTGCCGGACACCGTCGTCCGCGTACTGCCCCGCACGCCCCCCGGTCCAGCCCGCCCCATGCCCGTCGGCTTCGGCTTCGGCTTCGGCTTCGGCTTCGGCTTCGGCTTCGGCTTCGGCTTCGGCTTCGGCTTCGACGAATCGCACCCGCAGCGCCTCGGTCTCGGTCACGGCGAGGCGGGCGGCTTCCTGGAAGTCCGGGACATGCAGCGGTCCGCGCACATCGGTGTAGAGGCCGACGTTGTACTGCTGGCTGGTGGCGCCGGCCCGGAGGTCATGCCAGATGCCGGACTGGCCGGCCAGGAGCGGGAGTTGAAGAGACGGAACCGGGGCGGGGCGGGGCATCGGTCACTCCGTTTCGGAGGAAGGGTCTTGAGCGACGTCGTGAAGGAGATGGGGAGAGGACGCGGATTGGATCACGGGTGACGAGGGAGGCAATGCACAGGGGCCGGTTCCGGCACGATGGAGTGACCGTGCCGGAACCGGCTGGGGGTGCCAGAACCGCGGCCGGGGAGTCCCGGCCGCGCGGATCGTCAGCCGGCGGCCGACGCCGCGAGCCTGGCGGCGAACGGCGACGAGCTGCCGAAGAAGGACATGGTCCGGCCGGCCACCCACAGGCTCCCGTCGGTAGCCGTGGTCAGCCGGACGCCGTCCGCCGAGTAGGAGACGGGACCGGTGACGGCCTCCCAGGCCTGTCCGTTCCAGCGGGCGAAGGCGCCGTCGGTACCGGAGTGCAGACCGGCGTACAACTGTCCGCCGTAGAAGGCCAGATCGGCGAAGCTCGTGACTCCCTTCAGGGTGATGTCCGCGCGGGTCCAACCGGTGCCGTTCCAGTGCAGGGCGGTGGTGCCGCCGACGACCCACACATCACCGGAGCCGCGGGCGACGACCTTGGTGAGGGAGCCCGTGAGGCCGGTGGGCGTGGCGACCTCCTTCCAGTTGGCGCCGTCGTACTTCACTACGTACGGCCGGCAGTTGGTGCCCGCGGTATCCGTGCAGGTCTGTCCGGCCGCCCAGATGTCGGTGGCGGAGTTGACCTGGACGGAGTTCAGCTTGGTACTGCCGCCGGTGGCCTGCGGGAGCTTGGTGACCTTCCAGGAGGTGCCGTCCCAGTGCCCGACGACGCCCGGGACACTCGTGGCCGTGTTCGTTCGCGACTCGCCCACGGCCCATACATCGGTGGCCGAAACCGCCTTGATGCCAAGGAAGTTGACGGACGCGTCGGCCGGGTTCCGCTTCTCCCAGGCCGTGCCGTTCCAGTGGCTGACGGAAAGGGACTGCTGGTACTTCTTGCCCAGGACCCAGAAGTCGTTGGCAGACGTGGCGGCCCAGATCCCGTCGTCCGCACGATCCTTCTCGTAGGTCAGCTCCTTCCACGCCGTCCCCTGACGCAACCAGTAACGGACGACTTCGGCATCCCCGCTGTTGCGGCCCCAGACGGTCTGGCCGAAGGCGGTGCTGCCGTCGCCGACCGGCAGAACGTCATAGAGCGAGCCGTCGGTGTTGGGCTTGGCAAGGGTCTCCCAACCGGGCGACGCCGCCTGGGCCGGGCCCGCGGCGAGCGACAGGGTGGCGCCGCCCGCCAGCAGGACGACGGCGGCTTTGCGGAGCAAGGCGGATGTGGCGCTTGAAGGCAGACTTGAAGGCAGAGTGGACATGGAACCTCCGAGAATCGGCGATATCGGTGGGGTGAGGAGCGGCCGGTGCGGATGTGCCCAGCCGCGTTGCGGCTCTCGTCGCGCGGCGAACGGCGTGCTCCGCCGGACACCGAACGGGCCTCAGGCCGCCGGGACGTCGACGGAAGCGACGGAAGCGACGGAAGCGACGGAGCCGAACGCGACAGCGGCTTGGTGACAAGTCCAGGCCGTGGCGTCGCAGGAGGTCTTCTTCACTCCGCTGCACACCGCGCGGACCCGCTTGAGGTCGCCATGGAGGGCGCCACCGAGGAGGTACTCGTCGGCGCTGGTGGTGCCGACCGCGGGCGCGGTGAGTCCGGGAACGGCCGAGAGCGCGGTGGCGGTGCCGACGACCAGCATGGCGGGACGGCGACGCACGGGTCCTCCACGGATTCGGTACCCCGCCGGCCAGTCCCGGCGAGCGCCTCCAAAACTCCGTGATCCGCCTATACGCCTTCTCTATCGGGCAACCCTCGGCCCGCGAACGGGAGCGGTTCCCGACGTGCACGAAGCCAGGTGTGACAGGGGCCGTGCGATGCGGTGGTCATCCCCGCCGGAGTCCCGGAGCGCCCTCTGTGCCCGGCTGCCCGGTGATCGCGAAACATCGGCTCTGACCAGGCCGGACAGGGGTGAAGGGCGCCCCGGGGGTTCCCTGGGCGCCCTTCGTGGTGGTCGTCAGAAGAGGTTGCTCAGCGCACGTCCACGTAGTCGTGGTAGCTCTCGGCGTCCACGTAGGAGCCGGACGAGAGGTAGACCCCGACCCAGGTGCCGTCCTGCTTCGCGGTGAAGCGGGCGCTGAAGCGGCCGTGCGAGTCGGCCTTGACGGAGCCCAACGCCGTCCAGGACTTCTTGCCCTTGGCCTGGAAGAGGATGTAGACGCGCTGCTTGCCGAACGCCACCCACTTCGTGCCGCTCAGCCGCTGCAAGGTGCCGGTGGTGGTCACGGTGTGGCCCTTTCGCACCGGCTCGGGACCGGCGTTGAAGCCGGTGATCCGGGTGGCGGTGCGGTTGAAGTGCACGGAGTTGGAATAGCCGGACTGGTAGTCCGACGACCCCGTCGAGTACAGCCGCCAGTAGCCCTTCGGCACCGCCACGTACCCCTCGAGGTTGAAGGTGCCGTCGGACTTCGTGTTGAACCAGCCGAGTGACTTCCAGCCGGTCTTGCCGTCGGCCGACTGCTGGAGGTACAGCTTCCGGTTCGGCGGCACCTTGCCGTTGCTGGCGCTCACGCTGCCCTGGATGTGCAGGTCGGAGTACTCGTCGATCCAGCTCGAACAGAAGCAGATGTTCGTCCGGTTGATGACGTCGACCTTGAACTGCGCGTGCGAGGCCTTCAGATACGGGTCGGCCAGGTAGCTGTCGAGGCTCGTCTCGACCGTGAACGTGCTGTCGTCGTACGGGATGTACGGGTCGGTGAGGGTGAAGCGCCCGCCGACACCGCTGGTCGCCTTGGCGTAGTAGCCCATGTCGAGCGCGACGCCCTTGGCCGGGCGCCAAGTGCCGTCGTACAGGTACTCCACGACACCGGACGAGGACGCCTTGGCGCCGAACTTGATCCGCACGCTGGAGTGGTCCAGCCGGATCCGGCTCGGGCTGACCACGACCGGCAGGGTCTTGCTGTCGACGAGCACATAGGTGTTCGTGCCGTCGGGGTTGGCGATCCAGAAGGAGAGGGAGACCGGCACGGACGTGGCGTTCAGGCCGTTCAACTTCGGTTTCACGTCGATCGCGTAGCTGCCGTCGGCGGCGGTGACGGCGCTGGAGCCGTTCTCGGCCGTCGCGCTCAGCTCCTTGCCGGCCAGCGGCGAGGTGTCGCCGGTGATCGGGTCGAAGAGCGAGATGCGGCCGCTGAGCGTGACGTGCGTGTGCTCCACGTCCAGCACGGCGGGGCTGATGCTGCGGTCGGCGAAGACCGGCTTCGGCTCGACGTCCACGGTCGTGACGTGCGCCGACGAGGTGTTGTCGCCGTCGCTGTCCTGGGCGCCGACCGTCACGTCGTAGCTGCCGTACGACGGCAGTTGCGACATGCGCGGCGAGCGCCAGACGCCGTCCTGCGGCGTGCCGGAAACGAGTGTGAAGCCGGTGACTGCGACGGTCGCCGGGTCCGTGCCACGCAGCTGGGTCAGGTCGGCGGACACCTCGGTGACCGCCGAATCGGAGGAGACGGCGACCGTCAGGAAGCCGGCGTCGGAAGGGTCGGAGCCGACGCTGCCGAACACCGGGGCGCCGGTGCCGTCGGCAGGCGCGCTGCTGCTCGGGTCCGGCGTCGGGTCGCCGGAGGGCGGGTCGGACGGGGTCGGATCGGCGGGGGTCGGGGTGTCCGACGGTTCGCCGATGGGCGGGGTGGACGGGGACGGGGTGTCCGAAGGAGTGCCGGACGGATCGCTGGTGGGCGTGTCCGTCGACGTCGGATCGGCCGCCGGGTTCGTGGTCGCGGTGGCCGCCGGGTCCTGCCCGGGCGTGCCGCCTTCGTCCGCGTACGCCAGTGCCGGCGCGGCGAGGAGCGCGGCGCCCAGTGCGGCGGACACGGCCGCCGACACCAAAGAGCGTGTTCTCACTGCTGGATTCCCCCCACGGGAATGGCGCGGCCCCGCTGCCCCGGATATCCGGAGGCCGGCCGCGCTCTTTGTACGGTTGCTGTGAACATCACGCAACGCATCGGACTCTAGCGCCTGCCCCTGACACGGGAGCAACAGGGTTTACGGAACCGGCGGATGACCTCAACTGCTCCTGCCTGAAAGGCTGTCAAGAATCCCGCCCGGAGCGGTCAGCTGTGGAACAGGCCCACTACGTCCGGCAGGTCGGCCGTACGGCCGACCAGGGGTCTGGCCGTCGGTCAGTACCACGACGACGTCCGGCCGGGGGCGGGTGCCCAGCACCTCGACGAAGCCCGCGCGTAGATCCGTACCCCCGCCTCCTGCCGGCGGAATTGATCCCGAGACGCTCCTGGACGAAGGGAATGCCGTAGTTCTCCTTGGCCGGCGTCTCGACCTCCGCACGGGAAACCGTGTGGTCAGCTCCGCCCGCGGTGGCGACCGACGAGTTGTCGAACACGTTCCACGCCGTCACCACCCCTCCCGCCGCCTCGGCACAACGGCCGGTTGCGACCCCCCGAGCCTCGGCCGAAGGAACGACGGCCATTCGCACGTATGTACTCACGCACCCCTGTCCACCTGGACGGCCTGGGGGAGGCAGGGGCCCTGACCGAGGCGGCCATGCGGGCGGCCGAGGAGTCCGCGCAACCGAGGACGCTCGTCCGGCACGCTTCGGGATTCACTACCACAATTCAACCTCGATCCGACACGGAACGCCGGGCGAATCGGTGACAATGCAAATAAAACCGCCACCCTGCGGGCGCAGATTGGCCTCCTTACTCACAGCCTTTGTACGGTGACCATCCCGGTAGATCAGGATCAGTTCAACCTTTGCATGCCACTGCCACATCCCCTCCCGCATTGCTCGAGGCGTCATACTGATCAACGACTCGACAAAGCGCCGATACTTTCCCCCGAGCGGTATCCATGTCGGCAGATCCTGTGCGTCAAACCAATCTGCCGGCACGGCCCCCAATATCGCGTCAACCTTCTCCAACAAGGTGATCCGCAGTACGGCAGCATTCGGGTCGGTCTCCGCCGTAGGACCGGAGGGCGCTAGGTGGCACTCATAGCCAGAAGTTCCAGGCTGCCATTCGACGACCTTCCACAGAGTCTTGGCACCGTCCGAACCCAGCCGCATGTGTCGCCAATCCGGCTGGTAGCCGTGGCCGATATCGTGTGCTCCGTTGCCCGCTTCGCCTACAGAAGCAGCATGACCACCAGCATCAAGATCGTGATGAACAGCACCGCCAACCCCGCGCAGCTCCACGCCATCCGTCGGAGGGATCGCTCGGTATCCGTCCCATGTGAGGTCCGCTCGTTTGTCCGGGGTTTCGGGGGTGCGGTCACCGGTGTCGGCGCCGCCAGCCCTTTTCCCTGCCCCACCTCTCCTCCCGGCGAGGAGGTCACGCGAGGGGATCCCGGGCGAGCAGGAACAGTGGGGCGCTCGCCGGGGCGTACGAGCAGGGTCAGTGCGGTGTCCGGCCAGGCCGCGCGGAGCCTGGTCACGGAGCTGGATTCCGCGAAGTCGTTCTTCGCATCCGACTCGTAGACCAGGTTGCCCAGGACCGCGATGCCTGCCTCACTTCCTGAAAGCAGGCGTGCCACTCTCTCCAGAAATCCGCGCCGGTCTTTCGCGTGGTCGTGCACGCCCCACCACACCTCAGAGAGGACTTCCTCGGGCTGTGTGTCGGCCGAGGGATACGGGTTCAGCTCCAGGTTCCCCACCGCTGCGTCGAACCGTTGCCTTGTCTCTCCGCGGTGGTTCGAGGTGTGCTTCCCTCGCAGACGGCTGATTGCCTCATCGGGGAACTCGTCGGAGAGCGCGTCGGCCAGGCGCGAGGTGCCCTTCGCACCCGGCACTTCTTCCAGCCACAGAGCGAGCAAGGGAAGCACGACCGCTGTCACTCTTGGGTGACCGCATGCACCGTTGAGGGCAAGTTTGAACTCGCGTTGGCGTCCCCGCGCGTCTCGCCGTCCCGAGGGGATCGGGGACAGGTACACCGACCAGTCGCCGGAGCGGGCCTGCACGCAGAGCCCCTGCCTGTTCCAGTTCACCAGATCCGCGAGGTCGAGCCACCACTCCTTGTCCGGCTCGCCGCCGAGGAAGTCGTACTCCTCGTTCACCCCCTCGCCGCGCATCTTGATGTGCACGTCCATGGGTCCCCCACTCCGCCGCTGCCCGCTCACAGACGCCGAACCCGGTCGCTGTATTCGCGCTTGGCCAGGTCGTCGATGACCGACTGCAGGTTGTGGAGCGCTTCCAGAGCTCGCAGACGCTCACGGCGGACCTGGTCAGCGGCTTGCTGGTCACGGGCGGACTGGCTCAGACCGACGCCGCGCAACCACTTGAGCAGGGGAAACGGCCCGTTCGGCTCGGTCAGCCTGATGAGTTCGGCCTGGCCGATCCATCCGGCGACGACGTTGTCCGCAGCACGGAAGAAGTTGCCCACCAGGCCGCGGTCCCGGTCCGCATAGGACTGGACGGATCGATGCTGCTCGGTGAGTGCCCGCTCGTGGTCATGCTCGGCCTTCTGGCGGGCCTCGGCAAGGGTGCGGCAGAGGGCGATGAGGAGGTCGTCGACCCCGCGAATATCGCGTTTGCCGTCGTTGACGATGCGGAAATGGGATTCGCACCGCACCCCGGTGTCAGGGTCGGGCGGCCATGTGACATAGGTGCGGTCCACGCAGCCAAGGGTGTCGACGGGCGTGTAGAGCATGCCGACGTGCGGGGCCTCCATACGCACCGCCTTGATGCAGTCGGCATAGGTGGTGCGAAACCGCTCGTAGAGCTCGGCCGAGCGATCAGCGCCGCGAACATGGTGGCCGTCGTTCTGACGGCGGACGTACGTCTCACACTTGACCGGCACGAAAACCACCAGGGCCGGCGAGTCCGGCGCAGCCCCGCGTCCCCTGGCCCACATGCGCAGCACCTGCATGGTGTCGTGCAGGCGCAACATCAGGGGTACGGCCCTGTTCTGGCGCGGTGTGACGGCTTCCATGAGCGGCGGCGCCTCGACCGGCACCAGCATCACGGAGCTGCGCAGCATGAAGTCCTTCAGCGGCTCCCAAGCCTGCTTGACGTACGTGCTCTCGCTGCGCATCTTGGGGTCCAGCCAGCCGCCCGGATAATCCTTGAGGTGCAGGGCGATGCCGCCGTCGGGCAGACCCGGGTCGAGCCGCAGACGGAAGTCCACGACGGATACATTCGCTGCGAGCGACTCGCTCACGAACTGGCCGCGTTGTACCACGCCGGCCAGCGCATGAGCGTGATCGGCTATCAAGCCCGCAGTCGGCTCGTCGTCCGCGACGATCGTGACACCGCTTCCCGCCAGCATGTCTTGACCGGCAAGGAACACGGCACTGATCAAGGAGGTCTTGCCGACGCCGCTCGGGCCGACAAGGCCGACTTCGAAGGCGACCTTGTCGCTGCTCATGCTTCCTCACCCCCTTGCCGGGCTCGCCGGGCAAGGGCTTCGCTGACCGTGCGCGCGAGTTCGGCCAGGTCCTGTGCCTGCTTCGTGGCAGCGTCCAACCGGCGGAAGTCATCGGGCCACAGGACATCGCGGTTGCTGCGGGCCAGCCGCAAGAACTCCCGTCGCGAGTCACCCGAGAGAATCAACTCGTCCTCGAACTGCTTTACCGCCGCGTAGAGCACCAGAGCGGGCAGCACGGCTTCGCGCTGGAGGGCGACCATGGTCTCGAAGGCTGCCTTGTGAATCCGTTCTCGGAGTTGCTGTTCGAGCAGTTCGACTCCGGTCTCGTCCGCCGGCACCAGGAGTGCCACCCTGGGCCGCCCGGTGTCCGGATCAACGCCCTCGAAGTTGAACCCGTCCAGTTCCGCACGCACACGAGGATGGAGATGCGTTCGATAGTCCAGTCGGGTCTGCAACAGGTCGTGCACGGCGTCCGCCAACACGGAACACGACGACCTACGCAAACGAGCTTCCAGATTGCGCAACGCCTGCTCCCCGCGCTCCCCCTCCACCAGGGGCTCGCAGGCACCGCGGAAGGCAGCGGCGATCTGGTCCCAGATGCGCGCCAGTTGCTCGTGGAAGAAGCCGTCGAGTGCCCGGAACCGTCGAGTGACTTCGACCCGGACCCGGTGCATCTCCTCGACGATGAACGGAGAGGCGGCACGTTCGGTGGGCATGCTGAGCTGGGCCTCTTCCTGCCAGCGGGCCGTGCCCAGTCCGAAGCCGTCCTCCGCCCACTCGCGCACCTCGTCGAACACGGTCTCCACTGCGTCGGTGTACCGTTCGTCCACACCGTCCCGGTGGGCGGCGCGCCACAGCTCTTCGACCACTTCACGCAGGCCTTGGTCCACTTTCCAGCGCAGCTCGGACGCCCGCCGCTGGAGCAGTTCCGGGGCCTTATGCGCCAGCTCGGCGGGGTCGGCCTGGTCGGCGAGCAGCAGGGGCAGTGCTTCGTCGATCCGGCGGGCGGTGACTCCGGCCCGCGCCATCACTCCGGCGAACACCTCGTCGTCCATCTTCGGCAATGTTCGCGACAGCGTGTCCAACAGCGGGATGAGCAGGGTCTGGTTCACGGCATCGGGGTCGATGGCGTTCGTCTCCAGGACCACGTAGAACCCGCCGTCCGTACCGGCGTTCACCTGAGAGTGCAGATGGTTCCGCAGCACGTCGATCCTGCCGGAGGCTTCCCCACCGTGGTTGATCACGAAATAGACATAGTCACCCGAGGTCCGTACATGGCCCCTGGCCTTGTCCAAGAGCTTGAGCGCCTTGTCGTCGGAATCGCCGTAATAGGCGGCAGTGGAGCTCGGACGTACGACAAGCAGCACGGCATCCACGTCATGCCGCAGATTGCGCACATGTCGCTCGTCGGCATCGGCCACCACCTCTCCGAGACCCGGCAGGTCGACGATGACCAGACGCGCGACGTCGCTGCGCGGAAAGGGGCTTTCGATCACTGCCTCGCGCACGGCCAAGTGGGGCCGGTACGTCGTACCGGCCACAACGTCTTCGCTCGTCGGGTAGGCGAGGTAGGGCCTCAGCCCTTCCAGACTGCGCTCCACGTCCTTGCCGGTAAGCAGGCCGGCGTACGAATCGAGCGACTCTTGCATGCCCAGCAGGGTCACCAGCTTGGCGTTGTTGCTGTGCTCAGCGGGAGCGTCGCGATCCGGCTTCGGGTAGGCCCAGCCCCGGAAGTCCGCCAGAGTGCGCGGTATACCGTCCAGGCCAAGATCCCGGTGGTAAGGGGCGATGACGTCGGCCAGGAAGGACTCGACGCTGTGCATGTGCAACACGGCGCGCTGCCGATCGCTCTGCATGATTCGACTGCGCACGGCGGTTACCGGTACGTCCGGTCCGGTCGGTATCTGGTCGTCCGTCAGCCCCGAAACGCTCTGCAGGAGTGTGCTCTTCCCGACCCTGGCCTTGCCACTCACACCGATATTGATCGTGGGTCGGGCAAAACGACTGCGCGCCGCTCGCAGATCTTCCAGCGTTGCCGACACGTCACTCCTCAGCCGATCCAGAACGACAGCGTGATCGGATGGGGCACTTGCTGCGTGACCGCTGGAGAGACCGACGACCTCGTGGTCCACTGGTCCATCGAGCGACTGCGCGAGCCTGCCGAGGCCGGCTTCGGCCTCGGACCATCCGGCAATCTCAGCGTCAATTTCTCCCAATCGGCCGCGCCGTGCAGCCACAAGCGCTTCGATGCGACCCGAAACTTCCCCCACTGCTCCCCCTCATAAAAGAACTCCTGCCGCTCCCCCAAAGCCGACGGGCGCCCGTCCACGCTGGTGAAATACCAGCCCTGCGCAAGGTGCTGAGTTCAAGGCAGCCGCCATCAGCCTGTCCGCGCCTGCAACTACTCCCCGAAGCACCATAAAAAACTGCGCCGAGCCCACATGACCTCGACGCGTCGCGTCGGTCCATTCTCTGATGTCCAGGCCCCCGCGTACCCCAGCTAATGCCATTCTCCGCGCCCATTGGGAGCGCGCCGCTCATGGGCGCGCCCCCCTTGCGCGCCCTTGAGCGCCAAGAGCCGGGCCTCGAACCACTCGGGGGCGGGCTGTCCGAACCGGAGGAGCGTGCAGGCAGCCGTCTGATCGACCAGGTCGCCGCCCATGCCACGCTGCACAAGGCATGGGTGGACGGCGGCTACCGCCACCGCCTCGTCGAACACGCCGCCACCTTCGGCATCGACATGGAAATCGCGAGACGCCCGCTGCGGAGCAGACATCCCCGGCCTGGACGGGGCCACTGCCGACGAAGGCCCACGCATCCCGCCACCTGCGCTCTCCGCCCCTGCACTGATGCGCTCCCCTCGCGCACGCTCGCCTCACCCAAGGCATGAGGCGCCTGGGAAGCGACTGAAGAACCAGCAGGTCAGAGCACACCTCCTCACCGCTCGCGCCCACTCTGCCTCGCCTTGTTGAACGTCAGACCTCCGCATTCGAATACGTAGGTCATCTGCCGCCCAGGACCGCCATTCCCCTGGTCAAGAAAATGAAAAAACCGCAGGTCAGTTGCGGACCTGCGGTTTCCTATGGAGCCGCCTTCGGGATTCGAACCCGAGACCTATGCATTACGAGACCATGAGCGATCGTGTTGGGTGGTGCTTCGTCGTGCTGTCCGGTGCCGACTGGAGCTGGGCTTGCGACGACACTGTCAACCGGGCAGAAAGACGAACCGCTGGGTGGGGCATCTCTCGTCGAGCCGTTTCATCGAGGATCTCGGCAGCCCAGGCGCGCAACCGTCGACGCATGTCCTCCACCTGGGCGCCATCGATGCCGCATGTCTCGCACTCCCGGTCCGGCCAACGGTCGAGCGCCCGCATGCTTGGGCGAAGTGGCGCGGATCGAACCCGGCGTCGTCCTCCGACGCCAGCTGCGGCAGCCGCCCACCCCAGTACCGTGCAGAGGCGAGGGCGGCATTCACGTCGAGGTAGTCCCATGGCGCGGCAGGTCCGAACAGCGTGGTCACTTTGTTGGCCACCGCGTCATCGGGGTGCAGCCGGGGCCGCACCCGTCAGTCCCGGCGGATCAGTTCCGGGTCGATGCGGCGGCCCACCAGTGGCAATGAGCCCATTGCGGCTGTCACCACCACGCCTGCCGCGGCGAGTGTCAGCAGGGGGACGCCCGCCAGGTCCCAGCGGATCGTGCCGCCGCCGGTAATCAGGTAGCTGGACTCGGCGAGTTTGCCCGTGACCAGAGCCAGGATCAGGCCGAGGCTCAGCGGTAGCACGATCTGGGCGCACTGTACGGCCCTCATGGTTCTCGCCCGTGCGCCGATAAGTGTGACGGCCGTGACCTGCGCGCGGCGCTCGACGGCCCGGTCGGTGACGGACACGAGGAAGGCGGCCACCCCGATGACCAGGCCCATGATCATTCCCAGGCCCAAGAGGGTCTCCACCACGGAGATCTGCTCGAGGCCTTGGACGTTCAGCCCGACGAGCTCGATCTCGGCGATCGGGACGACGGCGGCGATGCCGTCGAGGACACCGCGGACCTGGCCGGGAGTCGAGCTGCTGGTGAGGAGGAGTTCCGTGTCGCGTGGGCTCGCTTCGGCGGGCAGCGCGGACGGTGGGACCAGCAGCACGGCGTTGCCGACCGCAGAGGCCGAGTACCCGCTGTAGACGATCCGCTCGGAGGGGAGGGTGACGTTCAGGTTCTTGTCCTTGCCCCCGTCGATGCGGAAGCGGAACGACGTGCCGGGTTTCAGGTCGGATCCCAGGCTTGAGTTGGGGTCGACCAGCCGCATCACCCTGCCGTCCACACAGCCCTCGGAGCGCCGGGTCATACGGTCCAGCTGGGCACAGGTGGCCACCAGGGCCGTGGCCGAGGACGCGAAGGCCGCTTCGGGCTGGTCCGCGTTGAGGTCGACCCAGGAATTCATCATGACGGCGTGCGTGCGTACGCCTGACACGCCGGCGAGCTCCCGCTGTTGCTGCGTGCTGAGTCCCGACAGCGGAAGCGAGTAGTCCTGCACGGGACCGGACGGGCGGGTGACCTGCTCCAGCTGGATGAGAACGCCCTGGGCGAGCGAGGCGGCGTAGACGAGGAGCACGAGTCCGGTGACAACCCGCATCGTGCTTCCCGGCTCCGCCTCGTTGCGCCGCATCGCCAGGTTGAGTGTCAGGGACTGGGTGGACCTCGCCAGTCGGCTGGCCAGAACGTACGAGAGCAGGGGCAGGGTCAGCACAAGTCCGAGGCCGGTCAGTACGACTCCGGCAACCACGAGAAGCGCGTTCAGGCCGACACTCGAGGCGGGGCGCCCCATCAGGCCCGTGGCGCAGTAGGCGCACACGATGCCCAGGCCGGCGACCAGCAGAAGACCGCCCCACTTGGAAGGCGGTCTCGGTACCACCGTACGCCGTACCGCCAGCGGGTTGGCGGTCGCGTCCCGCGCGCTCTTGCGGCCGACGAACCAGGCGAGGGCCGGGCAGCCGATCAGGCAGACGGCGATGGTGGTCGCGGACAGGGCGCCATCGCCCGGATACCACCTCAGGCCAGGCAGACCGGCGCGTGACATCACCTGGTTGAGCAGCCAGTACTCGCCGAGCCCCAGAACCGCGCCGAGCAGCGCCGCGGCGACGGTCTCGGCGGCGTTCACGCGCTGGGTGCCCTTGATACTCAGTCCCAGCAGCCGCAGTGCCGCGAGGCGGCGCATTCTGCTGGCGGCGGAGAGCCGAGCGCAGACCGACAGGAAGATTCCCAGGGGCAGCAGGACCAGTGTGGCCAGGGCGAACCGCACATCGGTGAGGGTGGACGGCTCGACGGCCGGGAACGGGGCGTAGCTGTAACCGAACCCCTTCAGGGTCCGCCCCCCGTCGGCGATCCGGGTCCGATCGGTTCCGATGTAGGCGTAGAGCTCGTCGGGATGAGCGAGCCCGGCCGGGCGGATCACACCCGCCTCGCGGCCCGGCAGCAGGGCCTTGACGGCAGGTGCCTCACGCAGCAGATCGTGTACCCGCGGGGAAACGAACACCTCACCCGGGGAAGGCAGTTCACTCAGCCCGGGTGGAGCGGACTTCGTTCCCTGGGATCCCCGGGCAATGAACACCCGGGTGAACGACTGGGAGCCGTAGGCGTCGTTGCGCTGCAGGACGAGGGTGCCGTCCGCCGGCCCCTTGGCGGAGGTGACGGGCTGCCGGGCGGCGGCTCGGCCGTCGTGCGCGTCGAGGATCGCCGGGATGGTGAGGACGAGGGCGAGGCAGCAGACCCCGATGGAACCGCCGACGGCCATCAGGAAGAAACGTATGCGGTTGCCGCGCCCCGCGCCGAACAGCAGGCGCAGACCGAACAGGAATTCCTTCACACCGCACCTCGTGGGCTCAGGACTCCGTCAGCCATCGCGTAGTGGGTGTCGGCCTGTGCGGCGATGGCGGGGTCGTGCGTCACCAGAATGACGGCGGTCCCCTGCGACCGGGCCAGGTCGAGGAATTCCTTGAGTACGGCGGAGGCGTTGGCGCTGTCGAGCGATCCGGTCGGCTCATCCGCGAAAACGACCGCGGGCCGGTGCACCAGGGAACGCGCGACCGCGACGCGCTGGCTCTGCCCGCCGGAGACCTGTCCGGGACGGCGCTCACGCAGTTCCTCGAGTCCGAGGCGTTCGAGCACCTCGCCGGCTGCCGCGAGGGCGGGGCCCTTGCGCTGTCCGGCCAGCCGCAGGGGCAGGGCGGTGTTTTCCTCGACGGTGAGTTCCGGCAGCAACTCGCCGTACTGGAAGACGAATCCGAAGCGTTCCCGGCGGAGCGTGCTGATCTCGTCGTCGGAGAGATTGCCGAGCGCCCGTCCTTCGAACCGCACCTGACCACGAGTGGCGGGCAGGACGCCGGCGAGGCAGTAGAGCAGCGAGGACTTGCCGGAGCCGCTCTGCCCGGTGATCGCCACGACTTCCCCGGGGGAGACCGAGAGGTGGGCGTCACGGACGGCTTGCTGATTGCCGTAGGAGAGGTCAACTCCCGTGGCGACAAGGACTTCTGACATGTTGTTGGCTACCCCCAAGAAGCAAGCGGGCCCAGGAGGACGTCCCGGGCCCGCGGTCTTGCACGGAGTGACCGACTACTTCTGGTAGTGCTTGGTCGGCGAGCAGTTGTCAGGGTTCAGCGAGCCCTTGTCACGGCAGACGCGTATGTACGCGTCGTCGGTGTACTGAGCGGCGCCGTCCCAGTTCAGCTGGTCGAAGGAGACGGAGCTCCTCTGCTTGCCGTTGTAGCGGCTCCAGTCGTAGCCCTCGACCCGCACCTGCATGTAGACGTTGTGCCCGTCACCGTTGTCGGTGTCGTTGAGTTTGCCCTTCCACTCGAAGGCACCGTGGTTCTGCCCCGAGGGCCAGAACGCGTACTGGCCACCCGTGAAGGATGCGCCCCCCGTGGTGAGCGTCGGAATGGTGTGCCACGAGACCGCCATCGCGGTCCCGGCGCTCAGGGCGAAGATCCCGCCGGCGAGCGCGCCGACTGCCAACTTGCGCATTATTTCTACCGTTTTGTGTTCAGCCTGGTTGGTCGTTGCGCTTCCAGGACCACGGGCGACCGTAACAAGAGCGGCGAAGAGTGAAAATTGAGTTAACTGGGACATGGTCCGGTTTGGCCCGATCTGATCGGTTCCCAATGGGAATCTTTACCCGTTCATGACATTTCGATCTTCGGAAAGTCCCTGATGTCTGGTTCGTAATCGAGCTGGTCCGGAGCAACTCCATTGCTGGTACACGGCGTTGATCCGCCTCGGTGTAGTGCTCGATCGCGACTGGGCGCCGGTTGGGCTGCTCCGTTCGCGCGGCAGGCCACGGGGCTCGGGGTGGACGACCTGTGGGTGGTCGAGGCCCCCGGGTGGAATGTCGAGTGTCGGCGGCGGCCGTGGCGTTGGGAGCGATCGAGCGGGCCGACGGCCGCCCATGGATCACCGGCCGGGCCGAACACGGACCCTCCCTCGGCACGATCCTCAATGAACGGGGCGTGGACATGCCGACCATCCAGCCGAACCCACGATTGAGACCACACTTGAGACCACGGACAGCCGCACGGCACGTGCACGGCGCCGCCGTCGCGTCCGGGAAAAAGCAAAAGCCCCAGGTCACGGCGAGTGAGAATCCTGGGGCTTCCACAGAGCCGCCTTCGGGATTCGAACCCGAGACCTACGCATTACGAGTGCGTTGCTCTGGCCATCTGAGCTAAGGCGGCGCGCTGTCCGCACTATGGTGCGATCAGCAACGTCGGTAAGTCTACACAGTTTCCGGGGGTGCTCCGTACACGCCCCGGAAGGACCGGTTCCGGGGCGTGGGGGAGGGCTATGCGCAGCGTTTTCCCTTCGCGGGAGGGGTGCCCTGGAGAAGGTAGCGGTCGATCGTGGAGTCGATGCAGACGCTGCCGCGACCGTACGCGGTGTGGCCGTCGCCGACGTAGGTGAGGAGGACGCCGGAGGAGAGCTGGGAGGCGAGGGCCTCGGCCCAGGCGTAGGGGGTGGCCGGGTCCCGCGTGGTGCCGACCACAAGGATCGGACCCGCACCCTTCGCCTCGATGCGGTGGGGCTCGCCGGTGGCCCGCACGGGCCAGTACGCGCAGTTCAGAGAGGCCCAGGCCAGACCGTCACCGAAGACGGGGGACGCCTTCTCGAACGCGGGAAGGTCCTTCTCCACCTGGTCGGGCGTGGAGAAGGCGGCCGGGAGGTCGAGGCAGTTCACGGCCGCGTTGGCGAACATGAGGTTCGCGTACTTGCCGTCGGCGTCGCGCTCGTAATAGCTGTCGGAGAGGGCGAGCAGGCCCGCGCCGTCCTTGTCCTTCATCGCCGCGGTGAGCGCCTGGCGCAGCTGCGGCCACGCCGCCTGGTCGTACATCGCCGCGATCACACCCGTGGTCGCGAGCGCCTCGCCGAGCTTGCGGCCGTCCGCGTCGCCCGTCGGGATCGGCTTCGCGTCGAGCTGCTTGAAGAAGGCGCTGAGGTTCTTGCCGACCTGGTCCGGGCTCGTGCCCGGACCACCCAGCGGGCAGTCGCTCTTGCGCACGCAGTCCTTCGCGAAGGACTGGAACGCCGTCTCGAAGCCCGCCGTCTGGTCCTGGTTGAGCTTGCGTGCGGACAGGGACGGGTCCATCGCGCCGTCCAGGACCATGCGGCCCACCCGGGCCGGGAACAGGCCCGCGTACGTCGCCCCGAGGAGCGTCCCGTACGACGCCCCCACGTAGTTCAGCTTCTGGTCGCCCAGGACCGCGCGCAGGATGTCCATGTCCCGGGCCGCCTCGACCGTGGACACGTGCCGCAGCAGGTTCGGCGAGTGCCGGCCGCAGCCCTCGGCGAACTTCTTGTACTCGTCGACCAGTTCACCCGTCTCCTTCTTGTCGTCGGGGGTGACGTCCGTCTCCGTGTACGTGTCCATCTGGCGGCCGGTGAGGCACTCGACGGGCTCGCTGCGGGCCACCCCGCGCGGGTCGACGGCGACCATGTCGTAGCGGGCGCGGACCTCCGCCGGGTAGCCGATCCCCGCGTACGACTGCAGGTAGCCCACCGCCGAGCCGCCCGGCCCGCCCGGGTTGACCAGCAGCGAGCCGATGCGCTTGCCGGGGCCGGTCGCCTTCTTGCGGGCCACGGCCAGCTTGACGTCGCCCGAGGCCGGTTTCGCGTAGTCGAGCGGCGCCTTCATCGTGGCGCACTCGAAGCCGGAGACGCCGCAGCTGCGCCAGGTCAGCTTCTGGTCGTAGTACGACGACAGCGTCGAGGGTGTGGCCCGGGGCAGTGCGGCCAGCACCGCGTCCGCCGACGTCGTGGCCGTCCTGGTCGAACTCCCCGTGGAGCAGGCGGAGACGAGCAGCGTGGTGGCGGCGAGCAGCACGCCGCCCGCACGGACGGTACGCATCGCGCGGATCGCACCGCGAGGTCGGTTCGGCCGACGGGACCGGGACGGCCGAGGGGTGCGCCTGAAGTACCTGGAGTACATCTCGCGAGCGTAACCCTGCGCGACGTCGTGATCACCAACAGTCGTGGATGTGCCTCGTACGAGTGATGTCGTCAACACGGCGACTCAACTCCTGCTCCCCACACCTCGCCTCAGCTCCTCACTCCGGCTCCTCGGCACGGCCCCGGCTGTCGGCCGGTCGCGGTCACTGTCGGCCGTTCGCCGGTCACCGGCAGCTGCTCAGCGGTCGCTGTCGGCCGTTCGCCGGTCGCTGTCGGCTCCGGGTCCTCAGCCCGTCCGCGCCTTCGAGCCTTTCGGCTCAGCCCGCCCGCAGCGCCATCGTCATCGCCTCCACCGCCAGCAGCGGGGCCACATTGCGGTCCAGCGCCTCGCGGCACGCGGCGATCGCGTCGATCCGGCGGAGGGTCGCCTCCGGCGAGCCGCCGCGGGCGAGCCGCTCGAGTACATCCTCGGCCTCCGTGTTGGCGAGGGCCACCCGGGAGCCGAGCTGGAGGGCGAGGACGTCGCGGTAGAAGCCGGTGAGGTCGATGAGGGCCAGGTCCAGGCTGTCGCGCTGCGTACGCGTTCTCCGGCGCTTCTGCCGGTCCTCCAGCTCCTTCATGACGCCCGCCGTGCCACGCGGCATACGGCCGCCCTGCGACGCGCCGAGGGCCGCCTTCAGGTCTTCGGTCTCCTTGACGTCGACTTCCTCGGCGAGCTGCTTCGCGTCCTCCGAGGCCGTGTCGATCAGCTCCTGGGCCGCCTTGAGGCAGCCGCCGATGTCGTCGACCCGCAGCGGGAGCTTGAGGACGGCGGCCCGGCGCTCACGGGCACGCTGGTCCGTGGCGAGACGGCGGGCGCGCCCGATGTGCCCCTGTGTCGCGCGGGCGGCGGCCGCCGCGACAGCGGGCTCGATGCCGTCACGGCGGACGAGGATGTCGGCGACCGCGTCCACCGGCGGGGTGCGCAGGGTGAGCAGGCGGCAGCGGGAGCGGATGGTGGGCAGGACGTCCTCGACGGAGGGCGCGCAGAGCAGCCAGACCGTACGCGGGGCCGGTTCCTCGACGGCCTTCAGAAGGACGTTGCCCGCGCCCTCGGTGAGGCGGTCCGCGTCCTCCAGGACGATGACCTGCCAGCGGCCGGTCGCCGGGGACAACTGGGCGCGGCGGACCAGGTCGCGGGTCTCCTTCACACCGATGGAGAGGAGGTCGGTGCGGACGATCTGCACATCGGCGTGCGTCCCGATCAGGCTGGTGTGGCAGCCGTCGCAGAAGCCGCAGCCGGGTACTCCGCCCAGCGCGCGGTCGGGGCTCACGCATTGGAGCGCCGCCGCGAAGGCCCGCGCCGCGGTGGAACGCCCGGAGCCGGGCGGACCGGTGAACAGCCAGGCGTGCGTCATCTTGGACGCCTCGGGGAGCGGGGTGTCCGCGGCGACCGCCGAGACGAGGGCGTCGGCGTCACGAGCGGCGGCGGCGAGCTGCTCGCTCACCTTGTCCTGGCCCACCAGATCGTCCCATACCGGCACGGGGCACCGCCCTTTCGTCGCACTTTGCCTTGCCGCGTCCATTGTGCGGGTCGCCACTGACAACGGGTCCCCGGACCTCAGCGACGGCGGCGACCGCCCCGTCCCTCGCGCCCGTCGTCCTGCTCGTCGTCGTCACGCGGGCCCAGCAGTTCGTCCGCCAGGGTCGGGAGGTCGTCGAGCGGGGTCTCCTCCGCCCAGTCGGAACGGGGGCGGCGACGCGGTGCGCCCTCGGCATTGACCTGGGGCAGCTCGCGCGTACGGTCACCGGCCGTCTCGGGCCGGGGCGCGGGCCGCTCGTCCCGGAAGAAGCCCGGAGGCACCCGGTTCGCGGGATCACCCGCACCGGCATCCGGGGCGGCACCCTCGCGCCCGTCGCGTACCGGAGGAAGCACCGCCGTCTCGTCGGCCGCGCCCGGCGCCACCGGCGGCAGCACGGCGGTCTCGTCCGCGGCACCCGGAACCACCGGCGGGAGCACGGCCGTCTTCTCGGCCGCCGCCTCGGGCACGGGCGGCTTCGGCAGCTTGGCCGTCTCCTCCGAGTCGGAGCGGGAACCCTCGCGGCTCTCTCCGGAGCGCACGGGCCGCAGCACCGTCGTCTCGTCCACCGAGCCGCCCGAGGAGCTCGGGGGCGTCACGACCGGCGTGGGCACCGTCGTCTCGTTGTCGGCCACGGGACCCGCGGCCGCCGGCTCACCAGAACCCACAGGCACCGAACCGGAAGCAGGAGCCGACGTAGGCGATGAAGACGTAGGCGATGAAGACGTAGGCGATGAAGCGGCAACCGCAGTCGAAGCAGAAGCAGACGTCGAAGCCGCCGTGGCTGCGGCCGCCGCCGCCGCTGCCGCCGTCTCCGTCGCGGTCCGTCGCGCCTCCTCCGCCCGCAGCAACGCCTCCTCGGCCTTGCGCTGCTTCTCCAGGCGGCGCTCCTCGGCCTCGTCCCGCAGCCGTGCCTGTTCCTCGGCCAGCCTGCGCAGCCGGTCCTGCTCGGCGGCCTGGGCCTGCTCCTGGGCCAGCAGCCGCGCCCGCTCCTCCTCGGCCCGGCGGCGGGCCTCCTCGGCGCGCTGTCGGGCCTCCTCCGCCTGGCGCTCGGCCTCGCGCCGCTGCGCCTCCTCCAGCTCGCGCTGCTTGCGCTCCTCTTCCTCCGCACGCAGCCGGGCGAGCTGTTCCTGGCGCTCGCGCTCCAGTCGCTCCTCCTCGGCCTTGCGGGCGGCCTCTTCCTCGGCCTTGCGCCGGGCCTCCTCCTCGGCCGCCTTGCGTGCCTCCTCCTGGGCCTTCACCTCGGCCTCGGAGAGGGGCAGCATCACGTCGAGCCGGTGCCGGACGACGGTGGTGACCGCCTCGGGCTCCTGGGCGGCGTCGACGACCAGGTACCGGCCCGGGTCGGCGGCGGCCAGCGTCAGGAAACCGGACCGCACGCGCGTGTGGAACTCGACCGGCTCCGACTCCAGTCGGTCGGGCGCCTCCGTGAAGCGCTCACGAGCCGCCTCCGGGGAGACGTCGAGGAGCACCGTCAGATGCGGCACCAGTCCGTTGGTCGCCCATCGGTTGATGCGGGCGATCTCGGTCGGAGAAAGGTCCCGGCCGGCTCCCTGGTAGGCCACCGACGAGTCGATGTAGCGGTCGGAGATGACGACGGCACCCCGCTCCAGCGCGGGCCGCACCACCGTGTCCACGTGCTCGGCGCGGTCGGCGGCGTACAGCAGCGCCTCCGCGCGGTGCGACAGGCCCGCCGACGACACGTCCAGCAGGATCGACCGCAGCCGCTTGCCGACCGGCGTGGCGCCCGGCTCGCGGGTCACCACGACCTCGTGACCCTTGGCGCGGATCCACTCCGCGAGCGCTTCCGCCTGCGTCGACTTCCCGGCCCCGTCGCCGCCCTCCAGGGCGATGAAGAACCCGTTCGCGGTGGAATTCTGCACCGGGTCGTCGCCGCCGCGCAGCGCGTCCAGCAGGTCGTGCCGCAGCGGCACTCCGGAGCGGTCGTCGACCTTGGCGAGCACCAGGGCGGCGACCGGCAGCAGCAGGGCGCCCACCAGCATCAGTGTGAAGGCGGCGCCTCCGTGCGCGAACACGAACTTGCCGTTCTCGAGCCGGTGCGGGCCGATCGCCGCGGCCACCACGGGCGCCAGCAGGACGCCGAGCGCCACGGAGACCCGTACGACCGCGTGCAGGTGTTCCGTCGTACGCGCCCGCCGGTACTCCTCGGTCTCCTGGTCGAGCAGCGCGTGCCCGGTGTTCGCGGCGACGCCCGCGCCGATGCCCGCGAGGCCGGCGATCAGCAGCACCGTGGTGACGTCCGGGACCAGACCGGCGGCCAGCAGCGCGATCCCGGTGAAGGCGATCGCCAGCGAGAGCAGCCTGCGCCGCGACAGCGACGGCAGCACGGAGGGGGCCGTCCGGATGCCGATGACGACGCCCCCGGTCAGCGCCAGCACCAGCAGGCCGTACGTGACCGGTCCCCCACCCAGGTCCTTGGCCTGCAGCACGGAGACGGCGACAGCGGCAGCGATCGCCGCGGCGACGGCCGCGCAGGCGAGCACCAGGAGCGGGATCGCGCCGGTACGGCCGTTGTCGACACCCGTGCCCGTCCTGGGGCGGCGCAGGCCCTCCAGGGGCGAGCGCGCACGCGGGGTGCGGGTGTCGGGCAGTTCGAGGGACGTGAGCACGGAGAGCGAGGCGGCGAACAGTCCGGCGGCGACGTACGAGGCGAGCGCCCCCTGGTGCTGGTCGAACCAGGCGATCCCGGCACCCAGCAGGTTGCTGACGAGTGACACCACGACGAGCGTGGCGGCCGCGATCGGCACCGCCACGAAGGCCGTACGCAGTGACAGGCGCCGCAGCGCGTCCAGGTGGTCCGGCAGCGGGCGTACGGTGGCGCCCTCCAGCGGCGGCGCGGGCAGCAGCGCGGGCGCCGCGCTCTCCCGGCACACCGTCCAGAAGCGCTCGGCGACGCCGGTCACGAAGGCGAGGACGAGGAGGGCGGCGAGTGCGCTGTCCGGGGTCCAGTCGATCCACAGGGGCGCGATGAGCATGAGCACGGCGCGCAGTCCGTCGGCTCCGACCATGGTCCAGCGCCGGTCGAGCGGCCCCTCCTGGGACGTCAGCGAGGTGAGCGGCCCGAGGAGTACGGCTCCGAAGAGCAGTGTGGCCAGAACGCGTGCCCCGAAGACGGCCGCCACGGCGAGGGCGACCCCGCGGTAGCCACCGCCGAAGGAACCCTCCGCGATCGCCGCCTGGAGGACGAGGACGACCAGCACGAGCAGGGCCAGGGCGTCACCGACACCGCCCACCAGGTGGGCGCTCCACAACCGTTTCAGCTGGGGTCGGCGCAGCAGCGCGCGGACGGCGCGCTCGCGGGAATCCGCGACCAGGGCGTCGTCGGGGGCCGGAGTGTGGGCCGTTGGCTGCTCGGCTCGCGTCATTCTGCAAGCCTATCCGGCCCCACTGACTGCCCGTAGGGGTGCCCGAACATGTGGACGCCCCCACACCGAAAGGTGTAGAGGCGTCCACATCTGAATCTGGCGGAGACCGCTGAATCTGACAGAGCCCGCGCCGTGACGAGGGCCGCGAGCCCGGACCTCAGTTCTCCGAAGCGGCCGTCTTCTTGGCAGCGGCCTTCTTGGCCGGAGCCTTCTTGGCAGCCGTCTTCGAAGTCGTCGTCTTCTTTGCGGCCGTCTTCTTGGCGGGGGCCTTCTTGGCCGGAGCCTTCTTGGCGGCCGCCTTCTTCGCGGTCTTCTTGGCGGGAGCCTTGGCGCGCTTCTCCGCCAGCAGCTCGTAGCCGCGCTCCGGAGTGATCTCCTCGACGCTGTCGGCGGAGCGCAGGGTCGCGTTGGTCTCGCCGTCGGTCACGTACGGCCCGAAACGGCCGTCCTTGACCACGACGGGCTTCCCGCTGACCGGGTCCTCGCCCAGCTCCTTGAGCGGCGGCTTGGCGGCCGCTCGCCCGCGCTGCTTGGGCTGGGAGTAGATCTCCAGCGCCTCTTCGAGGGTGATGGTGAAGAGCTGGTCCTCGGACTGCAGGGAGCGCGAGTCCGTGCCCTTCTTCAGGTACGGCCCGTAGCGCCCGTTCTGCGCGGTGATCTCCACGCCCTCGGCGTCCTTGCCGACGACGCGCGGCAGGGACATCAGTTTGAGGGCGTCGTCGAGCGTCACCGTGTCGAGCGACATCGACTTGAAGAGGGAGGCGGTACGCGGCTTGACGGCGTTCTTGCCCGTCTTCGGGGTGCCCTCGGGGAGCACCTCGGTGACGTACGGGCCGTAGCGGCCGTCCCTGGCGATGATCTGTCGGCCCGACTCCGGGTCCGTACCGAGCTCGAAGTCGCCGCTCGGCTTGGCGAGCAGCTCCTCCGCGAGCTCGATGCTCAGCTCGTCCGGGGCCAGGTCCTCGGGCACGTCCGCGCGCTGGTGGTTCTCGGAGTCCTTCTCGCCGCGCTCGATGTACGGGCCGTAGCGGCCCACACGCAGCACGATGCCGTCGCCGACCGGGAAGGACGACACCTCGCGGGCGTCGATGGCGCCCAGGTCGGTGACGAGCTCCTTGAGGCCGCCCAGGTGGTCCCCGTCGCCGTTGCCGGCCTCGGCGGCGCCCGCGGCGTCGCCCTCACCGAAGTAGAACCGCTTGAGCCACGGCACGGCCTGCGCCTCACCCCGCGCGATGCGGTCGAGGTCGTCCTCCATCTTGGCCGTGAAGTCGTAGTCCACGAGCCGCCCGAAGTGCTTCTCCAGAAGGTTGACCACGGCGAAGGACAGGAAGGACGGCACGAGTGCCGTGCCCTTCTTGAACACGTATCCGCGGTCGAGGATCGTGCCGATGATCGACGCGTACGTCGACGGGCGGCCGATCTCGCGCTCCTCGAGCTCCTTGACCAGCGACGCCTCGGTGTAGCGGGCCGGGGGCTTGGTGGCGTGCCCGTCGACCGTGATCTCCTCGGCGGACAGCGGGTCGCCCTCGTTGACCTGCGGGAGACGGCGCTCACGGTCGTCGAGCTCGGCGTTCGGGTCGTCCGCGCCCTCGACGTACGCCTTCAGGAAGCCGTGGAAGGTGATCGTCTTGCCGGACGCGCTGAACTCGGCGTCGCGGCCGTCGGAGGCCGTGCCCGCGATCTTCACGGTTACGGAGTTGCCGACCGCGTCCTTCATCTGGGAGGCGACGGTCCGCTTCCAGATCAGCTCGTACAGCTTGAACTGGTCGCCGGTCAGGCCCGTCTCGGCCGGGGTGCGGAAACGATCACCCGAGGGACGGATCGCCTCGTGCGCCTCCTGCGCGTTCTTGACCTTCCCGGCGTACGTCCGCGGCTGGGCCGGCAGGTAGTCGGCGCCGTAGAGCTGCGTGACCTGGGCGCGGGCGGCGGAGATCGCCGTTTCCGAGAGGGTCGTGGAGTCCGTACGCATGTACGTGATGAAGCCGTTCTCGTACAGCTTCTGGGCCACCTGCATGGTGGCCTTCGCGCCGAAGCCGAGCTTGCGCGAGGCCTCCTGCTGGAGGGTCGTCGTGCGGAACGGCGCGTACGGCGAGCGGCGGTACGGCTTGGACTCGACCGAGCGGACCGCGAAGTTCGTGTCCTGGAGGGCGGCGGCGAGCGCACGGGCGTTCGTCTCGTCCAGGTGGAGCGTGTTCGCGCCCTTGATCTGGCCCAGCGAGTCGAAGTCGCGGCCCTGGGCGATGCGCTTTCCGTCGACCGCGGTCAGACGGGCGACCAGGTTGGACGGGTCGCTGGCGTCACCGGCGCGGCCGGTGCCGAAGGTGCCGGTCAGGTCCCAGTACTCGGCGGAGCGGAAGGCGATGCGCTCGCGCTCCCGCTCGACGACGAGCCGGGTCGCCACGGACTGCACACGGCCCGCCGACAGCCGCGGCATGACCTTCTTCCACAGAACCGGCGAGACCTCGTAGCCGTAGAGGCGGTCGAGGATGCGGCGGGTCTCCTGGGCGTCGACGAGCTTCTGGTTGAGCTCGCGCGGGTTGGCGACGGCGGCCTGGATCGCGGCCTTGGTGATCTCGTGGAAGACCATCCGCTTGACCGGGACCTTGGGCTTGAGCACTTCCTGGAGGTGCCACGCGATGGCTTCGCCCTCGCGGTCCTCATCGGTGGCGAGGTAGAGCTCGTCGGAGTCGCGCAGCAGGTCCTTGAGCTTCTTGACCTGGGCCTTCTTGTCGGCGTTGACCACATAGATGGGCTGGAAGTCGTGCTCGACGTCCACGCCGAGGCGGCGCACCTCGCCGGTGTACTCCTCCGGCACCTCCGCGGCGCCGTTGGGGAGGTCGCGGATGTGCCCGACGCTCGCTTCGACGACATAGCCGGGGCCGAGATAGCCCTTGATCGTCTTCGCCTTGGCAGGCGACTCGACGATGACGAGTCGGCGGCCGCCGTGTGCGGTGTCGCTGGTCGGGGACAACTTCGCTCTTCTCTCCGGTCGACGCAGGGGGTCTCCCCCAGGCCTTGGTCCCGGGGGTCGGGTCATGCTGACGCTGCGGAGTGTGACGGTACATCCCGCCCCCGTGTCAAACGGGAAAAGCCCGCAACGGCCACTCGAACGGTAACCCGACTACCGCCATTCCTGCCGCCCGGAGTGTCCAGCAGCCTTTTCGGGCCTATCCGGAGCGTGACCTCTCAGTTACCGGAGAGCCGCCTCTCACGCGCGCGTAAAACACCACATCCCGAGTGCCAGCGCACCAGCTCCGGCGACGCCGGCGAGCGTCGCCGATGCGACGCGGTTCACACCGACGGCGACGGGCTCGCCCTGTCGCACCCGCACCGCGGTCCAGACCAGCAGTCCGCCTCCGAACAGGGCGAACACCGCCCCCACGAAGATCGCCGGTCCGCTTTCCATTGATATGTCCTTCCACACAGGAGCCCCAGGGTGAGGAGGTTGCCACTCCCCGGAAGCCGACGTGCGAACCTGCGGTGAACGCCGGGAAGACGGCGCCCCATGGACCGCTCAGACCGTGGTGGGATCGGGTATCCGCTCGCTCGTCCGCGCACCGTCGACCCGTCTCACGGTGCACACGACTTTGTTGAATCCTTGATTCCACTCCTCCTCGCTGGCCAGCCAACCGGAGACGGTGTGCTCCGTGTCGGACGCCCAACTCGACGCGAACTTGTTGGCACAGAGCTTGCCTCCCTGGGCGAGGGCCTTCTTGTAGTCCATGCCCGCCGCGGCCCGCGCGGTGCCGATCACCTGGTCGGTGTGCGGCTCACCACAGTCCGTCAGGTGAGCCTCGAAGCTCTTGCCCTTCTCCGCGTAGATCCAGCAGTCCCCGGTGCCCATCTGAGTGGGCCACAGATTCACCCCCGCATCGCGGAACCGCCCCACTTCGCCGCCTATCGCGACATGGCGTCCGAGCACGAGACATGCCGTACCGCCCTTGGCCGCGCCGAACCCGTCCTTCGTCGGTGCGACGGCGTAGACACCCGCGTCGGGCAGGACGTCGGCCGTCGCCGTGCTCCGGCTGGTGCAGCGCTGCGCGCCATGGGCGAGAGCATCGGCGTAGTCGTCGGCCGTGTCGACGGCCACGACCTGGCCGTCCGGCCAGTCCTTGGCGCAGTTCACGACGCCCAGGTTGACCGCCGACTTGAAAGCGGGTCCCGACCAGACCGCCTTCACGCAGTCGCCGGCCTGCAACGGCTTGGTGAGGCCCACCTGTTCGCCGTACGGATACACCGGCCCCGTCGGTCCCGACGACGGGCTCCCTGTGGGGCGCTTCTTCGCGGCCGCTTCCTTCGTGCCACCGTCGTCGCCGGTGAGTGAGACGGCGGCCCAGGTGCCGCCGACGACCACCAGGAGGACGCCCACGACGAGGGCGACGACGGGGACCGGAGGCCTCCTGCGGCTCGCCGACGGCAGGGGCGGAGCGGCCGTGGACCGGGTGGGCGCACCGGTCCCGGCGTACGGGTTCCACTCGTACGCGCCACTCGGAGTGGACGGGCGCCAAGGGCCGTACGCAGGCGGGGAGCCGGAGGGCGGTCCGAGCGGGCCACCGGGGGCGGCCGGGCCGCCTGGTGGAGTGTGCGGAGTGTTGGGGTTGTGCGAGGTGTTTGGGTGGTTCGGGTCGTACGGGGTGTTCGGGGTCGAGGGCGCGCCTGGGGTCTGCGGGACGCCGGGGGCCTGTGGGACGCCAGAGGTCTGCGGAACGCCAGGGGCCTGTGGGACGCCAGAGGTCTGCGGAACGCCGGGGGCCTGTGGGACGCCTAAGGTCTGCGGAACGCCGGGGATCGGCGGAACGCCTGGGGTCTGCGGGACGCCGGGCGTCTGCGGAGTTCCCGGAGGCGAGCCCGTGACATGCCCGGGCGGTGCCCCGGCAAGGAACCCGGGCGGCGCCCCTGCGACATACCCGGGTGACGGTCCGGCGGCGTACCCGGGCGACGGTCCCGCGACGTACCCGGGCGGTAGCTCCATGGGATACCCCGGTGGTAGCCCCGCGGGATACCCCGGCGGTGGCCCGAACACCCCGCCCGCCGCCGCCTGCGCCACCCGCTCGAGCCCCCGCGCGACCGCCTCCGGCGACGACCGCCGCAATGGGTCCTTGACGAGCAGTCCGTGCAGCACGGAGGTCAGTTCACCCGCTCGGACGGGCGGGGTGGGTTCCTCGCCGAGCAGGGCCGTCAGAGTCGCGTACTGCCCCGGCCGGTCGAAGGGGCCACGGCCCTCGACGGCGGCGTACAACGTGGCGCCGAGGGAGAAGAGGTCCGCGGCCGGGGTGGGCGGCTCGCCGCGGGCGCGCTCGGGGGCGAGATAGCCGGGCGTGCCGAGGATGCCGGCGGTGGCGGTGAGCCGGGGCTCGCGGGACTCGGGCTGGAGCGCGATCCCGTAGTCGGTGAGCAGTACGCGCGCGTAGGGATCGCCCGAAGAGGGGGGCGCCAGAAGGATGTTGGCCGGTTTCACATCCCTGTGGAGGATCCCGATCCGGTGTCCGGCGGAGAGCGCGTCGAGGACGGCCAGCCCGATCCGGGCGGCCCGAGCGGGCGACAGCGGCCCCGACTGCCGTACGACCGCCCGCAGATCGACCGCGTCCGGCACGTACTCCATGACGATCCACGGCAGTCCCTCGTGCACCACCACGTCGTGCACGGTGACCACATGGGGATGCCCGCGCAGGCGCGCCGCGTGCCGGGCCTCGCTGCGCGCCCGGGCGACGCGCTGCCCATGCTCCGCCGCGTCCATCGGCACGTCCGGCAGCGCGATCTCCTTCATGGAGACCTCGCAGGCCAACTCCGCGTCGTACGCGAGCCACACCCTCCCCATGCCGCCCGCGCCGAGCGTCCGCAGCAGCCGGTATCGGCCGCCGATGATCCTGCCCTCACCCTGATCCGGCGTCTCCCCCGCCATGGCGCCTCCCCCGAGACAGCGCGCCTCCCCCGAGGACGCATGGAGCTTGTCTCTTGAAGGTAGCTTCGCACGCACCACTGACAGGAGCCCTTTTACCGACCAATCCTGATCAATATTGCCCAATCCCGTCAGAACAGGCACATGCGACTCAGCCCTTCACTCCGCGGGCTCGAGGAACCCCTGCTCCACCAGCAGCCGGATCTGCGCGGGCGTCCGGTCACGCAGCAACACCGGGTCCTCGCCGACCAATTGGGCGATGGCGTCCAGGATCCGCCCGGCGCTCAGCGTGCCGTCGCACACGCCCGCGAAGCCCGCGCCGACCGTGTCCACCTTGGTGGCCCGGCGCATCCCGCGGTGCTGGCGCAGCACCACGTGCTCCGGGTCCTCGGCGCCGGGCAGCCCGACCTGCTCCTGGACGACCTCGGCCACGAGCCTGAAGTGCCCGGCGAGCAGGGCAGCGTCGTCGCTCGCCCGCAGGTAGTCGACGCGGTCGAAGTGCGCACGCACGGTCTCGCCGAGCGGCTGCTCGATGGAGTGCGGCCACTCCTCGACCGTGATCGAGGGCTCGGCGGCAGCCGTTCTGCGCAGTGTGATCCATCCGAAGCCGACGGCCTTGACCTTGCGGGCCTCGAACTCGTCCAGCCAGGCGTCGTACCGCGCCTGGTACTCGGCGGGGGCGTCGCGGTGGTCGCCCGCGTCGCGCAGCCACAACTCCGCGTACTGCGTGACGTCCTGCACCTCGCGCTGCACGATCCAGGCGTCACAGCCGCGCGGCACCCAGGAGCGCAGCCGGTCCTGCCAGTCCTCGCCCTCCACGTGCTGCCAGTTGGCCAGGAACTGCGCATACCCCCCGTCGTTGAGCCGGTCCCCCGCCTGCTGAACGAGCGTGCGGCACAGATCGTCCCCGCCCATCCCGCCGTCGCGGTAGGTGAGCCGGGCGCCGGGCGAGATCACGAAGGGTGGGTTCGAGACGATCAGGTCGTACGTCTCGTCGTCCGCGATCGGCGCGAAGAGGGAGCCCTCGCGCAGATCGGCCGCCGGGGCACCGGACAGCGCCAGGGTGAGTGCGGTGATGTGCAGGGCGCGTGGGTTGAGGTCGGTCGCGGTCACGCGCGTGGCGTGCTGCGCGGCGTGCAGGGCCTGGATCCCGGAGCCGGTGCCGAGGTCGAGCGCGGAGGAGACGGGCGTACGGACGGTGATGCCGGCCAGGGTCGTGGACGCGCCGCCCACACCCAGGACGACGCCCTCCTCCCGGCTACCGATGCCGCCCGCGCCACCGACGGCGCACCCCAGGTCGGACACGATGAACCAGTCCTCGCCGCCAGGCCCGCCGTACGGCCGGATGTCCACGGTCGCGGCGACCTCGTCCGCGCCCGCCCGGGTCAGCCAGCCACTCTCAAGGCAGTCCTGCACCGGCAGCACGTCCGCCACGCGCGCGTGCGGCACGGGTTGCTGGAGCAGGAACAGCCGTACGAGCGTCTCCAGCGGTGTGTCCCCGCGGGTCGCCCGGAGCGCGGGCACGGTCTCGCTGCGCGCCAGCGCCGCGTACGCGGGGGCGCCGAGCAGGTCGAGCAGACCGTCGGCGGTGAAGGAGGCGCCGAGCAGGGCGTCCCGCAGCCGAGCGGCGACGTCGACGCGGTCGGACGAGGGCAACGGTGACAGGCTGGTGTGACTCACGTCCCCCATTGTGTCCGTTCCCGCCGAAAGGGACGTACACCTGTGGACAGAGCCCGTGCGAATGTGGACAAGCCCGCACGAGGAGTCCTGGGGGCTTTGTACGGGGAGCAGTGGGCCGTGCTTGTACCGCGGGAGCCGTAGGGCACGTGCCACTGGCCCGGTACGCGCGCGTACCGGGCTCTTTCCGGGTGCCGGACCGAATCCCGTTCTGCGGTCGCTCTCCGGGCGTTCCTCGGGGGGTCAGCCCTGGGTGGTCGCCGGCGAGGCGGACGCGGAGGCGGACTTGCAGCTGACCTGCTTGGCCATCGCCTTGCCGACGTCGCCCGCTTCGAGCTCCTTCAGGGCGTCGGTCCCGGTCTTGCTGAGCTTCTCCAGCTGCTTGGCGACGCCGTCGAGACCGTCCGCGAACTTCGCCTGGTTCTTCGTGTTCAGCGCGTCGGACTGCTTCCCCAGATCGGCGTAGGAGGCGGAGAGGGCGTTGAGCTCCTTGACCGCGTTCTCCTGCTTGGTCTTACCGCTGTCCACGTCCGGCGGGCCGGCCTTCTCGATGGCGGCCGCCATCGCCTTGTAGGCGTCGGAGATGTCCTGGAAGCCCTTGGAGTCGGCCTTCTGCACGTCCGCCGGTGCGCTCTGGTCCGTGGTCTCCTTCTGGATCGCGGTGTTGGCGGCCGCGATCTTCTGGACCTGCGGCTGCACCGCGTCACAGACCTGCTTGGCCCAGGGGTCCAGCTTGTCGTCCTTGCTGCTACCGCTGCTGCATGCCGACAGCGCCAGCACCAGTACCGCACCGCCGGACAGTGCGGCCGTGAGCTTCTTGTTCACCGGTTTGGTCCCTTCCGTGGCTCTCGGCCCCGGAACTTACACGCCGCATGGGCGCCGCCCCTATGGCGAATTTCCGATTTAGTCTCTATTGCAGCCATTTGCTCCATACGAGAGAAGGCTCACGACACGGGTGTGAACACACCCGAACGACGGGCGGGCGGCACGTCGCTGCGTGCCGCCCGCCCGTGGGGACCTGCCCAAAGACCCGAACGCTACGAAACCACCGCGGCGTCGTGAGACTTGGACACTCGTTCCGCGTTGCCTTCGTCACCCACGGCGATCCCGCGCCGCTTGGAGATGTACACCGCGCCCACGATCACGAGGATCGAGAGCACCGCGATCAGGATGCGCATACCGAGGTTCTTGTCGTCGCCGTACGAGAACTTCACGACCGCGGGTGCGATCAGCAGCGCCACCAGGTTCATCACCTTGAGGAGCGGGTTGATCGCGGGGCCCGCGGTGTCCTTGAACGGGTCGCCGACGGTGTCGCCGATCACCGTGGCGGCGTGGGCCTCGCTGCCCTTGCCGCCGTGGTGGCCGTCCTCGACGAGTTTCTTCGCGTTGTCCCACGCACCGCCGGAGTTGGCGAGGAAGACCGCCATCAGCGTGCCGGTGCCGATCGCGCCCGCCAGATACGAACCGAGCGCGCCGACGCCGAGCGTGAAGCCGATGGCGATGGGCGCCAGGACGGCGAGCAGACCCGGAGTGGCCAGCTCCCGCAGGGCGTCCTTGGTGCAGATGTCGACGACCCGCCCGTACTCCGGCTTCTCGGTGTAGTCCATGATCCCGGGGTGCTCGCGGAACTGCCGCCGCACCTCGTAGACCACGGCCCCCGCGGACCGGGACACCGCGTTGATCGCGAGGCCCGAGAAGAGGAAGACGACCGCCGCGCCCGCGATCAGGCCCACCAGGTTGTTGGGCTGCGAGATGTCCATCATCAGGTTCAGCGGCGCGCCAGGACCGGAGACCTTCTCGCCCACGTCGTTCGCGGCCGTGAGGATCGCGTCTCGGTACGAGCCGAAGAGCGCCGAGGCCGCGAGGACGGCCGTGGCGATGGCGATGCCCTTGGTGATGGCCTTGGTGGTGTTGCCCACCGCGTCCAGGTCGGTGAGCACCTGGGCGCCCGCGCCCGTGACGTCGCCGGACATCTCGGCGATGCCCTGCGCGTTGTCGGAGACCGGACCGAAGGTGTCCATGGCGACGATGACGCCGACCGTGGTGAGCAGACCGGTTCCGGCGAGCGCCACCGCGAACAGCGCGAGGATGATCGACGTACCGCCGAGCAGGAAGGCCCCGTAGACGCCGAGGCCGATCAGCAGGGCGGTGTAGACGGCCGATTCCAGACCGATGGAGATACCGGCCAGGACGACGGTGGCCGCGCCGGTGAGCGAGCTCTTGCCGATGTCCCGTACGGGACGACGGGTGGTCTCGGTGAAGTAGCCGGTCAGCTGCTGGATGAGCGCGGCCAGCACGATGCCGATGGCCACCGCGATGAGCGCCAGGATCCGCGGATCGCCGTCCTTCGCCTTGATCGCCGCGTCCGTGACGCCGTCGAGGTCGGCGTACTTCCCCGGCAGGTAGATGAAGACGGCCACCGCCACCAGCACCAACGAGATGACCGCGGAGATGAAGAAGCCGCGGTTGATCGCGGACATGCCGCTGCGGTCGGAGCGTCGGGGTGCCACCGCGAAGATGCCGACCATCGCGGTGAGAACGCCGATCGCGGGCACGATCAGCGGGAAGGCGAGCCCGGAGTCGCCGAACGCCGCTTTGCCGAGGATCAGCGCGGCGACGAGCGTGACGGCGTACGACTCGAAGAGGTCCGCGGCCATGCCGGCGCAGTCGCCGACGTTGTCGCCCACGTTGTCGGCGATGGTCGCGGCATTGCGCGGATCGTCCTCCGGAATGCCCTGCTCGACCTTGCCGACCAGGTCGGCGCCGACGTCGGCGGCCTTGGTGAAGATGCCGCCGCCGACACGCATGAACATGGCGATCAGCGCCGCGCCGAGACCGAAGCCCTCCAGGACCTTCGGCGCGTCGGCCGCGTACACCAGCACCACACAGGAGGCGCCCAGCAGACCGAGCCCCACCGTGAACATGCCGACGACGCCGCCGGTACGGAAAGCGATCTTCATGGCTTTGTGCGAGACGGCGGTGAGATCTTTTTCGGGTTCGCCCTTGGCCGGAGTCGCTTCCCTTGCCGCGGCGGCCACGCGGACGTTGCTTCGTACGGCGAGCCACATACCGGTATAACCGGTGGTCGCCGAGAACACCGCGCCGATCAAGAAGAAGATCGATCGTCCGGCGCGCTGATTCCAGTCGTCCGCGGGCAGCAGCATGAGCAGGAAGAACACCACGACGGCGAATACACCGAGCGTGCGCATCTGCCGCCCCAGGTAGGCGTTCGCGCCTTCCTGGACCGCCGCCGCGATCTTCTTCATGCTGTCGGTGCCCTCGCCGGCCGCGAGCACTTGCCGTACCAGCACCCCGGCGACCGCCAGGGCCGCCAGGGCCACGGCACCGATGACCATCACGATCAAGCGATTGTCATTGGTCAGTACTGCGGATGCGAAGGTTGTGGGATGGTCAAACTGATGAGGGGTAGAAAGCCCCGCCATTCGTCCTCCTTGACGCCTGTGCTGAGCTCAAGATGTGGACGGATTGTAGGTACCGGAACCTGATCAAAACAGTGCCCGGTAAGCGGAATTCGCCTTCACATGCCCATCAGCAAATGATCGACGGGCATCCATGGAACCCAAAAGAAGTAATGCCCTAAAAGCGTTGACGCTTGATCCAATAATCGCGTGATTGATCGTGAATGAATTCACGAAAAGGCCGGGCCGGGCCCCGGCCGGGAGCGGGCATACAAAAAGGGCCCTGCTGAGCAGGGCCCTTCGAGTGTGTTGCGGGGGTGCGATCAGGGAACGAGCGCGGCCGGCGGCGTGGTCGGCCAGCTCATCTTGATCAGTCCACCGTGCTCACCGGCGGTGACTTCGACGTCGTCGACGAGGCCACTGATGACCGCGAGGCCCATCTCGTCCTCCTCGGCATCAATGTCCGGATCACCCGAGGTTCCGGGTGCCGTCTCACCGGGCGCCGAATGCGGCGCCTCGTCACCGACCTCGATGGAGAACTGCTTCTCCTCCTCGATCAGCTTCACCTGCACCGGCGCCGAGATGCCGTTGCTCTGGTGCAGTCCGACGGCACGAGTACAGGCCTCGCCGACGGCGAGTCTGACCTCGTCGAGGACGGCCTCGTCCACTCCGGCCCTGCGCGCCACCGCTGCCGCCACCAGTCGGGCGGTCCTGACGTGCTCGGGCAGCGCGCTGAAGCGGAGTTCAACGGTGGCCATGCATCCCCCTCAACTACGGGCGTGCTGTCAGGGGGCCGGGCCGCCGAGGCCCGGTCCCCCGTCCATTGCTTCTACCGTCTCGGACACCACATCACTCGTGACGCCCAGGGGACGGGGTCAGTCGGTGGCCGCTACCGCTTCCTCGACCGAGGTGTGGATGGGGAACACCTTGGTGAGACCGGTGATGCGGAAGATCTTCAGAATGCGCTCCTGGTTGCAGACCAGTCGCAGCGAGCCCTCATGGGCACGCACACGCTTCAGGCCGCCCACCAGCACGCCGAGCCCGGTGGAGTCGAGGAAGTCCACGCCCTCCATGTCGACGACAAGGTGAAAATTGCCGTCGTTCACCAGCTCGACCAGCTGCTCGCGCAGCTTGGGCGCGGTATATACATCGATTTCGCCACCGACCTCGACGACCGTACGATCGCCGACGGTACGGGTCGACAGGGACAGGTCCACGGATCCTCCAGCACCTTGCTATCGAGCGGTCATCCCAAGGGACACCTCGGCAGAGCCCCCGGGACGGTTCGCCAGCCGCGATGGCATTCAATCACTTACCGGCAGGCGTGCACGACGCCTTGGGCCCATTGTCCGTCACGCCAGTGACACACTCGGTGCCGATGGCCAAGAATCATCGATCCGATCGACCCTCGACGGACACCGCTTCCCGCCCCGATCCGGGCACTGTCCTGGACCGGCTCGCCTCGGGGCCGAGCCGGGCTTCGCGCATCACTCATACGGAGCACTTGCCCCCGCGGGCGGGTCGCCATGCCGTATGGCCCGACCGGATCCGTCCCGAGGTCATCGCCGCGGTGCAGGCCGCGGGTGTCGAACACCCCTGGGCCCACCAGGCGCTGGCCGCCGAGCACGCCCTGGACGGCGACTCCGTGATCGTCGCCACCGGCACCGCCTCGGGAAAGTCCCTGGCGTACCTCACACCGGTCCTGACGGCCCTCCTGGACGGCTCCGAGGCTCCGAACGGCCGGGGGGCCACCGCGCTCTATCTGGCCCCCACAAAGGCCCTCGCAGCCGATCAGCGCCGTTCGGTGAAGGAACTTTCACAACCTTTGGGCAATGCGGTTCGCCCAGCCGTGTACGACGGCGATACTCCGTTCGAGGAACGCGAGTGGGTACGGCAGTACGCCAACTACGTCCTGACCAACCCCGACATGCTGCACCGCGGGATATTGCCCTCCCACCCCCGCTGGTCCTCCTTCCTCCGCGCCCTGAAGTACGTCGTCATCGACGAGGTCCACACCTACCGCGGCGTCTTCGGCTCCCACGTGGCCCAGGTACTGCGCAGACTGCGCCGCCTGTGCGCCCGCTACGGCTCCTCCCCCGTCTTCCTGCTGGCCTCCGCGACCGCCGCGGAGCCCTCGGTCGCCGCCCGTCGGCTGACCGGCCTCCCGGTCGTCGAGATCGCCGACGACGCCTCGCCCCGCGGCGAACTCGTGTTCGCTCTCTGGGAGCCCCCGCTCACCGAGTTGCACGGCGAGAAGGGAGCACCCGTTCGGCGTACCGCCACCGCCGAGACGGCCGACCTCCTCACCGACCTGACCCTCCAGGGCGTGCGCTCCGTCGCCTTCGTACGATCCCGCCGCGGCGCCGAACTGATCGCGGTGATCGCCCAGGAGCGCCTCGCCGAGATCGACCGCTCACTGGCCCGGCGCGTGGCCGCCTACCGCGGCGGCTACCTCCCCGAGGAACGCCGCGCCCTGGAGCGCGCCCTGCACTCCGGCGAACTCCTCGGCCTCGCCGCCACCACCGCCCTCGAACTCGGCATCGACGTCTCCGGCCTGGACGCCGTCGTCATCGCGGGCTACCCGGGCACCCGGGCCTCCCTGTGGCAGCAGGCGGGCCGCGCCGGCCGCTCGGGGCAAGGCGCACTCGCCGTCCTCGTCGCCCGCGACGACCCGCTGGACACCTTCCTCGTGCACCACCCCGAGGCCCTGTTCGACCAGCCGGTGGAATCCACTGTCCTCGACCCCGACAACCCGTACGTCCTCGCCCCGCACCTGTGCGCCGCCGCCTCCGAGATCCCCCTCACCGAAGAGGATCTGGAGCTCTTCGGCCCGGCCGCCGCGGATCTGCTGCCACAGCTGGAGGCCGCGAAGCTGCTGCGCCGGCGAACGACGGCGTGGCACTGGACCCGTCGCGAGCGGGCCGCCGACCTGACCGACATACGCGGCGAGGGCGGCAGTCCGGTACAGATCGTCGAGGCCGGGACCGGGCGGCTGCTCGGCACGGTCGACGCGGGCTCCGCGCACACCACGGTCCACGAGGGCGCGGTCCACCTCCACCAGGGCCGTACGTACCTGGTGAAGCACCTGGACCTGGAGGACTCCGTCGCCCTGGTCGAGGAGGCCAACCCGCCGTATTCGACGGTCGCCCGCGACACGACGTCCATCTCCGTCCTGGAAACGGACATCGAAGTCCCCTGGGGCGAGGGCCGGTTGTGCTACGGCTCCGTCGAAGTCACCAACCAGGTCGTCTCCTTCCTGCGTCGTCGTGTCATCACCGGTGAAGTACTGGGCGAGTCGAAACTCGACCTCCCTCCTCGTACGCTCCGCACGCGCGCCGTGTGGTGGACGGTCACCGAGGACCAGCTGGACGCGGCCCGGATCAGCCCGGAGATCCTCGGCGGCGCCCTGCACGCCGCCGAGCACGCGTCGATCGGCATGCTCCCGCTGTTCGCCACCTGCGACCGCTGGGACATCGGCGGCGTGTCCATCCCGCTGCACCCCGACACGCTCCTGCCCACGGTCTTCGTCTACGACGGCCACCCGGGCGGCGCGGGGTTCGCGGAGCGCGCCTTCCGCACCGCCCGCGCCTGGCTCACCGCCACCCGGCAGGCCATCGCGTCCTGCGAGTGCGAGGCCGGTTGCCCGTCCTGCATCCAGTCCCCCAAGTGCGGCAACGGGAACGAGCCGCTGCACAAACGGGGCGCTGTGCGACTGCTCACGGAGCTGCTGCGGGGAGCGCCGGAGGTCTAGGCGACGGTTCCTGTGGTCTCGCGGGACCGGCTCTGGACCTGACCTCCACGTCGAAAGGGCCGGCTCCCGACGCGGCCGTGACGTCCGAGATCTCGCCCTCCACGGCGCACCGCACCAGCCGGGCACGCTGGGCCCGCGCCACCCGGTCCGCCTGGGCGCAGGCCGCCGTGCCGCCGACCGCCCAGTGGTCCGCCGCGGCGAGCGCGGCCAGGTCGGCCGCCCCCGCCGCGCGGTGCCGGACCACGACCGCCTGTCCCATGGCCAGGACGGCCCCGAACACGACACACAGCACGGCGATCGCCCCGACGGTCCAGACGGTGGCCGATCCTCTGTCCGAACAACGGACCCGGTAGGTGTGCCATCTGTTCCGAGCGGCCGTCCACGCGACGTGACCGCGGCTCCAGACCCTCATCCCCTCACCACCCCCACCGTCTCCTCCCCCACCGTCTCCTCCGCCAGCGCCACGGCCTCGTCGCTGAGCTCCAGTGACAGTCCGTCCGGTCCCGGCGCGCTCGCCTTGACCGTGACCCGGACGAGGTCGCCCTCCCGGGTCACCGTGACCCTGGCGCCGCGCGGTGCCGCGCGGCGGGTCGTCGCCAGCACCGTGTCCGGCGGGTCCTGGCGGGCCGCCGCGCGGGCGCCCGCCCTGGCCGCGTCCACGCACTGGATCTGCGCCGACGCGGCGAGCAGGGCCCAGACCAGCGCCATTCCGACGAGCACCAGGGAGGGCAGCACCACGGCGGCCTCGGCGGTCACGAATCCCCGGTCCCGGTCCCGGCCTGGCGTCCCGCGTTCACGTCGGCGCATTGAGCGCCCGCCCCACGATGTCCTGCAACTCCGCGCCGACCTGGCCGCTTGTCACCACCTTGTAGAGCACCGCCGCGAAGGCCACCGCCGCGAGGACACCCACCGCGTACTCCGAGGTGACCATTCCCGCGTCCCTGCGCGCCGTCAGACCCAGCAGCCACGCCCGCATCCGTACGCCCACCGTCTTGCACATCTCAACCCCCGTAAGGTTCGAACCTGTTGATCGTCCGTCGTTCACCGCACGCCGCCGCCCGTCATCCGCCACCCCCTCCCAACACCCCGTCCGCCAGCCCGATCACCACGGGCAGGACACCCATCGCGAGGAACGCGGGAAGAAAGCACAGCCCCACGGGTGCGGTGACCATGACGGCCGCCCGGCGCGCCCGCGCCGTCGCGGTGCGGCCCCGCTCGGCGCGGGCCTCCATGGCGAGCCGCCCGACCGGCACGGCCGCCGGTACGCCCGACTCCCCCGCCCGTTCCAACAGCCGTGCCAGCGCCCCCGCGCCCGGAAGCGACGCCAACCTCCGCCATGCCTCGACCGGTTCGCCCCCGAGCCGCACCTCCGCCGCGCCCCGCGCGAGCCGCTCCCCCACCGGTCCGCCCAGGGCCTCGCCCACCGCCTGCGCCGCGACCACGGGGTCCGCCCCCGCCGCGATGCACGCCGCGACCAGGTCCGCCGCCAGGGGGAGTTGCCGGGCGGCCAGCGCCACGTCGTACTCCTCCACCGGCCCCGGTCTGCGTCGCTGCCGCCACCGCCAGGCCCCGAACCCGGCCAGCAGCCCCACCACAACCCCGGCAAGACCCCCGACCAGCACCCAGCCGGCGCACACCGAGCCCGCCACCGGCAGCCACCGCCGCACGACGTCCCGGACCGCGAAGTGCCGTCTCTCAGGCGTCCTCTCCAGCGCCAGCAGCTCGGTCAGCCTTCTGCGCGCCCGTCGCTCACTCCGCGCCGCACCGAGCGCTCGCGGCAGCCACCCCAGCGCCAGCGCCCCGCACACGAGCGCCCCCAGCCTGTGGACAACTTCCGTGCTCATGCCGCCTCCGCTCCCCTCACGATGCGCAGCGCCCACCACAGCCCCACGCTCTCCAGCACCCCACCGACCACCAGACAGCCCAGGCCCGGCCCGCTGTGCAGCAGCACGTGCAGCGGATCGGCGCCCAGCGCGGTACCGAGCAAAAGGCCCAGAACGGGCAGTCCCGCGAGCATCACCGCCGTAGATCGTGAGCCCGCCAATTGGGCACGCAGATCGGCCCGTTGGTCCCGCTCCGCGCACAGGGCCCCTTCCAGGCGGTCGAGTCCCGCCGCCAGGCCCGCACCCCGGTCCACCGCCACCCGCCAACACGCGGCGAGCCCCACCAGCCCGTCGGCCCCCGGCTGCCGTGCCGCGTCGGTGAGCGCGCCCGGCACGTCACCGCCGAACCGCGCCGCCGCCAGCACCACCGCCTGCGCCTCCCCGAGCCCACCCGAGTCGCGCGCGGCTCTCCGCAGTGCCTCGCCCGGCTGATGCCCGGCGCGCACCTCGCCGGCCAGCGCCCCGCACAGGGCGATCACCTCCTCACCCCGACGCTCCCCCGCGCGCCGCGCCTCCCCGGCCCGCCGTACTCGGCGGAGCAGCGGCATCCCGGCCGCCCCGAGGAACAGCGGCACCACGGACGCGCCCAGTACCGCGATCACCAGCCCGGCCACCATTGACCACCCCTCGGGACGCAGCCGCCCGCGCAGTCGCCGCCACTCCGCCCGGGCCCACTCCCACGCCGGCGGTCCGTTGGCCACCACCCCGCCGCCCGCGCACAGCAGCCGCGCCCTACGTGCCCCCACGTCCCAGCCACCCATCAACCAGGCCGCCGCCCCGGCACACGCCATGGCCGCTCCCACCGAGATGTCACCGGCCCCCGTCATCACAGCCCACTCCCCTCGGTCCCGTCCCGGAGCAGCCCCCGCAGCCGCTCCCACCCCCGCTCGTACGCGAACGCCTCCGCTCCCCACCGCAGCGCGGGCACCGTCACCACCAGCCCCGTCGCATCGCGCTCCAGGACATGCACCTCGGCGATCCGCCGCCGCCCGGCCCGGTCGCGTACGAGATGCAGGACCACGGACAGCGCCGCCGCCAACTGGCTGTGCAGCGCGGCTCTGTCGAGTCCTGCCGCGGTACCCAGGGCCTCCAGGCGGGCCGGTACCTGCGCCGCCGCATTCGCGTGCACCGTTCCGCAGCCGCCCTCGTGGCCGGTGTTGAGCGCCGCCAGGAGCGACACGACCTCCGGTCCGCGCACCTCGCCCACCACCAGCCGGTCAGGTCGCATGCGCAGGGCCTGACGAACCAGGTCCTGCAGCGCGACGAGTCCGACGCCTTCCTGGTTGGCGGGCCGCCCCTCCAGGCGAACCACATGGGGATGGTCGGGCCGCAGCTCCGCCGAGTCCTCGGCCAGCACGATCCGCTCCCCGGCACCGACCAGCCCCAGCAGCGCGCTCAGCAAGGTTGTCTTGCCGCTTCCGGTGCCGCCGCTGATCAGGAACGACAGCCGGGCGTCCAGCAGGGCTCTGAGTACCCGGTCCCCGCCCGGCGGGACTGTCCCCGCCGCCACCAACTCGTCGAGGGTGAACGCGCGCGGCCGTACGACCCGCAGCGACAGGCAGGTGGAGCCGACGGCCACCGGGGGCAGCACCGCGTGCAGGCGGGTGCCGTCCGGAAGCCGGGCGTCGACCCAGGGGCGGGCGTCGTCGAGCCTTCGCCCGGCCACGGCTGCGAGGCGCTGCGCGAGGCGTCGTACGGCCGCCGCGTCCGGAAAGGAGACGGTCGTCAGTTCCAGGCCACCGCCCCGGTCCACCCACACCCGGTCCGGCGCGGACACCAGGACGTCGGTCACCGACGGGTCGGCGAGCAGCGGCTCCAGCGGCCCACTGCCGACCAGCTCGGAGCGCAACCGCTCGGCGGCGCCGAGGACTTCGGCGTCTCCGAGCACTCGCCCCTGCTCGCGCAGGGCCTGTGCCACGCGCGCGGGAGTCGCTTCCGACCCGCTCTCGGCGAGCCACTGCCGTACGCCGTCCAGCAGTCCCGTGCCGGTCCCCGCGCCCGTGCCCGCCTCCCGGCTCATACGTCCCCGCCTTCCACCGGAACCCGCTGCCAGAAGGCCGTGCAGAACCGGGCGAGCGGCCCCCGCGCCGCTCCCCCAGGTGGCATGGCGGCGTCCAGCGGCGCGGACTCCGCCGGCACTTCGCCGACGAGTGGCAGTCCGAGCAGGCGGGCCACCTCACGGTCGTCGAGGCCCGGCGCGTAGGGGCCGCGGACCGCGACGCGCAGATCGCGCAGGACCATGCCGACCACGGACGCCACCCGTTTGGCCGCCGCGACCGCGCGCAGGTCGGCGGGGACGACCAGCAGTCCGAGGTCGAGCTGGGCGAGGGCTTCCGCGACTCCTTCGTCGACGCGGCGTGGCAGGTCGACGACCACGGTGCCGCCGCGCCGTCTGGCGGCGGCCAGCACCGCGCGGACGGCCTGCGCCGGGATGGTGACGGAGTCGCCGCGGTCCCACGTTCTTTCCGCAAAAGTCGTGTCCCTCGCAGGTCACGTCTCTTTGGGCAACGGGCGAAGCCTGAGCCCGTGTCGCGCTCGCTCGGCGCGCTATGTCGCTTGCCAAAGCTCGCCGGGAGCATATCGGGTGACAGAAGTCACAGCAATCTAGAGACCGCGCCGCCTGTTCCAGCCGAGGTACGACGGGACCTCTGCCCTGACGGTCCGCTGCAGGAACCGAAAGTCCCAGTCAACGACCGCCTCCTACAGGCATCCCGGAGCCCCGCTGTCCCTGTTCGACCACGACGAGGGCTGGTCGGCGTCTGCGCTTGCCGATATCAGCGACCTGACCCTGGAGACACGAACTGGCTACGGCTTTCCAACGCCTTGAGGATTATCTAGGGGACAGAGCTTCTTTCCGCAGCTCAGGCCACTGATCACCTTTTCAGGCACATGAGGCAAGTGGTCCAGGAAGTGTTTCGTCAGGTGTTGTTGCCGGACTACTCGGCGTCGTCCGCTTTGAAGATGTGTGAGTGCGTCTTCTGCAAGACCACGTACGTCCACTCCATGGTGCGGTTCACCAGGGCTTGCAGCTCGGCCGAGAGCGTCTCCAGATCGGCCACGGCGAGCGGCCTCGTGCGGAATCTGTTCTTCGGCTTGCGGTTCATCGCCAGCAGGTCGCCGTTCACCTCACCCCACGCCCCGTGTAGGTAGGTGTTCCGGCTCTCCAGATGGGGCCCTGCATCCTTGATGATCTTACCGAGCTCGGCGAGCTCCTCTGGGGTGATCTCGGTCCGCTGGGCGGCGATGTCCTTAACCGCCGGCAGCAACCTGCCCGCCGTCTTGGACGCGAGCGCGTCACGATCCCTGTCAGCCATGGCGAGCATCTCGCCAGCGAAGCGCATCACCATCTCCAGGGACGCGGCCTGGTAAACCATGCGCCCGAGGGCGGCCTCGATGTCCGTCGTATCGCGCGGCGCGCTCTGCTCAGCCGTCATGGACACACACTCTCACCCAACTCGGGGTGGTCTTAACAGTCGCGCACCGGCCCGGGACGGTGCGCCACGACCGTTAACACCACCCGGTTCCGGCAACGAGGTAGCGGGCAACCGCATGGATCGACTCGAATACTGTCGTGACGAGGGAGACACCCCGGGCAGGGGCACGCAGCACGCAGTTACAACGCATCGCATGGCGAAGGGCGCATCCAAGGTTTCCTCGGGCGAGGGCGCCGCTGGGAACACGGCAGCCAGGGCAGCGCAGCAGGGCAGCCGAGCGTCTTCGAGTCACGAGAAACACGGCCGCCCCTGCTCGTCCCAACGAGGACCAGCAAGCGAACACCGGTTCAGTCGGCCACCGTGGGCGATTGTGGGCGATTGTGGAACGTGGCGTCAGCACGCTGGCCACGGCGGCGACGCTCTTCGTGGCGCTCTTCGCCTGGGTCTCGATCCAACAAGTCCAGGAGGAGCAGAGCATCACCCGCGAGGGGCAGATCACCGACCGGTACAACGCAGCCGTCGACAACCTCGGTAACGCCTCTCTCGACGTGCGCCTGGGGGGTATCTACGCGCTGCAACGCATCATGCAGGACTCTTCACGTGACCAGCCGACGGTGATCAGTGTGCTATCGGCCTACATACGCGCCCACGCCACCCAGCCCAAAAGGCCGGTAGCGGAACCCGAGCCGCCCCCCAGAGACGTTGGGGCAGCACTCACGGTCCTCGGCAAAAGAGACGTCTCCCATGACGGGGCTGGATTCGTGGACCTGGCCGGCGCGTACTTGCCAGGTGCGGATCTACACGGCGCGGACCTGCACGGCGCGGACCTGAGCTACGCGGACCTGAGCGGAGCAAAACTGGTCGACGCAAAACTGCAGGGCGTGGACCTAGCCTTCACGAACCTCGTCAGCGCGGAACTGACCCGCGCGAACATGACCAAGGCGAAGCTCAGCTACGCGATCCTGGTCGACGCGGAACTGACTGGTGCAAACCTGACCAAGGCGAAGCTGAACAGCGACCCGGACTCTACGGACCTACATGGCTCGCACCTGAGCGGCGCAAATCTGAGCGGCGCGAAGCTGAGCCACGCGGACCTGTACGACACAATCCTGACCCACGTGAACCTGACCGGCGCGGACCTGAGCTACGCGAACCTGAGCCGCGCGGACCTGAGACACACGGACCTGGCCAAGGCGAACTTGAGCCACGCGAACCTGACCGGCGCGAAGCGACACTGAGGGATGTATCCGCACTCGACGGCCGGGCGTTTCCCGCCGGTCTTGCCACCCCAACTCCGGTACCACCTGCCCGCCGTCGGTGAAGTAGGCCAGGCGTGACACGTCACCTGTCGAGGCGGCTCTCGGCTACCTCGCGCAGACAGGTGAGGGCCCCAGCAACTCGAGGCCCCTGGGCACAGCGCGGCCGCGATGCCCTCGGCGTTGCGCGGCGAGGAACTGCCCCGTCCCGTCGACTGAGCAGCAATCCCCTCACCGCCCACGACCGAGAGGCCTTGGAGAACCCGACCTCGCGCCGGAACTCCACCACGCCCAAGCAACGAAATCCCCCCGCCCACGTCGCGCACGTCCTGGCAGGGCCCGGAGGGCAATGGCCCAAGAGCTGGCGGCGGAGGAGCGACCCCGGAGCGGGCGGTCAGCCGGAATGCGGCAAGCGGCGGTGGCGACCGGAGGCCGCCCTTTTCACGAAGGCGCGAAGACGTACTTTTCAGGGCGTATTGGGCACCGGGGGGTGCGGGTATTGGGTAAGCAGCCACCATGGCCTGCATGAACCTCTCGGGTATCGCGGCCCTCCTTGCCCTCGTCGGCATCCCGGCGAGTGTGCTGATAGCTCGCTGGCAGATGCGCACCACCCTGAAGCAGGCAGAAGTGGCCCATCGCACTGCTTTAGAGGCCGCGGAGGCGAGTCGTCGGAGTGCCCTGGAGTTGGCGGAAGCGAACCATCGCAACGCCTTGGAAGCCGCACGCGACAACGTCGAGGCCGAGCGCATGCGGTGGGAAGTGGAGGCGCGACGCGCTGCGTACAGTCTCTTCCAGAGTACGTTGTCTCGGTTTCGCCGCGCCCTCTTCTCCGCCAACTTTGACTCCGATGAGGTGCGTCGGGCCTTCGACGAGATGCATGACGGCATTCATGAGGTCGATGAAGTGGGGCCTCGAGAGGTAGCCGCCATTGCGGGGACCATCTTCGGCCGGTGCAGAGGGCTCCTGATGGAGGTGAGTTTTCATCGCTTGCCCTCCCTGGAGGAGCGCATCGAGGCGTGGCAAACAGAGGTGAAGCCCCTACGCACCGAACTGGACGAGGCCATTCAGGGCGTGATCACGGGCCCCTGGCATCACCGGGAAATTTCGGATTAAATGGCGTAATTCAATGCAGCCCGGTGATACCTACGATGGCGACCAAACCCGCCGCACCGGAGGGTAGTTGCTCGCCCCTAGCCTCTCAGAGGTAGAACGGCGACCTTGTTGCCGGATGCCTTCTCGGCGCGCAGGCGCTCGATCTCAAGATATTGAGCGGCGATTCGGGACAGTGCCAACTGTTGGAACTCCTTGAGTTCAGCGATCTCGGTGTTCTGGTCCTCCAGGCGTTCTTCGAGTTTGGTGTTTTTGTCCTTGAGTCGTTGGATCTGCGCGGCTCTGGGGTCGACGACGGTCCCGGCGTCCTGGAGCAATTTGAGGCGCCGTTCGAACTCTTCGGCCAGGTGTTGGTAGGGGCCGGGGCGGGCAGTGCCATCGCGGTTCTTCTTCGGGTAGAACGCCGTGCGGGTCACTCCCGCCTCGGCCGCCAGGGTGCTGAGATCGCACTTGCCGCCGGGCGGCAGTTCGCCTCGCAGCAACCGGTCCATCGCGGTCCGGATCGCTTCTTCTTTCCGGCTCCGGGTCTCTTCGCTGATGCGCCCCATGTCACGCCACCTTTCCGCTCGCGGCGTCGATCTCGGACAGAACTCGCAGGTCGCGGTCCAAGTCGGCTTGCAGGCGGGCCTTCTCCGTCGGCTGGCCGCGTCCGATGCTGCCGATGAAGACCCTCTTGTTCTCCGCGCTGTCGGCCCAGACCGGGCGGTGGCTCAGATGATGGGTGGCCTGCGGGCAGCGCACGGAGTCACACATGCCCGCCAGCGGCTTGTCCGCCCCCGGCGTCCCCGCGAGGATCAAGCACAGGGCCTTGGACGGATCGATGAACCAGCAGTAGTTGGCGATGCCCAGGTGCAGTGTCTTCGCCCGCTTGGAAAGCAGGTTGATGACTTCCTGATCCCCGGGCTTGATCCCCGGCCCGGATGCCTCCATTCTCTGCAGCTCCTCGTCGACGGAAGCGAAGAATTCGATCAGGTCCCGTGCCCCGAAGCCGGTCGGCATGATCCCCTTCTGAGAGTCGCGGAAGGCCGCCAGCGTCAGGTTCTGGTTGCGGACCTGCTCTTCCGCGGCGACGTCGGCCAGGAACTCGGCCTGTGTACCGCCGGGTCGTGCCGCGTAGCCCTCGGTGGTCACCACGGTCACGTGCTTGAGGTGGATCTTCGCGGCCAGCAGCCCGCCGGGACGGTGTGCGAGTTCCATCGCCAGGGTGCGACGGGTGATCTGCAGGTTGATCGGGTCGTCCGGAATCGGTGCCAATCCCAGCCTTTGCCCCTCGGGGCCGTTGACCCAAGCTCGCAGGCTCGCGCACCGACCGATGAAGGTGAATCGGCCGAACGCATATGGGGACGTGTCCTGAGGATCTTTCAGCCCGACTGCCAGTTGGACTGCGCTGTGGGCCTGGAGGACGGTGACCCACTCGTCCCAGACTCCGCCGAGCTCTTGCCCCTTGATCAGTTTGGTCCGCAGCCGGTAGCGCATCCGGCCGGATCCCAGGTCCTGCGCCGGCACGCAGGCGTCGACCGGCATCTCCATCAACTCGCTCGCCCGCATACCTGTCAACAGAGCGGCCACGACGATGCAGGCCGTCCGCACCCGCTCCACCAGGTAGTTCACCTCCTGGTTGTCCTCCAACCCTTCGGTCCACGGCACCTCGCCACCACCGTCTGCGCGCGGCACCACTGGCGCATCCCGCCCCCATCGGGCTCTCACGCCGACGGCGGCCACTGCTTGCTCCATCAACGGACGCAGGGCGGGAATCCAGCGGTGGGGAAACGTCTCCTTGCCTGCCTTCCGGGCCAGGGCGTTCATGCTCACTGAAAGCAGCGGGTCGTCTTCGGACCATCCGTCGCGCAAGCGCCTGGCCATCTCGGTGTATTCGAGTGCCTCCAGCGGAACGCCCTCCGTGATGTGGGCACGGATCGCCGTACTGAGACGGGGCTGCCATGTATCGCTGCTGGTCCAGCGAGCGGGTTCCTCCTCCCGCCGGGCCGTGCGAGCCATGTCCAAGACGTGCGGGCCGAGGTTTTCGATGATGTAGAGGGCGGCGGCCAGCCACGGCTGCAGGGCCTCATGCCGCAGCGGCTGGGTCACGTTCGCCCCGCGGGTCTTGCAGCCGGCCACTTCGAAGGGGTTGCGGCCCGGCCACGGAACGAACCCGTCGGTCAACCGGTCGGCGCTGAACAACTCGCTGTAGAAGGCGGGCTCCTGCATGGCCTGCACTGCGGCCAGCCGCGTTGCTGGGGCAGCAGGCCGAAGGACCTTGCCATTTCGGTCCCGCAGATCACTGCGGTGCAGGTAGTGGGCGTGACAGTGCTGCTGTGTGACTTCGCTCAGCGACGTAACTCCGTACTCCGTAAGCCAGTTGAACCACTGGGTGAGGTTCTTGAGTCGAGTCAGACAGGTCTTGATCGCGATGGGATAGCGGAAGGCTTGCGGCAGTTCGCGTACGGCTTCGTGCCCCGGAGCCAGGCGCGCGAGGATGAACTCCTCGGCCACGACTCGCCAGCGCGGATTCCGGATCCTGGAGAAGTCCAGCGTGCGTTCGCTCGGCCGCAGGCTGACGGGGAGACCCTCGACATCGGCGAAGGACCAGATCGGTTCTCCGACTCGGGGTCGTGTCCCGCCGGGGCTCACCCGCAGCCCGGCAGCCTCGCAGACGTCGAGTCCGGTGAACGGACTGCCTCGCCATCCGGGATCCGGGGATGCTGCCGCAGTCACAGTCGTCATCGTGTTCCTTCTTCCGGCCGCAGCGGCAGCTCGGTGTCGTCATCGGTGACCTGCGCGGCTGCGGCGAGCAGGGCCTTCGAGGTGAAGTGGGCATCCGGCGTCAGAATCTCGGCCAGGCGCTGGTCGTAGCGGCCGAAGACGCCCATGAACTCGGCCTGGGTCATCTGGTCCCACTGGCGGGCGAAGAACGCTCGCAGGCGCATCAAGTTGGGTAGGTGTCGAGGGGTGAACAGAGCCAGCGGACACAACAAGCACACCCATGGCCGGGCCGGGCATGGCTTCCCCTTCGGTCCGTGCAGGCCCGACAGCTGGTCTCCGCAGGCGGCGGTGAACACATCTCGGGCGCCGCCGACCAGCGCGGCCAGAGCCTCGTCGTTCAGTCCCAGCGAGGCGACCTTCTGGGGGTAGTCGCGGACAAGCTCGACGACGTCCTCGCCCGCCAGGACCACCGGTGGTTCGGCCCTTCGCAGCATGTCGTTCTGGGCCTCGGCGATGATCTCGTCCACAAGTGCACGTTGCTTCGGGGTCCCGGCCCCAAGGTAGTGGTCGCCCTCGACCTGGGGACTTCGGTTGGGATCCAGGGTCGCGCGCCGGCTGCCCGCCCACACTCGGCGGTCCCGCATGGAGTCGTAGGTGGTGCGGATCCGGTGCATGTTCAAGGCCAGTGGCTCACCATCGTCACCCACCAGCCCTCTGGCCGCGACCCACTGCCGGATCGTGTTGCCCGTGGCCGGCCGTGCGACCCATGGGCCTCGGCCATGCGAGTCGTAGCGCACCCAGAGCGCGTCCCGCAGGTCCGGCGGAGCGAACTGGCGGGCCAGCGCGGAGTGGTCGGTCCACTGCTGTAGCAGTCGAGTCGCCCGCGGTGTCAGCGTCCGGCTCTCCTCGGCCGTGCGGCCCTTGACGTAGTCCAGCAGGATGGTTTTGTCCCCGGCCCAGTCGACGTCGCCCAGTCCAAGGTCATCCAGACCGTCGGGCACGATGCCGGTGTAGACCCCGAACAGCAGCCGGTAGCCGAGCATGGTGTTGACCGTGGGGAACAACTTGGCGGACTCCCATCTGGGACGCCACGGGAACCTCACCCGGGGCAACCCCGAGGGGTAGTCCGAGGCCCAGGTGGCGAACGGGGCCGCCTCGACGGGACCCAACTGGGCATAGATCCAGAGCAGGTTCGCGTCCGTCCACCCGCCCTCGCGTGGATCCTGGCCCGACTCTGCCGTCTTCACCGCGAGCCGGTGAGCCGCGTACGACTCCTTGACCGCATTTCGGCAGACCTCGGTCAGGCGCGACCACTCGGTCTCGCTGTAGGGCTGCAAGAAGTTCCGGTCGCGGCGACGGTTCGAGACGAACCGCCGTCCGACGACCAGCTCACGAACATCAGGACGCAGCAGCCCGCGGAGATCGTCCAGGCGTCGCAGCATCGCCCGCGCACGCCCTTCGTCCACCGGGCGGTACTTCCCGCTCATCCAATGGGCAGCCAGCCGACCACGGGTCAACTCGGCCGCACCGCCGGTGAATCCCAGCTCGACCAGGCCGTTCGTGAGAGCCCTGATACCTCCCATGTATCCGGCCAACGTGCTCTCCTGGTCGACTCTGCCGTGCGGATGCACGAGGTCAGCCAGGCCGTGCAGTAGTTCACGGGCCAGCACCGGATTCTTGGTGGAAACCTTCTCACCGTGAGCCAGACTGTTCGCCCAGAGCGTGCAGTCGGTCCCGTCGCTGAAGATCGCAGTGATGCCCGGCGGCTCTTCGATCACGGTGGCGGGCATCAGACACCGTCTCCATCGTCGTCGTCTTCGCCGAACTCCGCCGCCGCCTCGCGCTCAGCAGCCCGCGACCGGGCCGTGGACCGGTCTCCTGCCGCATGCAGGTCGGCGAAGATCCGTGTCGTGTCGAGGCGGTTTAGATACTTTTCCGTGGTCAGGGCACTGGAGTGACCCAGCAAATCGCGCAGGATCAGCAGCGGTTCATGGCTGGTGAGGTAAAGCGCCAGAGCGGCGTCGGTGTCACCGGGCTGGACCTTCTGGGCCAAGCACGCGTAATAGCCCGACGCGAGCTTCGTCATCGTCTGCATCGCGAAGGTGTGACGCCCTCGGTGCGGGTGAACGTGGGGAAACCGCGGCTCGTAACGTTCACGAATCCGGTTCGAGGCCCGCTCGAAGACCGTGTTCCACGCGGTGAACGGCCGACCCGGCCCGCAGACCGACAAGAGCATCGATCCGCCGCCGGGCGCGACCAATCGGCGGCGCTCGCCCGGCCCCAGGTCCTCCCACTGCATCCGGGTGCCGTTGACCCGGCCGCCCCGGGCATCGGCCTCGGTCACGATCAGCGGCTCTCCCCAGCGTGCCGGCGGCATCCATGCCGAGCCCGCCACCGCGGTCGCCCGCTCGAACGCCAGATAGTTGTGGAGCTCGACCAGCGCGTCGTAGTCCGCCCACGTGTTGCGGAACTTTCCGCCCTTGGTGATACCCCACGGCAGCGGGACAAGCGTCGGGACCTCGGTTCGCCTCTTCGGCAATGCCGGGACTTCGCAGGCCAGCAGGTAGGTGAACTCCTGCTTGCGCGGCCCGGAGGCGAACACGAACCGGCCCACGGCCGAATTGCGGGCCATCTCCCGGCCCCGGTAGCCGCGTTCCTCCGAACCGTCCGGCTCCAACCGCGCCAGACCCTTGAGGAACAGGTCGGCGAAGTCGTCTTCGAGGTACTTGATCGTCACGTGCCCCTTCGCCTGACGGCGACGGGCCTGGTTGACCTTCACCTCGCTCATCTGGCCCTCGAACAGGCCAGTGGCGTAGTCGTAGGTGAACGGCAAGGCGGTGGTGTAGCCGTTGTCGATCGCCCAGGAATAGAACTTGCCGAGCATGGCCATGTGCTGGTTCCACGTCGACGCCTTGAACCGGGCCTCAAGGGGGCCTCGGGCGCGGTGGACCGAGTAGGCGCCCAGCAGGGCCTTGAGCCGATCCCTGCCATCGAGCAGGCCCACCCCGTACTCGTCGCCGAACTCCATCCATTCCCGTACGGCACGGACATACGAAGGCCACGAGTTGTCCGACGGGCACTTGTTGGTCGGCAACTCACAGGCCCAGCGGTTCACGACCACAGAGGGCCGCAGTCCGCGGTCGTCCTCGAAAAGCAGGTCCTCGTCGAAGATCAACGACATGCCCTCCGGGATGACCGGCTTGAACTCGATCCCCCAGGTTTCCCAACCGGAAGACGAGTAGAACGCTTGTTTCATGCCGGTGGACGCTACCCGGTGGGACACCCCTGCTGTACGCCCACAAACAGCCGCTGACCACGGGCTTCGGCCTCAAAGCGACGCTGCAAGTAAGCAGAAACAACCCAACTGAGGACGCGCAGCGCGTGCAGTTCGGGAAGGGACTCCTCCAGGGCGCCGCCGCCGACCCTGCCGCGGGAGGCGGCGAACGCCGGCCAGCGCAGGCCTTCGGCGGCCTCACCGCCCAGGAGTACGTCGAGTCCGCCACCCAGGGGATCCGCGTCCACGAGCAGGGTGCGGCGTCCCTCGCGCGCAGAGGTGACGGCGAGCGCGCAGGCAAGCGTGGAGGCTCCGGCCCCGCCGCGGCCGCCGATCACGCCGACGGTGAGCGCGGGTCGGCCGACTCCCTCGGCCACGTCGGCGATGCGGTCGACGAGCCACTGCTCGCCGTCCGGAAGCATCAGGACATGGTCGGCTCCGATCTCGACAGCCCGTTTCCAGACGCCGGAGTCGTCCTGGTCCCGGCCGACCAGCACGACTCCGCGTCGGCGCGCTGCTCCGCGTAGGCGCCACGCCGCGTCGTCGCCGACCAGGACCAGCGGTGCCGCCTCCCAGCTGCCGCGGCCCTCAGGCACCCCGTGGTGGACCTCCGGCCTCGCGCCCGCCGCGGCGCACAGGCGCAGCAGGTCGTCGAGGAGTTCGGCGTCCTCCGTGACAATCAATGGTCCGCCCTGCCGCCCGTCGGCGGCGGGTGGCAGGTCGTGTGTGATGGCTCCCGCCACGATCTCCAGCCCCCTTCGCTGCTCCTTGCGCGGGACTCGCAAGGTCCTCGTCGGACCCGCGATTCCCGCTCGTGTGAAGAACCGGCGAGCGGCCTCCATATGAACGGCCGATACGAACCGGCCAAACGCGTCCGACAAACGGAACCCGCCATGAACTTGCCGCGAGGAACTCGCCGCAAGCGGGACGCGCTGGAATCACGGTGCAGCGATCCAGAAAATCGTGTGGATCTTGGTCGATAACTGTGGACAACTCAGTGGTTGTGAATATCGCCTTCACCCATACCGGTGAGTCGCCTGTGACTTCCACAGAGCAGCCTCACGGATACGCAGAGTGACGAATCATGGGCGCGCCAGAGGAGCGGCCACAGCGGTGACAACGGGATCCTGGGGCCGCGCGAAAGAGGGGAAAAACCCACCCGGACATGCGACGACCCCCGCCGGGGGGGAGAGCGGGGGTCGTCCCCACGGCCGACTCGGGGGGGGAGGAGTCGGACCGGGTTAGCACGGTCGCGAACGATCCGTGACTTCCATGGTGTACCCGAGAGCCCTCTCAGGCAAACCCACGCGCCCCACACTAGCCCGAATGGTGGGCGCATATGCTCGGGCCCGTGGAAAACCACTCCTTGCCTCGCACGGCAGCCTTCTTTGACCTGGACAAGACGGTCATTGCGAAGTCGAGCACACTCACGTTCAGCAAGTCGTTCTACCAAGGCGGGCTGATCAACCGAAGGGCCGTGTTGCGTACCGCATATGCCCAGTTCGTGTTCATGGCGGGCGGCGCGGACCACGACCAGATGGAGCGGATGCGCGCATACCTGTCCGCGCTGTGCCGGGGCTGGAACGTCCAGCAGGTCAAGGAGATCGTCGCCGAGACACTGCACGACCTGATCGACCCGATCATTTACGACGAGGCCGCCTCCCTCATCGAGGAGCACCACACCGCCGGGCGCGACGTCGTGATCGTCTCCACGTCCGGGGCGGAGGTGGTCGAGCCGATCGGAGAGCTGCTCGGCGCGGACCGCGTGGTGGCCACGCGCATGGTCGTCGGCGAGGACGGTTGCTTCACCGGAGAAGTGGAGTACTACGCGTACGGTCCGACGAAGGCCGAGGCGGTCAAGGAGCTGGCCGCGTCCGAGGGGTACGACCTCGCGCGCTGCTACGCCTACAGCGACTCCGCGACCGACGTTCCGATGCTGGAGGCCGTCGGCCATCCCCATGCGGTGAATCCGGACCGTGCGCTGCGACGCGAGGCGCTGGCCCGCTCGTGGCCGATTCTGGACTTCCACCGGCCGGTCCGGCTCAAGCAGCGGCTGCCCGCGCTGTCGGTGCCGCCGCGTCCGGCGCTCGTCGCGGTGGCCGCGATAGGAGCGGCGGCGGCAACGGCGGGACTCGTCTGGTACGCGAGCAAACGGCGCACGACGGTGGTGTGAGCGCGTCACGCGTGTGCGTGCAGCACGTCTACGTCCCGATTCACTCCCATTTGAACCTAAAAGTAAAGAAGTGCAGTCAGGGGTTCCGCTTCCTCTGGACCAGGAGTAGAAAGGGTTTAACGGCCCGCGAGACCAAGGACATCCGAAAGGATCACCTTCAAACGCAACCAAGGCCCCACGGACCGCGCATGGACATCGAGCACCCACGCGACGTCGACCCGTCGATTACGGGCCAGCCGCACCAGGTGACGGGCAGGAGTTCCCGACCTGATGGGCAACATATCGAGGACGCTTGGTAACCCGGTGAGCATGCCAGCGGCGGTACGAAAACTCGTACCGCCGCAACCCTGTCCGGAGACTTACGCCGCGCCGCGCTGAAGCGCCTCGCAGACGGCTGTCGACTCCCTGGCTCCCAGTTCAATCGCCCTGCCGCAGTGGGCGATCCAGGTCGCCATGCCCTCCGGGGTGCCGGAGACATAGCCTTCCAGTGCCGCCAGGTAGGCCGCGCGGCCCGGCTCGGCGTGACCGACCTCCGCCGGGCAGACAGATTTGGGGTCGAGGCCGCTGCCGACCAGGACGATGCGCTCGGCCGCGCGCGCGACCAGGCCGTTGTGGGTACCGAAGGGGCGCAGGGCGAGCAGTTCGCCGTGCACGACGGCAGCCGTCACCAGGGCCGGCGCCGAACCGCCCGCGATGATCAGCTGCGAGAGCCCTTCGAGTCGGCCCGCCACCTCGGTCGCGTCCGGCAGGGGCAGCTCGACGAGCGGCTCGTCGACCGGTTCGCCGTCCTGGCGGGGCCTGCCGACGGTGTCCTCCTGGCTCGCGGCCGCGACCAGGTGCAGCCGGGCCAGCACCCGGAGGGGCGACTGTCGCCAGATGGACAGGAGTTGGCCCGCCTCTGCGGTCAACCGCAGGGCCGCGCCGACCGTGTGGGCCTCGTCGTCACCGCTGAAGTCGGTGCGGCGGCGTACCTCTTCGAGGGCCCAGTCGGCGCCGGACAGCGCCGCGGAACCACGGGCGCCCCGCAGTGCGGCCTCGGAAGTGATCTCGTTGCTGCGGCGTCGCATGATCCGGTGTCCGTAGACCCGGTCCACCGCCTTGCGGACGGACTCGACGGATTCGGCCACGCCGGGCAGCGAGCCCAGGGCCGCGAGCGGATCGGCGGTCGCGCCTGTCGTACTCATGAGTACGACCCTACGCACCCCGGCGGCCCACCCCACGAAGGAGTGGTCTTCTTCACGTCACCAGGACACTGTGCGCAATCATCCCACTACCCTTGGTGAACATGAAAATTGCTTTCGTGGGGAAGGGCGGCAGCGGCAAGACGACCCTGTCCTCCCTCTTCATCCGCCACCTCGCGGCCTCGGGATCGCCGGTCGTCGCGGTGGACGCCGACATCAACCAACATCTGGGGGCCGCCCTCGGCCTCGACGAGGCGGTGGCCGCCGGGCTGCCCGCCATGGGCCCGCGGCTCAAGCTGATCAAGGACTACCTGCGCGGCTCCAATCCGCGGATCACGTCCGCCGAGACGATGATCAAGACGACCCCGCCCGGTGAGGGGTCCCGACTGCTGCGGGTGCGTGAGAACAACCCGGTGTACGACGCCTGTGCGCGGCCGGTGGAACTCGACGGCGGCGCCGTCCGTTTGATGGTCACCGGCCCGTTCAGCGAGGCCGATTTGGGAGTGGCCTGCTACCACTCCAAGACCGGTGCAGTGGAGCTCTGCCTGAACCATCTCGTTGACGGCCAGAGCGAGTACGTCGTCGTCGACATGACGGCGGGCTCCGACTCCTTCGCGTCCGGCATGTTCACCCGCTTCGACATCACGTTCCTCATCGCCGAGCCGACCCGGAAGGGAGTCTCCGTCTATCGGCAGTACAAGGAGTACGCCCGCGACTTCGGAGTCATCCTGAAAGTCGTCGGCAACAAGGTGCAGGGCCAGGACGACATCGACTTCCTCCGCGCCGAGGTCGGTGATGACCTCCTGGTCACAGTCGGGCACTCGGACTGGGTGCGCGCCATGGAGAAGGGCCGCCCGCCCCGGTTCGAGCTCCTGGAGGACGCCAACCGCCGCTCCCTGCGCACCTTGCACACCGCCGCCGACGCCACGTACGACCTGCGGGACTGGGAGCGCTACACGCGCCAGATGGTGCACTTCCACCTGAAGAACGCGGGCAGCTGGGGCAACGAGAGGACCGGGGCCGACCTGGCGGCGCAGGTCGACCCCGGTTTCGTGCTGGGAGAGGGACTGGTGGCTACGGCTTGAGGGCCGGCGCCCCGGGGATGCCCTTCGGGGCCGGGGCGGGGCGGCCCGACAGGAAGGACGCCCAGCCCTGCTTCGGGACCTCTCCGACGTTGAGGCCGCGCAGCCTGTCCAGCGTGGCCGGGTCCTGGGCGTCGAGCCAGTCGGCCAGTTGCCGGAAGGAGACACAGCGGACGTCGGGCTTGTTGCAGACGTTCTCCACGACCTGGTCGATGGCACGCATGTAGGTGCCGCCGTTCCAGGACTCGAAGTGGTTGCCGATGATCAGCGGCGCGCGGTTGCCGTCGTAGGCGCGGTCGAAGCCCTTGAGCAGGCCGTCACGCATCTGGTTGCCCCAGTACTCCCGCTTGTCGGGGTCGCCCTGGGTCTGCGTGCCCGACTGGTTGACCATGAAGTTGTAGTCCATGGTGAGCTGCTCGAAGGTGTGCCCGGGGAAGGGGACCAGCTGCATCGACAGGTCCCACAGGCCGTTCTTCTTCTTGGGCCAGACCTGGTTGTTGACGCCGCTGGTGTCATAGCGGAAGCCCAGCTGCCGGGCCGCCTTCATGAAGTTCTTCTGGCCCTCCAGACAGGGCGTGCGGGCGCCGATGAGCTCCTTGTCGTAGTCGAAGGGCAGCGGAGCCGCGCTCTTCATGGCCGCGTTGGTCTTCCAGGACTTCACGAACGCCTTCGCCTGGGCGATCTCACTCTTCCACTCCGCGACCGACCACTCGCCGACACCCCCGTCCGGTCCACAGAAGTGGCCATTGAAGTGCGTGCCGATCTCGTTGCCCTCCAGCCACGCACCGCGTAGCTGCTCGACGGTGTCCTTGATGCCCTTCTCGTCGTTGAAGCCGATCTCCGAGCTGCCCGGCGAGTGCTCCGGCGGCTTGTACAGCACGCGTTTGTCCTCCGGCAGCAGGTACACGCCGCTCAGGAAGTAGGTCATCGTCGCCCCGTTGGCCTTGGCGACCTCGCGGAAGTGCGAAAAGAGCTTCTGACTGTCCTCGCCGGCGCCGTCCCACGAGAAGACCACGAACTGCGGGGGCTTCTGGCCGGGCTTCAGCCGCTCGGGCTTGGGCAGATGCGGCTGCGCTCCGGTGTACGCGGTGGAACCGTCGCCGATCAGGCGGACCGCGCTCTGGGGCGCCGGGGCCCCCTCCGCCTCGTTCGCGCCGTGCGTGCCTTCCTTGGAGCCGGTGGTGCCGGTGGCGCAGCCGGCGAGCGCCGTGGCGCAGGCCGCGGCGACTGCTACGCCCGCGGCGATCCTCTGGGTGGCGGCCATCTCCGCCCACCTTCTTCCTTCTGTCAGAGCAACGCCGCTTTGGGCGTTCTAGGGTGCTATGCGGCGAAATGCCGACAGCGCCGTCAAGGTCGCACGAGGCCGAGATCGAATAAATACGACAAGCCGATAAAAAGCCCGCTTCACCCACGGGAGTGAATTACTGCCCCATTTGCCACTAAAGTCCACATGTGGGCTTTACTCTGGATTACGATCCATTTACCGAATGTTGAAAGTCCCGCCGCTGCACGCCGTGACCCACGGCCGCGATCTGCCCCCGTCCTCCCTGGACGGGGACCACCAATTCCGCGACCGCGCTGCCCCGGAGGAGACGGGAATGCCTGCCTGCGTCCCCACTCGCGCCGCCGACTCGACTCGGCCCAGGCGCATCCACCAACCCCACAGCCCCCCACCGACCCCGCCCCGCCGATTCCGTATCGCGGGCGCCGATCTGTCAGCCTCGATCGCGGTCTTCCTGATCGCCCTACCCCTGTCCCTCGGCATCGCGCTCGCCACCGGCGCGCCGCTCCAGTCGGGCCTCGTCGCCGCCGCCGTGGGCGGAATCGTCGCCGCCCGGCTCGGCGGCTCACCACTCCAGGTGAGCGGGCCCGCCGCCGGGCTCACGGTCGTCACCGCCGAGCTCATCCACCGCTACGGATGGCGTGCGACCTGCGCCATCACCGTCCTCGCCGGAGTCGCCCAGCTGGGCCTGGGATGCCTGCGCGTGGCCCGCACGGCGCTCGCCGTCAGCCCCGCGATCGTGCACGGCATGCTCGCCGGCATCGGTGTGACCATCGCCGTCGCCCAGCTGCACATCGTGCTGGGCGGCACCCCGCAGAGCTCCGTGCTCGACAACCTGCGCGCGCTACCCGCCCAGTTGGCGCATGTTCACCCCGCGGCGGTCTCGATGAGCGTGCTGACACTGACGCTCCTCTTCGCCTGGCCACGGATTCCCGGACGGGTCGGGCACGCCCTGCGCACCGTGCCGGCCGCGCTCGTCGCCGTCGCAGGGGCCACCCTGACCGCCTCACTCACCGGGCTGGTCCTGCCCAAGGTCGACCTGCCGTCCTGGAGCAGCCACGCGCTGGCCGGGCTGCCCGAGGGGCCGGTGCTCGGGATCGCCGCCGCCGTCCTCACCGTCACGCTGGTGTGCAGTGTGCAGTCGCTGCTCGGCGCCGTGGCCGTGGACAAGCTGGTGGCGAGGCGGCCCGCGCAGCAAACTCGGGTGGGCCGCTCCGACCTGAACCGGGAGTTGCTCGGTCAGGGCGCCGCCAATGTCGTCTCCGGCGCGCTCGGCGGGCTGCCCATCGCCGGGGTCGCCGTGCGCAGTTCGGCGAATGTGCAAGCCGGTGCCGTGAGCCGGAACTCCGCGATGCTGCACGGCGTTTTCGTAGTAGTTGCCGCGCTGCTGATGGTCCCGATCCTGGAGCTGATCCCCCTCGCATCGCTCGCCGCCCTGGTGATGGCCGTCGGCATCCAGATGGTGTCCCTGCACCACATCCGCACGGTCACCCGCCACCGCGAAGTGCTGGTGTACGTCGTCACCACGCTCGGCGTCGTGTGCCTCGGTGTTCTCGAGGGCGTGGTGCTGGGAGTCTCCATGGCCGTCGCCGTCGCCCTGCACCGCCTCGCCCGCACGCGCATCACGCATGACGAGAGAGGAGGAGTCCATTACGTACGAGTACGAGGGCAGTTGACGTTCCTCGCGGTGCCTCGGCTCAGCCGCACCCTGCACCTGGTACCTCAAGGGGCACATGTGGACCTGGAGTTGGACGGATCGTTCATGGACCACGCGGCATACGAGTCCCTGCAGGACTGGCAGAGCGCGCATGTCGCGCGAGGTGGCACGGTCGAGTTGACCGGGCGGACCGGCACCCGGATCGCCGAGCCCGAGGGCCCCTCCCACTGCCGCTGCCGCCCCTGGACACCATGGCGCAACCACCACTGCGAACCCTCCGCCGGTCCGCAGCCCGCGTCCGCCGACGACCGGTCGGGTGGGGCGGGCCCGACAGACGAGTCGGAGGCGCCGGACGGCGCGGACGGTGCATCCGGTGCCGCCGGGCCCGATGGCCGCAGCGGGCAGAGCGGGCATCAACTGGCGCGTGGAATCAGCGCGTTCCAGCGCAACACCGCACCCCTGGTGCGGGGTGAGCTGGCACGGCTGGCGCGGGAAGGGCAGCGGCCGTCGCAGCTGTTCCTGACCTGTGCCGACTCGCGACTCGTCACTTCGATGATCACCTCCAGCGGACCGGGCGACCTGTTCGTCGTACGCAACGTGGGCAACCTCGTGCCGAGGCCCGGGGAGGAGAGCGGGGACGACTCGGTGGCCGCGGCGATCGAGTACGCGGTGGACGTACTGCATGTGCGATCCATCACGGTGTGCGGACACTCCGGATGCGGGGCCATGCAGGCCCTGTTGAACGCGGAGCCCGGCGCGGCGCAGACCCCGCTCAAGCGGTGGCTGCGGCACGGGGTGCCCAGTCTGGAGCGGATGGCCGCCAAGAACCGTCCCTGGGCCCGGCTCGCCGGGCGAGCGCCGGCCGACGCGGTGGAGCAGCTGTGTCTGACCAACGTGGTGCAGCAGTTGGAGCATCTGCGGGCGCACGAGTCCGTGGCGCGGGCCCTGCGGGAGGGTGCGCTCGAGCTGCACGGGATGTACTTCCACGTTGGGGAGGCGCAGGCGTATCTGCTGGTCGAACGCGACGACGGTGAGCTGTTCGATCATGTGGGGGCGACGGAGGATCTGCGGCACCCCGCCTGACCTCGCCACCCGTGTGACCTCGGCGTGGTGCGCGACCCCGCTCGGCGGGGGTGCGCGCCACGCCGTGCGTGGGGATGCTGCGGGTGTATGGGCGCAGGGCACCTTTGCCGGGGGCGGGGGCGGGATCCGGGTGCGGGGGCCGGGCGGGTGCGGGGGTCGGGGGTGCAGGCCAGGTGTGAGGGGCCGGGCATGGGGGCGGGCGTGAAGGGCGGGCGTGGCGAGGGTGCGACACGCCCGGGCGTCGCGTGTGTCATGGCATCCACGTGGGGGGCGGTCGCGGGAAAGGTTGGCGGGTGAACCCGCGCGCCTGTCCGTACGTGGCTCGGAGTGCGTACCCCGTGCGTGCCTGGTGCGCAGTTCTGAAGGGACCTCAGCTCCTCGATAGGTCTAAACCAATTTGAGATCGGCCCTTGTCATCGAGGCCCCCGGTCTGATGAGCTGTGGCCTGGGACACAACGGACACCCTGGGAAAGGGAGATGTCGTGAGCAACGAAAGCCTGGCCAACCTGCTGAAGGAAGAGCGCAGGTTCGCGCCGCCCGCCGACCTGGCGGCGAACGCCAATGTCACCGCGGAGGCGTATGAGCAGGCCAAGGCTGACAGGCTCGGCTTCTGGGCCGAGCAGGCCCGCCGGCTGACCTGGGCCACCGAGCCGACCGAAACGCTGGACTGGTCGAACCCGCCGTTCGCGAAGTGGTTCGCCGACGGGAAGCTGAACGTCGCGTACAACTGCGTCGACCGGCATGTGGAGGCGGGGCACGGCGACCGTGTCGCCATCCATTTCGAGGGCGAGCCCGGTGACAGCCGGGCGATCACCTACGCCGAGCTCAAGGACGAGGTGAGCAAGGCCGCCAACGCACTGATCGAGCTGGGCGTCGGAAAGGGCGACCGGGTCGCCGTCTATCTGCCGATGATCCCCGAGGCCGTCGTCGCGATGCTGGCTTGTGCACGGATCGGCGCGGCGCATTCGGTCGTCTTCGGCGGATTCTCCGCGGACGCGATCGCCACGCGCATCCAGGACGCGGACGCCAAGCTGGTCATCACCTCCGACGGCGGTTACCGGCGCGGCAAGCCGTCCGCGCTCAAGCCGGCGGTCGACGACGCGGTGAGCCGGGTCGACGGGGTCGACAAGGTGCTGGTGGTCCGCCGTACCGGCCAGGAGGTCGACTGGACCGAGGGCCGCGACGTGTGGTGGCACGAGATCGTCGAGCGGCAGTCCGCCGAGCACACGCCGGAGGCCTTCGACGCCGAGCAGCCGCTGTTCATCCTGTACACCTCCGGTACCACGGGGAAGCCGAAGGGCATCCTGCACACCTCGGGCGGGTACCTCACGCAGGCCTCGTACACCCACCACGCCGTCTTCGACCTCAAGCCGGAGACCGACGTGTACTGGTGCACGGCCGACATCGGCTGGGTCACCGGGCACTCGTACATCACGTACGGGCCGCTTTCGAACGGTGCGACGCAGGTGATGTACGAGGGGACACCGGACACGCCGCACCAGGGGCGGTTCTGGGAGATCGTGCAGAAGTACGGGGTGACGATTCTCTACACGGCGCCCACCGCTATCCGTACGTTCATGAAGTGGGGCGACGACATCCCCGCGAAGTTCGATCTCAGCAGCCTGCGGGTGCTGGGGTCCGTGGGTGAGCCGATCAACCCCGAGGCGTGGATCTGGTACCGCAAGCACATCGGCGGCGACCGGACGCCCATCGTGGACACGTGGTGGCAGACCGAGACCGGCGCGATGATGATCTCACCGCTGCCGGGGGTCACCGAGACCAAGCCGGGGTCGGCGCAGCGGCCGTTGCCGGGGATCTCGGCGACCGTGGTCGACGACGAGGCGCGGGAGGTTCCCAACGGGGGTGGCGGGTACCTGGTGCTCACCGAGCCGTGGCCGTCGATGCTGCGCACGATCTGGCGCGACGACCAGCGGTTCCTCGACACGTACTGGTCGCGGTTCGAGGGGAAGTACTTCGCCGGGGACGGGGCGAAGAAGGACGACGACGGGGACATCTGGCTCCTCGGGCGGGTCGACGACGTGATGCTCGTGTCCGGGCACAACATCTCGACGACCGAGGTCGAGTCGGCGCTCGTCTCGCATCCTTCGGTCGCCGAGGCGGCGGTGGTCGGTGCGGCGGACGAGACGACGGGGCAGGCGATTGTCGCGTTCGTTATTCTGCGGGGGACCGCTTCCGCGGAGGATGCCGGGCTGGTGGCGGATCTGCGGAATCACGTGGGGGCGACGCTGGGGCCGATCGCCAAGCCGAAGCGGGTGTTGCCGGTGGCCGAGCTTCCCAAGACTCGGTCCGGGAAGATCATGCGGCGGTTGTTGCGTGACGTGGCGGAGAACCGGGAGCTGGGGGATGTCACGACGTTGACGGACTCCACGGTGATGGATCTCATCCAGGCGAAGCTGCCGGCGGCGCCGAGCGAGGACTGAGGGTTCCCCCACCCGCCCGCCCCTTTTGGGTGTGGGGGCCCGACGTGCCCCCACACCCCCACCTTGCGGGGCTCCGCCCCAAACCCCAAACCCTGCGGGGCTCCGCCCCACATCCCCGTACACCGCGACGCTCCGCGCCCTGCCCAGCGGCGCTGGACTCCGCGCGCACGCCGGGCAGGGTTCCGCCCCTTCATCCCCGGTACCGCGACGCTCCGCTCCACAGCACCCCAACATCGCTGGACCCGCGCCCACACCCGACGCGGGGCCGCACACCTGCACCCTGCAGGCCTGCGCCGCCGCATCCCCGGCAGCGTGACGCTCCCCCCACCAGCGCCACTAGCGTTGCTGGACCTCCATGCACACGCCAGGCAGGGCTCCGCCCCTGCACCCCGCCCGAGGCTTCGACTCGCACCCCCCAACGCCGCGGTGCCGCCATCGGCGGAGCCCCGCGCCCGCACCTCACGCGGGGCCTCGCCCGCCCTCGCACCCCGACGCCGCCGTGCCCCTATCGCTGGGCCCCGTCGGTGTCTCATCGTTGGGACCCTGCGCCCCGGCATCGCTGGGGCCCGCCCTGCGCCCGCCCGCACCCCTGCGGGGCTCCGCCCCGGTACCCCCGCGGGGACCGCACCCCATGACCACCCCGCGCTGAGGCCTGGGGCTCGTGCTGGGCCTGGAGGCTCGTGAGGTCTCCGTCGAGTCGGCCTGCCGCCGCTCCGGTCTCCGCGCTCGTCGGGGCCCGTCCACTACCCGGCCGTGGGGTCGCTTCTCGTACGCCGTGTCCCGGTCGGGCTCTCGCAGGCCTGTGTGGCACGGCCGCGAGCCATCGTGTCCAGCCCTCGTTGGTGCCGAGGCGCACCCCCGCGCGTCCACGCGGCCACCCACCTCCCTTGCGCACCATATGTCCGTAACGCGAAATATCTCGCTGTAATGGCAAGGTAAAGTAGTGGCCCAAGGGTGCGTCGGGAAGTCTGGTCGACGGTGTCGTCGGCGATCCCGTGTGGCGGCCGTCAGCAAACAGCCGTAACGACCCGGAGGTCCCGCCGTGGCGACGACGCCCAGCGCCAACAACCGCAAGCTCCTCGGACGCCTGTCCCTGCCCGAGCGGAACTTCGTCGCGGAGGCGTTGCGGACCGAGACCGTCGGTGGGGTGCTGTTGCTCGTCGCGGCGGTTGCCGCGCTGGTGTGGGCCAACACGCCGCTGCGGGAGAGTTACGCGAGCGTCAGCCATTTCCATCTCGGGCCCTCCGCGCTCGGGCTGAACCTGTCCGTTCAGCACTGGGCGGCGGACGGACTGCTGGCCGTGTTCTTCTTCGTCGCCGGTATCGAACTCAAGCGCGAGCTGGTGGCCGGGGATCTGCGCGATCCGAAGGCCGCGATACTGCCCGTCGTCGCGGCCGTGTGCGGAATGGCCGTGCCCGCGCTGGTCTACATCCTCACCAATGCGATCGAGGGCGGATCCCTCAGCGGGTGGGCCGTACCCACCGCCACCGACATCGCGTTCGCCCTCGCCGTACTCGCCGTGATCGGCACCTCACTGCCGTCCGCCCTGCGCGCCTTCCTGCTCACCCTCGCCGTCGTCGACGACCTGTTCGCAATTCTCATCATCGCGATCTTCTTCACCGACCACATCGACTTCGGCGCGCTGGGCGGGGCCGTCGTCGGGCTCGGCGTGTTCTGGGTACTGCTGCGCAAGGGCGTACGCGGGTGGTACGTGTATGTGCCGCTCGCGCTCGTCATCTGGGGGCTGATGTACAACAGCGGCGTCCATGCGACCATCTCCGGCGTCGCGATGGGGCTGATGCTGCGCTGTCACCCGCACGAGGGCGAGGAGCACTCACCCGGGGAGCACATCGAGCATCTTGTACGGCCCCTTTCCGCCGGGCTCGCCGTGCCGCTGTTCGCGCTCTTCAGCGCCGGGGTCGTCGTCTCCGGCGGGGCGATCGGTGACGTGTTCACGCGGCCCGAGACACTCGGCGTCGTGCTGGGGCTCGTCGTCGGGAAGGCCGTGGGCATTTTCGGGGGAACCTGGCTGGCTGCCCGCTTCACCAGGGCCTCGCTCAGTGACGACCTCGCCTGGCCCGATGTCTTCGCCGTCGCCTCCCTCGCCGGAATCGGCTTCACCGTCTCCCTCCTCATCGGTGAACTCGCCTTCAAGGACGACCTGGTACTCACCGACGAGGTCAAGGCCGCCGTACTGATCGGCTCGCTCATAGCCGCCGTACTCGCCACGACGCTGCTGAAGGTACGCAACGCCAAGTACCGTGCGCTGTACGAGGCCGAGGAGCTCGACGAGGACAGCGACGGCATCCCCGACATCTACGAGCAGAACAACCCGGCGTACCACCTGCGGATGGCCGAGATCCACGAACGGAAGGCCGCCGAGCACCGAAGGCTTGCCGAAGTGGCGGGCGGGGCAAGCGCGGAGAACGGCGGTCCGGCATGATCTGAGCAGAACCGGACGGTCAGGACCGGACGGTCGGGGCCGGGCGGTCAGGACCGGATGGTCGGGACCGGACGGTCAGGGGCCGGGCGGTCAGGACCGGATGGTCGGGACCGGACGGTCAGGGGCCGGGCGGTCGGCAGTAGACGGTACGGGCACTGGAGCAGCCAGGGCCGTGCCGGCACCGTTGGCAGCCGAACCGTACAGAGCAGCCCGTACAGAGCAGGCACATACAGAAGAGGGAGTCCGCGATGAGCGCACCCGACGGCAGCCCGGTCGGCGCCGAACGCAGCATCGGCCAGTTGTTCGCCTCGGCGACGACCGAGATGTCCGCACTGGTGCACGACGAGATCGCGCTGGCGAAGGCGCAGCTCAAGCAGGACGTCAAGCGCGGCGCGGTCAGCGGCGGCGCGTTCTCCGCGGCCGGAGCGGTGCTGATCTTCTCCCTCCCGATGCTGAACTTCGCCCTGGCCTACGGCATCCGAACCTGGAGCCACTGGAATCTCGCGATCTGCTTCGTCCTGTCGTTCGCCGCGAACGTGCTGGTCGCCGGCGCCCTCGCGCTGATCGGCCTGGTCTTCGCGAAGAAGGCGAAAAAGGGCAAGGGCCCGCAGAAGGTCGCCGCCTCGGTCAAGGAGACCGCGGGTGTGCTCCAGAACGCCAAACCCCACCCCCGGACCGCCCCTGTGAGTGACGCGGTCGAGGTTGTGGCACGCTCGACGTCATGACGGACCCCGCCACCCCCTCGGCGCAACCCACCTCAGTCGTGCGGCTCGACGTCCCCGGCGGGAGAGAAGTGACCCACCGGGACGTCGCCGCCAACGGCGCGCGCTTCCACATCGCCGAGATGGGCGACGGGCCGCTCGTCCTGCTGCTGCACGGCTTCCCGCAGTTCTGGTGGACCTGGCGCCGGCAGATGGTGACGCTCGCGGACGCGGGCTTCCGGGCCGTGGCCATGGATCTGCGCGGCGTCGGCGGCAGCGACCGCACGCCGCGCGGTTACGACCCCGCCAACCTCGCCCTCGACATCACCGGGGTCGTACGGTCCCTCGGTGAGCCCGACGCCGCGCTGGTCGGACACGACCTGGGCGGCTATCTGGCGTGGACGGCGGCCGTGATGCGCCCCAAGCTCGTACGCCGGCTCGCCGTGTCGTCCATGCCGCACCCGCGGCGCTGGCGCTCGGCCATGCTCTCCGACGTCAAGCAGTCGGCGGCGGGTTCGTACATCTGGGGGTTCCAGCGGCCCTGGATCCCGGAGCGCCAACTCGTCGCGGACGAAGGTGCCCTGGTGGGTCGTCTGGTGCGGGACTGGTCGGGGCCGCGACAGCCGGACGACGAGGCCGTGGAGACGTACCGCCGCGCCATGTGCATCCCGTCGACGGCACATTGTTCGATCGAGCCCTATCGATGGATGGTCCGTTCGATGGCACGACCGGACGGGATCCAGTTCAACCGGCGCATGAAGCGGCCGGTTCGGGTGCCGACGCTGCATCTGCACGGATCGCTCGATCCGGTGATGCGGACGCGGAGTGCGGCCGGTTCCGGGGAGTACGTCGAAGCGCCCTACCGTTGGCGGCTGTTCGACGGTCTCGGACACTTCCCCCACGAAGAGGACCCGGTGGCGTTTTCAACCGAATTGGTCAGCTGGCTGAAGGATCCCGAGCCTGACCGGTGACCCGTCGGTGACTGTCCGATTGCGGCCCGTGGCCCGCCCGGTATGCGGACGCGAACGCCTGTCCTACGAACAGCCAAATGCCTCGCGCATAGGCCAATTGGGGGGCTCGGGCGAGGTTATCGACCTTGGGGCAGGGGCAGACGTCGAGGTATGGGCTGGACGCACGACTACAGTGACGCACCACGCAACCGCCGCTCGGCGACGGGCCTGAGCTCCCATCAGAGGGGCACCCCGCAGTTGCCGGGCGCGGACCCCCAAGTGGGGATCCCGCGCATTTTGCGCCGCCGGGCCCGCTGGGTTTCGGTACGGCTGCGTCACCCACGAGGCTGAGGCCCCGCAGACCGCCGCCTGTCACCCTTCGCTCTCAGAGCGGCCCGTCACTCTTCGCTCTCAGAGCGCGCAGCTGTCGCTGTCCACCTGCTGATCGGCCGCACGGCCCTTGGTGGCGTCCGGCTGGACCTCGTCCGCGGTGAGCGCGTACCCGGTGTTGGCGTCGTCGAGGGACTTCGCGAAGACCACTCCGTACACCTTGCCGTCGGGCGTGAGCAGCGGGCCGCCCGAGTTGCCCTGGCGCACGGTCGCGTAGAGCGAGTAGACGTCGCGGCGCACGGTTCCGCGGTGGTAGATGTCCGGGCCGTTGGCCGTGATGCGGCCGCGCACGCGCGCGGGCTGGACGTTGTACGCGCCGTTCTGCGGGAAGCCGGCGACGATCGCGTTGTTGCCGCTGGCCGCGTCCTTGGCGGTGAACTGGAGGGCGGGCGCGTCCAGGTTCGGTACGTCGAGTACGGCGATGTCGCGCTCCCAGTCGTACAGGACGACCTTGGCGTCGTACTTCCTGCCCTCGCCGCCGATCTGGACGGTGGGCTCGTCGACTCCGCCGACCACGTGCGCGTTGGTCATCACGCGACGGTTGCCGAAGACGAAGCCGCTGCCCTCGAGGACCTTGCCGCAGCTCTGCGCGGTGCCCATCACCTTGACGATGGACTTCTGGGCGCGGATGGCGACGGGGCTGTTCGCGAGCGCCGGGTCGGGGGGCTGGACGTCGGTGATGGGTTCGTTGGCGAACGGGCTGAAGACCTGCGGGAAGCCGTTCTGCGCGAGGACCGAGGAGAAGTCGGCGAACCAGGTGTCGGCCTGGGAGGGCAGGGCGCCGGAGACGCCGTGGAGCACCTTGGAGCCGCGGACCTCCTTGCCGAGCGTCGGCAGCGTCGTGCCCGCGAGGGCCGAGCCGATCAGCCAGGCGACCAGGAGCATCGCGACGACGTTGACGAGGGCGCCGCCGGTCGCGTCCAGGGCGCGGGCCGGGGACCAGGTGATGTACCGGCGCAGTTTGTTGCCGAGGTGGGTGGTGAGGGCCTGGCCTACGGAGGCGCAGACGATCACGACGATCACCGCGACCACGGCGGCGGTCGTACTCACCTTGGAGTCGTCTGTCAGGGCACCCCAGATGACGGGGAGCAGATAGACGGCGACGAGGCCGCCGCCCAGGAAGCCGATCACCGACAGGATGCCGACGACGAAGCCCTGGCGGTAGCCCACGATCGCGAACCACACGGCGGCGACCAGCAACAGGATGTCCAGCACGTTCACGGGGGCCACCCTGTCATGCGCGCCAGTCGAGCGGGACCTGCTTCTCGCGGTCCCAGGGCAGCTCCCAGCCCGCGTAGTGCAGCAGGCGGTCGATGATCCCCGCGGTGAAGCCCCAGACCAGGGCCGATTCGACCAGGAATGCCGGACCTCGGTGACCGCTGGGGTGCACGGTCGTCGCACGGTGGGCGGGGTTCGTGAGATCCGCCACGGGGACCGTGAAGACCCGGGCCGTCTCGGCCGGATCGACCACGCCGACCGGGGTCGGCTCGCGCCACCAGCCCAGGACCGGGGTGACCACGAAGCCGCTCACCGGGATGTAGAGCTTCGGCAGCACGCCGAAGAGCTGGACGCCGCTCGGGTCGAGCCCGGTCTCCTCCTCGGCCTCCCGCAGCGCGGCCCGCAGCGGCCCGTCGGCCTTCGGGTCACCGTCCTGCGGGTCGAGTGCGCCGCCGGGGAAAGAAGGCTGCCCCGCGTGCGAGCGCAGGGAGCTGGCACGCTCCATCAGCAGCAGCTCGGGGCCGCGGACGCCCTCGCCGAAGAGGATGAGCACGGCGGACTGCCGCCCCGCGCCGTTCGACGGCGGCAGGAAGCGGCTCAGCTGGAGCGGCTCCACGGTCTCGACGGCGTGCACCACCGGGTCGAGCCAGGCGGGCAGACCGTCCTTGGTCACCACGACCCGGCCGTTGTGCGAGTCGGAGCCTTCGTGCGTGCGGTGGTGTGCTCCGGGTCCGTCGTACGTGCGGTGTGAGCCCGTCTCGTTCTGCGTGCCGTGCGTGCCCGTCTCGTCGTGCGTGCCGTGCGTGCCCGTCTCGTCGTGCGTGCCGTGCGTGCCCGTCTCGTCGTGCGTGCCGTGCGTGCCCGTCTCGTCGTGCCTGCTGTGCGTGTTGCTCGCGTGCGTCATCGCCACCCCCGTTCTGCTCTCCCCAACGCCGGGCGGCGCCGTGTTCGTTCCGTCATCCGGCGCCCAGTGGGGGTGCCGGGATGCCGCCCGCGTCCAGGTAGGCCTGCGGCGGGTTGAGGCGTTGGCCGGGGAAGCCGCCCTTCTCGTACTTCAGGAGCTTGCGCGCCTTCTCCGGGTCCGTCTCGCCCTCCCCGTACGCGGGGCAGAGCGGGGCGATGGGGCAGGCACCGCACGCGGGCTTGCGGGCGTGGCAGATGCGGCGGCCGTGGAAGATCACATGGTGCGAGAGCATCGTCCACTCGCTCTTCGGGAAGAGCGCGCCGACGGCGGCCTCGACCTTGTCCGGGTCGGTCTCGTCGGTCCACTGCCAGCGGCGCACGAGCCGGCCGAAGTGGGTGTCCACGGTGATGCCGGGACGCCCGAAGGCGTTGCCCAGGACGACGAAGGCGGTCTTGCGGCCTACGCCGGGGAGCTTGACGAGGTCTTCGAGGCGGCCGGGGACCTCGCCCCCGAAGTCCTCCACCAAGGCCTTGGAGAGCCCTATCACCGACTTGGTCTTGGCCCGGAAGAAACCGGTCGGACGGAGGATCTCCTCGACCTCCTCCGGGTTCGCCGCGGCGAGGTCCTCGGGCGTGGGGTACTTGGCGAAGAGCCCCGGAGTCGTCTGGTTCACCCGCAGGTCGGTCGTCTGGGCCGACAGGACCGTGGCGATCACCAGCTGGAAGGGGTTCTCGAAGTCCAGCTCCGGGTGGGCGTACGGGTACACCTCGGCGAGCTCGCGGTTGATGCGGCGGGCGCGGCGCACGAGAGCGGCGTGGGACTCGACGATCGCCTTCTTGGGGGCGGCTTGGGCGGGGGCAGCCTTCTTGGCCACGGTCTTGGCAGGCACCGCCTTCTTGGTGGCCGTCTTGGCAGCGGCCACCTTCTTGGAAGCAGCCGTCTTGGCCGGTGCCGCCTTCTTGGAAGCAGCCGCCGTCTTCTTGATCGTGGCCGTCGCCTTCTTGGCCACGCCTGTCGTCTTCCCGGTCGTGGCTGTCGCCTTTTTGGCAGCCTTCTTCGCGGCCTTCTTCGCGACCGGCTTCTCGACCGGCTTCACCGGCGTCGATTTTGTCGCTTTTGTCGTTTTCATACTTTCAGCGGAACTCTGTTCGCCCACAGCGGAATCGCGACGTACAACCACCCGCCCAGCCCCCTTGGCCTGTGCTCTCACCGGCGATTTGGACACCCGGCCAGCCTAAAGCCCCCCACCGACATCCGCCCCGGACCCAGAAGATCAGCCCCCAATTGGCCCCCTGCCGCACTGCCCGGCACGCCAGTGCGGCAGACTTGTGACTGATCACACTGTTTGGACCGTCCAGCAAGATGGGGAACACGCTCCCCTGGTATCACGGGGGTGCAAGATCCCCTGAGCAGGTCGACAAGGAGAGAACTCGTGGACGACGTTCTGCGGCGCGCCCCGCTCTTCGCGGCGCTCGATGACGAGCAGGCCGCGGAGCTCCGCGCCTCCATGAGTGAGGTGACCCTCGCACGCGGCGACGCTCTCTTCCACGAGGGCGACCCCGGCGACCGCCTTTACGTGGTCACCGAGGGCAAGGTGAAGCTCCACCGCACCTCACCCGACGGCCGCGAGAACATGCTGGCCGTCCTGGGCCCCGGTGAGCTCATCGGTGAGCTGTCGCTGTTCGACCCGGGCCCGCGCACGGCGACCGCCACCGCGCTGACCGAGGTCAAGCTGCTCGGCCTCGGCCACGGCGACCTCCAGCCCTGGCTGAACGCGCGGCCCGAGGTGGCCGCCGCGCTGCTGCGCGCCGTCGCCCGGCGCCTGCGCAAGACCAACGACCAGATGTCCGACCTGGTCTTCTCGGACGTGCCCGGCCGCGTGGCCCGCGCGCTCCTGGACCTCTCCCGGCGCTTCGGCGTGCAGTCGGAGGAGGGCATCCACGTCGTGCACGACCTCACGCAGGAGGAGCTGGCCCAGCTGGTCGGCGCGTCCCGCGAGACGGTCAACAAGGCGCTCGCCGACTTCGCGGGCCGCGGCTGGCTCCGGCTGGAGGCCCGCGCGGTCATCCTGCTGGACGTGGAGCGCCTCGCGAAGCGCTCGCGCTGACCGCACCGCGCGCCGACTTTCGACGCACCTGAAGGGCCCCGCTGCACAGTGGGGCCCTTCTCGTATCCCCGCTGTCCCCGGCATCCCCGCTATCGCCGGTTCTCGCGCCTAGATGAGGCCGTGTTCCCGGAGGTAGTCCAGCTGCGCCCGGACCGACAGCTCCGCCGCCGGCCACAGCGAGCGGTCCACGTCCGCGTACACGTGCGCGACGACCTCGGCCGGCAACCGGTAGCCGTTCTCGACCGCCGTCTCGACCTGGGCCAGGCGGTGAGCGCGGTGGGCAAGATAGAACTCGACGGCGCCCTGGGCGTCCTCCAGGACGGGCCCGTGCCCCGGCAGCACGGTGTGGACGCCGTCGTCCACGGTCAGGGACCTGAGCCGCCGCAGCGAGTCCAGATAGTCGCCCAGACGGCCGTCGGGGTGGGCCACCAGGGTCGTACCGCGGCCGAGGATGGTGTCACCCGTCAGGACGGCCCGATCGGCCGGGACATGGAAGCACAGCGAGTCGGCGGTGTGGCCCGGGGTCGGTACGACACGCAGTTCGAGCCCGCCCACGGCGATGACGTCACCGTGCGCCAGCCCCTCGTCCCCGAGCCGCAGCGCCGGATCCAGCGCCCGCACCTTCGTGTCCGTCAGTTCCGCGAACCGCCCGGCGCCCTCGGCGTGATCGGGGTGTCCGTGCGTCAGGAGGGTCAGCGCCACCCGCTTCCCCGCCTTCTCGGCGGTGTCCACGACATTGCGCAGATGTACGTCGTCCAGGGGCCCGGGGTCGATCACCACCGCCAGGTCGGAGTCCGGCTCGGAGACGATCCAGGTGTTGGTGCCGTCCAGAGTCATCGCGGACGCGTTGGGCGCGAGCACGTTGACGGCGCGCGGGGTGGCGGAGCCGGAGAGGACCCCGCCTCGCGGCTGGCCGGGGAGGGCTGCGGCGTCGGTCATGCGGAGGCTCCACCGGTCGGGATGTGCTTGGTGAACTCGTCGTGGCCCGGCCAGGCGAGGACGACTTCGCCGTTCTCCAGGCGGGCCTTGGCCAGGACGGGGGTCAGATCACGGGCGGATGCGGCGGCGAGGACGTCGGCGGCGCTGTCGTACGGGATGAGCTGGCGCAGGGTCGCGACGGTGGGCGGCATCATCAGGAGCTCGCCCTTGTCGTACCCGTCCGCCGCGTCCGCGGGGCGGATCCAGACCGTGCGGTCGGCCTCCGTGGAGGCGTTGCGGGTGCGCTGGCCCTCCGGGAGGGCGGCCACGAAGAACCAGGTGTCGTAGCGGCGGCTTTCGAACTCCGGGGTGATCCAGCGGGTCCAGACGCCGAGGAGGTCGGACCTGAGCACGAGGCCGCGGCGGTCGAGGAACTCCGCGAAGGAGAGGTCGCGGGCGACCAGGGCCGCACGGTCCGCCTCCCAGTCCTCTCCGGTGGTGTCGCCGACCACGGTGTCCGGGGTGGGACCCGCCAGCAGGACACCGGCCTCCTCGTACGTCTCGCGGACCGCCGCGCAGACGACGGCCTGGGCGGACGTCTCGTCGGTGCCGAGCCTGTTCGCCCAGCACGCGCGCGTGGGGCCCGCCCAGCGGATCTGGTGCTCGTCGTCGCGTGGGTCCACGCCGCCGCCCGGATAGGCGTACGCGCCTCCGGCGAAGGCCATGGAGGCGCGTCTGCGCAGCATGTGCACCACAGGGGTGGTGGGGGTGTCCTTGAGCAGCATGACGGTGGCCGCGCGCTTGGGGGCTACCGGGATCAGCGTGCCCTCCGCGAGCGCGCGGATCCGCTCGGGCCACTCCGGTGGATACCACTGCCCATTCGCCATGGCCGGAGGCTATCCCGAGCCGGGCGAATGTTCGAGGGGCCCATGGGGATCCCCGGGCCGGGGGGTGGGGGCGGCGGGGGCGAAGAGAACCGCCCCCGGTCCCAACCGCCTACACCGCCGTCAGCTCCACCTGGATCTCGACCTCGACCGGGGCGTCCAGCGGGAGGACGGCCACGCCGACCGCGCTGCGGGCGTGGACGCCCTTGTCACCCAGGGCCGCGCCCAGCAGCTCGCTCGCGCCGTTCAGGACACCCGGCTGGCCGGTGAAGTCCGAGGCCGAGGCCACGAAGCCGACGACCTTCACGACACGCGCGATGCGGTCGAGGTCGCCCGCGACGGACTTGACCGCGGCCAGCGCGTTCAGCGCGCAGATGCGGGCCAGGTCCTTGGCCTCCTCGGCCGTGACCTCCGCACCCACCTTGCCGGTGAGCGGAAGCTTGCCGTCCACCATCGGCAGCTGCCCCGCCGTGAAGACGTACACGCCGGACTGCACGGCGGGCTGATAGGCGGCCAGCGGCGGAACGACGCCCGGCAGCGTCAGACCGAGCTCCGCGAGCTTCGCCTCGACGGCGCCGCTCATGCCGACTTCTCGCGCTTCAGGTAGGCCACCAGCTGCTCGGGGTTGTTCGGCCCGGGCACGACCTGGACGAGCTCCCAGCCGTCCTCGCCCCAGGTGTCCAGAATCTGCTTCGTGGCATGGACGAGCAGCGGCACGGTTGCGTATTCCCACTTGGTCATGTCGCCGACTGTAGTCGTTGCCTCGGGGGCCTCGCGCGCACGTTGTCCACAGCCTCCTGCGTAGTACGGCGGCGGACTGGTTAGGCTCGAAGACGTGAGCAGGCTCCAGGTCGTCAGCGGCAAGGGCGGTACCGGCAAGACCACGGTAGCCGCGGCCCTCGCGCTCGCCCTCGCGACCGAGGGCAAGCGCACCCTCCTCGTCGAGGTCGAGGGCAGACAGGGCATCGCGCAGCTCTTCGAAACAGAAGCGCTGCCCTACGAGGAGCGGAAGATCGCCGTCGCTCCGGGGGGCGGGGAGGTGTACGCCCTTGCCATCGACCCCGAACTGGCCCTTCTGGACTACCTCCAGATGTTCTACAAACTGGGCGGCGCCGGCCGGGCCCTGAAGAAGCTCGGCGCCATCGACTTCGCGACCACCATCGCGCCCGGTCTCAGGGACGTGCTCCTCACGGGGAAGGCGTGCGAGGCCGTCCGCAGGAAGGACAAGAGCGGGCGGTTCGCGTACGACTACGTCGTCATGGACGCGCCACCCACGGGCCGCATCACCCGCTTCCTGAACGTCAACGACGAGGTCGCGGGGCTCGCCAAGATCGGGCCGATACACAATCAGGCGCAGGCCGTGATGCGCGTCCTGAAGTCGCCGGAGACGGCGGTGCACATGGTGACGCTGCTGGAGGAAATGCCCGTCCAGGAGACCGCGGACGGCATCGCCGAGCTGCGGGCGGCGAAGCTGCCGGTGGGACGGATCATCGTGAACATGGTGCGGCCCGCGCTCCTGGACGACGTCGACCTGGAGCTCACGGGCGCCGTCGCGCGCAGCGCCGTCGCCAAGTCGCTCTCGGCGGCGGGGCTCGGCGGCGCCCGTCGCGGCGGGAACGCCGAGCGGCTCGTCGGGCCCCTCCTGGAGCAGGCCGAGGAGTACGCCGAGCGGCACACCCTGGAGCGCGAGCAGCGGGCCGTCCTGACCGAGCAGGACCTCCCGCTGCACGAACTCCCCCTGCTCGCCGAGGGAATGGACCTGGCGGGCCTGTACGAGCTCGCCACGGAACTGCGCACTCAAGGGATCTCATGAGTCTGGAACCGGCCCGCGTACTCGACCTCGACCCCCTGCTCGACGACCCCGGCACCCGCATCGTGGTGTGCTGCGGCTCGGGCGGCGTCGGCAAGACGACCACGGCGGCGGCCCTGGGGCTGCGCGCCGCCGAGCGGGGCCGCAAGGTGGTCGTTCTCACCATCGACCCGGCGCGCCGGCTCGCCCAGTCGATGGGCATCGACTCCCTCGACAACGTCCCACGCCGCGTGAAGGGCATCGACGACTCCGCGGGCGGCGAGCTGCACGCCATGATGCTCGACATGAAGCGCACGTTCGACGAGATCGTCGAGGCGCACGCGGACGGCGAGCGGGCGGCCGTGATCCTGAACAACCCCTTCTACCAGTCGCTTTCGGCGGGCTTCGCGGGCACGCAGGAGTACATGGCGATGGAGAAGCTGGGGCAGTTGCGGGCCCGGGACGAGTGGGACCTGATCGTCGTCGACACGCCGCCGTCCCGCTCGGCGCTCGACTTCCTTGACGCGCCCAAGCGGCTCGGGTCCTTCCTCGACGGACGGCTGATCCGGCTCCTGACGGCGCCGGCGAAGCTGGGCGGGCGTGCGGGGATGAAGTTCCTGAACGTCGGGATGTCGATGATGACCGGCACCCTGGGGAAGCTGCTGGGCGGACAGCTCCTGAAGGACGTGCAGACGTTCGTGGCGGCGATGGACACGACGTTCGGAGGCTTCCGTACGCGCGCGGACGCCACGTACAAGCTGCTCCAGGCGCCCGGAACGGCGTTCCTGGTGGTGGCGGCCCCGGAGCGGGACGCGCTGCGCGAGGCCGCGTACTTCGTGGAGCGGCTGGCGGCCGAGGACATGCCGTTCGCCGGTCTCGTACTCAACCGGGTGCACGGCAGCGGTGCCGCCCACCTCTCCGCCGAGCGGGCGCTCGCGGCCGCGGAGAACCTCGATGCCGAGGCTGCGGAAGATCTTGAATCCACGGCTGCAGAAAATCTTGACGACGCCCGCATTGTGGATCAGGAGGGCGGGAAAGCTGGACTTCGTAACTCTCCCGACACGTACGGCAGTTCAGAATCTCCCGCTTCCGAGACATCAGCTCCCGACGGCTCCGAAGGTCCAGCCGGCTCCGACGGTTCCGATGAAGGCTCCCCCGCCGCCACGGACAGCACAGACGCCACGGACAGGACCGACGCACCGACCGACACGCCGCCGCACGGGCACCGGACCGTCGAACAACTCACCGCAGGCCTGCTGAGACTGCACGCCGAGCGCATGCAGCTGCTCTCCCGCGAGCAGCGCACGCGTGACCGCTTCGCCGCGCTCCACCCGGAGGTGGCGGTTGCCGAAGTGGCCGCACTGCCCGGCGACGTACACGACCTCGCAGGACTGCGGGACATCGGAGACCGGCTCGCGGCCAACCGGCCGGAGCTGCCTGAAACCGACGCCTGAGCGGCGCCGTCCACGGGCCCGGGGCCGGGCCTGAGTCATGAGCTCGTGGTCATGAGCTCATAGTCATGCACCTGTGGCCGGCCCGAGATGGCCTGAGGCAAGCCCGAGATGGCCTGACGCAAGTGGGTCCGAGGCGGTGAGTGGGTCCGAGGCGGCGGGTGGGTCCGACGCGGGCCGAGGTGGCCCCGCGGGACGCCCTCCGTGGCGCCCTCAGCCCACCGCCGCGTAGCGCTCGTACACCTCTTCCTCGTCGAGGGGCAGCAGGCCCGCGCCGCGCTCGTACTCCGTACGCGCGGTCTCCAGCAGGCGACGCCACGAGGTGACGGTGGGACGCCTGCGCAGCAATGCGCGACGCTCCCGCTCCGTCATGCCACCCCACACGCCGAATTCGACGCGGTTGTCGAGCGCATCGGCGAGGCACTCCGTGCGTACCGGACATCCGGTGCACACTGCCTTCGCCCTGTTCTGCGCTGCTCCTTGAACGAACAGTTCATCCGGATCGGTAGTGCGGCAGGCCGCCTGCGCACTCCAGTCGGTTACCCAGCCCATACCGGCGCCGTCCTCTCCCGAATCGAGGCTCCCCCACGGCGGCAGCGGCATATTCACCGCCGCCAGTTGAGGACGTTACGGAAGGCAGGCACAGCGCAACACCCCCTGCGGGCCCAATCTTGAATGGCCCGAACGGACTATGCGTAAGCGGCAGATCACCCGGGGGAGTGAGCGGCGGACATACGTGAGTATCCCGGCAAACCGGGACAGTTCAGTTGAGTCACAACGGACGCCTGGTGACGCATGAGGCTGATTCGGACACGACCTCCCCAAAAAAGTTGGGGAACCTCCGGAACGATTCGGGGTCGCCGGACGTATTGATACGTGGCCATACTGCTGTGACAGTTGAGAGCAGCTTAGGCCAAGGCATATACGCGTGTCCGGCGAATGAGAACGTAGGCTGCCCCTATGCCAAAGAAGCGCTCGGGCGGTGGTCTGTCGCCAACGCAACAGGCCGCCAAGTTCCTCGGTGTCAGCGTGCTCGCTGGAGCAGTCATGGCCGGAATCGCGCTGCCCGCAGCGGGCGCGCTCGGTCTCGCGGCCAAGGGTTCCGTCCAGGGGTTCGACGAGATTCCCGACAACCTGAAGAGTCCCGCGCTGAGTCAGCGCACCACCATCCTGGACAGCAAGGGCGGTCAGATCGCGACGGTCTACTCGCGCGACCGCACGGTGGTCGACCTCAAGGACATCTCGCCGTACATGCAGAAGGCGATCGTCGCGATCGAGGACTCCCGCTTCTACCAGCACGGCGCGATCGACCTGAAGGGCGTCCTGCGCGCCCTGAACCAGAACGCGCAGAACGGCGGGGTCGCCCAGGGCGCCTCCACGCTCACCCAGCAGCTGGTGAAGAACTACTTCGTGGAGGAGGCAGGCGACGACCCGACGAAGGTCGCCCAGGCCACCCAGCAGACCCTCGGCCGCAAGGTCCGCGAGCTCAAGTACGCGATCCAGCTGGAAGAGAAGCTCGGCAAGAAGAAGATCCTCGAGAACTACCTGAACATCACGTTCTTCGGCGAGCAGGCCTACGGCATCGAGGCCGCCGCCCAGCGTTACTTCTCCAAGCCCGCCAAGGACCTGAACCTCCAGGAGTCGGCGCTGCTCGCGGGCATCGTCCAGTCGCCCAGCCGGTACGACCCGGTGAACGACGAGGCGGAGGCCACCAAGCGTCGCAACACCGTGCTGCAGCGCATGGCCGAGGTGCACGACATCTCCCCGCAGGAGGCCGACCAGGCCAAGGAGGCGAAGCTCGGCCTGAAGGTCAGCCAGCCGAAGAACGGCTGCATCACGGCGGCCAAGGGCGCGAGCTTCTTCTGCAAGTACGTGGAGAACGTGTTCCTCACCGACCCGGTCTTCGGCAAGACCAAGGAGGCCCGGGCGAAGCTCTGGAACCAGGGCGGCCTGACCATCCGTACGACGCTCGACCCGCAGGCGCAGAAGTCGGTGCAGTCCTCGATCAAGTCCCACGTCAACAAGTCGGACTCGGTCGCCACGGCGGCCACCCTGGTCGAGCCGGGCACCGGGAAGATCGTCGGCATGGGCCAGTCGAGGCCGTACGGCTATGGGAAGAACGAGACGGAGTACAACTACTCGGTCGACCGTGACATGGGCGGTTCGAACTACGGCTTCCCGACCGGTTCGACCTTCAAGCCGTTCGTGGCCGCGGCCGCGCTGGAGGAGGGCCGGCCGGCGACCCAGCAGTACCCGTCGCCGTACGAGATGGCCTACCCCAGCCCCGTACAGACGTGCAGCAGCAAGCCCTGGACCAACCTGACCAACGAGAAGCTGTCGAACGAGAGCACCGAGGAGAAGGGCCCGTACGCACTGAAGACGGCGATGGCCAAGTCGGTCAACACCTACTTCGTGCAGATGATCTCGGACATCGGCATCTGCCCCGTGGTGAAGATCACCGACAAGCTGCACGTCGTGCAGGGCAACGGCGACAAGCTGCCCGAGGTGCCCGCCATCACCCTCGGCTCCAAGGGCATCTCCCCGCTGACCATGGCGAGCGCGTACGCGACCTTCGCCTCTCGGGGCATGTACTGCACGCCGATCGCCATCGAGTCGATCACCCAGAAGGCCGACGGCAAGGAGAAGTCGCTCGAGGTCCCGAAGTCGACCTGCTCGCGAGCCATGTCCGAGAAGACCGCGGACACCGTCAACACGCTGCTCCAAGGCGTGATCGACTCCGGTACGGGTCAGCAGGCCGGCCTCTCCGACCGCGACAACGCCGGTAAGACGGGTACGACGGACGAGCGCAAGAACGCCTGGTTCGTCGGGTACACGCCGAACCTGTCGGGCGCGGTCTGGGTCGGCAGCCCCAAGCAGAACGTCAAGATGACGGGCATCCGCATCGGCGGCGTCTACCACGACCTCGTCTACGGAGGTCAGGTGCCCGGCCCCATCTGGAAGGACGCCATGACCGGCGCCCTCTCGGGCAAGGGCTCCCCGTCCTTCAACCTCGTCGACATTCCCGACGAGAAGCCCAAGGACAACGACCATGGCCCGGGCGACGGGAACAACGGCGACAACAAGGGCAACGCGAACGGTGGGAACACCACCAACGGCAACACCATCAACGGGAACACGATCAGCGGCAACACCATCAGTGGCGCCAACGGCGCCACAGGTGACACGAACGGTGGCGGGTTCCCGACGCCCACGTTCTCGATCCCCTCGGGCTTCATTCAGGGTCAGAACGGCAACGGGGGTCGTCGCGGGTAACCCACCCCGTCACGACCGCTGACAGAGAACGGCACAGCACAGCCATCGGCCTCGGCGCTTCCCCGATCGGGAGCGCCGAGGCCGATGGCGTTTGGTGAGTGGGGTGGTGGGGGTGCGGGTGCTCGTGCGGATTCGGGTGCAGGTGCAGGTACGAGTACGGGTGCAGGTACTCGTACGGGTCCGGGTACCGCGTCTACTACTGGTTCCGGTCCCTCTCGGACTCAGCCCGCGAGCAGCTTCTTGACCACGGCGGCGACACGGCCGCCCTCGGCCTGACCCGCGACCTTCGGGTTCACGATCTTCATGACCTGGCCCATGGCGCGCGGCCCCTCGGCACCCGCCGCCCTGGCCTCCTCGACGGCCTGCCCGACGATCTGCTGGAGCTCCTCGTCGGACAGCTGCTTGGGCAGGTACGCGGCGAGGACCTCTCCCTCCGCCTTCTCCCGCTCGGCCGACTCGGGACGCCCGCCCTGCGCGAAGGCGTCCGCGGCCTCGCGGCGCTTCTTCGCCTCGTGGGTGATCACCTTCTGCACTTCGTCGTCGGAGAGCTCGCGCTTCGTCTTGCCCGCGACCTCCTCCTTGGTGATCGCGGCGAGGGTCAGCCGGAGCGTGGCGGAGCGGAGCTCGTCGCGCTCCTTGATGGCGGCGTTGAGGTCTTCCTGCAGCTTCGACTTGAGCGTGGTCATGCCGTCGATTGTCGCAGGTGTGGTGCGGCGGTCGCCTGCTGATTTCAGTGCCGTGCCCTGGGACGCCCCGTCGATGGGCGCGAGGCTGTCCACAGGTTCGAGGCTGTCCACAGGGTGGAACGCGGGGCTGTCGGGGTCTGACACGATGGACGTATGCGCGCGCAATACGGAGTACCCCTGGGAATCGCGGCGGTGGGCGCCGCCGGACTGTTGTACGCGGCGGGTTTCGAGGCCCGCTCGTTCCGCCTCCGACGGGTGACGGTCCCGGTCCTGCCACCAGGCATGCGGCCGCTGCGCGTCCTCCAGGTCTCCGACATCCACATGGTGAGCGGTCAGCGCAAGAAGCAGCGCTGGCTGCGCTCCCTGGCCGGGCTGCGCCCGGACTTCGTCATCAACACCGGGGACAACCTCTCCGACACGGAGGGCATCCCCGAAGTCCTGGACGCCCTCGGCCCGTTGATGGAGTTCCCCGGTGCGTACGTCTTCGGTTCGAACGACTACTACGGCCCCAAACCCCGCAACCCCGCCTTGTACCTGCTGGAGAAGTCCAAGGGCCGCCACGGTCTGAACGGCAACAGGCCGGCCGTGGGCGTCATCCACAACCCGTGGGAAGACCTGCGCGACGGCTTCGACACGGCGGGCTGGCTGAACCTGACGAACACCCGGGGGACGCTCAAGATAGAAGGCGCCGAGATCGAGCTGACCGGCCTCGACGACCCGCACATCAAACGAGACCGGTACGCGCGCGTGGCCGGCGGCCCGTCGGAGTCGGCCGACTTCTCGATGGGCGTGGTCCACGCCCCGTACCTGCGTGCGCTCGACGCGTTCACGGCGGACGGCTACCCCCTGATCCTGGCCGGTCACACCCACGGCGGCCAGCTGTGCCTCCCCTTCTACGGCGCCTTCGTCACCAACTGCGACCTGGACACGGACCGCGTGAAGGGCCTGTCCACGCACACGGCGGAGGGGCAGACGTCGTACATGCACGTCTCGGCGGGCTGCGGTACGAACCGCTACACGCCGGTACGGTTCGCGTGCCCGCCGGAGGCGTCACTGCTGACGTTGGTCGCTCGACAGTAGGTCGCTTGGCAGCAGGTCGGAGGGCGGTGGACCGGACGGATGCGGGTCGGCCGGAGTGCGGCGGTCGAGCGTGGGGGCGAGCGGAAGCGGCGCCGAGGGCGACGGCGCCGTGCAGGCCGATCGGGTCGCCGGGGTCGTTGAGGTCGTCGGGGTCAACCGCGTCGTTCGGGTCGATCGCAGCGTTGATGGATGTAGCTGTCGATGCTGATGCTGATGGGGCGCGGGTCCGCGCTCGACCGTCACCCATCCGGGTGACCTATATCGCCCGATTCGCCCCCCATGCTTAGCGTGGGGACATGATCCCACCTCTCCCCAGGGACATACCCGACCTGCCCGCCATACCGGGCATCCTCCCGCCGACCCCCTTCATCGTCCCGGCGACGGCAGTGGTGGCCCCGGTGCGCCGCCCCCTGGTGGCCGTCTTCCGCCTCCTGGTCGCCCTCGTCGCGGCCGCGGGCGTGGCCATCGAGATGCGCCTGGGCAGTCCGCCCCACGTGCTCAGCTACTTCACCGTCCAGGCCAACCTGCTGGTGGCGGTGGTCTTCGTCGCTTCGGCCCGGCGGGCACGGGCGGCGCGTCGCCCGCTGCCCGCGGCCCTCATGGGCGGCACGCTGCTCTACATCTCGATCACGGGCCTGGTCTACCACCTGATCCTGGCGGACCCCTCCAGCGGCTTCTCCATGACCGGGGGCATCGCCCCGCACACCGGCTGGCAGGCGATGTCGAACCAGATCCTGCACACGGTGATCCCCATCGCCGCGGTGATCGACTGGCTCCTGCTGACCCGCCCGGCACCGTTCGCCGTCCGGCACGCGACGACGTGGCTCGTCTACCCTCTCGCCTACCTGGTCTTTTCCCTCGTGCGCGGAGAGATGCTGCCGCCGGGCACCCCGGCGCGCTACCTCTACCCCTTCGTCGACGTCGACCGGCACGGCTACGTGGGCATCCTCGGCAACACCGCGATCCTCGGCGTCGCCTTCTACGCCCTCGCCCTCCTCGTCATCGCCCTGGACCACGTCCGCCCCGACCCGTTCCACCGCCGCGGCCGACGCCCCGCAAACCGGATTTCGTCTCCGGCCACCGGTGGGCTAAAGTAAACGACGTCGCCACGAGAGCAGCGACAATCGGGGTGTAGCGCAGCTTGGCAGCGCGCTTCGTTCGGGACGAAGAGGTCGTGGGTTCAAATCCCGCCACCCCGACAGCTAAATAGCAGTTCAGAGGGCCCTTACCGGATCGGTAAGGGCCTTCTGGCGTTGCTGCGTGCCTATCTGCGTGCCTATCGATTCCTGCGCGCCTACTGCCGCTGCTGGACGGCGCCGAAGATGCCGTCCATGACCACGGCGCCGGTGTGGATCACGGGCCGGATCTGCTTCCGATAGACCTCCTCGGTCACGGTCGTGCCGGAGTGACCGACGAGTCGGGAGATCTCTTCCAGCGGGACGCCCCGGCCGGAGAGCAGGGACACGAAGCTGTGCCGGAGCTCCCGAGGCGTCCACTCGTCCGCGCTGATCCCGTCGACGTCCTTGAGCGCCTGGCGGAAGGCGCGACGGACGTTGGTCGCGTCGAGCGGCTTGCCCGCGGCCGAGGAGAAGACGAGCCCGTGTTCCTCCCACGCGTCGTCAGCGGCGAGCCGTTCCCCGCCCTGATCTTCGAACTGCTGCCAGAGAGCTTCGGCGCAGCGCGCCGGCAGAGCGAGCGTGCGCCGGGACTTCCGAGTCTTCGTGTCCCCGCCGCGCCGGACCGAACGCCACACCGCGATGTGCGGGGGCTGCGGCGGCTCGGCGTCCGGCTTGCACCTGAGGAAGACGTGGACGCCTGCGAACCAGCGGCACAGGCGAGAGGCACATCAACCCAAGGCAGGGCCCCCGCCCAGGTTGCTTCGAGACGAAGAAGTCGTGCGCCTGCCGATCTCGTCCTCATCAGCCGGCGGCAACGTGTCCGCGGCGTCCGTCGGGCTCCTCCGGGATCGGGTGGCCGAGCTTGCCCATTGGGGCGGGTCCACCGTGTCTTCACAGTCAGCGAGGCGGAGTTCTTCGAGGGGCCGGCGTTCGAGGTGATGGTGAAGGCGGCGAGCGACGCGGGCGGGTGGCTGCACGCGGGCTCGGTGAGCGGCGAACCTCAGCCGCCGGGAGACGGTATGCAGTGGCCGGCGCCAGGTTGACCATGACCACCGCCGCACCGGGGCACGGGGCTCTGCTGGACGGCGGTATCAGGAAGGACCTGCCATGACCAACAGGTCGACTTGCGCCTATCGCCGTACGGGGGCCGATCCGGTGCGGGGGATCTTCGGACTGGATCGTCTGACGGAGCGGGAGAAGGAAGTACTTCTTGTGCTGGGCACGGGCCTGGGCAACCGGCAACTGGCCCAGGAGCTGTGCATCGCGGAACGGACGGTGAAGGCCCACATCGCGCGGATCGTGGACAAGCTGGGTCAGCAGACGCGGTTGCAGGCCGCGGTGCTCTCCGTACTCGTACATCACGCGCTGTGCACCGACACGCACTGCGCATGTCGGCACGCGGTGACGGCGGCCGAGGATCCACCCCTGCCGTCCGCCGCGTGACCGACGGCCCTGCACGGCTCGGCGGCCTTCCCCGGCGGGAGGGCCGCTGAGCCGTGGGTACTCGTGCGTTATCCGGCGGCGGCTTCGAGCGGGAACGTGAAGTCGTGGGTTTCCTCGCGTGTGCCGTCGAACAGGATGAGGTGCAGGGTGACCGAACGGGCGTCCGCGTACGGTCCGGGCTGCACCGAGAGGGAACCCTCGGTGGCGCTGCCATCGGGTGAGAGGCCGAAGGCTCCTCCCGAATCGAGGTATTCGTTGCCGACGTCGTCGAGCGCTTCCAGGGCGAGGAAGACGTACGGCTCGTGGTTGCCGACCTCGTTCTCCTCGTCGGGTTCGCTCTGAGGAAGAGGGGGGGTGAGGTGGTAACGCAGCTCCATGTGTTCGGTGGTGGCGGCGAAGCCCTCGATGGTCAGCTCGTGGCGTCCGCCCAGAACGGGAACGTTCTTCATCCGACTCATCGCCCCTTCTGTCCCCGTGTGCGGGATCAGGCCGAGGCTACCTTGCACGTGATCGCGCGGTAGGCACCGGACCTCGGGTGGCTGATGCTCTTGATCAGCCAGAAGAAGCTGATCTCGTCATTGGTCTTGATGGTGAAGTTACTGCCGCCGCCCTTGCGCTGGTAGCTCTTGATGCTCGAGTGGAAGTCGTAGCTGCTCGAGCGGGTGTGGGGGCCGTAGGGCGGGTTGATCTCGTGGCCGGAGACGAAGGCCTGCGGCATGGAGACGTTGACCAGGGAGCCGAGGTTCCTCTTCGTCGCAGCGGTCAGGTTGAAGCTCCAGGTGAGCCGGCCGTTGGGCATGCGGGCGAACTTCACGTTGGAGACGGCGTGCTTGAACTCGCCCTTGCACTGGGGGACGGAGGCAGCCGGGGCAGCCGGGGCGGCGACGCCGGTTCCGGCGAGGCTGCCGAGGAAGACGGAGCTGAACAGAGCAAGCGTTGTGGTCCCGCGTATCGCGGTCCTGATGGTCACGCGGGAATCCCCTCTTCGCATGGGTTGTCAAGATCGACGCCATGGAGCGTATGAGGGGGCGTGAGGGGACGGAATTGTCTCTTCGGGCAGTATCCCGAAGGGCAGTGCCCTTTGGTTCTACGGCAGTTGAGCCTCGGGCAACGGCACCGCGCCAGACGGTTCTCGTCCGGGCGGCGGCCCCGTCACCCTCACCACCGCCGGTCGCAGCAGGCGTTCGCCCATGCGGTACCCCGGTCGCAGGATGGCCGTGCAGATCGGGAACTCCGCGCCCGGCGACACATGACTGGGCCAGAGGCCCCTGCTCGGACGCCCGGGTACGACCACAGTGTCACCTCGCAGACGGTCAGGAGCGGCGTATGCGTGCGGCCTTCACGACGCGCCGAGCGAGCACCGGGCCGGTGACAAGGCCAGGACCGAGGGGGGATGATCCGCTCGTGCGCATACGACGAGAGGTCCGCTGGGTCCTGTGGGGGCTGTGGCTTGCGTGTCTGGTGTTCTCCATCTGGTTCTTCGCGGAAGTGATCACGCTGTTCCTGCAGGCCGAGTCCTGGTGACGCGGGCGGGGTGGTGGACGGTTCGGGCGCGGCCGGTGTCCTCCGGATCGGACTCGCGGTCTGGGATGCCGTAGAAGGGCACGTGTGCCCCCTGTGAGCCCGATCGGACAGCCTCTGGGCACGAGCATCGCCACGTCAGGTCGAGTTGCTCGCTACGAGGAGTTGCCTCGGACGCGGTCACAGTCCGGCGTGCCAGTCGCGCTCCATATCGCCCGTGTCGAATACGCTGCGAAGACGTCCGACTTGGCGTCCTCGACAACGCGTACGCACAAGGGGATGCCGCCCGGTGGTGGCTCTTCACGTCGGTTCGGATGGCGCGGCTGCCGGATGCGGAAGAGGTGTGGCATGAGATCCCCAGGTGTGCACCTACGGGAGATCACCGACGAGAACCGGGAAGCCGTACGCGCCCTGCGGGTCCGACGTGACCAGAAGCAGTTCGTCGCCTCCGTGTCCAAGTCGCTCAAGGAGGCGGCAAAGAAACCGGAGGCCAATCCCTGGTATCGCGCCGTGTACCGCGGCGACGAGCCAGTCGGCTTCGTGATGCTGTCGTGGAAGCCGCCGTCCGGTCCTTTCAAAGGGCGGCACTTCATCTGGCGCCTCCTCGTCGACAAGCGGTACCAGCGGCGAGGAATCGGCGAAGAGGCGCTCACGCAGATCGCCGCCCTCGTGCGCGCGGACGGCGCCACCGAGTTGCTGACCAGCTACGAGCCCGGCGACGGCGAACCGTGGCCCTTCTACCAGAAGTTCGGGTTCGAGCCCACCGGGGAGTTGGACGACGGTGAGATCGTTCTGCGGCTCGCCTTCCCCGCTCAGTGAGCTCACACGGGGAACCGCGGACGGTTTTGACCGCCGGTGGTCACATGACGAAGAAGGTGGTGGGCAGAGCCGGTGGGCAGAGCCGGTGAGTGCCTGGAAAGTCGATGCCCCCGCGCGCAGGTTCGAACGTTTCCTGCGCAACCCTGGAAGGTACCCAGGCTTCAAGAGCCGGCCTCGGTCTCGTCGGGTCCGGCTCTTTGCCGTGCTCCCGCACCGCGGCGGGTCCCAGTCCTTGACCTCGATCCGGGCGGCGAAGACATGGGACCCCGCGGCCCTCCGCTCGGTTGGCTCAGGCGTTGGGACGCTTGCCGTGATTGGCCTTCTTCTTCTTACGGCCGCGTCGCTTGTTCCCTCGCTTGGCCATGGTGCATATCTCCCTAATTCGATACTTTCTATGCCTTCGCCAGTCTAGATTTGGACCGGGATGTCCGCATCAGGGGTGCCGCGGGCACACCGCGGATATTCGCTTGCACGCCATCGTCACTCGGGTCAACGTCGCCTGACACCTGATGAAGGCGGAGAAGATGACCCCGCAGATCCACCCCCTCGACCACGAACTCATCCAGGCCGCGGAGCACGTCGCTCGCACTCGCTGCCAGGGCGACAACCACACCATGGCGGCCGCGGCCCGCGCCCGGGACGGCCGGATCGTCACGGCGGTGAACGCCTACCACTTCACGGGAGGACCCTGCGCCGAGCTGGTCGTCATCGGCGCGGCAGCCGCCCAGGGCGCCTACGAGCTGGACACGATCGTTGCCGTGGGCGACCGCGACCGGGGAGTTGTCCCCCCGTGCGGCCGGTGCCGTCAGGTCCTTCTCGACTACTTCCCTGCCCTCAAGGTCATCGTCGGCGAGGACGACCGCATCCGAACCGTCCTCATCACCGACTTGCTCCCCGAAAGCTACATCTGGGCCGACCACCAGCTCGACGCCGAGTAACCGCGCCACGGGAGCCTTCCAGGCGCCGGCCTCGGTGAGTGTCCACTGCGTGACAACGGCGACGCACGGCGGCGGACAACCACTGACACCTGCGGACCGTCCCAGCAGGCACCTCGCGGACTTTCGGCCGACGCAGCAATCCAAAGCCGACGCCGCAATCCAAAAGGGCGCCGTCAACGTACTGATAAGCGAGCCGCAACCTGGGGATACGCCCCGGTCGGCTGGTTCCCGTACAGAGGGGATCTTGGCTGCAAGACGTGCTCCTCGTCTGTGCGGGGCGACGCCTGCGACCGCGCCGCTTCTTCGTTTCGGCTGCGGCTGTCCACCTCGTGCCGCTGAGAGCCGCGCGAGACGGTGGAGGAAAGGTGCATCCATCATGCGAGCACAACGCGCGAGGCGTCTCGCCGCGGTGTCCGCGGTCGGCATTCTGATGGCCGGCGGCGCCGCGATCGGCACGGCAGGCACGGCCGCCGCCGCAGCCCCTGCCGTGCACACTCAGGTGACCACCAACTGGTGCGGCGACCACGGTGACTGGGGCGGACGCTGCTTCGACCACCGCTTCGACCACCACGGGTTCCGCTTCGACCACCGCTTCGACCACCACCGCTTCTTCAACCACGGAGGTGTCGTGATCATCGTGCTCTAGTACTCCCCTGTCGAGTACTCCCCTGTCGAGTCAGTGCGCGCCGCGATGTCGCGCTCGGTTCGCCCCGGGGCGGGTTGTGGGTGCAGGAGGCCTGCTCAGTTTCCACCGGTCCGGGCGAAGATCGCGCCAACAACCGCCGCTGTCCATTCCCGTCGTATGACTGGCCTGACATGCTCTCTACGCTGCTGGAACGAGCCGCAGAGCCGACGTGGTGAGGGATGGGTCTTCAGTCGTGGACACCTTTGAATGGGCAGTGGCGATCTTGGCCGCGACGATCTGCTTCGGGCCCGGCCTGGCTGCCGTGACAACGGCCTGGCTGCTCCCCTGGCTCAGAGGCTCGATTGCACGGCCACGCCTCTGGGGCTGGGGCGAGCTGATCCTCGGCCTCTTCTTCGCCATGCAGCTCATGGACCAAACGATCATTTTCACCCCCCACAGCGGCGACGTGCTCTTCTACGGAGGATCGGCATTCGGCATCGCCGGCCTGTATCTGATGATGCTCGCCCGGAGTCCGGGCACAACTCCTGAGGTGCCGGCGCAGCCGTACAGCAGCGAAGTGCAGCTGCCTCCCAGCCCGTAGCCGACCCGAGCCACCCGTCAGCGACCCCAGCGGTGGCCAGTACCGAGTCGGGTGAGCCAAGGGCCATGCGCTCCGGTCGGGCTCAGGAGCAGAGATTCACGTGCCGGACGGCCAGGACGTGCCCCGCCGCGTCGATGAGGCGGCTGCGGGAGAGGTGTCCGCCACTCACCGCATTGGTGATCGCCGTGGCGATCGAGGACGTTTGGGAGCTGACGTTGCCCCGCAGGTCGAACATGACCATGTCGGCGCCGGAGCGCAGGGCCTGGACGGCGGCGGCGGGGACGCTGAATCCCGCGGCGGAGATCGCCTTGGCGCTGAGCGAGTCGGTGACCACCAGCCCCTTGAACCCCATCTTGCCGCGCAGCTCGGAGCTGATGGCGGTGGGCGACAGGCTCGCCGGATTGGTGCCCAGGCCCGGCACGATGTTGTTGGAGACCATGATGGCCGGGGCACCGGCCTTGATGGCCGCCGTGAACGGCGGGATGCCCACCTTCTGCAGGGTGGACCAGGGCAGGGTGCGGGCGGGGCCGAAGTCGGAGTTGTAAGTGGAGCCGCCGAGGCCCGGGAAGTGCTTGACGACGGGTATCACGCCTCCGGCGCGCAGCCCGTTCATGTACGCGACACCGGCCTTGGAGACCACCGTGGTGTTGCCGCTGAAGGACCGCCACCCATCGGGATTGGTCTTGCTGGGTGCCACGTTCCTGCCGTCGACGTCGACCACCGGCGCGAGGTCCATGTTCACCTGGGCGGCAGCCATCTTTTTGGCGACCTTCGTGACGTTCTGCTGGATCTGGGCCGGGGTCCAGTGCGCGCCCATGTACGCGGGCCAGGGCAGGGACTCTACGAGGTTCGCCATGCGCTGGATGCCGCCGCCCTCCTCGTCGGTCATCACCAACAGGCCAAGATGGCCGGGTACATGGGACTTCAGGGTGGTCAGCCGGGAGCCGAGGTCGGACGGCGCCTTGCTGCCGAACAGCAGCACACCGCCCGCACCGGCGCTCACCTCGGACGTGGCGTCGGACACCGAGGTCTCCGACACCGGGACGGCGATGGTCAGCATGGCCAGCCGCCGGTTCGACCACCCGGCCAGCTTCGTGCTGTTGGTGCACGCGGTGGCGGCGGAGGAGGAGGACGAGGAGGCGGAGAGGGCCGGAGCGAAGGTCGAACGGGAGTGGGAAGGCGTGGAGGACGGGGCGAGGGACACGCCGGGACCACTGGAGTGCGGAGACGCCTTGGGAGTGCCCGTGTCACAGCCCACCAGGAGCATCGCCGCCACTGCGGCGACAGCGCTCAGTCTTCGTGCGTTCCTGGCCCGGCCGGGGAGCCGCGGCGGTGCTGTCGCTCTTCTGCAGTCACGGTACGACGGGAGATTCATCGCCCGGCCTCCTTCGGGAAGGCGCGACGGTACCCGTCGCGCTGAGGGCCGTATGACCATGAGGTGGGCTTTACGACGCGTGAGAGGCGCACCAGCCCGTGCTTGCTCGCTGGTCCACGGTCGGAGTACCAGGATCTCGCGCCTCGGAGCCGGACGAAAGTCCAGCCACCGTGAGCCGGGGCTTGCCTTCGAGCGCGCTTCACCCAGGTCACAGCGCGGTTCACCGTGGGACGGGTGCGGGGCGAGGGCGCCCTCGGCCGGAAAACGGCAGGTCAGGAAAGTCTCCCGGCGCGCCTGGTCGATGTCGTCTCGGCCGTAAGTGACCCATTCCGCTTCCGTCACCGGGTAGCGAGCTTTCGGGAACGTCTTTGCGAGTTTCCCGTCGGCGTCACGAACGAAGCCCCAGCCGGTGTGGTCGGTGTGCAGGTGGGTGAGGGCGAGCGCCTCGACGTCCTGCGGCTCGTGCCCCATGGCGGTCAGGGTGTCCAGCAGCGCGCCGCTGTTGCTGACGGCGACACCCAGGTCGCCATCGGCAACACCAAGCCCGGCGTCGATCAGCAGGCAGCGGCCCTGGCGCTGGACCAGGAGCCCCCCGGCCGACGCCGCAACCCGCCCCGGCCCGGCGCACGCCTCGGGATGATCGGTCGGCGCCGGCAGGTTGTCTCCTGGCCATCGACGAAGCCCGACCGTCGACTGGGTCCCGGACGAATCTCCGGGCCGCCCCCGGACAGGCCGGGGATGCAACCATTCCCTTCGGAGCTGGAACCCCCGCAAGCCGACCGCGCGTTGGAGACCATATCCGCGGGCACTGGCAACGGACCTGCCAGTGATCGACGGTATCGGTGTCAACTATCGTCTGCGGCTGTAGACGTACGTTCGACAAGGAGAGCCGATCCGTTGAACCGAGCCTCGGCCGACAGGTCTCGTACGGTGGCGATCGGTGCCGCCGCGTCGCGGCCCTGCACGCTGGTCGTCTGCCGTGGGTGTTGTTGTGGCGATCCGCGGAAGTATCCCGACGATGATCACGCCTGGCAGCTGGAGCGGTTGCGGGCGGGGGCCGAGGCGTCCGGGGGACGGTTCGTGGTGCGGACCGTGGACTGTCTCGGGCCCTGCGACCAGGCCAATGTCGTGGTCGTGCAGCCTTCGGGGGACGCGCGGCGCCGGGGTGCGCGGGCGATCTGGATCGGGTTCGCGATGGGGGACGACTGCACCGAGGAGCTGGTGAGTTGGGCGTCCGCCGGAGGGCCGGGGGTCGCCGAACCTCCGGTCGCGCTGGAGTTGCAGTTCGTCCGGCCGCCGCGCGAGGCACGGGCCCGTACGCGTCGCTGAGGCGATGTCGGTCCGCCGGCCGCCCTCTGGAACCACGCCTCCCAGTGCGGCACTCTTCTCCCTCGTGGGGACCCTTCCGTATCAAAGCCCGTCGACCGACACGACCGCGCACATGGTGGTGGCCGGTGACGACGCCCTGGCGCACCGACTGGCCGCCGAACTACGGGGTGTGTACGGCGAACGGGTGACCCTCGTCGTGCCGCCCACCCAGCGCAGTGCGCGACCGCCGATGGTCGGGCGGGCGCGGGCCTCGACTCTGTTCGACCGGATGTCCGCGGCGGTGAACCGCGCCGCGGGCAACGGAGAGGGGCCGCAGGGGCCGCCCAACCCAAGGGCCGAACCCGCCGGTTCCGAGCGGGTGTTGGAGGCCACCGAACTCACCGAGGCCGTACTCGCCGAGGCCGGTGTGGAACGGGCCGCCGCTCTCGCGCTCGTCCATGACGACGACGAGACCAACATCCGGGCCGCACTCACCGCGCGCCGCCTCAATCCGCGGCTGCGGCTCGTCATACGGCTCTACAACCGGCGCCTCGGACAGCACATCGAGGAACTCCTCGATCAGGCCTCGGCGTTGGCCATGGCCGTGGCCGATGGTGAGGGGGACGGTGGCGGCGGGAGCGGGGGGCTCGGGTTCGATGCGTCGACCACCGTGTTGTCCGATGCCGACACCGCCGCGCCCGCGCTCGCCGCGACCGCCGTCGCCGGGACCAGCAAGGTTGTCCAAACCGATGGGTTGATGCTGCGGGCGGTGGAGCGGCCGCCGCCGGGGCCCGGCGAGGTCGCCGATCCCGGGCTGTGCACGCTCGCGCTGCTGTCGGCCACCACCAACGACCCTGCCGGCGCGGACGGTTCCGAGAGCAGCGGCTCGCAGGGGCCTCGGCTGCTGCCCGACGAGCGGGCCGTGGCGGCGGCCACCGGGCGCGGGACCGTCGTCCTGGAGACCGTGTCGTACGCCGCGTCCGCGCCGTCCGCCGGGCGCAGTGTCGTGCCCTTCGGCTCGCTGCTGTCGCGGCGGCTGCGCTGGTCGTTCGCCGGGCTGGTGGGGTGTGTGGTGGGGCTGGCGGTCGCGTCGATGGTCGTCACCGGAGAGCCCCCGCTGCAGGCGACCTACCTGACGCTGCTCGATCTCTTCGCCATCAACAATCCCGCCATCGGTGAGCCCATCGGGCGGCAGATTCTTCAGCTCTTCTCCGGGCTCGTCGGGTTGTTGCTGCTGCCTGTGCTGCTCGCCGCCGTGCTGGAGGCGCTCGGTACGTTCCGGAGCGGGTCCGCGTTGCGCAAGCCGCCGCGGGGGCTGTCCGGGCATGTGGTGCTGCTCGGGGTCGGGAAGATCGGGACGCGGGTGCTGACGCGGCTGCGGGAGCTGAACATTCCGGTGGTGTGCGTCGAGGCCGATCCGGAGGCGCGGGGACTGGCGCTGGCGCGGCGGTTGCGGGTGCCGGTGGTGTTGGGGGATGTGACTCAGGAGGGTGTGCTCGAAGCCGCGAAGATTCATCGGGCGCATGCGCTGCTCGCGTTGACCAGCGCGGACACGACGAATCTGGAGGCCGCGTTGTACGCGCGTGGCGTGCGGCCCGATCTTCGGGTGGTGCTGCGGTTGTACGACGACGACTTCGCCACCGCCGTGTATCGGACCCTGCGGGCCGCGCATCCGCAGGCGCTGACCCGGAGTCGTAGCGTGTCGCATCTGGCGGCGCCCGCGTTTGCCGGGGCCATGATGGGGCGGCAGATCCTTGGGGCGATTCCGGTGGAGCGGCGGGTGTTGCTGTTCGCGGCCATCGTGGTGGGTGGGCATCCGCAGTTGGAGGGGCGGACTGTGGGGGAGGCGTTTCGGGCGGGGGCGTGGCGGGTGCTTGCGTTGGATACGGCTGCGTCGGGGGGACGGCGGGGTGGTGAACCGGCGTCCGCCGTGGGGGGTGGTGGGAGCGGTGGGGGTGAGCGGGGTGGTTCCGGGCTGGTCTGGGATCTTCCCTCTACGTATGTGCTTCGGGCGCAGGATCGAGTGGTGTTGGCTGCGACTCGGAGGGGGCTGGCGGAGTTGTTGGGGCGGCGGCGACGGGAATCGGCGGGTACGTAGGTTTTTGGGCTCGGGGGTGTCTGGGGCCGGTGCCGGTGCCGGTTCTGGCGTGGGGAGTGGGGTGGGGGGATTTTCTTCGCCCCCGCCGCCCCTACCCGTCCCATCCCTCTGGGGCTCCGCCCCAGACCCCGCCAGGGGCTCCGCCCCCACACCCCCGCGGGGCTCCGCCCCTGCACCCCGCCAAAGGACGCCGCCCCAGGACCCCCTCGGGGCTCCGCCCCTGCACCCCGCCAAACGACGCCGCCCCAAGCCCCGTGAGGGGGCTCCACCCCCGCGCCCCGCCGGACGACGCCGTCCCCAGACCTCCTCGGGGCTGCGCCCCAGCCCGCGTGGGGATTCGTCCCCGCAGGCCGCCGAAGGGGGCGTCGCCGGGGTTCTGTGGACTGCGTCCTTGTGCCCGTCGGGGGTGGGCTACTGGGGGAGGTGTCTGGTTGCGAAGTCGAGTTCGAGCTTTACCTGTTTGATGCGCTCGTCGACGACCAGGGAGCCGTGGCCCGCGTCGTAGCGGTAGACCTCGTGGATGGCGCTGCGGGCGGTGAGGCGGGCTACGTAGTTGTCGATCTGGCGGATGGGGCAGCGGGGGTCGTTGACGCCGGCCGAGATGTAGACGGGGGCCTTGACCGCGTCGACGTAGGTGAGGGGGGAGGACGCCTCGAAGCGTTCGGGGACCTCCTCCGGGGTGCCGCCGAGGAGGGTGCGGTCCATCGCCTTCAGGGCTTCCATCTCGTCGTGGTACGCCGTCACGTAGTCGGCGACCGGGACGGCGGCGATGCCGAGGGTCCACGCGTCCGGCTGTGTGCCGAGGCCCAGGAGGGTGAGGTAGCCGCCCCAGGAGCCGCCGGTGAGGATCAGGCGGGCGGGGTCGGCGAGGCCCGACGTCACCGCCCATTCCCGGACCGCCGCGATGTCTTCGAGTTCGATCAGGCCGACTCGGTGCTTGAGGGCGTCCGTCCACTCGCGGCCGTAGCCCGTGGAGCCTCGGTAGTTGATCCGGACCACTGCGTACCCGTGGTCCACCCAGGCCGCCGGGCCGGCCGCGAAGGAGTCGCTGTCGTGCCAGGTCGGGCCGCCGTGGATGTCGAAGACAGTGGGCAGGGGGCCCGTCGTGCCCGCCGGCTTCTGGATGAGCGCGTGGACACGGCCGCCCGGGCCCTCCACCCACACGTCCTCCACGGGGACCGAGCCCGGGGACTTCAGGCCGGGGGGATCGAGGACGATCTCGCCCGTCGTCGAGCGGACCACGGACGGCTCGGCCGCCGAGGACCACAGGTACTCCACGGTTCCGTCGGGGCGGGCCGTCGCCCCGGAGACGGTGCCCTGCGGCGTGGGCACCTGGACCAGCTCGCGGGAGGCCAGGTCGTAGCGCCACAGGTCGCTGCGGGCCTCGAAGCTGTGGGCGATGAGGAGGGCCGAACCGTCGGGGTACCACTCGGCCGCCACGTCGCCCGGGAGGTCCAGGGCCAGGTCCGTCTCCTCCCCCGTCGCCACGTCCCACACCAGCGGCTCCCAACGGCCGCGCCGCTGATGGCCGATGAGAAGACGGGTGTCGCCATCGACGGGGGCGAAGCCGAGCACTTCCAGGCCCAGCTCGACCGTGCCGCCCTTGGTGTCGTCCAGCTCGGTGACCGTCGAGCCGTCCGGGCGCAGCACCCGCAGCGCCGAGTGCATCGCGTCGCCGTGCTCGGTGTGCTCGACGGCGATCAGGGAGCCGTCGTGCGAGAGGTCGCCGACGCCCGCCGACTCCCGGTGGCGGTAGATCTCCACCGGCTCCTCGCCGAGGCGGACCACGTGGATCGTCGAGCCGTCGTCATCCGTCGAGCGGCCCACGACCGCCGTCCGGCCGTCCCTGCCGATGGCCAGGCCCCCGGGGTAGGAGGGCTCCAGGCCCGGAGCGGCGGGGGCGTCGGCCTCAGTAACACCGGCATCGGCATTGAGGCCGGCGTCGCCGTCGACGGCATCCGTGCTCTTGGGAGCGGTGAAGCGTTGGCGGCGCCAGATGCCGAACTCGTCCCCGTCCTTGTCGTCGAACCACCAGATCCACTCGCCGTCCGGGGAGAGCACCCCGTCCGTCGTACCGTTCGCCCGGTTCGTGACCTGGCGCTGCTGCCCCGTCCCGCGGTCCCACGCGTACAGCTCGTACGTCCCCGTCGCGTTGGAGACGAACAGCGCGCGGTGCGGGGCGTCCTCCGCCCAGTCGGGCAGCGACACCCGCGGCGCCCGGAAACGCTTCTCCCAGTCGGGCATGGCTGCCCGCTGCTGCTCGATGGACCCGTTGCTCTCAGTCATGGCCCCAATAGTGCCTGGCCCGAGCGACCTCGCGCCGACGAGGTCCCCAGCCTGTGGATAACTTCGCCGATCGCGTCGAACGAACTTCGAAAGAGCACCGGCAGGAGGGGCCCCGAAGCCTCGGCGTCGAGCTCGGCACCGTACCTTTAAGCCGTGTACCGGTTCCTGCTGACGCCCCGCTGGTGGGGGATCAACGTCTTCGTGCTGTTGGCCATCCCCTTCTGCATCTTCATGGGGTCGTGGCAGTTGAGCCGGTTCGAGGCTCGGGTGCAGGACCACCGCGCGGCCGGTGAGCAGGCCGCCGCGGCCAGGACGGAGGCGGCCCGTCCGCTCGCCCGACTGCTGCCCGTGAGCACGGAGACCTCCGGAAAGCAGGCCACCGCGACCGGGCGGTACGGCAAGCAGCTCCTCGTGCCGGGCCGCGAGCTCGACGGCGAGCGCGGCTTCTACGTGCTGACGCTGCTGCGCGTCGACGGCGGCAAGGCACTGCCCGTCGTGCGGGGCTGGCTGCCCGGGAACGCCGACCCGGCGAAGGCGCCCGCCGCCCCGACCGGTGAGGTCACCGTCACGGGTGCGCTCCAGGCGTCCGAGAGCCCGGGGGCGAACGGCGTCACCGCCGCCGGGGGTCTGCCCGCAGGACAGACCGGCGCGATCAGCTCGGCGTCACTGGTGAACCTGGTGCCGTACGAGGTGTACGACGCCTGGATCACCCTCGCGAAGGCCGACAGCGGGATGCGTGCGGTGCCCGCGACCGAACCTCAGGGCACCGGCCTGGACCTGAAGGCGTTCCAGAACCTCGGTTACACCGGTGAGTGGTTCGTCTTCGCGGGCTTCGTGGTCTTCATGTGGTTCCGGCTGCTGCGCCGCGAGGCGGAGTTCGCCCGGGACGCGGAGCTGGGACTCGTCCCGGAGCACGACGAAGAAGAAGCCACCGTCACCGAAGCCACCGCCGAAGCCGAGACCGCTGCCGAAGCCACCGCCCGAGCCGATGCCGCCGACACCCCTCAGGACGCCGACAACATCCCCGTTCGGTAGATCGTCCCGGCGCACGCGTTGGACACGGTCGTCGTGGCCGTCGCCGTGCCCGTCTCCGCCGTGTACGACACGCTGACGCTGCCGTCGGCCAGTCCGCCGTCCTCCGTCACCATCTGGGTCGAGGTGCCGGTGCCACCGGTGTCCGTGCCGGTGCCGCCCGTGCTGGTGGAGCCGTCCGTGGTGGTGGTCGGGGTCGGCGAGGGCTGACCGCCGCCGGTGGTCGGACAGGTCTCCGAGGGCACCCAGGCGAACTTCACGACGTACGAGGCGCTCGGCTTCAGCACCACCGAGGCGACCTCCGTGGTGGGGTCGGGCAGCCCGGTGGCCGCGTCGCCCGCCACATGCGTCACCACACTGATCTTGGCCGAGTCCGCGGCGCCCTGCGCGAGGGTGCCGAGCGTGCCCGCGCCGCTGACGGTGCAGCTGGTGGCCGAGACGTTCGACAGGGTGAAGGAGCCGTAGACCGCGCCGGTGGCGTCCGGGGTGCCGACGGAACTCGTGGCTCCGCCGAGCTGCGCCGGTGTGCACGCGGGCGAGATCGCGGCCGAGGCCGAGGGATCGGGGCCGCCCGTGGCCGACCCGGTGTTCGTCCCCTTGCCCTTGTCGGGCGTACCGGTCTGACTGCCCTTGCCCGTGCCCTTGGAGGTGCCTGAGCTGCCGCCCACGGAGCTCTCGCCGCCGTCGGGGCCCTTGCCCTGGCTGGTGCCGCCCTGGGCCTGTGAGCTGTTGCCCGCCATGGACGGGTCGGCGTTCGACCCGGAGGCGTTCGAGACGTGCACGAGGGCGGGGACGGCGGTGCCGATGAAGAGCGCGGCCGCGGCCACGCCGACGATGGCCTGACGCTTGCGGGCCCGTCGTGCGGGGACCGCGCGGCGCAGGTGCTCCAGCGTGCCGTCGGTGGGTTCGATCTCCTGGACGGCCTGGTGCAGCAGCCTGCGCAGCGCCAGCTCGTCCGAACCGGACCCGTCCGAGCCCAGTGCGTGCGAGCCCAGTGCGTCCGGGCCCTGTGCGTCCGGGCCCTGTGCGTCCGGGCCCTGCGGGTGGGGGCCGTTTGCGTCGGGGCCGTGGTTCACAGTTTCGTTCCCAGCTTGCTGCTCGTGCTCGTGCTCTTGCTCGTCTTCGGCCGGCGTGGGCCGGTGTGTCGGCGCATGCCACTCGAAGGGCTCGTGTCGGTCGTGGTTGTCGCGTCGCTGGCTCATGCCGGGGCCTCCATGGCGACACGGAGCGCCGCGATGCCGCGCGAGCCGTACGCCTTGACCGACCCGAGCGATATCCCGAGGGTCTCGGCGACCTGGGCCTCGGTCATGTCCGCGAAGTAGCGCAGGACGAGGACCTCGCGCTGACGGCGCTGCAGGCCCTTCATCGCCTTGATCAGGGCGTCGCGCTCCAGCTGGTCATAGGCGCCCTCCTCCGCGCTCGCCATGTCGGGCATCGGCTTCGAGAGGAGCTTGAGGCCGAGGATGCGCCGGCGCAGCGCGGAGCGCGAGAGGTTGACGACGGTCTGACGCAGATACGCGAGCGTCTTCTCGGGGTCACGGACGCGTTTGCGCGCCGAGTGCACGCGGATGAAGGCCTCCTGGACGACGTCCTCGCAAGAGGCGGTGTCGTCGAGCAGGAGTGCCGCGAGGCCCAGCAGCGACCGGTAGTGGGCGCGGTAGGTCTCGGTGAGATGGTCGACCGTGGTGCCGGCGGCCATGCTGTCTTCAGCGCCGTCGCGCTGACTCGGTATGCGGGCGGGCCGCGCTGCGGGCATGGGCGCGATCACCGGCATGCCGCCGGGCACGCCGGGGCTGCGGAGTCGGCGGGGTGGACGCAGGGACGTGCCCCTGGTCTGTACCGCGGTGAATTCGAGAACCTCTGCCACGCCAGTTGGACACGCTTACCCCCGTCAGGGTTGTACGCGACAGGCATCACATTCGCTCCAGGGTTCACACCGGCCGAAGCGCCCGCTCCCACGCACCCCACGACACCCGCTCCCACGCACCCCACGACACCCGTCCCCACGCACCCCACGACACCCGTCCCCACACGCCGCACAACGCCCGCCCCCACGCGCTCCACAAGACCCGCCCCCACGCACCTCGCAACGCCCGCCGGACCATGTGCCCGAACGCCTGCCGACGCGACCGGAAGCGCGCCTGGCAGTGCATTGAATGCCCTCATGCGTACTAGCTCATCCCCTATGCCCCGTTATGCCGTGCCGCCCCCGGACACCCCTTTAGGGCGACCGCAAAGACGCTCCCCGCCCTCCGCGCGGTTGCGGAGAACGGGGAGGGAAATCTTCGAACGCCAAGCGGGTCCCGTACAAGTGGTCCGGACCATTATTCCGGCCACACAACTGACACAGATCCTACAAACGAATCCGGTCATGGCCAGGGAGATTTTGCCCCCTGGACACCCTGAGCAGGGAAATCCACCGGCCGGGCAGGACGACGCTCGGAGGCGCGCCACCGAGATCGGTTCGCGGCTACGGCGGTTGCCACCGCCCGGAGCCCCGGCTGACGCGGCTGTCTAGAACAGCTCCGCCGCCACCAGTTCCGCGATCTGGGCCGTGTTGAGGGCGGCACCCTTGCGGAGGTTGTCGCCGCAGACGAAGAGTTCGAGGGCGGTCGGGTCGTCGAGTGCCCGGCGGACGCGGCCCACCCAGGTCGGGTCGGTGCCGACGACGTCCGCGGGGGTGGGGAACTCACCGGCGGCCGGGTTGTCGAACAGGACGACTCCGGGCGCGGTGGCCAGGATCTCGCGGGCCTTGGTCACGGTGACCCTGCCCTCGAAGCGGGCGTGCACGGTGAGGGAGTGCGTGGTCACGACCGGGACGCGGACGCAGGTCACGGCCACGGGCAGGCCCGGCAGCCCGAGGATCTTGCGGGACTCGTCCCGCACCTTCATCTCCTCCGAGGACCAGCCGTCCTCGCGCAGCGACCCGGCCCACGGGACGACGTTCAGCGCCACCGGCTCCGGGAAGGGGCCCGTGTTGTCGCCCACGGCCCGGCGTACGTCACCGGGGCTCGTCCCCAGTTCCGTACCGGCGACGAGGGACAGCTGCTGGCGCAGGGTGTCGACGCCCGCGCGCCCGGCACCGCTCACCGCCTGGTACGAGGAGACCACCAGCTCGCGCAGGCCGAACTCTGCGTGCAGCGCGCCGAGCGCCACGATCATGGAGAGGGTGGTGCAGTTCGGGTTGGAGATGATCCCGCGCGGGCGCACGCGCGCGGCGTGCGGATTCACCTCGGGGACGACCAGCGGCACGTCCGGGTCCATCCGGAACGCGCCCGAGTTGTCGACCACGATGACGCCCTTGGCCGCGGCGATCGGCGCCCACTGCGCGGCCACCTCGTCGGGGACGTCGAACATCGCGACGTCGACCCCGTCGAAGGCGGCCTCGCTGAGCGCCATCACCTCGACCTCCTCGCCGCGCACGGCCAGCTTGCGGCCGGCCGAGCGCGGGGAGGCGAGCAGACGGATCTCGCCCCAGATGTCCGCGTGCTGGGACAGGATCTGGAGCATGACCGTGCCGACGGCCCCGGTCGCGCCCACGACCGCCAGCGTCGGTCCTGCCGGTCTGGTCATCAGCGGCGGCCAGTGCCGCCGTACGAGAGGACGGTCATCGTCCGGTGCCTCCGTAGACGACGGCCTCGTCGCTGTCGGAGTCGAGTCCGAACGCGGTGTGCACCGCGCGGACGGCCTCGGGGACGTCGTCGGCACGCGTGACCACCGAGATACGGATCTCGGAGGTGGAGATCAGCTCGATGTTCACCCCCGCGTCGGACAGCGCCTCGAAGAAGCCGGCCGTGACACCCGGGTTCGTCTTCATGCCCGCGCCGACGAGCGAGATCTTGCCGATCTGGTCGTCGTAGCGCAGCGAGTCGAAGCCGATCACGTTCCTCGCCTTCTCCAAGGCGTCGATGGCCTTGCGGCCCTCGGTCTTGGGGAGGGTGAAGGAGATGTCCGTCAGGCCGGTGGACGCGGCGGACACGTTCTGCACGACCATGTCGATGTTGATCTCGGCATCGGCGATGGCGCGGAAGATCGAGGCGGCCTCGCCCGGCTTGTCCGGGACACCGACGACCGTGACCTTGGCCTCGGAGGTGTCGTGAGCGACACCGGAAATGATGGCCTGCTCCACCTTCTGGTCCCCTTGCTTGATCGGTGCACTGCTGACCCACGTGCCCTGGAGTCCGCTGAAGGACGAGCGCACATGGATCGGGATGTTGTAGCGGCGGGCGTACTCCACACAGCGGTGGAGCAGCACCTTGGAGCCGGAGGCGGCGAGCTCCAGCATGTCCTCGAAGGAGATCCAGTCGATCTTCTTCGCCTTCTTCACCACCCGCGGGTCGGCGGTGAACACGCCGTCCACGTCGGTGTAGATCTCGCAGACCTCGGCGTCCAGCGCCGCGGCGAGCGCGACGGCCGTGGTGTCGGACCCGCCGCGCCCGAGCGTGGTGATGTCCTTCTTGTCCTGCGAGACGCCCTGGAAGCCGGCGACGATGGCGATGTTGCCCTCGTCGAGCGCCGTCCGGATACGGCCCGGCGTGACGTCGATGATCCGCGCTTTGTTGTGGACCGAGTCGGTGATGACGCCTGCCTGGCTGCCGGTGAAGCTCTGGGCGCTGTGGCCCAGGTTTTTGATCGCCATCGCCAGCAGGGCCATGGAGATCCGCTCTCCGGCGGTCAGCAGCATGTCGAACTCTCGTCCGCTGGGCATCGGAGATACCTGCTCGGCGAGATCGATCAGCTCGTCCGTCGTGTCGCCCATCGCGGAAACGACCACGACCACCTGGTGGCCGTTCTTCTTCGCTTCCACGATTCGCTTGGCGACGCGCTTGATGCCCTCGGCATCGGCTACGGAGGAGCCTCCGTACTTCTGCACGACAAGGCCCACGTGCGCTCCTCGCTCAATCTGTCTCTGTACCGCACAACTGCGGTCGGCTCAGTCTAACGAGCGGCCGGATTTCCCTTCCGGGGTATCGAATCGTGAGATGTCCCGCTCACGACGTGATCACTCCGGACCGTCAGGGTCCACCGGGAGTCCACCGGAGTCGTCAGATCCACCGGTTTCGGCAGGGTTCCTCCGGCCGCTCCGAGCGGCACCTGCCCGCCCACACGCCTCGCCACTCCGGAAAGTGCCCCGTGTCACACGACACCGCCGTGTCTTAACTCTCAAGCACTAAGGTTCGGCTGTGCGCGGGCCCGTACGACATCGTCCTCCTCGATCTCGGCCTGCCCGACACCGACGGCCTCGACGTCCGCAAGGCGCTGCGGACCCGCCCAGCTGGTGGCGGACGACGGCGGGACCGTGGCCCTGCGTGACGCGCCCGGCGGCGGACTGTGGGTGACCGTCAGCCTTCGGGCATCACCGAGGAGTGGTGGTTGACGATCAGCCACTTGCCGCCGCGCTTCTCGTACTCGTACGTGCAGCGGGCCTCGACGGTGCGCTGGGCCCCGGTGTCCGGGTCGGTGAGCGTGAACTCGTACAGGCCGGTGTCGATGGCGGAGTTCTCGTCGAGGACGTCGACGATCGTCTCGATCTTCTTGCCGGCCGGCTTGTTCTCGAGGAAGTGCTCGAGGTAGTCGACGATCTCGGCGTGCGTGTCGCGGATCTTGTGGGAGACGGTGGGCAGCAGGACGGCGTCGGCGGCATAGCGGTCGGCCACCGTCTCAGGGTCGCCGGTCTTCAGCGCGGCGTTCCAGCCGACGAGGGTGGAGACGGTGATGACGGCGGCGCGCTTGCGTATCCGGCGCTTCATGAGAACTCCAGCGCGGTGGGGGTGCTCCGCTTGCTGCGGGAGCGACTTCACCCTCTCTTCGCGCTGGTCGGGGGCCGTCCAGCGGACGTGCAGGGCTGATCCGACTCCCGGCCAACTCACGCTGTGCGAGGGGGTGGTGACGGGCGCGTGGGGGTGCGGGGGTGCGGGGGTGCCGGGTGGGGTAAGGGGCGTGGGTGACGGGCGAGTTGATGCTGGGCGGGATCGTGCTGTTGGGGTCCTGTGTGCAGTGGCTGACCGGGATGGGCTTCGCGCTCGTCGCCGTGCCGGCGCTGGTGCTGCTGCTCGGGCCCGCCCAGGGTGTCGTCCTCGCGAACTGCGCCGCCGGGGCGATCTGCGTCGTGGGGCTGGCCGGTGGGTGGCGGCGGGTGCGGCCGCGCGCGATGGTGCCGTTGTGTCTGGCGGCGGCGGTCACCGTGCCGGTGGGCAGCTGGGTCGCACGGCGGCTGCCGCCCGCCGAGCTGTTGGTTTTCATGGGCGCGCTGGTGACGGTGGCCGTGGTCGTGGTCATGCGGGGCGCCCGGTTGCCCGCGCTGCGGGGCACGCGGGGCGCGGTGGCCGCGGGGGCCGCGGGCGGGTTCATGAACTCCGCGGCGGGGGTGGGGGGTCCGCCCGTCTCTCTGTACGCCCTCAACGCGGGGTGGACGGTGCGGGAGTTCGTGCCGAACGCGCTGTTCTACGGGGTGGTGGTGAACGCCTTCTCGGTGGCCTCGAACGGCGTTCCGCATCTTGGGGCGGCGCGGTGGGGGGTCGTGGTGACGGGGATGGTGGTGGGGGCCTCGGTCGGGAGGGTGCTTGCCGAACGGGTGCCGGAGCGGCGGGCGCGGATGCTGGTGCTGTTGCTGGCGTTGATTGGTGGGCTCACCACGTTGGGGAAGGGGTTGTGGGGGCTGGGGTGACGTGTGGCGGGGCGCCCATGCCGGTGGTGGGGCGTGCGCTGCCGGTGGTGGGGCGGGGCCGTGCCGGTACGTCGAGCCCGTCGCCGCTGGATCAGACGTGAGCCGGGCATGGGAGCCGCTGCTCGATCCTGGCGTAAGCGACGGGCTTGCGACGTACCGGCACGGCCCCTCGCGTCGCATGGCGGCCTCGCGTCGTGTGGTGGCCTCGCGTCGTGTGGTGGCCATGCGTCGCATGGCGGCCTCGGGTGGTCGGCGACCTCGGGTGGTCAGTCGTGGTGTGTTGTGGGCTTGCGGCGGGGGGTTGCCGAGCGGGGTGGGGTCGTGCGCATGTGGGTGCGGACCCGGCCCAGTACGTCGCTGAGTGTGGTGATGTCGGAGCGGTTCAGGGGTGTGACGAGGAGGCTGCGTACGACCGCCACGTGGCCCGGCATCACTCGGTCGAGGAGCTCCTGGCCCTGTGGGGTGGCGGTGACGTTGACGCTGCGTTCGTCGTCCGCCGAGGGTGCCCTGGTGACCAGTCCCGCCTTGGCCAACTGGGCCACCTGGTAGGTCAGCCCGCTGCGGCTGTGGACCAGGCGGTCGGCGATGTCGGTCATCCGCAGCTGCCCCTCGGGGGCCTGCCCGAGCACGGCGAGGATCTGGAACTGGGTGTAGCTGAGGCCGCCCTCGTCGCGCAGCTGCTGGTCGACGGCGTGCTGGAGCAGGCTGCTGACCTCCATCAGGGCGAAGTAGGCGGCCAGTTGCTCGGGATCCAGTCGCTCGGGATCGGGGGGCGGGGTGTGCGGCATGACCAAGAGTTTACTTGCTGCGAATTCGAAGCAGACGTAAGGTCGCCATGTGTTTCGAATTCGCAGCATCTGCCACAGTGAAGGGGGGACTGGTCATGAGCATGGCTTATCTCGCGCAGGCCGATCAGCAGCAGAAGCTCGAGTGGCTCGACGGCGGCGTCTTCGCCGTGTTGCTGGACAGCGCGGCCACCGACGGGCAGCTGACCGTCGGGCGGTTCAGCGTCAACAAGGGCGAAGCGCCGCCGTACCACCTGCACACCCGTGAGGACGAGGTCTTCATGCTGATCAAGGGGACCGCGCTGGTCTGGTCCGGCGATCAGGAGATGGAGCTGTCCGAGGGCGGCATCGTCTATCTGCCCAAGAACGTCCCGCACGGCTACCGGATCACCTCCGACACCGCCGACCTGCTGATGATCTGCACCCCGGGCGGCATCGAGGGCATGTTCCGGCACGCCGGACGCGATCTGGCCACCCCGCGCCCCGAGGGCTTCCGGATCGAGCCGGAGCTGCTCGCCGAGGCCGCCGACAAGTACGGGCAGGTCGTTCTGGGACCGCCCCGCTGACCGACGCCCGCCCCGCCCCGCTCACCGATGAGAGGTCCCTCATGACCCAGCAGCAACGCCAGGCTCTTGATGAGCTCCTGCGGCACGCCCCGTTCGACATCGGCGGTGAACTCGGCGAACAGCGCGCCCTCTTCCACGAGATGATCGCGTCCGCGCCGCTGCCCGAAGACGTCACGGCCACACCGGGCCGGCTCGGTGGCATACCGGTCGTCACCGTGGAGACTCCGGGTGATGGTTCTTCGGCTGTGGTGCTCTACTTCCACGGCGGCGCGTACGCCCTCGGCTCGGCCGGCGACTCCGTGGGCCTGGCCGCCGACATGGCCCGGCGGGTCGGGGTCCGCGCCGTGTCGGTGGACTACCGGCTGGCCCCGGAGCATCCGTTCCCCGCGGCCGTCGACGACGCCGTGGCCGCCTATCGCGCCCTGCTCGCGGACGGGACACCCAGCTCCGAGGTCGCGTTCGTCGGTGAGTCCGCGGGCGGCGGGCTGGTGGTGGCCACGCTCGTCGCGCTCAAGGAGGCGGGGCTGCCACAGCCGTCGTCGGCCGTGGTCTTCTCCCCGTGGGCCGATCTGACCCTGGCCGGGGACAGCCTGACCGGCAAGGCCGACGTCGATCCCGCGCTGACCGCGAAGGGACTGCAGATCCGCGCCCGCGACTACCTGGGCGAGACCGACCCCGCCACGCCCCTGGCCAGCCCGGTCTTCGCCGACCTGACGGGGCTCGCACCCCTGCTCATCCAGGTCGGCTCGCACGAGATCCTGCTGGACGACGCCGTACGACTTGCCGCCCGCGCCGCCGAGCACGACGTGGCGGTCGAGCTGCAGGTCTGGCCCCAGGTCCCGCACGTCTTCCAGGGGTTCGCCGCACTGCTCGACGACGCCGATGCCGCACTGACCTCCGCAGCCGCCTTCACCCGGGCACACTGGCCCGCCGGCTGACCCCGGTCCTGGGCTACGTGGACGACCGGATGCCGAGCGGCCCGCCGATCTCCTCGGCCATGACCCGGCCCGCCTCCTCCGCGAGGACCTCCTCGCCGAGGTCCTGGTCGGTGTCGAGGCCGTTGAGGTCGTCCAGGGGCTGGTTCAGACGGACGTGGGCCACCAGGGACTGGAGGGCGCGCAGGGCCGCCGAGGTGGTCGACCCCCAGTTGGAGAAGTAGGAGAACTGCCACCACCACAGGGCCTCGGTGGTGCGGCCCGCGCGGTAGTGGGCCATGCCGTGGCGCAGATCGGTGATGACGTCCGCGAGGTCGTCCGAGATGCGGCAGGCCACCGGGGCCTTGCGCGGCTCGTACGGGTCGAACACCTCGGAGTAGACGTCGATCGGTTCCAGCATGACCGCGAGGCGCTCACGCAGGTCGTCGACGTCCGGCTCCGGACCGAGGTCCGGCTCGTAGCGCTCGTCGGGGACGATGTCCTCGTGCGCGCCGAGACGGCCGCCCGCCAGCAGCAGCTGGGACACCTCCAGGAGGAGGAAGGGCACGGCGGAGTCCGGCTCGTCGCCCTTCGCCACTTCGGTGACGGCGACGATGAAGCTCTCGACCTGGTCCGCGATCTGGACCACGAAGTCGTCGGGGTCCTGGCTGGTCGCGTGCAGCGTGGCGTCAGACATCTAGGAGTCGTCTCCCCTCGAAGGCGCGGCCGAGTGTGACCTCGTCCGCGTATTCCAGGTCGCCACCCACCGGGAGGCCGCTGGCCAGGCGGGTGACCCTGAGGCCCATGGGCTTGATCATGCGGGCGAGGTACGTGGCCGTCGCCTCGCCCTCCAGGTTCGGGTCCGTGGCGAGGATGAGCTCCGTGACCGTGCCGTCGGCGAGACGGGCGAGGAGTTCCCTTATCCGGAGGTCGTCGGGGCCGACGCCCTCGATCGGGCTGATCGCGCCGCCCAGCACGTGGTACTTGCCCCGGAACTCGCGCGTCCGCTCGACCGCGACGACGTCCTTGGGCTCCTCGACCACACAGATGACGGTCAGATCCCGACGCGGGTCGCGGCAGATGTTGCACAGTTCCTCCTGCGCCACATTGCCGCAGGTCGCGCAGAAGCGGACCTTCGCCTTGACCTCCATGAGGCACTGCGCGAGCCGGCGTACGTCCGTCGGCTCGGCCTGCAGGATGTGGAAGGCGATCCGCTGCGCGCTCTTGGGACCGACGCCGGGCAGCCGCCCCAACTCGTCGATGAGGTCCTGGACCACGCCTTCGTACACGGACTGCCGCCCTTCCTGGAATCTTTCAGTACGTACGGTAGTTGGCCGCCGACGGTCTTAGAAAGGCAGGCCGGGGATGCCACTGCCGCCGAGGCCCTGGGCGAGCGGGCCGAGCTTCTGCTGCTGGAGCGCCTGGGCGTTCTCGTTGGCCGCCTGGACCGCCGCGACGACCAGGTCGGCGAGGGTCTCGGTGTCCTCGGGGTCCACGGCCTTCGGGTCGATGACCAGGGCGCGCAGCTCGCCCGAGCCCGTCACCGTCGCCGTCACCAGACCGCCACCCGCCTGGCCTTCGACCTCGGTGCGCGCGAGTTCCTCCTGCGCGTTGGCGAGGTCCTGCTGCATCTTCTGGGCCTGCTGGAGCAGCTGCTGCATATTGGGCTGGCCACCACCGGGGATCACGATCAGCTCCTGGTTCGTACGGCTGTCTGGACGGGGTTTTCCCGTTCAGCACGAGCCTACGTGGTTGGCGGGGCCGTCGCCCAAGCACTCTTTCGAGTGAGGCGATCTCGAAGCCTATACCTGATCAAGACCCTCTTTCGGGCGGAAAAGCGGCGAAACCCGGGCCATCGCCACCCATTGGGCGGTAGGAAGGGAGCGGCGCTTCGGCACCACGCGTCACTTGACATCACACAACGTCACCAGGCACAACGTCAGCAGCAACATCCAACATCACCAGCTTCGTCCTTCGTCGTCCTTCGCCAGTAGGGAGTGCCGGGTGAGCCAGCCGGAGATGCAGCCCGAGGGGCCGCCCCAGGACGGGCGGGACGGCGGGGCCGCGGGGACCCGGCCGGATGATCTGACCGGCCGGGCGTTTCCGCTCGGGGACTGGGGGGAGCCGGCCGAGCGGCTCCACGAGCTGTACCGGTGGGTGGAGCAGGGGGCGCTCGACACGGCGTCCTGGTATCTCGCGGACCGGGTGTGGAAGCGGCGGGGGGCGCGGGTGCTGCGGGGTGGGGCGGCGGTGGGGGCGGTGGCCGGGGCCGCGCTTCCCCTGCTGGACCTCACCGGAGTGGTCGGCGGGGTCGCTCCCTGGGGGTATCTCGCGCTGTTGCTCGGGGTCGCGTGCGTGGCCGGGGACCGGTTCTTCGGGGTGACCTCCGGGTGGATAAGGGACGTGGCGACCGCGCAGGCCGTGCAGCGGCGGTTGCAGGTGTTGCAGTTCGACTGGGCGTCGGAGAGTGTGCGGGAGGTTTTGGGGCCGACGGAGGGGACCGCCAGCGAGGCGGCGGATCGGTGCCTGGGGGTGTTACGTCGGTTTTCGGAGGACATCACGGAGTTGGTGCGGGTGGAGACGGCGGACTGGATGGTGGAGTTCCGGACCGGGCCCGCGCCGCTGGGGATTCAGTCGTCGCTGGCGGGGGTTCCTCGGGCGGAGGGTGCGTCGGCTGGGCGGCTGCCGTTGCCTCCGGGCACCCGCCCGAACATGCCCCGCCAGCGCCCCCCGGAGCCGCGCTAGCCTTTCCTCGCCCCCGCCGCCCCTACCCAACCCATCCCCAGGGGCTCCGCCCCTTCAACCCCACCGGGGGCTCCGCCCCCGAACCCCCCGCGGGGCTC
>NZ_JBVKCA010000028.1:0-110881 GCF_055656965.1 Streptomyces sp. NPDC111656
ACCAGGTACGACAAGCTCGCCGTCCGCTACGAGTCGACCGTCCAGCTCACCCTCATACGGCAGGCGCTGTGACCACATCTCAAACACGTCCTAGGTCTCGTCGGGGCGTGACACCGGGCGCGAGTGGCCGGGCGGCCTGGGTCGACGGGGCGTGCCGTGTGCGGCGGGTGGTGCGTCCGTGTCTACGAGGGTGGCTCGCATTCGGGTGAGGGGCGGCGGAGTGGCGGGTGGACTCGGGTGGCGGCGGTGCTGCGGGGGTCTGCGTCGGATGTCGGAGCCCCTCGTCAAGGGGGCATTGACCTCGGTTCGGTCCGTACGGTTGCTCCGTCGGAGGCACCCTGGAGGCTTTGGCCCGGTCAAGGGCCGTACGGCGAAGACGCCCGTCCGAGTGCTCCGGTTCCGCTTCCCGGGGTTCCCGGTAAAAGAATCCAGAACGGCCGAAACCCCCAAGATCCACAGCTAGTCTCTCATTCTGCTCGGGGCACGTGAGCCGCACGACCCCTGTGTCACCCAGGGGGACATGTGCTGTTCGTGCACGGAGGACCCACCACCGCAGTGGTGCGGGGCAGTACGGGAGAGTCCGTCGTCCTCCTCTCCGGTGAGCTGCCCGACATACTGACCGAGGGCGCACTCACCGAACTCCTCGACCTCGCCGCGGCCGTCCTCGACGAGGAGGAGCTGAAGCTCTTCCGGCGCTGCCTGGACGCCCTCGTCCGGGGCGAGGGCGGCACTCCGCGCCGCATCGAACTCGACGGCGTCGTGCTGACCGTTTACGAGGACTGATCCGGGCGTCCGGAACCACTGGATCGGCGGCCGGCACAACCACCCCGCCGACCAGGCGGTCGGCGAGCAGGTCGCCACGATGTTCCCGGTGATCCGCGCCGTGGCCCGGTCCGACCGCGACCCCGCCGATCATCCTCCCGCAGTACGACGCCGTCGCCGTGAAACCCTGACGGGACCGCTCGGGGCGGTCGGGTCCGGTCGGCGTGGTGACGTCCGTGGACGGCCTCCTGGCCCGGCCGAGCGGCGCCACGTAACGTGACACGACATGGAGACAGCCGCTGACCTGTGCCGGAAGGGTGTGTCGTGAAGATCCTCATCAGCGCCGACATGGAGGGCGCCACCGGGGTGACCTGGCCCGCCGACGTGTTGCCGGGGACCCCGCAGTGGGAGCGCTGCCGGCCGATGTTCACCTCGGACGTCAACGCCGCCGTCCTCGGTTTCTTCGACGGCGGCGCCGACGAGGTGCTGATCAACGAGGCCCACTGGTCCATGCGCAATCTGTTGCTGGAGCAGCTCGACGACCGGGCCGAGATGATCACCGGACGGCACAAGACACTGTCCATGGTGGAGGGCGTCCAGCACGGAGACGTCGACGGGATCGCGTTCGTCGGCTACCACACGGGCGCCGGTACGGAGGGTGTGCTCGCCCACACCTACCTCCCCAACTCGATCACCGGCGTGTGGGTGAACGACGCACGGGCCAGCGAGGGACTGCTCAACTCCCACGTCGTCGCCGAGTGCGGGGTGCCCGTCGTGCTCGTCACCGGCGACGACCTGACCTGCGAGGACGCGCTCGGCTACGCGCCGGAGGCACTCAAGGTCGCCGTCAAGGACCATGTGTCGCGGTACACGGCGGTCTGCCGCACACCGGCCAGGACCGCCGCCGACATCCGGGCCGCGGCCAAGGCGGCGGCAGCCCTGGCGGTGCGTCAAGAACCGCTGGTGCGCGGCCCGTTCACGGTGGCACTCGAATTCGACGCCGAACACCTGTCGATGGCGGCCACCGTCGTGCCGGGCGTGCGGCGCGTCGGAGAGCGCAAGGTGGTGTACACCAGCGACACCATGTACGAGGGCATTCGCACCTTCAAGGCGGTCACCACGATCGTCTCGGCCGCGGTGGAGGAGCAGTATGGCTGAGCAGAGAGCCGTGAACGAGTGGGCAGTGGACGAACGGACCACGCACGAACGGGCCGTGGACGAGCAGGCGTTGGACGAGGTCGTACGGTTCACCTCCGATCTCATCCGCTTCGACACCACCAACCGGGGCGGCGGCGACTGCCAGGAGCGCCCCGCCGCCGAGTACGCCGCCGCGCGCCTCGCCGAAGCGGGCCTCGAACCCACACTGCTGGAGCGCACCGAGGGCCGTACGAACGTCGTCGCCCGTCTCGAAGGCACCGACCCGTCCGCCGACGCGCTGCTCGTCCACGGTCACCTCGACGTGGTGCCCGCGCAGGCCGACGACTGGAGCGTGCACCCGTTCTCCGGGGAGATCCGCGACGGGGTTGTGTGGGGCCGCGGCGCGGTAGACATGAAGAACATGGACGCGATGATCCTTGCGGTCGTACGCCTGTGGGCGCGCCTCGGCGTCAGGCCCCGGCGCGACCTGGTGATCGCGTTCACGGCCGACGAGGAGGCGAGCGCGCAGGACGGCTCCGGGTTCCTCGCCGACCGGCATCCGGAGTTGTTCGAGGGCTGTACCGAGGGCATCAGCGAGTCCGGGGCGTTCACCTTCCACGACGGCGCGGGCCGGGAGCTGTACCCGATCGCGGCGGGGGAGCGCGGCACCGGCTGGCTCAAGCTCACCGCGCGCGGGCGGGCGGGCCACGGCTCCAAGGTGAACCGGGCGAACGCGGTGACCCGGCTGGCCGGGGCGATCGCCCGGATCGGCGCGTACGAGTGGCCCCTCAGGCTCACTCCGACCGTCCGCGCCGCTCTCACCGAACTCGCCACGCTGTACGGCGTCGACGCGGACCTGGACGACGTCGACGGGCTCCTCGACAAGCTCGGGCCCGCCGCCGCGCTCGTCGAGGCGACGGTCCGCAACAGTGCCAACCCGACGATGCTCAGCGCCGGTTACAAGGTCAACGTGATTCCGGGGGAAGCCGTCGCCCACGTGGACGGCCGCTACCTGCCGGGCGGCGAGGAGGAGTTCCGCACGACCCTCGACCGGCTCACCGGACCGGACGTGGAGTGGGAGTTCGACCACCACGAAGTGGCCCTCCAGTCGCCGGTGGACTCGCCGACGTACGCCAAGATGCGTGCCGCCGTCGAGGAGTTCGCGCCGGAGGGGCACGTGGTGCCGTACTGCATGTCGGGCGGTACGGACGCCAAGCAGTTCTCGCGCCTCGGCATCACCGGCTACGGCTTCGCCCCGCTCAAGCTCCCCGAGGGCTTCGACTACCAGGCCCTCTTCCACGGAGTCGACGAACGCGTTCCCGTCGAGGCGCTGCACTTCGGCGTCCGCGTCCTCGACCGCTTCCTGCGCACGGCCTAGAGAGGACAGGATGCAGAACCTGGCGTACGGATCGTGGCCCTCGCCCATCGACGCGGCGCTCGCCGCCGCGCACGACGGGCATCCCGAGTTCGTCGGCTTCGTCGGCGACGAGGCGTGGTGGACCGAGCCCCGGCCCGCGGAGGGCGGACGGCGCACGCTGGTACGCCGACGGGTCGACGGCACGCAGGAGCCGGTGCTGCCGGCCCCCTGGAACGTGCGCAGCCGGGTCATCGAGTACGGCGGACAGCCCTGGGTCGGCGAGATGCGCCCCGAGGGGCCGTTCGTGGTGTTCGTGGACTTCGCCGACCAGCGACTCTACGCGTACGAGCCCGATGCCCCGGACGCGCGGCCCCGCCCCTTGACCCCCGTGTCCCCGGTGGGCGGCGGACTGCGCTGGGTGGACCCTCAGTTGCGCCCCGAGCTGGGCGAAGTGTGGTGTGTGCTGGAGGAGTTCATCGGGGACGGACCCACCGACGTACGACGGGTCGTGGCCGCGGTGCCGCTGGACGGGTCGGCGGCGCAGGACCGCGACGCGGTGCGCGAACTCACCGACGGCAGCCACCGGTTCGTCACAGGACCCCGACTCTCGCCCGACGGCGCGCAGGCGGCGTGGCTCGCCTGGGACCACCCGCGCATGCCCTGGGACGGCACCGAACTCATCCTCGCCGACGTCACAGAGCACGGCAGCCTGCGCGGCGCGCGGCCCGTCGCGGGCGGACCGGAGGAGTCGATCGCCCAGGCGGACTGGACCCCCGACGGCACCCTCCTGTACACCAGTGACCGCACCGGCTGGTGGAACCTCTACCGGCTTGGGGAGGACACGCCGGTCTGCCTCCGGGAGGAGGAGTTCGGCGGGCCGCTGTGGAAGATCGGATACCGCTGGTTCGCGCCGCTGGAGAACGGGCTCGTCGCCGTCGTGCACGGCCGGGGCGCCACGGCGCTCGGGATACTCGACCCGGAGACCGGCGAGGTCGTCGACGCGGCCGGCCCCTGGACCGAGTTCACCCCGACACTCGCGGTCCACGGCAGCCGGATCGTGGGCGTCGCCGCCAGCCCCCGCAGCGCGTACGAGGTCGTCGAACTGGACGCCCGCGCCGGCCGCGCCCGCGTGATCGGCGCAGGTCACGCCGACCCGGTGGACCCCGCGCACTACCCGGAGCCGCAGATCCGCACCTTCACTGGCCCCGCCGGGCGCGAGGTCCACGCCCACATCTACCCGCCGCACCACCCCGACCACGTGGCACCCGGCGACGAACTGCCGCCCTACGTCGTGTGGGCGCACGGCGGACCCACCGGCCGCGCGCCCCTCGTCCTCGACCTGGAGATCGCCTACTTCACCTCGCGCGGCGTCGGCGTCGCCGAGGTCAACTACGGGGGATCGGCGGGGCACGGGCGGGAGTACCGCAACCGGCTGCGCGAGCAGTGGGGCGTCGTCGACGTCGAGGACTGCGCGGCCGTCGCGCTCGCCCTCGCCGAGGAGGGCACCGCCGACCGGCGCCGGCTCGCCATCCGCGGCGGCAGTGCGGGCGGCTGGACCACCGCGGCGTCCCTGACCAGCACCGACGTCTACGCCTGCGGCACGATCCTCTATCCGGTCCTCGACCTCGGCGAATGGGGCTCGGGGGAGACCCACGACTTCGAGTCGCAGTACCTGGAGACGCTGATCGGACCGATCGCCGAGGTGCCGGGCCGCTACGTGGAACGCTCGCCCACCGAGCGCGCCGACCGCATCGCCGCGCCCTTCCTCCTCCTCCAGGGCCTGGACGACGTCATCTGTCCGCCCGCGCAGTGCGAACGGTTCCTGGCCAGGCTGGCCCGGTCGTCCGGGCGACGCGTACCGCACGCCTACCTCACCTTCGAGGGAGAGGGGCACGGGTTCCGGCGGGCCGACACCATGGTGCGGGCCCTGGAGGCCGAACTCTCCCTGTACGCCCAGGTCTTCGGCCTGCGTCCGCCGGGCATCCCCACCCTGCGTCTCACCGCCCCAGAAGAGCCTGTCGCGGCGCCGACGGGATCCGTCCCACCGATCGTGGAGTCCACCCAGTGAAAGCCCTGACCCGTCCCGCCCGTCTCGCCCCCGGGGCCCGCGTCGCCGTCGTCGCTCCCAGCGGGCCCGTTGTCGAGGAGCGGCTGGCCGCGGGCCTCGACATCCTGCGCGGCTGGGACCTCGACCCCGTCGTGGCATCACATGTCCTGGACCGGCACCCCGAGTTCAGCTACCTCGCGGGCACCGACGCCGACCGGGCCGCCGACTTCCAGGCCGCCTGGTGCGACCCGGACGTGGCCGCGGTGCTCTGCGCCCGCGGCGGCTACGGCGTCCAGCGCATGGTCGACCTCCTCGACTGGGACGCGATACGGGCCGCCGGCCCCAAGGCGCTCCTCGGCTTCAGCGACATCACGGCGCTGCACGAGGCGTTCGCGGGCCGGGCGGGGCTGGCGACGCTGCACGGGCCGATGGTCGCCGCCGTCGACTTCGTCAAGAACGCGCGGGCACAGGAACACCTGCACGCGACGCTCTTCGAACCGGAGACGGTACGGGTGATCGAGTCCGGCGGGGACGCGGCACCGCTCGTGCCAGGCCGCGCCTCGGGTGTCCTGCTCGGCGGATGCCTGAGCATGCTCGCCGCAGACCTGGGCACCCCGCACGCCCGGACCTCCGCGCGCGGCGGCCTGCTCTGCCTGGAGGACGTGGGCGAGGAGACGTACCGCCTGGACCGGGTGCTCACCCAACTCCTGCGGGCCGGCTGGCTGGACGGGGTCACCGGGATCCTGCTCGGCTCCTGGGCGCGCTGCTCGCCGTACGAGCGCGTGCGGACGCTGCTCACCGACCGGCTCGGCGGGCTCGGGGTGCCGGTCGTCGAGGAGTTCGGATTCGGGCACGGCGAGGGCGCGTTGACGATTCCTTTCGGGGTACGGGCCGAACTCGACGCGGACGCGGGGACCCTGACGCTGGAGGAGCCGGCGCTCACCTAGGTCCTGTCGTCACATTCCCGTCGTCCGCCCGGAGGGCGGGCGCTGCGGGGCAGACGGGAATGTCACGCCAGGGCCTAGGACCTGGCGTGATGGCCGCCGTCGCGTACTGTGTCGGGATGCCTGATAACGCCTCCGTCTATCTTGCCGAGGGCCCCCGCGTCGGCATCCGGCACTTCACCCACGAGGACGGTGCCGAGTTCACCGCACGGGCCCGGGAGAGCAAGGCGCTGCACCAGCCCTGGCTCTTCCCGCCCCGCAGCGTCGACGCCTACGCCGCCTACGCGGGGCGGCTCATCGAGGACCGCACGAAGGCCGGGTTCCTGGTCTGCGAACGGGACAACGGGGCCATCGCCGGTTTCATCAACATCAACAACATCGTCGAGGGCGGCTTCCTGTGCGGGGCGCTGGGCTACGGCGCCTTCGCACACGCCACGGGGCGCGGGCTGATGGCCGAGGGACTCGGGCTCGTGGTCCGGTACGCCTTCGGGGCGATGGGGCTGCACCGGCTGGAGATCAACGTCCAGCCCCGGAACGCGGCCTCGATCGCCCTCGCCCGGCGCTGCGGATTCCGGCTCGAGGGGTTCTCGCCGGACTTCATCTACATCGACGGGGCGTGGCGCGACCACGAGCGATGGGCGATCACCTCGGAGATGCTCCCGTCGAGCTGAACCTCCCGTCGAGTTGAACCTGCCTTCGGCCTGAACCTGCCTGCGAGTTGAACCTCCCCGCGACGAGGGCCTCTTGCGGGAGGACACGGCCGAGAGGAGGCTCAGCCCAGGTAGAAGTCCCTGCGGGCGGCCACGAACGCCTCGATCGTCTGAGCGGGTACGCCCGTCACCCGTTCGACGCCGTCGGCGGTGCGGTCGTAGCGGTTCTCACGGTGCAGTCGGCCCATGACGGCGACGTGCTGTTCGAGGTGCAGCGGCATCCCCAGCTTCGGGAGCTCGGCCTCCCACCTCTCCGGGGGCACGTTCACGTAGGTCACCGGTCGTCCCAGCGCCCGCGAGAACTCCCCGGCCAGCTCCGTCATGTCGACCGAGCGGGGTCCGGTCAGCTCGTGGACCTGCCCGACGTGCGGAGCCGGGTCGCGGAGCACGGTGGCGACCACCCGGGCGACGTCCTCCACGGCGACCGGCGATGTGCGCCCGGTGCCGAACGGCAGCGCGAGCGTGCCGTTCTCCCGGATCGACCGCGCCGCCAGCGAGGTGAACAGCGGAGTGTCCAGGAACGCCGTCGGCCGGATGTGCACCACGGGCAGGCCGGACCAGTTCAGTACCTGCTCCGCCAGCCAGTGCAGGCGCTGCTGGTGCGACTCCTCGGTGCTGGTGGCGGTCATCTGCGACACCGTCAGCTGGGACAGCCCGACCAGGGCGTCCAGCTTCCCGTACTCCCTCGCGACGGAGGCCACCACGGTGGCCGCCAGCAGGTGGTCCGGCGACACGGGCATGGCGAAGTACATCCGCCCGACACCCTCCAGCGCGGCGGCGACGGTCTCGGGTCGGGTCAGATCGCCGATGACGACCTCCGCGCCGAGTGCGCGCAGCCCGGCGGCACGATCGTCGTCGCGGCGGACCATCACGCGCACCGGTACGCCCTGTGCGCGCAGTTGCTCGAGGACCGTGCGGCCCACGCCACCGGCGCCGGCGATGAGAACAAGGTTGCTGGCATTCATCAGTCGATCTCCTTCGGAGTAAGGGAACATCTGGGTTGAGGTGTGTGGAGATGCGTTGAGGTGTTCGGAGCGTCAGCGGGCGGCGACCCGCCGGGACCGCAGGCCCACCAGCAGCGCCCCGATCACGGCCCACAGCGCGAGGGTGATCAGCGGGACGGAGACGTGGGCACCGCCGAAGTAGCTGAGGTCGGCGACGGCCCGTATGGCGGCGCCGGGCGGGAGCAGACCCGAGACGATGCGGGCAAGACGGGGCAGCAGGACGACGCCGATGGTGGCGCCGCTGGTCGAGTTGCCGACGGTGAGGAGCAGCAGGGTGGCCACCGGGACGCCGAGCGGGCCCAGCCAGGTGCCGAGCAGCTTGGTGGTGAACGCTGCCGCGGCCGCCAGCAGCGCGAGCGTGCCCGCCAGCGGCAGGAAGGGTGCCGGCAGGGCTCCCATGACGGGTCCGGCGATGACGGCCGCGATGGTGCCGCAGGCCGCCGAGAAGCCCCAGATCAGCCGGAACCGGTGGCGCAGGGCCAGCACGTTGCCGAGGCCCAGGGTGCTCTGGGCGAGGACGAATCCGGCGAGGGTCACACCGAAGGCCACATAGAAACCGCACAGCCCACGACTGTCGAACTTGGCCAGCGGGACGACGTCCGCGGTCTCCAGGTGCTGCCCCGCCCGGTTCGCATAGGTGGCGGCGAGGCCGGTGACGGCGTTCGTGGTGGACAGGCCGTTGGCTCCGGCCACGTCCAGCAGCAGTCCGCCGTCACCGCTGGGGCCGAGGGCTGCGACGGCGTCACGGTGGAGCACCGCGCGGCGCGCCGCTCCGGCGTCGGCTGCCTGATGCACGTCGACGCGGTCGCCGAGCTTCTGCCGGACCTCGCTGGCGAGCTGCTGCCCGGTCACGGCCAGCGGCACGCCGTGCGGCTCGGGGTTGCGTTGGAGGCCCACGTAACAGGCGACGAAGGCCGATACCACGATCAGTCCGACGATCGCCGGCTGCAGCCAGGCTCGTACCGGCACCGACCGGCGGGCCGACGGTCCGGGCGGCACGGTGGGCGTGGACGCCGCGGGCGTCGAGGACTCGGTGGGGGCGGGTGGCGATGCCAAAGGGGTCTCCGGTGCTGTCGGTGGTTCTGCGGTTGCGGGGCGGAGGAGCAGGAAATAGATGTCGTCAGTAATCTAAACAGGGGCTAGGATAGATGGCAAGTGACATCCATTTGAGGAGAGTGATTCCGTGGGCCGCGTGTCCCAGGCGCAAGCACAGGAGAACCGGCAGCGCGTCGTAGCCACCGCCTCCCGGATGTTCCGCGAGAAAGGCACCGCGGTCAGCGTCGCCGACCTGATGAAGGCCGCCGGGCTCACCCATGGCGGTTTCTACAAGCAGTTCGGCTCCAAGGAGGACCTGGTCGACGAGGCCATCGCGCACGCCTTCGACGAACAGGCGGCACACTCGGCGGTGGCGCCCGAGGAGCAGACAGGGGAGCACGAGGCCGCCCGCCGGACGCTGATCGAGGACTACCTCTCGGTCTGGCATCGCGATCACCCCGGGGAGGGCTGCCCCGTCTCCGGATTCGCCGCCGACCTCGGGCGCGAGCCCGGCCAGGCCGCCCGCGTCCAGGACGTCTACATCAACGGGGTACGCAACCGCGCCGCTCGGCTGGCCACCGGCGACGACGACGGCATGGCCCAGCTCTGCACCATGGTCGGTGCCCTCGTCCTCGCCCGCGCCACCCGGGGCAACCCGATCTCCGACGAACTGCTGCAGGCCGCGCGCACGGCTCTCACCGAGAGCGGCACCGGGCCGTCCGCACCGCAGCAGCGCACGGAATGACCGGGGGCGGCCGACGGGATTACCGACTTGTCGCCAGTTCCTTGTTGTTAGTTCCCTGCTGTCGGCACGGTGGGCGCGCTGTTCACCGATGTGGTCGTCGTCGCCTTTGCGGAATCCTGACCGGATCCTGACGAGCGGACACCCTGGTCAGGTGGCCGATGTCGCTGTTCCATGGTCATCGTGACGACGATCCGACGTGACGTACTGACCCTGCCGGTCGCGGAGCTGGGCCCGGACAACCCGCTGCCACCCCTGCGGCCGCTCGACGAGACACACCGCATCGACGACCGGGTGAGCGCCGACCTGCCGCGCGACATGGCCCGGCAGATCCGCTACGAGCCGCTGCGGAGCGTCCTGCCCGAGCGCATCAGGGACGGATACGACAGACGGCGCGAGCCGCGCGGGATCGACACGATCGTGATCGAGAACGACCGGCTGCGGGCGGTGGTGCTGCCGGGCTACGGCGGCCGGGTGGTCTCGCTGTTCCACAAGCCCTCGCAGCGCGAACTCCTCTACCGCAACCCGGTGGTGCAGCCCGCCTGCTTCGCCCTCAACGGAGCCTGGTTCTCCGGTGGCATCGAGTGGAACATCGGCGCGACCGGCCACACCACCCTGTCCTGCGCCCCCGTGCACGCCGCCCGGGTCCCCGCCCCCGACGGCGGCGAGATGCTCCGCCTGTGGGAATGGGAGAGGCTGCGCGACATGCCCTTCCAGGTCGACCTGTGGCTCCCGGACGGCTCCGACTTCCTCCATGTCGGCGTCCGTGTCCGCAATCCGCACGAGAGGCCCGCGCCCCTGTACTGGTGGTCCAACATCGCCGTCCCCGAGGAACGCCGGGTGCTGGCCCCCGCGGACGAGGCCTGGCACTTCGGGTACGAGCGGCGGCTGCGGAGGGTGCCAGTACCGGAGCACGAGGGGGCGGACCGCACGTATCCGCCGCGCAGCGTCTTCCCCGCCGACTACTTCTACGAGGTGCCCGACGGGCAGCGCCGCTGGATCGCCGCGCTCGACGACAACGGCGACGGGCTCGTGCAGACCTCCACCGACGTGCTGCGCGGGCGCAAGCTGTTCGTCTGGGGCTCCGGTCCGGGCGGACGGCGCTGGCAGGAATGGCTCACCGAACCCGGCACCGGCGGCTACTGCGAGATCCAGGCCGGGCTCGCCCGTACCCAGCTGGAGCATGTCCGGCTGGAGGCGGAGAGCGAGGTGTCCTGGCTGGAGGCGTACGGGCCGCTCGCGACGGACGCGGGAGCGGTGCACGGGACGGACTGGGCGCTCGCGCGCGCGGAGACGGAACGCCGACTGTCGGAGGTCCTGCCGCGCAGGGACGTCGACGCGGCGTACGAGGCGTGGCTGCCGTACGCCGACACCGAGCCCGGTGAGGTGCTGGCCGTCGGGTCCGGCTGGGGTGCGCTCGAAGTGCTGCGCGCCTCCCACAAGTTGCCCGGGACGCCGTTCGAGGAGTCCACGCTGGGGGAGCCGCAGGCACCCTGGGTGGAACTCCTGCGGACCGGCGCCTTCCCGGAGCCTCGGCGCGTCGGGCCACCCGGTGAGAGCCTGGTCGCTCCGCACTGGCGGGACATGCTGGAGACCGCGCCCGCCAAACCGCTCACCGAGTACCACCTCGGCGTCGCGCAGTGGCACGCCGGGGACCTGGCGCAAGCCGTGCGCAGCTGGGAGCGGGCGCTCGAACTCGCCCCGTCGCTCTGGCCGTTGCTGCGGTGTCTGGCCGTCGCCGACCAGGAGGCCGGCAACCGGGAACGGGCCGCCGACCGGTACGCCGAGGCCTTCGACGACCTGTGCCAGGAGCGGCGTGACGACGGTCCGGCCTGGACCGCGGCCACGGCCGCGCTCGGGCGGGAGGCGGTGGGGGCGCTGCTCGCGGTGCGACGTACCGGGGAGGCGCGGCGGGTCTGGGACCGATTGCGGCCCGCCACGCGGGCGCGCGGCCGGTTCCGTCTGCTCGAGGTGGAGCTGCTCCTCGCGCAGGGGGACCGGGACGGGGCGCGGGCCGTCTTCGACGAGGCGTTCGAGGTCGCCGACCTGCGGGAGGGGGCGGAGACCATCACCGCCCTGTGGACCCGTCTGACGGACGAGCCACTCCCGCCCCACTACGACTTCCGCATGCGCCCGACCCCCGACTAGCCTTCCTCGTCCTCAAACGCCGGACGGGCTGAAAGACGCGCGCCGGCGCTCTTGAGGGGCGCGGGGAACTGTGCGATCAGCCCCCGCCGGCCCGCAGTCAAGCGATTCGGGGCGGGGGCGGTCAGGGTGTCGGGGATCCGCGGTCGACGTACTCGTACACCGCGCCGTCCGGATGCATGGCGATCAGGTTGCGCCCGACCGGCGTCCCCACCGGGCCCGCCAGAATCCGCGCGCCCAGTTCACTGAGCACCCGATGCGTGTCCTCGACGTCCTTGACGGCGATGGTCGCGGAGACCTTCCGCAGGACCTCCAGATCGGCCTCGGGTCCACTCATGAGCAGGAAACAGCCCACCGCCGCCACCGACACACCGCCGCGCTCGAACCGCAGGGCCCGCCCACCCGCAAGTCTTTCGTAGAAGGGGACCGAAGCCTCCAGGTCGTCGACGCAGATCCGCAACGTGGCTCCCAGAATCTCCATGCGGACGAGCTTAGTTGGGCGCGCCGGAGGGCGAGATCGATTCGGACGTCTCCGGCGGACGGCGGAGTGACCCCGGGGGTGAGGAGGAAACACCGGAGCCCCCGGGTTTGGGCGCCCCGACCATGGGGACGCGGAAAGCCCCGTACGAGGTACGAGCGACGTCGCCGGAGGCGAAACCGTGAGTCGACCCCGACATCACCCTGCCCGACCCGACCGACTACTTTCTGTATCCGCCCGGCTGCCCCGGGTCGCCGCCGACATCCTGGAGCCACGCCGTGTCACCACGCTGACGTACGATCGTCTCGTGCTGGCCGTCGGCGGCGTGAACAAGCTGCTGCCCGTGCCCGGTGTCGCCGAGTACGCGCACGGCTTCCGTGGACTGCCCGAGGCGCTGTACCTCCGGGACCACGTGACCCGACAGGTGGACCCGGCCGCAATGCCGCCGCCAACCCCCTGGGCATGCCCCTGTCCGGCTCCCTCGCCGGGGCCGTCACCCGCGGCGCTGGACACCGCCTCGCCGGAACCGGCACGGGTGGCCGGTTCCCCCGGCGACTTCGTGAGCCGTCCGGAAGGAGAGTCATGAACACCACCGTGAACGCCATGGAAACCCGTCAACTCAAGGAACTGGCACAGCAGTTGCGCGTCGACAGCGTGCGCGCTGCCGCCGCCGCGGCATCCGGACACCCCACGTCCTCGATGTCGGCGGCCGACCTGATGGCGGTCCTGCTGGCCAAGCATCTGCGCTACGACTTCGAGCGCCCCCAGCACCACGGCAATGACCGTTTCATCCTCTCCAAGGGTCATGCCTCACCGCTCCTGTACGCCGCGTACAGGGCGGCCGGGGCCATCAGCGAGGCCGAACTGCTCACCTTCCGCAGGCTCGGCAGCCGCCTCGAAGGGCATCCGACACCCCGGCGGCTTCCGTGGGTCGAGACCGCCACCGGCTCGCTCGGCCAGGGGTTGCCCGTGGCGGTCGGCGTCGCACTGGCCGGCAAACGGCTCGACCACACCGGCTACCGGGTGTGGGTGCTGTGCGGCGACAGCGAACTCGCCGAGGGATCCGTCTGGGAGGGCGCCGAGCACGCCGGATACGAGCACCTCGACAACCTCGTCGCGATCATCGACGTCAACCGGCTGGGCCAGCGCGGCCCGACCCGGCACGGCCACGACCTCGACGCGTACGCGCGCCGGTTCCAGGCCTTCGGCTGGCACGCCGTGGAGATCGACGGACACGATGTCGACGCCATCGACCGCGCGTACGCCGAGGCCGAGTCCACCGCGGGACAGCCGACCGTGATCATCGCCCGCACGCTCAAGGGCAAGGGTGTCGAGTCCGTCCAGGACCGCGAGGGCCTGCACGGCAAACCGCTGCCGGACGCCGAGGAGGCGATCGCGGAACTCGGCGGAGTGCGCAACCTGCACGTGGAGGTCCAACAGCCGCCCCCGGCAAGGGTGTTGCACGCCGTCCGCTCCGGCCACCTCGAACTGCCCCGCTACGACACCGGGGACAAGGTCGCCACCCGCGACGCCTACGGACAGGCGCTCGCCGCGCTCGGCACCGCCCGCGGTGACGTCGTCGCACTGGACGGCGAGGTGAGCGACTCCACCCGCACCGAACTCTTCGCCAAGGAACACCCCGACCGCTTCTTCGAGTGCTACATCGCCGAGCAGCAACTCGTCGGGGCCGCCGTCGGTATGGCCGCGCGCGACTGGGTGCCGTACGCCACCACGTTCGCGGCGTTCCTCACCCGGGCCCACGACTTCATCCGAATGGCGGCGATCAGCGGCTCCGGCATCAACCTCGTCGGCTCGCACGCGGGCGTCTCGATCGGCCAGGACGGCCCCTCGCAGATGGCCCTGGAGGATCTGGCGATGTTCCGGGCGCTGTACGGCACGACCGTGCTCTACCCGTGCGACGCCAACCAGACGGCCAAGCTCGTCGCCACGATGGCGGACCGTGAGGGCATCCGCTATCTGCGCACCTCACGCGGGGACACCCCGGTGATCTACAGCCCCACCGAGGAGTTCCCCGTCGGCGGCAGCAAGGTCCTGCGCGCCAGTGACGAGGACCGGCTGACGCTCGTCGCCGCGGGTGTCACCCTGCACGAGGCGCTGGCCGCCGCCGAGTCGCTCGACCGCGAGGGCATCCAGGTCAGGGTCATCGACCTCTACTCCGTCAAGCCCGTCGACCGCGACACCCTGCGCGAGGCCGCCGAACAGACCGGCTGCCTCGTCACCGTCGAGGACCACCGCGAGGAGGGCGGCATCGGCGACGCGGTCCTCGACGCCTTCCTCGACGGCCGTCCGGTGCCGCGCCTGGTCCGCCTCGCCGTCCGTACGATGCCGGGCTCGGCGACCCCCGCCGAGCAACTGCACGCCGCGGGCATCGACGCGGAGTCGATCGCGGCGGCGGCGCGGCTGCTGGTGGAGACGGCGATCGTGCGCTGAGCCGCACCCGCTGAATCCGGCGCCGAGGAGAGGCGCAGGCGGATCACGCTTCCTTGCGGCAGAGGATCTCTCCGTGCAGGACGGAGAACCAGCCGTCCTCCTGCCGCGCCCACTCCCGCCACGCCTCCGAAACGGCCCGCAGTTGCGCGGTGGTCGCGTGTCCGCCCTCCGTGGCGCGCTCCGCGTAATCCGAGGCCTGTGTGCGATCGGCCCACAGCCCGCCCCACCACTCCCGCTCGTCCTCGGTGGCGAAGGTCCAGGTGTCCGACGTCGCCGTGATGTCCTTGATGCCGGCCGCCAGTGCCCACGACGTGAGACGGCGGCCGGCCGCCGGTTCGCCGCCGTTGGCTCGGGCGACGCGCAGGTACAGGTCCAGCCAGTCGGTCAGGCCCGGCACCTCGGGGTACCAGGCCATCGCCGAGTAGTCCGCGTCGCGGACGGCGATGAAACCGCCCGGCTTGGTGACCCGGTACATCTCGCGCAGCGCCTGCACCGGGTCGCCCACGTGCTGGAGCACCTGATGGGCGTGGACCACGCAGAAGGTGTCGTCCGGGAAGTCCAGGGCGTGCACGTCGGCGACCCCGAACTCGACGTTGTCCAGGCCGCGTTCGGCGGCCACGGCGCGGGCCTGGTCCAGGATTCCCGGGGCGCGGTCGACGGCGGTGACGTGGCCTTCGGGGACCAGTTCCGCCAGGTCGGCGGTGATGGTGCCCGGGCCGCAGCCGATGTCCAGGATCTTCATGTGGGGCTTCAGCGAGTCGAGCAGGTAGGCGGCCGAGTTGGCGGCCGTGCGCCAGGTGTGCGAGCGCAGTACGGACTCGTGGTGGCCGTGTGTGTAGACGGCGGTCTCCTGCGACTTCGACATGACCGTTTCCCCTTCGCGTCGTCTCGTCGGTTGAGCATCACCGTACGCCCGCATGTCGCATAGTGAGACCCACGTCTTGTTATGTGGACAACTCGAGTGGTGGGGCTCGGACGTTGACGGGGGTGAGGTGTCCGGACGGGTCACGGTCGGTGGTGGCGTGTGAGAAGGCCTCGTACGGCGTACGCGGCTGCCGTGCCCAGCGCCGCGCCCGCGAGGACGTCGCTCGGGAAGTGCGCACCGGTGTAGACGCGGGACAGGGCCACGGCGGTGGCGAGCGGTACCACCGCGGCGCCCCAGCCGTGCGACTCCAGTGCCACGCCCGTGGCGAAGGCGGCGGCCGACGCGGAGTGGCCCGAGGGGAACGAGGTGGTGATCGGCTGTCGCTTCAGCTGCCGGGCCAGGGGGACCGGGGCGAGGGGCGGGCGGGGCCGGCGCACCGAGCGCTTGCCCACGGTGTTGATCGTGGCGGAGGCGAGGGTGAGGGAGGCGAGGCCGGTTGCGGCGGCTCGGCGGGCGTGGGGGGTGCGGGTCGCTGCCAGTGCCGCCGCCGTGGCGAACCACAGCAGGCCGTGGTTCGCGCTGCGGCTCAGTTTGGGCAGGAGGGGGTCGCAGCCCGGCCAGTGGCGGGATGCGATGGCTTCGAAGAGGCGGGAGTCGGCTGTGAGGAAGTGGTTGCGGAGGGTGCGGTGGTTCGGGGGGAAGGTGGCGAGGTCGATGTCCGGGGTGACGGTCATGAACTCCCCGTACCCGCCGAACCGCCCTTTCCTCGCCCCCGCCGCCCCTACCCGTCCCACCCCGAACCTGGGGGCTCCGCCCCAGACCCCCGGGTGGGCGGGGGCTGGTCGCGCAGTTCGCCGCGCCCCTTTCAGCCTGTCCGGCGTTTGAGGACGAGCCCTTCGGGCGATTCGGGGTCGAAGGGGCGGAGCCCCTGGGGATGGGACGGGTAGGGGCGGCGGGGGCGAGGAGAGGCGGGGTGTGGGGGCTCGGGGGGATATGCGTTTGCTCCGTGGGCCGGGTGGCCGGAGAATGCCTCCCCATGGGACATCTCGAAGCCGCGCATCTTGAGTACTACCTTCCCGACGGGAGGGCGCTGCTCGGCGATGTGTCGTTTCGGGTGGGCGAAGGGGCCGTCGTCGCCCTGGTGGGCCCCAACGGAGCGGGCAAGACCACGCTGCTGCGGCTGATCTCGGGGGAGCTGAAGCCGCACGGGGGCACCGTCACCGTGACCGGCGGCCTCGGCGTGATGCGTCAGTTCGTCGGGTCCGTGAGAGACGAGACGACCGTGCGGGACCTGCTCGTCTCCGTGGCGCCGCCCCGCATACAGGAGGCCGCCAAGGCCGTCGACGCGGCCGAGCACGCCATGATGACCGTGGACGACGAGGCCGCCCAGCTCCGCTACGCGCAGGCACTCTCCGACTGGGCCGAGGTACGCGGATACGAGTCCGAGACGCTCTGGGACATGTGCACGATGGCCGCGCTCGGCGTCCCGTACGAGAAGGCGCAGTGGCGACAGGTACGCACCCTCTCCGGAGGAGAGCAGAAGCGGCTGGTGCTGGAGGCCCTGCTGCGCGGCACCGACGAGGTACTGCTCCTCGACGAGCCGGACAACTACCTCGACGTCCCGGGCAAGCGCTGGCTGGAGGAGCGGCTCAAGGAGACCCGCAAGACCGTTCTCTTCGTCTCCCACGACCGGGAGCTGCTGTCCCGCGCCGCCGAGAAGATCGTCAGCGTCGAGCCCAGCCCCACCGGCGCCGACGCATGGGTGCACGGCGGCGGCTTCGCGACGTACCACGAGGCGCGCCAGGAGCGGTTCGCCCGCTTCGAGGAGCTGCGCAGGCGCTGGGACGAGAAGCACGCCCAGCTGAAGAAGCTCGTGCTGAATCTGCGGCAGGCGGCCTCCATCAGCCATGAGTTGGCGTCCCGGTACGCGGCGGCGCAGACCCGGCTGCGGAAGTTCGAGGAGGCCGGCCCGCCGCCGGAGCCGCCGCGCGAGCAGGACATCAAGATGCGTCTGCACGGCGGGCGTACCGGCGTACGGGCGATCACCTGCAAGGGACTTGAGCTCACCGGGCTGATGAACCCGTTCGACCTGGAGGTCTTCTACGGCGAGCGGGTCGCCGTGCTCGGCTCCAACGGCTCCGGCAAGTCGCACTTCCTGCGCCTGCTCGCCGGCGACACCGTCGCGCACACGGGCGAGTGGAAGCTCGGCGCGCGCGTCGTGGCCGGACACTTCGCCCAGACGCACGCCCACCCGGAGCTCCAGGGCCGCGCCCTTCTCGACATCCTGTGGAGCGAGCACTCCCAGGACCGGGGCGCCGCCATGTCCCGGCTGCGCCGCTATGAGCTGACCGCCCAGGCCGAGCAGCGCTTCGAGAAGCTCTCCGGCGGCCAGCAGGCACGCTTCCAGATCCTGCTGCTGGAGCTGGAGGGTTCCACGGCCCTGCTGCTGGACGAGCCCACCGACAACCTCGACCTGGAGTCGGCCGAGGCGCTCCAGGAGGGCCTTGAGGCATACGAGGGAACGGTGCTCGCGGTCACCCACGACCGCTGGTTCGCACGCTCCTTCGACCGCTATCTGGTCTTCGGCTCGGACGGCAGGATCCGGGAGACGGCGGAGCCGGTGTGGGACGAGCGACGCGTCGAGCGGGCCCGGTAGGACTCGGGCCCGTTACGACTCGGGTCCGCCAGGACGCGGTCCCGGTCCCGGTCGTCCGGCGCTTCCCGGAGGACCGGGGGCTCGGAAGTTCGTAGAGTGGAGGGAGGACGGCGAGATCCACGGCTCCCTCCCGGACGCCGCTCGGGCGCCGCGCACGGCAGCGCCTGCCCGGCGGCTGCCCGGACCGCGCCGCAGGACACGACGAGCGGGGTACCACCATGACCGGAGTCGACCCGGACCGGCTGGACGACCAGCAGCTCATGAAAGAGCTCGAGACGATCCACCGCACCCGCCACGACACACTGCTGCACGGTTCGAACGACGCCCTGCGGACCCACAACATGCGCATGGCGCAGCTGGAGGGCGAGTACCTGCGCCGCCATCCGCGCCGCCCCATCGCCTCGGGCCGCACGCGCGACGGGGCCCGGGAGCGGGGCCTCGCGGCGGAGTGCTGAACGACGGGGCGGGGTGACATGACGGGTCGGGGTGTCAGGGAGGGCACGAGAGACGACATCGGGTCAACTCGCCCGGACCGCACACCCGTTGCCGCCCACACCCGTCGTGTCGGATTCCGCTGGGGGGGGGACACCCCGTCAGGCGGCCTGCCGCGCGAACGCTTCCAGGAGCGCCTCGTCGAACGCCTTGAGGTCGCCCGGCTTGCGGCTGGTGATCAGGGTGTTGGGCCCCTGTTCGCACACCTGCACCTGCCGGTCGACCCAGGTGCCGCCCGCGTTGCGGATGTCGGTGCGCAGGCTCGGCCAGGAAGTGAGGACCCGGCCCGAGACCACGTCCGCCTCGACGAGCGTCCAGGGGGCGTGACAGATCGCGGCGACCGGACGGCCGCGCTCGAAGAACGCGCGGACGAACGCCACGGCCCGTTCGTCGAGGCGCAGCGTGTCCGGGTTGGCCACACCGCCCGGTAGCACGAGCCCGTCGAAGGACTCGGCCGACACGTCGGCGACCACCTCGTCGACAGGGAAGGTGTCCGCCTTGTCGAGGTGATGGAAGGCCTGGATCCGACCGTGCTTCGTGGACACGAGGACCGGCTCGCCACCCGCGTCCAGTACCGCCTGCCAGGGATCGGTCAGCTCGACCTGCTCGACGCCCTCGGGCGCCATCAGGAACGCGATACGCATGATTCCTCCGTTTCCTTTCCCGGCCCCCGAGCGGTGGTGCACCGCGCCGGGCCGCTGTTCACCGCGTGCGCCGGGCGCGTACGACCGATTCGGCCAGCTCGTGCACCGTGGCGTAGCGCGCCTTGTGCGGGCGCCGCTCCACGGCCTCGACCAGGGGGTCGGGCGCGTGTTTGTCGCGCAGGGTGTCGGCCAGGTCGCGGGGGCCCGCGGGGAAGGCGGTACGGCTCAGGAACCGGGCCAGGTCCAGGCGCACCGTCTCGATGGAGTCGGGCGCGCGGTTCGGTGCCACGGGGCCGCGCGCGATCTCCGGGTCGTCGTCGGCGGTCGGCTCCGGATCCTGCCACTCCTCGGTCCGGGTCGGGTGACCCGACCTGAGCAGGCCCCGCAGTTCGTGTTTCATCTCGTCGTCCCGGTGGACGCTCAGCCGGTCGCTGCCTCGCTGCATGACTCCCTCCAGGGGATCGGGGACGGTGATCGCGTACCCATGGACCCGGGGTCGACACGTCCGTGAGAAAACGGCACGACGAGCTCCACCGCCAGGCGGCATGATGACGGCCGGAGAACCGGTTCTCCGAGGTCATGGGGGTGGCAGTGACGGGGATATCGCTCGAGGCACTGGACGCGGTGCCGTGGGACCGGCTCGAGTCGGCGCTGCCCCAGCACCCGGTCGAGGGGGTGCCGCGTGCGCTGCGGCGACTGGCACTCGGGGGCGGGGCCGCGACGGAGGAACACTGCTACCCGCTGTCCTTCTGCCTGGCCGCGGGCAACGGCCGGGTGCCCTCCGCGGCGACCGCCGCACTGCCCTTCCTGGTCGCGCTCGCCGCCGACCCGGGGATGGGCGCGCGCGTCGACCTCGTAGGACTGCTGGTGTCCCTGAAGCGGGCGGCCGAGCAGGCCCGGCCGGACCTGGTGGACGAGGGGTGGCCCGCGGCGTGGGGACGCCACCGCGGCGCGGTCCTGGCGCTGCTCGCGGACCCGGACCCCGATGTGCGGCGGGAGGCCATACCCCTCGCGGACGGTGTCGTACCACTCCTGGAGCGGTGGCGGGCCGAGACGGACCCGGCGATGCGTCTGCCGGTGCTGCTGCAGCTGGGATGGGTGGCCGCCGAGGCGGCACAAGCGGATGCCCGGTCGGTCGAGGAGGTACGGGCGGTGCTCGACGGCGTCCTGCGTGACGGCGAGCCCGTCATGAAGGTCGCGGCCGTGATCGCCTGGGCGCAGCTCGACCCGCAGGAGCCGGTCCGGCGGATCGACCTGCTGGTGGAGACACTCTCCGACCTCGCCGTACGGCCCAGGTTCGAGGAGATCTGGTACGTGTCGGACGTCGAGGAACCCTGGAGCCGTGAAGCGGTCGTCACCTGGGCCGCCGTGCTGTTCGACCACGACCCTCAAACGGCCGCCTCCTTCGTGGTCCGGCTGGCCGACGCGGCGGCCCGCACCGGGGACACCGAACTGTCCGAGGCGGTGCTGGACGAGGCATGGCGGCTGCTGGTGCTCAGGCCGTCCGCGGCGCCCGCGCTGTTGCCGGTGGCGGGCCGACTGCTGGACCACCGGGCCGATCCCGTGCGCCTGCGGGCGGCACACCTTCTGGCGGTGCTCGGCCGGCAGTCGGCCCGGTACGCCGACCCGCTCGCCACGCTGCTCGACGACCCGGGGGAGGACCCCTGCCTGGAGGGGACCGTCGGTGACTACGCGCGCTGGGCGCTCACCCGGATCGGCGACCCGCGCGCGATACCAGGGCTTGTCGAGCGCCTCTACGAGCCCTATCGGGAGTACTACGGACGGGGCTACTGCGTCAGCGACCCGCGACTTCCGGACGTCGACGCCGTGCTGGTCCCGCTGCGGGCGCACGCCGACGTCCTGCTGCCCGCACTGCGGGAGGTGATGCGGCATCACGCGGCGCACAACGACGGCCACGGCCAGCTGACCGACGCCTTCCTGAAGGTCCTGAAGGCGTGGGGGCCGGACGCGCTGCCCGCGCTGCCGGAGGTCGTGGCGCTGATGGACGACGCCAGGGGCTCGCTTCCGATCGTCGAGGTGCTGGCCGCGATGGGGCCGGGCGCCGCGTCCGCCGAGCCCGCCCTGCGCGCCTGCAATCCGCTCAACTGGCCGGGATACCAGCGGAACGCGGCATGGGCCGCCTCGCACATGGGCGGAGACCGTACGGCGGCGCTGCGGCTCATCGGCGAGGCGGTGCTGACCGAGGAGGGTCCCTACTACGGGCCCGTCCACCTGCTGACCGACTTCGGTCCCGCGGCCGCGCCGTACGCCGACCGGGTGCGGCACATCATGGAGAACACCGACGGCATGAGCCGGATCGAGGCCGCGCTCGCCCTCTGGTCGGGCACGGGCGAGCCCGAGCCGAGCATCTCCGTCCTGGCGGAGTTCGTCCTGCCGATCGCCGACGGCGGCGACGACTATGGGCTCTTCGGAGAGGCGCTGCGAGCCCTGGCCCGGATCGGCACCCTCACCCCCGCGACACGCGCCGCACTGCGGACGGTACGGGGCTTCGACGGCCGCCTGGCACCGGAACGGAACTACGAGGCCTTCCTCCAGGACGAGGAGCTGCGCGCCACGATCGAGTACCTGCTCGCCCTTCCCTGAGCCCAAGGCGCCGACAGGCGTGGGTGTTTGCCCCGCACAGGCCGGGGCAGGCGGAATTCAAGTGCTTCGGACAGGAGGCACGTCCGTGGGAGCGGGGAAGTACTCGCCACGGGTGTGCCGTTCGACGCACCCGTGCGCTCCCACGGTGACCGTCCAACCCAAGGCACCTGCAAGGGAGTTGCGACGCACCATGCGAAACCAAGTGAGCGCGAAACGTCATCCGCACGACGACGCCCCCGACACCACGGAGGCCTTCCGCAGGCTCGCCTCGCTCCCTCCGGGCCGGCAGCACGACTCGCTCCGCGAGCAGATCGTCGAGGCCTGGCTGCCGATGGCGGACCGGCTCGCGAGCCGGTTCCGCAACCGCGGTGAGAGCCTGGAGGACCTGCGCCAGGTCGCGGCGCTCGGTCTGGTCAAGGCCGTGGACCGCTACGACCCCGAGCTCGGCAACGCCTTCGAGAGCTACGCCGTGCCGACCGTCACCGGCGAGATCAAACGGCACTTCCGCGACCACATGTGGACCCTGCACGTGCCGCGCCGCGTCCAGGACCTGCGCAACCGTGTGCGGTTCGCCGTCCAGGAACTCTCGGGGACCATCTCGGGCCGCAGGCCCACCGTCGCCGAGATCGCCGAGCACGCCCGGATGAGCGAGGAGGACGTCAAGGCCGGCCTGGAGGCCCTGGAGAGCTTCACCGCGCTCTCCCTGGACGCCCAGGTCTCCGGCAGCGACGACGGCTACTCGCTCAGCGATGCCCTCGGCTCGGCCGACCCCGCGCTCGACGTCGTCATCGACCGCGAGGCCGTCAAGCCCCGGCTGCAGGCCCTGCCCGAGCGTGAACGCACCATCCTCTACATGCGGTTCTTCGGCGACATGACGCAGAGCCGGATCGCCGACGAACTCGGGATCTCGCAGATGCACGTGTCGCGGCTGATCAGCCGGTGCTGCCACCGGCTGCGCGACCAGGTGATGCGCGACGCGGCCTAGGTCCTGGCCGGCGCGCTCATCGCCAGGGCCAGGTGGCGGGACATCATGTCCATCGCCTGGGCCTCCGCCATCGAGAACGCCCGGCGGGCGCCGCTGCGGAACAGGGTCAGCACGCCGTGAACGGGGCCGGGCGAGGTGGTCAGGGGCACGCACAGCAGCGACGTCACGTTCGCGCGTACGAGGATCGGGGCGCCCGAGGTGTCACGGCCGAAGGCGTCCGGATCCTCGGGGCGCACCGGCAGCGCAGTGGATCCGCCACGGGCCGCCTCGACGACGAGCGGACACGCGGCGGGATCCTGTGCGGCCACGCCCCGGGCCCCCTCCACGCTGTCGGTGGGGGCCAGCACCGTCGTACGGGACAGCCGCGCCGCTCCCGCCACGTCGGCCACCACCCAGTCGGCGAACCGCCCGTGCAGCACCCCGGCCGCCCGCTCCAGTACCCCGGACGGATCGCCGACCGGACCGCTGAGCAGCGCCGTGGTCATGGCGTCCACCAGGTCCATCAGCGCCGCGTGCCGGGTCGTCTCGGTGAGGGTCGGTACCGGGCCCGGCACGCGCTCGGGGGACGGCACCCGGCTGTCCGCGGGCTGCAGGACGACGAGGACGGCGGTGCGGGGTTCGCCGCTGGGCCGCAGCGCGGTGAGCGTCGCCCGCACCGGCACCGCGGGCTGCTGCTGGAGGTGCACGGTGAGACTGCGGTCGCCATCGCCGCGCGCCACCGCCGCCGCCTGCGAGCGGAACGCGGCACGGTCGGCGTGCGCGAGGAAACCGGTGAGCGGCCGACCCGTCGCGTAGCCGGCCCGTACGCCGGTGAACGAGGTCGCGGCGAAGTTCAGCCTGCGCACCACCGTCTCGCGGTCCACCAGCGCGACAGGCACCGGCACCCGCTGGAAGAGCGCCTTGAGGAGCTGTTGCTCCTGGCGGTCGACCGAGGCGACGCCGGACGGGCCCGTCGAGGACAGACTCTCGTACCAGGGCCACAACTGGCCCGCCACGTGGTCGAGTTCGAAGATCGCCGCGTCGAGCACCGTCGGCAGGTCATCGGCCGGTACCGATCGAGCCGCCTTGAGCTCCGCCACGCGGCGCACGAAATCCGCGAGTTCTTCACCGAATTCGTCCGTCTGCGCCATGCGATGAACGTAACCCGAAGGATCAGTTCCAGGTGTGGCGGGGGTGTAACCCCGCCGGGCCTGTTTTCCGCGCAGATGAGCGGGAAGGCGCGGAGTGAGGAGGGGTGAACCATGCCGAATGCGGGGCGACTTGAGCAACGCGGTCAACTCGGGCACCTGGTAACGCGGTCGCCGGAATCCACGCTTCCGGGCAGGCGGCTGTCGGAGCTCGCCGAGCAGGCCGCCCGCTGCACCATCGACTGCTGCGGCGCCAGCTGCATGGTCTCCGAGGGCGGCCCGGAACGCCCCGCCGCGGTCACCCACCCCGACCTCGCCGCACTCGTCTCGGTCCAACTCCGCTCCGGAGACGGTCCGATCCCCGCCGCGCTGGAACACGGTGAGCCCGTGGACTCGGCGGACCTGCTGCGCGAGGAGCGCTGGCCGGCGTACCGCGCGATGGCCCTCGACTCGGGTGTCCGCTCCAGCGTCACGATTCCCTTCCGGCGTTCCGGGCTGACCGTGACCCTCAGCCTCTACAGCTTCCGCCCCGGCGCCCTGGAGGACGCCCCGCACGGACCCGCCCGCGCGCTCGGCGACCTCGCCGTCACCTGCCTGGTCCGTGACCGCTCCTACCGGGCCGCGCTCACCGAGCTCGACCAGCTCGGCGCCGCGCTGCGCACCCGGCCCGTCGTCGACCAGGCGTGCGGGATCGTCATGCACGTACTGGGCTGCGACGCGGACGCGGCCTTCGGCGTACTGCGCCGCGTCTCGCAGGCGACCCAGCGCAAACTGTCCGACGTGGCCTCGGCCGTCGTGGACAAGCGTGGACGCGGCCTGGAACGGGAGCTCGTCTCCCTGGCGAACTGACTCGGTCGGCCGAGCCGCCGCTGTCACCCACGTCACCCGCTCGGGCGCCCGTGTCGCGCGAATGGTGTCCGGCCGCGCGCGCCCCGAGCCGGGGCAGGCTGTGATGGGGTGGGGGCGCGACGGCCGTGCCCCCTTCAGACAGTGTCTGTCCGAAGGAGTTCGACCCATGTGCCGTACCGTCCGTGTCCTGTCCGCCACCGCCCTGGCCTGCGCCGCCCTGGGGGCGGCCGCCACGGCCGCGTCCGCGGATCCGGGCGCGGAGGTCGATCCTCGTTCCGTGGGCCCCGGTGGCCTCCTCTCCATCTCCGTCACCTGCGACGCGATCGGCGGCACCCCGCCCGAGTCCATCGACGCCCACTCCCAGGGCTTCGAGGGAGGCACGGTCCAGCTGCACCGGATCACCGGCGGCGACGAGAAGACGGGCGGCGCCACCTCGTACCACGGGACGGCCCGCATCCCGGCGAGTGGAACTCCCGACGCTGGATCCGGAGCGGTCGGCGGATCCGGAGGGGTCGGTGGGTTCGGAGTAGCATCGGCGGCCGGCGAGCAGTTCAACAGCGATTCCGTCGCCGGGGACCGTGAAGCCCAATGGGGCGTCAACGGTGTGTGTCCCGTCGCGCCGGGTGGCCAGGAGCGGCCGTGGAACGCCTCGTACACCGTGTCCCACGGCACCGACACCGGCACGGGCACGGGCGCCAGCACCGGCACGGGCATCGGCGCGGGCACCGGCATCGGCACGGGCACCGGCACAAGTACCGGGCGTGACACAGCGACGGGGCGCGAGACCGGTGCGCCTCATGACACGGGCGCGGGTCGTGACACCGGTGCGCCTCATGACACCGGCGCGGGTCGTGACACCGGTGCGACGCACGACACCGGCACGGAGCATGACATGGGTGCGACGCACGACACCGGTACGGGGCATGACACGGGCGCCGGGCGCGAGACCGGTGCGGCTCACGACACAGGTGCGCCTCATGACACGGGTACGGGTCGTGACACCGGTGCGACGCACGACACCGGCACCGGGCGTGACACCGGCGCGGATCACGACACCGAGGAGCGCCCCACCGGTGCCCAGTACGGAGTGCAGGGCGGCGCGGGCGGCACCTTCACCGATTCCGTCCCGGCCCTGATCACCGGCGGCGTCCTGATCGTGGGCGCGCTGGGCGCGGCCCTCCACCGGCTGCGCCAAAGGGGCTCCTCCCACCGCTGACGCAGTGACGGGCGCAATCCGGCCGGGCGCCCATGGCGGGTCGGGAGCCCGGGCAACGACAGGGCACGGCACCACGGACTGCACGGAGGCACGTATGCGGCGGACGGTTCCGGAAGGACACGGTCCGGTCCGCTACGGGCCGCCCCTTCCCGATCAGGGCCTGCCGGTACTGGCCGAGTTGCGCGCCGTGCTCGCCGACGCGGCGGGCCACGCCCACGCCGAGCCCTCCGGCGGCGGCCCCGCGCTTCTCGACGCCGCCTGCGGCTACTGGACCCGCCGGGGTCTGGCCGTCGACCGCGACCGGGTGGTCGCCGCCCCCGGCGCCCCCGCGCTGCTCCTCGCGCTGACCGGCGCACTCGGCGGCGACGTCCTGGTGCCGCGCCCGTGCGCCGCCTGGTGGGCACCGCAGGTTCGCCTCCTGGGCCGGTCCGTGTTCCACGCGGCGACGCCCGCGGAGTGCGGCGGCCTGCCGGATCCGTACGCACTCCTGGAGACCGTCCGCCGGGTCCGCGCCGAGGGCGGCGACCCGCGCCTGCTCGTGCTCTCCGTCGCCGACGACCCCACCGCCACCGTCGCACCGCCCGAGGTGGTGCACGAGACCGTGGAGGCCGCGGTGGGCGAGGGACTGCACGTGGTCAGCGACGAGACGTGGCGCGACACCCTGCACCGGCCGCACGACACCGTGCTGCTCAGCCCCGCCGAGATGCTCCCCGGCGAGGTCACTGTGCTCACGGATCTCGCGGGAGCCTTCCTGCCACAGGGCTGGCCGGCCGCCGTCGCCCGCTTCCCGGACACCGACGAGGGACTTCGGCTGCGTGCCCGCGTCCTCGACGTGCTCACCGTGCTCGGCGCCCGGGTCGCCGAACCGGTAGCGGCGGCGGCCGCGTACGCGCTCGGCGAGCCGGACGCGGTCACCGAGCGGCTGACCGCCGCCGTACGCCTGCACGCGCGCGTGGCTCTCGCCGCGCACCGCGCGGTGATCGGGTCGGGGGCCCTCGCACGGCCGCCGCAGGCCGGCCGACATCTGTACGTCGATCTCGGCCCGTTGAGCTCCGCGCTGACCGCCCTCGGCGTCGGGGACGCACAGGAACTGGAGGACTTCCTCACCGCCCGGCTCGGCATGCCCGCGCCGGGCGGCCACCGCTTCGGGGACGACCTCGAGGCGCTGCGCGTGCGGTTGGAGACCGGACCGCTGCTCGGCGCCACCGACGAGGAGCGGGCGGAATGCCTCAGTTCACCCTCACCGTTGGAACTGCCGCAGGTGCAACGCGCGTTGACCCTCCTGGGGTCGGCGTTCGACGATCTCCGTGACGACGCTCAGCGATGGGAGCCTCCTCGATGACGCAGCAGTCCCAGTCGACCACGAGCACCAGTACGTCCATATCCCCGAGCACGTCCATATCCATGAGTACGTCCGTGTCCACGAACACTCAGGACGCCGTTCCCCTTCGTCCGCTCGTCGAGCCCCCACCTCTCGCCGAACCCCGTCCGCTCGGTGAACGCCGTGCGTGGCCGCGGTCGTTCGTCGACCGGCTGACCGCGCCGCTGCCGGGACTGCGAGCCTTCGCGCGGTTCGCCCGTGAGGGGGCGCTGCGGCCGGGGCCCGAGGGGCTCGCCGACATTCCCGTGCTGCCCTTCGAACCGGGGCCGCTGACGCGGGTGGGCACCCGTACCGTCGCCGTCTCCTGGGCGGGGCACGCGAGTTGGGTGATCCGCATGGGCGGGCTCACCGTCCTCACCGACCCGGTCTGGTCCCGCAGGATCCTCGGCACCCCGGCCCGGATCACCCCGGTCGGCGTGGCCTGGAGCGCGCTGCCGCGCGTCGACGCGGTCGTCATCAGCCACAACCACTACGACCATCTGGACGCGCCGACACTGCGCCGACTCCCGCGCGACACACCGGTGTTCGTGCCGGCCGGGCTCGGGCGCTGGTTCCGGCGCCGCCGGTTCACCCGGGTCACCGAGCTGGACTGGTGGGAGGCGGTCGAACTCGACGGCGTTCGCTTCGACTTCGTCCCCGCGCACCACTGGTCCAAGCGCGGTCTCACCGACACCTGCCGCACGCTGTGGGGCGGCTGGGTGCTGACGGCGCCCGAAGGACAGCGGGTGTACTTCGCGGGGGACACGGGGTACGGGCACTGGTTCGCGGCCATCGGGCAGCGGTACCCGGGGATAGACCTGGCGCTGCTCCCCATCGGGGCGTACGACCCCCGGTGGTGGTTGAGTGACGTCCACTGTGACCCGGAGGAGGCTGTTCGGGCGGCCGTCGACCTGGGGGCTCGTCGGATGGCGCCGATGCACTGGGGGACGTTCGTGCTGTCCGCGGAGCCCGTGCTGGAGCCGTTGATCCGGGTGAAGGCGGCTTGGGAGCGGGTGGGGTTGGAGCGGGGGAATCTGTGGGATCTGGCGGTGGGGGGTTCTCGGGTCCTGGCGTGACGGAGGTGGTGGGAGTGTCTACCGAGGCGCGGTTCGGCGTACCCGCCGCCACACTCCCGGCGCCGCGCTGATCGCCAGTGTCAGGGCCACCGCCGCCACCACACCCTCCCACGGCTCGTCGAAGAGGGAGCCGCCGAGGATGCCGATGACCTGGTAGGTGGCCGCCCAGGCGAGGCAGGCGGGGAGGTCGCCGCGGGCGAAGGTGCGCAGGGGCATCTTCGCCAGCAGACAGGCGAGCATCACCGGTATGCGGCCCGCCGGGACGAGGCGGGACAGGACGAGGACGGCGACGCCGTGGTCGTCCAGTTTTTCCTGGGCCTGGGTGAGGCGGTCCTCCGGGGCGCGCACCCGGATCGCTTCCAGCCAGCGCGAGCCGTTCTTGGATTTCATGCCGCGCCGGCCGAGCCAGTAGAGCGCCACGTCACCGAGGAACGCCGCGAGCGAGCCCACCGCGAAGACCAGCAGCAGGGCGAACGGCGCGGTCTCGTGAAAGGCCACCACGGCCGCCGAACTGACCAGCGCACCCGTCGGCACCACCGGGACCAGCGCGCCGATCAGCACCAGCACGAACAGCGACGGATAGCCGATCGCCTGCTGCGTGCTCTCCGGTGACACGGCCGCGCCCGTGGCGGACAGGAACAGGGCGGGGGCGGCGCTCTTGACGGACAGGAATGCGGACAGGAATATCGCGGGGGCCGCGCCCATGCCGGTCAGAGGCGTCACCGCGCGACCTCCGGGCGCACGCTCTCGCCGTGTTCGAGCCGGTGCACCGCCACCTGGGGCGCACGCTCCCCAGCCAGGCGCACGAACTCATCACCCGGCGCATGGAATTCATGGGGGCGCACGCTGTCCATGCCGATGGGCCAGTACGTGCCGTAGTGCACCGGCACCGCGCTTCTCGGCATCAGCTGGGCCAGCGCCTCTGCGGCCCGCCCCGCGTCCAGGTGTCCCTCTCCGAGGAAGGGGCCCCACCCGCCGACCGGCAGCAGCGCCACGTCGACCGGCCCGACCTCCTCGGCCATCGACTCGAACAGCCCGGTGTCCCCGGCGAAATAGGTCCGCGCCTCGCCCTCCACCACGAAGCCCAGCGCGGGGGAGCGGTGCGGTCCGACCGGCAGTCGCCGCCCGTCGTGCCGCGCCGACACCGTACGTACGACCAGGTCGCCGACCTCGGTCAGGTCCCCGGGCGCCACCTCGACGAACCGCAGATGGTCCAGCCTGCGCAGCGCCGGCACCACGCGCGGCGCGCCCTTCGGCACCAGGACCAGGGTGCCCGGCGCGAGCCGCTGCAACGAGGGCAGATGGAGATGGTCGGCGTGCAGATGCGAGACCAGCGCCACGTCCGCGACCGCCGCCTCGGGAGGGGGCGGCGCCCCGCGCCTGCGCCGCAGGTGCGCGAGCCGGCGCGCGAAGAGCGGATCGGTGAGGACGCGTGTGCCGGAGTCCTCCAGCGTGCAAGTGGCGTGCCCCCACCAGGTGATCTCCACCGGCACTTCTTTGCCTCCTCCGTGCGACTCCCCCCGAGCCTACGTCCAGGAGTAGGGTCGGCGGCGAAACCCGGAGGTGAGGGGGACGCCATGGGACACGCGCGCAGCGCCTCCGCAGTGCCGACCTTGGTCCGCGTCACGGCCATCGCGAGCCTGACGCCCCTGGAGGAGCTCGACGCGGACCCCTTCCTCGTGGACTCCCGCAGCCAGTACGCGATGTGCGCCCGCTGGGCCGCCGAGCGCGGTTACGTCGTCACCCGCGAGCTCCTCGTCCGCGGTCTGCGCCCCGACCACCGCACCCTGTGGGCGGACGTCGAGGCGGGCCTCGTGGACCTGTTCGTCGCGCCGAGCCACCGCGTCCTGGAGCGCGCCCTCGCCTCCGTGGACGAGTTCACCGCCGAGTGCGTCCGCCGCGGCGTACGGATCGAGACGGTCGGGTGCGCGGAACCTTCGTACGACGCCCAGATGAAGGCCCGGGTCCACCGCCGCCTGTCGATGCCGACCGCGGGCTACGACGGCCGCTGAGGGGGACACCGGGGGCCGCTCGACCGTTGTGACAGGGTGGGAGCAGGCCTCGCACACCGGGCGGGCCGGGACGTGAGGTGGACAGGGCGTGGGCGGAAGGCGTTGGCGGCGACTTCTCAGCGGAGTGTGGCGGAGCATCGCGGTGTGGGCCGTGTCCACGGTCACCATGCTCGTCCTCGCCGGTGTGCTGCCCGACTTCCAGCTGGAGTCCACCAACGGCGACAGTGCCACGCGGATCGCCGTCACCGCCGGGGTCGGCGCGGCCGTCTTCGGTCTGCTCTCCTCGCTCGTGTGGCCCCTGCTCGTACGGGCACTGCTCCTGGTGCCCGCCCTCGTGCTCGGTCTGCTCGTCTTCTTCCTGAACGGGTCCTTGCTGCTGATAGCCCTGCGCATCAACCCCTCGGGGCAGGGCGAGGCCGCGCCCGAGACCGCCGTGGTCGTCGCCGCCGTGATGTCCGCGGTCGCGTCGGCCACCGGGGGTGCCCTCGCCGTCCGGGACGACGACGCCTACCGGCGCAGGCTCTACCGGCTCGCCGACCGGCGCCGCAGGCGCGGTGACGGGCAGGCCTGGCCCTCGACCCCCGGTGCCGTCTTCCTCCAGCTCGACGGCGTCGGCCACGACGTGCTGGAGGAGGCGGTCGGCAAGGGGCTGATGCCCACCGTCGCGCAGTGGCTGGAGGGCCCCGGGGAGGGCGGCTGCCCCACCCACCGGCTCACCCCGTGGCGCACCGACTGGTCCAGTCAGACCGGCGCCAGCCAGCTCGGCATCCTGCACGGCAGCAACCACGACGTGCCGGCCTTCCGCTGGTACGAGAAGGACACGCACGAGATCATGGTGTGCAACCGGCCCTCCAGCGCCGCCGAACTCCAGCGCCGGGCCATCGAGCACACCGGCGACGGGGGCCTGCTCACCGTCGACGGCGCCAGCCGCGGCAACCTCTTCAGCGGCGGCGCCGACCAGCTGGCACTGGTGCTGTCCATGGCCGCGCGAAGGGGCCGGGAGAACCGTTCCCGCTCCGGCTACTTCGCCTACTTCAGCGACCCCGCCAACGCCGTCCGTACGGCCATGTCCTTCGTCGCCGAGGTGCTGCGCGAGATGGGCCAGTCCACGTGGGCCCGCATGAACAAGCGGCGGCCCCGGGTCAAGCGCGGCGGGCTGTACCCCTTCGTGCGCGCCTTCGCGACCGTCATCGAGCGGGACGTCGTCGTCGCCGCGGTGATCGGCGACATGCTCGCAGGACGCAACGCGGTCTACGCGGACCTGGTGGCGTACGACGAGGTGGCCCACCACTCCGGGCCGCGCAGCCGGGACGCCGAGAAGGTCCTGGAGCGTCTCGACCGGTCCCTCGCCCTGGTGGCCAAGGTCGCCGAACACGCCCCGCGGCCCTACCGGATCGTGGTGCTGTCGGACCACGGCCAGAGCCCCGGCGAGACCTTCCTGACCCGCTACGGCCTCAGCCTCGGCAACCTGGTCCGGGCCGGCTGCGGGCTGCCCGTGCCGCGCAAGGCACAGCGCACGCACAGCGGCACCGAGGCGCGGGCGGCGGTGCGGGCCGCGCTGCGCAGACCCGTCGAGGAGCGCGGCGAGCGTCACCGTCCCTCGCGCCGCTCCGAGCCCATCGTGCTGGCCTCGGGCAACCTCGGCCTGGTCTCCTTCCCCGACGTGCCGCACCGGATGAGCCGGGAGGAGATCGACCGCCGCCACCCCGCGCTGCTGTCCACCCTCGCCAACCACCCCGGCGTCGGCTTCGTGCTGGTCCGCAGCGAGGAGTACGGCGGACTCGTGCTGGCCGCGAACGGCGCGGAGGTAGCGCTCGACAAGCTCGACGACGCGCGCCCGGGCCCGCTCGCCGACTTCGGCCCCGGCGCCGCCGACGCCGTACGACGTACGCACTCCTTCCCGCACGTCGCCGACATCATGGTCAACTCCTCGTACGACCCGAAGGAGGGCGAGGTCCTCGCCTTCGAGGAGCAGATCGGCTCGCACGGCGGACTCGGCGGGGCCCAGGCCCGCCCCTTCCTGCTGTCACCGGTGGCCCTGTCCCTGCCGGTCGAGGACGACGCGGATCTCGTGGGCGCCGAGCAGGTGCACCGCGTACTGCGGCGCTGGCTGCGTGAGTGCGACGGCCCCCAAGTGCCGCTGGCGGCCCCCGCGGACGAGCGCGCCGCCTGAGCCACGGCCAGGGGGCCGGGCCGGGACGGCGGAAAACGGGCTCGGTCGGTGGCGGCGACGGGCCGCGGTCGGTGGCGGCGGAAAATGGGCTGCGGTCGGCGAGCCCCGCGCACACACTGTTCGCATGGAGCACCGCGCACCCGCGGGGCACTTCCCGACCCCCGAGGATGCTGCGTGCAGGCAGTCGTGACCGTCACCCCCGCCCGGATACCGGAACTGCTGCTCGGTCTCGCGACCGTGCGGCCGGTCTTCCTCTGGGGCGCCCCCGGCATCGGAAAGTCCTCCCTGGTGAGGGAGTTCGCCGAGTCGCTGGGACTGGAGTGCGTCAGCCTGCTCGGCACCCAGCTCGCCCCCGAGGACCTGATCGGCGTCCCGCAGATCCGCGACGGGCGCTCGGTGTTCTGCCCGCCGGAGGCGATCGCCCGGGACGAGCCGTACTGCCTCTTCCTGGACGAGCTGAACGCGGCGACGCCGGATGTGCAGAAGGCGTTCTACTCGCTGATCCTGGACCGCCGCATCGGCAACTACGAGCTGCCCAAGGGCTCGATCGTGATCGGCGCGGGCAACCGCGCCACCGACAACGCGCTGGCCCGCCCGATCGCCTCCGCGCTGATCAACCGCCTCACGCACGTGCACCTGGAGGCCTCCTCCAAGGACTGGCTCGGCTGGGCCGCCGTCAACGGCATTCACCCCTGGGTCGTGGACCACCTCACCGACCGGCCCGACCACCTGTGGTCCAAGCCGCCGAAGACCGAGGAGCCGTTCTCCACGCCCCGCTCCTGGCACATGCTCTCCGACGCGCTGCACTCCTTCGGGCCGGCCCTCGACGAGCCGACCCTGAAGGTGATCGCGCACGGCACCCTGACGCCCGCGCACGCGGTCGCCTTCTGCGGCTATGTGAAGATCGTGCGCAGCCGGTTCGGTATCGAGGCGATCGTCAAGGGCGACGCCCGCTGGCCGCACCGCCCCGAGGACCGCGACCTGCTCTACTACCTCGCCGAGTCCTTCCGCGGCCGGCTCATCAAGGAGCTGCCCGCCAGCAAGGAGCACCTCTCGGCGAGCGGACAGCAGACCGCGTACCGCGCCAAGTCGCTGCTCGTGCAGCTCGCGGAGATCTCCGTGGAGGTCGCGCAGGGCGTCATCGCCCCGGACACCGACGGCAATCCCCTCCTGCCCGCCTGGTTCCTGGTCGAGGCGGCCCGCGACATGCCCCGGCTGGTCGAGGCGCGGCAGTGAGCCGCACCCCGACGAGCCGCGGCAAGGGACAGCCGAAGAAGGACCTGGCGGCGGAGGCCTTCGCGGAGGGCATGCGGCTGGTGCGGGCCAACCGGGCGCTCGCCGCCATCGGGTTCAGCACCTGCCGCCAGGAGGACTGCCCCGACTCGCCCCGCGACGGTCTCGTCCGCGTCGACTCCAACGGCGTGCTGCACGTCCACCCCACCCGCCGCGCCGAACCCGTCGAGTGGGCCTGGGCGGTCGCGCACGCCGTCATCCACCTGGGCTTCGGCCATGTCCCGGCGGCGCCGAAGACGCGCGAGCAGCCCGACCGTCACGCCCTCGCCGCCCGCTGCGCGGTCGTCAACCGCTTCCTGCTCGGCTTCCCCATCGGCCTCACCCCCGAGGACCTGCCGCCCACGTACCCCGACGGCGACGAGGAGCAACTCGCCGCCCGCTGGCGGCGCGGGGGCACTCCGGCCCCGTACGAGCGCTGCGGTACGGCCGGCGGCGAGCCGGACCAGCTGCTGGTGCCGTGGGACACCTGGAAGGGCGGCCGGGCCCCGGACTGGCAGCTCGAGTTCGCGCACGCCCTGACCCGCACCGTGGCCACGGCGATGGACGTGGCCGGCGGCCGCCGCGGCTCGATGCGCGGCGGGCCCACCCGGCTGCAGCCCTGGGAGCGGGCGCTGAGCTGGTTCATCTCCTCCTACCCGCTGCTCGGCGGCATCGCGGCCGGCATCACCCTGGTCGCCGACGCCGAACTGGCCCGCGCCCACGACATCTCCGTCGCCGCCGTGAACGCGGAGGCGGGCGAGATCTACATCAACCCGCTGCGTCAACTGGAGGACGAGGAATGGCGGTTCGTCCTCGCCCACGAGATGCTGCACGCCGCCCTGCGGCACGGCGACCGCTGCGGCCCCCGCGACCCGTACCTCTTCAACATCGCGGCCGACTACGTCATCAACGGCTGGCTGTGCGAGATGCAGGTCGGCACGATGCCCGAAGGCCTCCTGTACGACGCGGAGTTGAAGGACCTCTCGGCGGAGGAGGTGTACGACCGGATCGCCAAGGACCTGCGCCGGATGCGCCGGCTGTCCACGCTGCGCGGCAAGGGCGCGGGTGACATCCTCGGCGCCCCGCTCGGCTCCCCGCGCGACTACGTGGACCTGGACGAGCTCTACCGGCGCGGGCTGAGCCACGGCTTCGACCTGCACCAGCAGCTGGAGCGGGGCTATCTGCCGGGCGGTCTGGTCGAGGAGATCCGCGCGCTCGACCATCCGCCGCTGCCCTGGGACGCCCGCCTGGCCCGTTGGTTCGACGAGTTCGTGCCCCGCCCCGAGCCGGTACGGACGTACGCGCGCCCCTCGCGCCGTCAGGCGTCCACCCCCGACATCCCGCGCGCGGGACGGTACTTCCCGCCCGAGGAGATCGCCCGCTGCACCTTCGGCGTCGTCCTCGACACCTCCGGCTCCATGGACCGCACGCTGCTCGGCAAGGCGCTGGGCGCCATCGCCTCGTACGCCGAGGCCCGGGACGTACCGGCCGCTCGGGTGGTGTTCTGCGACGCGGCGCCGCACGACGCGGGCTATCTCCCGGTCACCGAGATCGCCGGTCGCGTACGGGTGCACGGGCGCGGCGGTACGGTGCTGCAGCCCGGCGTCGATCTGCTGCACCGCGCGGACGACTTCCCGCCGGGCGCGCCGCTGCTGGTCATCACGGACGGCTGGTGCGACGTGCTGCGGGTGCGGCGCGAGCACGCGTATCTGATTCCGCAGGGCGCGCGGCTCCCGTTCACGGCGCGGGGACCGGTCTTCCGGGTGCGGTGAACCGTCTTCGCGGTCTCGGCGAGCCGTCATTCTGGGTGAGTCGCGCGCGGGTGTGATCGGATGGTGCGCACGGACCCCGAAAACGGGACCCCATCGAAGGGAATCATCGTGGCAACCACGCGCACCGCGCACACCGTGTGGGAAGGCAACCTGCTCGAGGGCAGCGGCGTCGTCACCTTCGACTCCTCCGGCATCGGCCAGCAGCCGGTGACGTGGGCGTCGCGGGCGCAGGACGCCAACGGCAAGACCAGCCCCGAGGAGCTGATCGCCGCCGCCCACTCCAGCTGCTTCTCCATGGCGCTGTCGCACGCCCTCGCGGGCGCGGGCACCCCGCCCACCAAGCTCGTCACCAACGCCGACGTCACCTTCCAGCCCGGCGAGGGCATCACTGGCATCCACCTGACGGTGGAGGGCACGGTACCGGGCCTCGACAACGACGGCTTCGTCGCGGCGGCCGAGGACGCGAAGAAGAACTGCCCGGTCAGCGCGGCGCTGGCCGGCACGACGATCACCCTGACGGCCAAGCTGGCCTGACGTCCGGGAGCAGTACGGCGCCGCGGTCCCCGCGCAGGGCCCGCGGCGCTGTCATGTCCGCCCCATTGACAAGAACGCACTCAAGTTTTGTGCTTGAAGGTGGGCAGCGCCCTGGCGGAAGGGGACGGACATGGCACGTGCGGTCGGGATCGACCTCGGTACGACGAACTCGGTGGTGGCCCTCCTGGAGGGCGGCGACCCCACCGTCGTGACCAACGCGGAGGGCGCGCGCACCACCCCCTCCGTGGTGGCCTTCGCCAAGAACGGCGAGGTGCTCGTCGGCGAGGTCGCCAAACGGCAGGCCGTGACGAACGTGGAGCGCACCGCGCGCTCGGTCAAGCGCCACATGGGCGACGCGAGCTGGCGCTTCCCTGAGCAGGGCTCCGTCGACGGCACCCGCTACCGCGCCCAGGAACTGTCGGCGCGCGTCCTGCAGAAGCTGAAGCGGGACGCGGAGGCCTACCTCGGCGAGGACGTCACGGACGCCGTGATCACCGTGCCCGCGTACTTCGACGACGCCCAGCGCCAGGCCACCAAGGAGGCGGGCGAGATCGCGGGCCTGAAGGTGCTGCGCATCATCAACGAGCCGACGGCCGCCGCCCTCGCCTACGGCCTCGACCGGGGCGAGGAGCAGACCGTCCTCGTCTTCGACCTGGGCGGCGGCACCTTCGACGTCTCGCTCCTGGAGATCGGCGACGGCGTCATCGAGGTCAAGGCCACCAACGGCGACACCCGGCTCGGCGGCGACGACTGGGACCAGCGGATCGTCGAACACCTCGCACAGCGCTTCAAGGCCTCGCACGGCATCGATCTCGGCCACGACAAGATGGCGCTGCAGCGGCTGCGCGAGAGCGCCGAGAAGGCCAAGATCGAACTGTCGAGTTCCTCCGAGACCGCCGTCAACCTGCCCTACATCACCGCCACCGCCGACGGCCCCCTGCACCTCGAGGAGAAGCTGACCCGCGCCCAGTTCCAGGAGCTGACCGCCGATCTGCTCGACCGCTGCAAGACCCCCTTCCACCAGGCGGTCAAGGACGCGGGCGTCAAGCTCGCCGCGATCGACCACGTCATCCTGGTCGGCGGCTCGACCCGGATGCCCGCCGTCACGGACCTGGTCAGGGAACTCACCGGCAAGGACCCGCACAAGGGCGTCAACCCGGACGAGGTCGTGGCGCTCGGCGCGGCCCTTCAGGCGGGTGTCATCAGGGGGGACGTGAAGGACGTGCTGCTCCTCGACGTCACCCCGCTGTCCCTCGGCATCGAGACCAAGGGCGGCATCATGACCAGGCTCATCGAGCGCAATACCACGATCCCGACCCGCCGTTCGGAGATCTTCACCACGGCCGCGGACAACCAACCCTCGGTCGGTATCCAGGTCTACCAGGGCGAACGCGAGATCGCCGCGTACAACAAGAAGCTCGGCGTCTTCGACCTCACCGGGCTGCCGCCCGCGCCGCGCGGAGTCCCGCAGATCGAGGTCGCCTTCGACATCGACGCCAACGGGATCATGCACGTCTCCGCGAAGGACCTCGCCACCGGGCGCGAACAGAAGATGACCGTCACGGGCGGCTCCGCGCTCCCCAAGAACGACATCGACCGGATGATGCGCGAGGCCGAGCAGTACGCCGAGGAGGACCGCGCGCGGCGCGAGGCCGCCGAGACCCGCAACCAGGCCGAACAACTCGTCTACCAGACCGAGAAGTTCCTCCGCGAGAACGACGAACGCATCCCCTCCGAGACGAAACCCGAGGTCGAGTCCGCCGTCGCCGACCTCAAGCGCCTCCTGGAGGACTCCGCCACCGACACCACCGCCCTGCGTACCGGCGTCGAGAATCTGGCCTCGGTGAGCCAGAAGATGGGCCAGGCCATGTACGCCCAGGCCCAGCAGACGCCCCGGGAGGAGCCGGCCGCCGAGCACACCACGGCGGCGGAGGAGGACGGTGTGGTGGACGCCGAGATCGTGGACGACGAGAGGGAGACGAGGGGCGGCGCGGCGTAAGGACCCTCGAGGTGAGGGGCTCTCGGAGAGCCCCTCCCTGGGAACTCCTCGCCAAGGACCCCACTCCGGGAACTTCTCAGTAGGAGTCCCGGATCTCCCGCAGGATCTCCCTGGTACGGGGCACGGTGGCGGCGTGGGCGGACATGTGGTCCAGCACTTCCAGGTGCGTGGCCACCTCGGCGCGCGAGTCGAGGTAGATGGCACCGGTCAGGTACTCGCTGTAGACCATGTCGGGCAGTTCCGGCTCCGCGAAGCGGAACAGCGCGAAGGAGGTGTACGTCCCCGGATGCGGGCCGCTCGCGTACTCGGCGACCTGGACGGAGATGTCGTCGCTCTCCATCTCCCGCAGCAACCGGTCGATCTGGTCCCGCATGACCTCGCCCCGGATGCTCACCGGACGCCGCAGCGCGGTCTCGTCCATGATCACCCAGAGGTGGGGCCGGTGCTCGCGCCCCAGCAGCAGCTGCTGCCGCGTCATGCGCAGCGTCACATGCCGCTCGATGGCCTCGGGCCCCGTCTGGCCCACCGTGCCCGCCTCCAGCACGGCGCGCGCGTACTCCTCGGTCTGCAGCAGCCCGGGCACGAAGTGCGGCTCGTACGAGCGGATCAGACGGGCGGCGCCCTCCAGGCTGACGTGCATGCTGAACCAGTCCGGCAGCACATCGTGGAACCGCTGCCACCAGCCCGGCTGGTTCGCCTCCTCGGCGAGCGCGACGAAGGAGGCCACCTCGTCGTCGGCCACGCCGTACGTCGTCAGCAGCACCTGGAGGTACGGGATCTTGAGGGCGACCTCGGCCATCTCCATCCGCCGCACCGTCGCCGGGGCGACACGCAGGACACGCGCGGCTTCTTCCCGCCTCAGCCCGGTGGCCTCCCGCAATTCCTGCAGCCGCCGCCCGAGCACCACTTGCCCCACGGTGGGCGCAGCCCGCCGCTCACTCACGCCACGCCCTCCCCAAGCGCCGAAGCCCCCACTCAAACGGATCGGCGACGCTCCGTCAAGAGACCAGTGACTGAAGGTATTTGACCGTCGCCGGATCCGCCGGCAGAAACGTCTCGATGGCCAGCTCGGCGACGGTGACGTCCATCGGGGTGTTGAAAGTGGAGATGGAGGAGATGAAGGACAGCACGCGCCCGCCGTGCTCGATCTGCAGGGGGAGCGCGAAATGGGGAACGGGCTCGACGCCGCCGTCCGCATCCCCTTCACCTTCCCCTTCCTCGTCATGTTCCTGCTCCGGTACCGGGTAGGCCGCCACCTCCTCGTGGAGCGCACGCAGTGGCGCGGAGCGGTCCAGGGCGATCTGCCGTTCCATCTGCGCGAGCAGGTGGTCGCGCCACTCGCGGTGGTTGCGGATCCGCGGCGCCAGGCCCTCCGGGTGAAGGGTCAGCCGCATCGCGTTCAGCGGCGGCGTGAGCAGCGACTCACAGACGCCCTCCAGGAGCATGGCGATGCCACGGTTGGCGGCGAGCACGGTGTACGTGGCGTCGACCACCAGCGCCGGGTAGGGCTCGTAGCCCTGGATCAGCCGCTCCACGCCCTGGCGCAGGGCGTCCATCGAGGGGTCGTCGAGGGGGGTCTCCGGGTAGTGGGGCGCGTAGCCGGCGGCCAGCAGCAGCGCGTTGCGTTCCCGTACGGGGACGTCGAGGTGTTCGGCCAGCCGCAGCACCATCTCCTCGCTCGGGCGGGAGCGGCCGGTCTCGATGAAGCTGATGTGGCGGGCCGAGGAGTCGGCCCGCAGCGCCAGTTCCAGCTGGCTGACCCGGCGCTGCTCCCGCCAGCCGCGCAGCAGCGGGCCGACGCCCTTGCCGACGGGGTGGGTTGAGGGTCTGGTCGGACCGGACGCGACGATGGACATACGCCGACCGTAACCGAGGAAGACCGTGGGGGGAGCGTGGGCCTTGCCCTCGAACGCCGGACGGCCCGGGTTTCCAGGAGCGCGGGGAACTGCGCGACCGGTCCCCACACACCCGCGGTCGACGACGGGGCGCCGCAGAGCCCTGGTCGAGGGACTGTGGCAGGCTGAGAAACAGCCCCCACCGCATCCCCAGCGCACGAAGAACGGAGCGAGATCATGCCCGTCGAACCCCTGTCGCAGAAGGAGATCGAGGATCAGCTCGCGGAGCTGCCCGGCTGGTCCCTGGACGGCGACCACCTCGCCCGCTCCTACCGCCTCCCCTCCCACTTCGCCGCGACCGCGATGGTCGTACACATCGCCCAGGTACAGGAGGAGCTCGACCACCACTCCGACCTCACCCTCGGCTACAACACCATCTCCCTCACCGTGAACACCCACAGCGTCGGCGGCGCCGTCACCGAGCTCGACCTCAAGCTCGCCCGCAGGGTGGAGGCACTCGCTCCGGGACATGGCGCACACTGATTCACATGCTGGACTACGACAAGGAAGCCGACGCCTACGACGCCAGCAGGGGCGGTGAGCCCAGAGCGGCCGCTGCCGCGGACGCCGTACTCGGCCTCGTCCCCGACGACGTACAGGCCCTGCTCGACGTCGCCTGCGGCACCGGAATCGTCACGCGCCGCCTCGCCACCGCCCGCCCGACGCTCCGGGTGACGGGCGCGGACGCCGCGCAGGGCATGGCCCGGATGGCGGCGGCACGGCTCCCGGGCGCGGTGGTCCGCGCCGACAGCCGCCGACTGCCCTTCCCCGACGCCGCGTTCGACGCCGTCACCAGCGTCTGGCTGCTCCATCTGGTCGACGGCGCCGAGGACGTCCGCGCCATCGTCGCCGAGTGCGCGCGGGTCCTGCGCCCGGGCGGGGTGTACGTCACCACCGTCGACAAGGCCGCCGCACACGACGTGGGCAGCGACATCGACGCCGTACTCGCCTCCCGCCCGCGCCGCCCCGCCCAGGACCGCCCCGAGGACGTCGAGGCGTACGCCGTCGAGCACGGCCTCACCCCGGCCGGTGGGGCCCGTTTCCGGGGTCACGGCCAGGGCCGCAGCCCGCGCAGCACGGTGGCGGACCTGCGCCGCGGCTGGTTCACCCGGATCGCCCCGGACGACCCGCTGGCCGAGCGTTTCGTCACGCTGCTCGAAGCGCTGCCCGATCAGGAAGTCCCACGCCCCGACCCGCAGTTCGCGCTCCGCGCGTTCAGGAAGATCCCCGCCGCGCGAACTCCATGACCCAGTTGGTCACCCACGTCTGCTCCCCGTCCACGGAGAAGGCCTGCTCCCAGCGGGCCGTGGTCGGGGAGATCCCCGACCACACGAACCGCACCCGCACGTCCTTCCCGTCGTGCGTGTCGTCGCCGTGGAACTCACCGCGCCCGTCGGGCCCGAACCGCCCCACCACCGGCGGAAACAGCTTCCCGCTGCGGCTCGACGACCAGTTCAGCGACCACACCCGCGCCGCGGGGTCGAAGAGCCGCAGGGTGAGCCCCTGCCAGCCCTGACCAGGCACCGTCATCTCGTCGATGTTCGCGGCCCCGTCGAACAGGCTCCAGCAGCGGTTCGTGGCCCCGAACTCCTCCCAGCCGCTGTCGGGGTCGAGGAAGTCGGTCAGACGCCTGTGGCGGACGTCCCACTCGCCGTGGAAGAAGTCGAAGTCGTGCGGGCTGCTCATGAGCGGTCTCCAGTCGTGCCCTCGGGGAGGGAGTCGGCAAGGTAGGCGTCGAGGTCGGGGGCGTCGGGCACGAGCATGTGCCGGACCCAGGCGTCGCGTTCGTGCAGGATCGGCGGCAGCTCCCAGACACAACCGATCCAGGGGAGGTCGGGCGTGACGAAGTGCGTGGGGTCCCGGTCGGGGCAGCCCAGGACCGGCTGGCCCGCCGACGCGCCGCGGTAGTGCAGGACGTTGTCCCACACCCAGCTGTACGCGTTGAGGTAGGCGCCGTCGTCGCCGCCCCGGTGCAGTACGACGAAGGTCGCGGGCGGTGTGCCGTCGGGCTCCGGCAGCAGCTTCGGCAGCATCGCGTACGCCGCCGCCTCGACGTCGGGTGGGATACCGGCCGGGTCCGCGGTGACGTGGTAGCGCTTGATCCGTCGCCCCGCCACCTCGATGGGCGGTGGCACGGTCAGCAGTTTCTCCCTGAAGCCCGAGGAGTTCGGCAAGGTCGTGGAAGCCATGACGCGCACGCTAGGCCGACTTCACTGACATCCTGTGTCAGTGAAGTCCAGCCGGCTCGTCTCGATCCTCCTGCTGCTCCAGACCCGCGGCCGGATGACCGCCGCCGACCTCGCCGAGGAACTCGACGTCTCGGTGCGCACGGTCTACCGGGACGTCGAGGCACTGAGCGCGGCGGGCGTCCCGCTGTACGGCGACGCGGGGCACGCCGGCGGCTACCGTCTCCTCGACGGCTATCGCACCCGTCTCACCGGCCTCACGGAGGGGGAGGCCGAGGCCCTCTTCTTGGCCGGCGTTCCCGGCCCCGCCGCCGAGCTGGGCCTCGGCCCGGTTCTGGCCGCCGCCCAGCTGAAGGTGCGCGCCGCCCTCCCGCGCGAGCTGCGCACGCACGCCGACCGGATCAGCGGCCGCTTCCACCTGGACGCCCCCGGCTGGTACGCGGGCGCCGACGACACCCCGCACCTCCCCGCCGTCGCCGACGCCGTCTGGAACGCGCGGGTGCTGCACGTCCTGTACCGCCGCTGGCGCGAGCCCACGGATGTGCGGCGCCGCCTGGAGCCGTACGGCCTGGTCCTGAAGGCGGGCCGCTGGTACGTCGTCGCGGGCCCCGGCCCGCGCACGTTCCGCGTCGACCAGATTCTCGAACTCACCTCGACAGAAGAGGAGTTCGGTCGCCCGGAGACGTTCGACCTGGCCGCGTACTGGACGGCGTACCAACAGGAGTTCCACGACCGGCTGCACCGCGCCGAGGCCGTGATCCGGATCGCGCCGGGAACCGTTCTCACCGGCCCGGCGGGCCGGGCCGTCGAGGTCAACGGCCGGACAGATAGAGACGGTTGGACGCGCGCCACCGTCCCCATCGAATCCATCGACCAGGCCCACGACGCATTCCTCGGACTGGGCGCGGCGATCGAGGTGCTGGAGCCCGCCGAACTGCGGGAGCGCATCGCGCGCACGGTGGCGGCACTGGCCCGCCTGTACGCGTAGAGAGCGCTTGCAAATGCGTGCCGGAAGGCGGCAACCCACCTGCCCGCCGCGGCAACTGAGGGGACAGAAGCAGTCTGTCCTCCCAGGAGGTAACCATCGTGCAGCACCCGCACAGGCAGCACCGCAGACGCGCCATCGGCTCGGCCCTGGCGGCCACGGCCGCCCTCATCGCCGCCGGACTCACCGCCCTCGGCACCGGAACGGCCCATGCGGCCACGGCCCTCCCCCAAGTTCTCGGCTTCGCTCGAACAGGGGGGACCCCCATGGTGGAGGCCCTCGACCGCGGCGTCGTCAGCGTCCACACCGACAGCGGCAACCTGGTCAGCTGGCGCTGGCTCGGCACCGACCCGAACGACGTGTCCTTCAACGTCTACCGGGCCGGTACGTTGGTCAACCCGACGCCGATCACCGGCTCCACGAACTACTTCCACTCGGGCGCACCCGCCCAGGCCGACTACACGGTCCGCGCGATAGTGAACGGCGTCGAGCAGGCCGACTCCGTCCACGCCGTCCAGTTCCGTACCGGATACAAGGACGTGCCCATCACCCCGCCCGCGGGCGGCACCACTCCCGACGGGGTCGCCTACACCTACGAGGCCAACGACGCCTCCGTCGGCGACCTCGACGGGGACGGCCAGCTCGACTTCGTCCTCAAGTGGCAGCCCACCAACGCCAAGGACAACTCCCAGTCCGGCTACACCGGCAACACGATCGTCGACGGCATCAAGCTCGACGGCACCCGCCTGTGGCGCATCGACCTGGGCAGGAACATCCGCTCGGGCGCGCACTACACACAGTTCCAGGTGTACGACTACGACGGCGACGGCGAGGCCGAGGTCGCCATGAAGACCGCGGACGGGACGACGGACGGCCGCGGCACGGTGATCGGCAGCTCCTCCGCCGACTACCGGAACTCCAGCGGATACGTGCTGTCCGGGCCCGAGTACCTGACCATGTTCAACGGACAGACGGGCGCCGCCATGGGCACCGTCGACTACGTCCCGGCGCGTGGCACGGTCTCCTCCTGGGGCGACTCGTACGGCAACCGGGTCGACCGATTCCTCGCGGGAACGGCCTGCTTGGACGGCTCCCGGCCCTCCCTCATCATGGCGCGCGGCTACTACACCCGTACCGTCATCGCCGCCTGGGACTGGCGGGGCGGCGCCTTCACCCGACGCTGGACCTTCGACACCAACTCCTCGACCAACAGCGGCAAGGGCTACGACGGCCAGGGCAACCACCAGTTGTCGGTCGCGGACGTCGACGGGGACGGCAAGGACGAGATCGTGTACGGCTCGATGGCCGTGGACGACAACGGCAACGGCCTGTGGACCACCAAGAACGGGCACGGGGACGCCATGCACGTCGGCGACCTCGACCCTTCCCGTCCCGGCCTGGAGGAGTTCAAGGTCGACGAGGACTCCTCGAAACCGGCGTCCTGGATGGCGGACGCCAAGACGGGCGCGATCCTCTGGTCCACGGCGGCCGACGGCGACAACGGCCGAGGCGTCTCCGGTGACATCTGGGCGGGCGGCGCGGGCGCCGAGTCCTGGTCCTCGCACGCCGACGGCGTCCGCGACCCGCAGGGCACGGTGGTGGCGACCCGCAAGCCGGGCAGCATCAACTTCCTGTCCTGGTGGGACGGCGACCCCGTCCGCGAACTCCTCGACGACACCCACATCGACAAGTACGGCACCTCGTCCGACACCCGCCTGCTGACCGGCTCGGGCGTCCACTCCAACAACACCACCAAGGCGACCCCGTCCCTGTCCGGCGACATCCTCGGAGACTGGCGCGAGGAGGTCGTCTGGCCGACGACCGACAACACCGCCCTCAGGATCTACTCCACGCCGTACGAGACGACCACGAAGATCACCACCCTGCTCCACGACACCCAGTACCGCACGGCCCTGGCCTGGCAAAATACCGCCTACAACCAGCCCCCGCACCCGAGCTTCTACATCGGCGACGGGATGGCGACGGCACCCCGGCCGACGGTGTACGTGCCCTGAGCGGCGTAGGCAGCGCCCACAACTGAACGAGAAGGCGGCCGTTCATCACCTCGGAACGGCCGCCGACGGTCCTGCGCGCGGGCTGCCTCTTCTACGGGCACGTCTCGTCGAACTTGACCGCGTTCAGCGTCACCGGCTGCCCCTTGAGCGCCGTGCCCGTGGACGGCGACTGCGTGCACGCCTTCCAGTTGCTCTCCACGAGAATCCAGCGATCAGAGCCGGAAGCGTCGTTGACGGTGAGCGACGAGCTCGGGTCCAGGGCGGCTCGGGCCGCCTTCACGGACTTGCCCCCGAAGTCCGGCATCGTGCCCTGGGCGGCCTCGGGCGCCTTCTCGTCCTTGGCGGGGCAGCTCTCGGCGAGCTTCACTGCCGCGAAGTCGAGCCGCGTGCTGATCGGGATCGTCTTGCCCGCTTCGTAGTTCTGGCCACACACCTTCCAGTTCCGGTCGAACACCTGGAGCCGATCGCGGCCGAGCGCGTCATGCGACGTGAGCGCGTAGAAGCCCGCTGCCTGCGCCGCGTCCTGTGCCGACTGAAGGCCCATGCCGACGAAGTCCGGCACCGCCTTCCGCTCGGCTTCGGTCGGCTTGTCGTCCGTCGTCTCCTTGGCCCCGGTGGCCGGAGTAGCCGGAGTGGCCGATGCGGTGGGTGAGGAGTCGGCCCGCGCGTGGCCGGTCGTGTCCGGATTGCAGCCGACGAGCGCGCCGGCGGCGGCACACAGCACGGCGGAACTGATGACGTGGAATCGCATGGTTTTCCCCAGGGTGATGCGGGTACAGGCGGATCGTGGCGGACCACTCGTGAACGGGTAACGAGCGCTGAGCCGCGTTGTGACGGCGCGCCGCGCTGACCCTGCTAGCTCCAGCCGCCGAAAAAGTCGCTGCTCAGCTGCGCGGAGCAGATGTTGTAGCCGCCGGACGCGTGCCCCTTCTTGGTCTGGCCATCCACCGTCACCGAACAGTTGATGTCGCCGCCCCCCTGCAACTGGGCGGTCACCTGGAAGTACATGGCATCCGAGTCCGCGGTCAGGGTCTTCGTCATCGGCAGACCGGACCCCTGACGACTGTCGCTGTCGCTGCCGTAGGTGATGTCCGTTCCGGACGGGGCCGATCCCCAGACCTTGAACACGACCTTGCCGTCCGCGGCCGCGTCGTCCGAAGTCGTTGCCTCCTTCTTCGGTGTCGCCTTCGGTGTCGCCTTCGGCTTCGCGGTCTTCGTGACCGTCACCGTCGGAGCGGGCTTCGCCTCGGCCGTCTTCGTGACGGTCACCTGGGGCGTCGGTTCGTCGCTCGCCGTCGCCTTCTGGTCGCTGCCCGACGAACCGATGCCCACACCGACGAACAGCAGAACGATCGCGGCGGGTATGGCTACCCGCTTACGCGCCCACCGCGGCCGAGCCGTCGTCGGCGGCTGCGGCGGTACGGGTCCCCAGCCGGGCTGTTCGGGCATCGGCGGCTGGTTGTGCGACATACGTCCCCCTGAGTGGTTCATGGAGAGATGACCGTAACGGGGGAGGTAAGGGAAGTGTGAGAGTAGCGAGGAGAGAGTGATGAAACCGTGATGAAATGTGAACGTTCAATAAAATAGGTCTCGATCAGTGGGCCCGCATGCCACAGAAGTGGGGGGCGCGTGACGCGCGCCCCTCACCCGTCGTCAACTCACCGAGCAGGCCTGATCTCCCAGCTTGAAGGTGGTGGGTTTGGTGTTCGCACCCGTCCAGCTGCCCGTGAAGCCGAAACTCACCGACGAACCCGCCGCCACGTTCGCGTTCCAGGTCAGGTTCTTCGCGGTGACCGTCGTGCCCGACTGGGTGGCGTCGGCGTTCCAGGCCTGGGTGATCTGCTGGCCGTCCGTGAAGGGCCAGCTCAGGGACCAGCCGCTCCAGGCGGTGGTGCCGGTGTTGGTGAGTGCCACGTCGGCCTGGAAACCGCCCGACCACTGGTTGGTGATCCTGTACGTCACCGCGCAGGCGCCCGTCGGCGGGGGCGTCGGATCCGTACCGCCGCCCCCGCCACCGGTGTCGGAGCTGTCGCCGTAGATGATTCCGCGCCCGTTGGTCGCGATGTACACGCGTCCGTAGATCCGCGGGTCTCCTGTGATCGCGCCGCCGGTCCAACCCCACTGGTGGGCGTCGTCGTTGATGCGGGTCCAGCTCGCGCCCTTGTCCGTCGAGCGGAAGATGCCACGCACCCCGCCGATCTTCGCGCTGGTGTAGAGCGTCTGGTACGAGGCGCCGGCCGCCGCCTTGCCGAAGCCGATGGTGTCGGCCTGGTCGACGTTCGACAGCTTGGTGAAGCTCGCGCCGCCGTCCGTGGAGTGCCACAGCCCGTACGCGCCGTCGCTCGCGCCGCCCGCCAGCCACACGTCGCCCTTCGCACCGGGCAGCGCCTTGAAGCGCACGCTGTCACCGCTCGGCAGGCCGGTGGCGGCGGAGGCGGTGAAGGTGGCGCCGCCGTCCGAACTGACGTAGAACTTGCCGGACTTGAACCCGTAGAAGGTCTTCGGGTCGACCCGGTCCGACTCCACGAGCGCTCCGGACGGGATGCCGCCCGACGCCGACCACGACGTACCGAAGCCGGTCGTGTACTGCACGCCCGCGCCCACCGGGCTCCACACGAAGCGGCTGCCGTCGGACGCCGCCGCGACCGTGCCGCCGCCGCTGACGCCCGAAGGGTCGGTGCCCGCGAACCAGTTGGCGCCGTTGTCCGTGGAGAAGGCGATGTGCGGGCCCGAGTCGAGGTTGCCGACGCGCACCACCGTGTTCGGGTTGGTCTCGGCGTAGTCGAGGCTCGTCGTCGTGGTGAGGTTCGGCGAGGTGTACATCATCGACGGCACCTTGGTGAGGTCCGTGTGCCGGAAGCCGCCGATGTCACCGAGGGCGCTGAGCAGGGTCGCCCCGGAGGGGGGAGAGGCCAGGTCGTTGACGGCCGTCTCCTCCAGGCCCTGGACCATGGGCCGAATGGTGAACTGGCTGTTGCTGTCCCAGTTCGTGAGGTTCTCGGTGCCGTAGATCGTCGCGCCCGTTCCGTACAACATCCGGGCGGAGTTGAACGGGTCGATCTCCAACCCCTCGGTCATCCAGCCGAGTTTGGGGGACTGCTCGGGGGGTGACGGGTTCGCGTCGAAGGACAGCCAGGGCACGGACGACACGTCCATCGTGTAGCGGTTCGAGCGGTTCGAGCGGTTCGGGTACGAGGTGTAGTCCCAGGCCTTCGTCCAGGTGCCGCCACTGTCGGTGGACCGGAAGATCTGGGTGTCCGGCCACCACGAGCTGTACGCCGTGGCCATCACCGTGCCCGGATGCTGCCGGTCGACGGTCAGTCCGCTGAATCCGTAGTAGGTGTCGGCCTCCGCGACCGGGCTGATGTTCGTCCAGGTCCCGGTCCTGGTCGCGTACCGCCACAGCCGGCCCTTGCCGCCGTCGTACGGGCCGCCCTTGTCGCTGTAGGCGAGGTAGAGGTAGCCGTTCGTGGCGTCGAGGACTCCCTTGTGGGCGAGGGAGCCGGTGGGCTGCCCGGCGAGCCGGGACCAGGTCGCGCCGCCGTCCGTCGAGCGGTAGACCGCGTTGTCCTCGTCGGCGACCCCGACGTAGACCGTCTGCGTGGCGCTTCCGGAGGTGCCCGTGGACTCGTCGAAGGTCACCCACACGATGCCCTGGTTGTCGCTGGCGTAGCCGCTCGTGTCGGTCGCGTCCTGAACGTAGTTGCCGACGTTCGGGAAGTTGGTCACCTGAGACCACGTGACACCCGAGTCCGTGGACCGCCACAGGCCCTTGCCGCTCGGCGCGCCGAGGTACAGCACGCTGTCCTTGTTGGGGTCGATCGCGAGGCGCTCGCCCATGCCCCGGCCCGGCATGTTCCCGCCCAGCTTGAAGGGCAGGTCCGTCCTCTGCCAGCTCGCGCCCCGGTCGGTGGAGCGCAGCACGGCACCGTTGCCGGGGTCCCAGCTGTTCGTGTATGTGCCCACTGCCGCGTACACCTTGTTCGGGTCGACGGAGTCGGACGCGAGGCTGACCACCCCGGTGTGACCCCACCGGTCCCAGCCGATCGAGTCCGTGAGCGGGGTCCAGGTCTTCGTCGACTCCTGCCAGCGGTAGGCGCCACCGATGTCCGTACGGGCGTAGGCGAGGTTCTTCTCGGAGCGGTTGAAGACGATGCCGGGGACGAATCCGCCGCCGTCGATCCGGGCGTTCTTCCAGGTGTACGTGTCGGCGGCGAGCGTCGTTGTCGGGGTGCTCACGGCGAGGGCGGACGGACTGCCCGCCAGAAGGCCGGCGGCCAGTGCCAGCACGGCCGTGAGGATACGGGTTCTTCGCACGGTGGGGTCCTTTCTGAAGGAGGGCATGACGACCGGGCGGCCCCCAGTGCGGGTGGGGGCCGCCCGGCCAGGTGGCCTCGTCGTCAGGTGACGAGACCGCGCACGCGGAGCTTTCAAGCGGTTCCGGTGAAGCGCGGCGAGTTACCGGGCCCCTTCAGGGGCGCGGGGAACTGCGCGACCAGCCACAGACGGCCCGCAGTTCTGGTAGCGCCCATCCCGCGGAGCGCTTGGCGGGGACTATTCGAGAAGCTCCGCGTACGAGCCCATGGCCAGGGCGATGTCCGCCTGGGCCCAGAACCGGTGGTACGTGAAGGAGGGCGCGGCTCCGCCCGCCAGATAGGCCTCGATCTTCGACCAGTTCGGGTCGTTCTTGTAGAAGGACCTGAGCGAGGTGAAGGTCGAGGAGGAATTGATCGTGTCGCCGTTCGGCATCTTGCCGCTCCAGCCGCTCGGCACGTAGACCGTGTCGTCGAAGCGGTTGTAGTCGGCGCGGGTCTCCGGGACGGCGATGCCCAGGCTGTCCTGGTAGTTGCTCCACATGCCGTCGAGGAGTGCCTTCGCCGTCGTCCTCGCCTGGGCGTTGCCGGACTTGGCGGCGTAGTACGACAGGGTCTTGGCGTACGCGGCGGCCACACCGACGTCGTTGGTGTAGTCGGCGACGGTCACGTGAAGTCCGGTGTTTGCGGCGGGACTTGAAGCGTTCCAGGTGTCGGGCGCGCCGGACCACTGGAGCGTGGAGGGGATCTGGTAGGTGCCGTCCGGGTTGATCGTGGTCTTGGACAGTGCCCAAGAGACCCACTTGTCGAGGATCGCCTTCGCGCTCGCGTTCCCCGTCTGCTGGTAGTACTCGGCGACCCGCTCCATGGACCAGGCCTGGAAGCCGAACCACTGGTTGGACGGCGGGTCGTGATACACCGGCTGCTGGTCGTAGTACATGCCGTAGAAGGTCGGTGTCCCGGCCGGCGGGGTCGCGTAACGGCCCGCCCAGCTGTTGGTCGCGCCGCCCGCGATGGCACCCTCGTTGGACTGCAGCCAGCGGTAGAACTCCAGCTGCCGGGTCAGGGAGGTCCCCCAATCGGTCGCCCCCGTCGAGGACTTGGGTTTCAGATCGGCGTACGAGCTGAGCGCGTACGCGGCCAGCGGGTTCTGGTAGCCGCCGTGGACATGGCTGGAGCCGATGCGCCAGGCCCAGCCCGCCGAGGTGTCGGTCGCGCCGCCCCAGGCGTAGTACCAGGAGAGCAGATAGTGCGAGGCGTCCTTGCCGGTGCCGGCCGCGCAGGTCGACGGGCCGACACAGTTGCCGATCTTCTTGAAGTACTTGTCGTACATGGCGTAGCGCAGATAGTCGCCCATCTTCGCCGCCTTGCCGACGGTCGTGGACACGTCGCCGCCCTTGCCCTGCGCCTTGGCCCACACGTCGGCCCAGTACGCGGCCTGCACGGCCCGCGCGTCGGCGTCCGGCGCGTCGGTGTACTTCCACTGCTTGGCGTACGAGGAATCCCCGGTGAAGAGGTCCAGATAGCCGTTCGTGGAGCCGTACTTGAAGGCGTCGCAGGTCGGCTGCGGCACCGTCTCCCACACCGACTCCTGCGCGCCGCGCTGGAAGGTGTTGATGTACGACGGTCCGGTCGCGGTCGGTCCTGCCTCGCACTTGCCGGGCTCGTTGCCGTAGCCGTAGACGTTGTCGACGTCCTGCAGCCAGTGCATGCCGTACACGTCGTCCGTGCCGTACGCGCTCTTCAGCTCGGCCGCGATCGGGTCCGAGCCGACGGAGACGCCCGTGTCGAGCTTGGCCGGATACTCGTTCGGGGTGTCCAGCTCGGGCGCGTACGTGGCCGGTTTCGAGGCGTTGTAGAAGGAGTTCGTCGGCTGGTCGGCGTGGGTGGGGATCATGTACGTCTCCATGGTCGTCCACGCGGCGTTGAACTTGGACCAGTCGCCGGTGACCTTCCCGTACATCGCCTGCAGCCAGATCAGATAGCTGTACGCCTCCGAGGTCGTCTCATGCCCCTGGTCCGGCGCCTCGACGATCAGCGTCTCCACCGAGTGGTAGGGGATGCCCTCCGGCGAGAAGTAGCCGTTCGCCGGGTTGGTGATCCTGCCGTAGAGGTCAAGGAAACGCGCGTCGTACGCCTTGGACGCGGCCAGCTCCGTCACGGTGACGCTCGCCTTGGCGTACCCGGTCGCCGAGGCCGTGAAGGTCGCGGCGCCCGTCCCGGAGGCGTCGGCGGTGACGGTGACGTTCTGTGCCGTGTTCCAGTTGGCCGGGGTGAAGGTGAGCGAGGCGCCGCCGGTGACGGAAAGGCCCGTATTGCCGTCCGTACGGGCGGTCGTCACCGTCACGCTCGCGGCCGGCTGTTTCGAAAGTTGCACGGCAAAGGTGCCCGACTTGCTCTGCTGAAGGCCGAGTTGGGTCGGCGAAGCCACCACGGCGGGACCCGAGGCGACCGTGATGCCGACGGGTGTGGACGCCGCGGAGGCGCCCAGGCTGTCGTACGCCTTGGCCACCAGCGAATGACTGCCCACGGCCAGGCTGGACGTCGACAGCGTGTAGGGGGAGCTGGTGTCCGTGCCCAGCAGGGTCGTGTCGTCGTAGAACTCGACTTTGGCGATCGTCGCGTTGTCGGCGGCCGCCGCGGTCGCGGCCAGCGGGATCGCGTCGCCCTGCGTGTAGACCGCGCCCGCGGCCGGGCTGGTCAGCACGGTGACCGGCGGCTGGTGGGCGCCGGTGCAGGTGGTGCCGTTGATCGCGAAGGAGGCGGGCGCCGTGTTGGTGCCGCTGTAGGTGAACTGCGCGCCCGTGGAGACCGCTGCCCCGGCGGCGATCGTCCCGTTCCAGGAGGCGTTCTTCGCGGTGACCGTCCTGCCGGACTGCGACCAGGTCCCGTTCCAGCCGCTGGTCAGCGTCTGGTTGCCCGTGTAGTCGTACGTCAGGGTCCAGCCGTTGATCGGGTCCGTGCCCCGGTTGGTGAGCGTGAGATCCGCGGTGAAGCCGGAGCCCCAGTCATTGGTCTTGTAGTCGACACTGCACTGAATTCCCGCCGCCTGAGCGGGAGTTGAGCCATTCGCGAGCATCGTGAGCGGAAGCGCGAGGGCGGCCACCACGGCGGTCCACAGCCGCCGGGTCCTCCGGCGTCTGCTTCCGGAACTTGGGTGCATGTCCTGGTTCCTCCTTGCGGCTCGGAGAAGTGGGGGGCGGAGCAGCAACAAGCCTTGAACCAGTGGGAGCGCTCCCATATTGGAGAGGGGGGTCGAAGGGGTCAAGGTGCTTGAAGAGTCGAAATTGTTCGATTGATCAACAGTGCGACGCCTCTGTCCTTTACCGACACTTGGCGCTAACTTCATCCGCACCAGTGGGAGCGGTTCCATCAGTCGACGCGTCCGTCACGACGCGCCCGAGCTGCAAGGAGTCGCTCATGCGACACCCTCCGCGTTCAGGACTTTTAGTGGTCGGCGCCGCGGTCGCCCTCGTGGGCACCGCGATCGCGCCGGTCGTCACGGCTTCAGGAGCCACACCCGCGTGCACGGTGGACTACTCCGTCACGAGCCGGTGGGACACCGGCTTCCAGGGCGCCGTGAAGATCACCAACAACAGGGCCGCGCTCAGCGGTTGGAGTCTCACCTTCGACTTCGCGAACGGTCAGAAGGTCAGCCAGGGCTGGAACGCCAAGTGGTCCCAGTCCGCCACGACGGTCACCGCGGCCAACGAGAGCTGGAACGGCTCGCTGGGCTCAGGGGCCAGTGCCAGCGCCGGGTTCCTCGCCTCGTGGTCGGGGAGCAACGCCGTACCCACGACGTTCAAGCTCAACGGGACCACGTGCAACGTGGACACGGAGCCGTCGCCGACCCCGACGGACCCGCCGCCCACGACCGGTACGGCACCCGAGCTGCACGTCTCGGGGAACAAGCTCGTCGACGCCGACGGTACGACGCGGCGGCTGCTCGGCGTCAACCGCTCCGGCGGCGAGTTCATGTGTGTCCAGGGATACGGCATCTTCGACGGCCCCGTCGACGACGCCTCGGTCAAGGCGATCGCCGACTGGAAGGCCAACACGGTCCGCATTCCGCTCAACGAGGAGTGCTGGCTCGGCCTGTCCAACATCAAACCGGAGTACGCGGGCGCCAACTACCTCTCCGCCGTCAAGGACCTGGTCGCCAAGGTCGAGGCGCACGGGATGACCCCGATCGTCGAACTGCACTGGAACTACGGGCAGTACACCGGAAACTCGGCGGGCTGCTCGGACGTGCACGCCACCTGCCAGAAGCCGATGCCGGACGCGCGGTACGGCCCGGCGTTCTGGTCCTCGGTCGCCAGTACGTTCAAGGACGACCAGGCCGTCGCCTTCGACCTGTTCAACGAGCCCTACCCGGATCGCGCGACCTCCACCACCGCCCAGGCGTGGGCCTGCTGGAAGGACGGCGGGACCTGCCCCGGCATCGGCTACGAGGTCGCCGGGATGCAGGACCTGGTCGACGCGGTGCGCGGCACCGGCGCCAGGAACCTGATCCTGGCCGGCGGGCTCGCGTACTCCAACGACCTGAGCCAGTGGCTGACGTACAGGCCGAGCGATCCGACGGGCAACCTCGTCGCGGCCTTCCACACCTACAACTTCAACACGTGCGCCAGTGAGAGCTGCTGGAACTCGACGCTCGCCCCGGTGGCGGCCCAAGTCCCGCTCGTGGCGGGGGAGATCGGCGAGAACACCTGCTCCCACGGTTTCGTCGACACCGCGATGAAGTGGTTCGACGACCGGGGGCTCTCCTACCTCGGCTGGACCTGGAACACCTGGGACTGCTCATCCGGTCCCTCCCTGATCTCCGACTACGACGGCACTCCCACGTCGTACGGAGTCGGGCTGCGTGATCATCTGCGCGCCCTCAACGGATAACCGGCGCAGGAATCAGACGCACACCCGCGCAGGAATCACACGCACACCCGCGCAGGAACCAGACGTACACCCGCGCAGGAATTCAACGGACCCCCGCACAAGAAGAGATGGGAACCCGCACTCATGAGTCGTACCAAATCCGCGCTCTTAGGGGCGCTCGTCCTGCTCGCCGGCGCTTCGGGAACCGCCGTGGCGGCCGTTCCCGCGGACCCCGCCGGGATCGCCGCCATCCCCTGCACCGTCGACTACAAGGTGCAGAACCAGTGGGACACCGGCTTCACCGCCGCCGTCACGGTCACCAACAACAGCGCCGCCAAGACCTCCTGGGCGGTGAAGTGGGCGTACGCCGGGAACCAGAAGGTGACCTCGGGCTGGAACGCGAAGATCAGCCAGAGCGGCACCGCCGTCGCCGCGGCCAACGAGGCCTACAACGGAACGCTGACGACCGGCGGTTCGGTCAGCTTCGGCTTCAACGCCTCCTACAGCGGCACCAACGCGCTGCCCACCTCCTTCACCCTTGACGGGGTGACCTGCAACGTCGACGACGGAAGCGGTGGCGGAGGAGGGGGCAGTGACCCCTCCGGGAGAGTCGACAACCCGTACGCCGGTGCCAAGGTGTACGTGAACCCGGAGTGGTCCGCGAAGGCGGCGGCGGAGACCGGCGGCAGCCGGATCTCCAACCAGCCCACCGGTGTCTGGCTCGACCGGATCGCCGCGATCAACGGGGCGAGCGGCAGCATGGGCCTGCGCGCCCACCTCGACGCGGCGCTCGCGCAGAAGGGCAGCGGCGAAGAGGTCGTCCAGCTGGTCGTCTACGATCTGCCCGGACGTGACTGCGCGGCCCTCGCCTCCAACGGGGAGCTCGGCCCGACGGAGATCGACAAGTACAAGACGCAGTTCATCGACCCGATCGCGGCGATCCTCTCGGACAGCAAGTACGCGAGTCTGCGGATCGTCACGACCATCGAGATCGACTCGCTGCCGAACCTCGTCACCAACACCGGCAGCCGGGCCACCGCCACCCCGCAGTGCGACACCATGCTCGCCAACGGCAACTACGTGAAGGGCGTGGGCTACGCGCTCGCCAAGCTCGGCGCGATTCCGAACGTCTACAACTACCTCGACGCCGGTCACCACGGCTGGATCGGCTGGGACGACAACTTCGGTGCGTCCGCCACCCTGTTCAAGCAGGCGGCCACCAGTGAGGGCGCCACGGTCGACGACGTCGCCGGGTTCATCACCAACACGGCGAACTACAGCGCCCTGAAGGAGAACAACTTCACCATCAACGACACGGTGAACGGCACCTCCGTCCGCCTGTCCAAGTGGATCGACTACAACCGGTACGTCGATGAACTGTCCTTCGCCCAGGCCTTCCGCAACCAGCTCGTCTCGGTCGGCTTCAACTCCGGCATCGGCATGCTGATCGACACGTCCAGGAACGGCTGGGGCGGCACCGCCCGGCCCACCGGTCCCGGCGCGACGACCAGCGTGGACACCTACGTCAACGGTGGACGCTACGACCGCCGTATCCACGTCGGGAACTGGTGCAACCAGGCCGGAGCCGGTCTCGGCGAGCGCCCGCAGGCCTCCCCGGCCCCCGGGATCGACGCCTATGTGTGGATGAAGCCCCCGGGTGAGTCCGACGGCTCCAGCTCCGCCATCGCCAACGACGAGGGCAAGGGCTTCGACCGGATGTGCGACCCGACGTACACGGGCAACCCCCGGAACAACAACAACATGTCCGGCGCGCTGCCGAACGCCCCCCTGTCGGGGCACTGGTTCTCGGCACAGTTCCAGCAGCTGATGACGAACGCGTATCCGCCGCTGTAGGGCGTCCGACCCGGTGATCCGCCGGGGGTCAGGCCTCCTGGGCCAGCCCCCGGCGGATCGCGAACTCCACCGCCGAGTAGTCGCCGTCCGCCCGCTCCAGCTCGTAGGGCACCGCCGGACACAGCGGCGGCTGCGCCATGAAACGCGGGCGCGTGCCGTGGTGCGGCTGCGCCGCGTGCACCAGGAACGGGTGGCAGAGATACACGTCGCCGGGGCGGCCGGTGGCGTGGGCGAGCGGGCGGTGCGCGGAGGCCTCGGCCACCTTCGGACCGAGTTCGAGGAACGAGGCCCCCGCCTCGCCGTACGGCTCCAGGACCGGCGGCACATCGAGGTGCGAGCCCACCCTGATACGGGTCGGGGCGTCGGTCTCCGTCACCTCGCTGAACAGGAAGAGCATCAGCAGGGCCCGGCCCCGCGAGCGGAGATTGGAGTGGTAGAGCGTCTCACCGTCGGGGAGGTAACTGCCTTCGATGTGCCAGCCCGCGTCGTCCGGCTCCTGCGTGTGCGGGAACCGCAGCGGGAAGCTGCCCAGCGCGTAGCGCGGATCCCAGCGTCTCTCGCCGACCAGAAGGTCGAAGGCCTGGTGCAGGGCGGGGGAGTTGGCCGCGGCGGCGAACGGGCCCTGCGCCATGCTGCTCACCCAGTGCACGGGGTCCTTCCAGGTGCCGGGGTCGTCCGGGTCGTACCCCGTCTCCTTCCACAGCAGCCGGGCGCAGCCCTCGGCGACGCGCGGCGGGAAGGCGCCCTCGATCCTCACGAACCCGTCCTCGAGGAACCGCTCCACCATCTCGTCGTCCATGGGGCCATGCTCGGGGACGCGCCGCTTCGGACGCATCAGGTTTTTCTGCCGCCGGGTTTGCCGTTTGCGCAACATCGTTGGCTGTTTCCGGGAGTCGAGGAGCACGCTGTGTACGCACCCGGACGAGAGGCGGACCACCATGGCACACGGCCACCACGACCACGAGAACGCCCAGCACGCTCATGACCACACCCACATGGACTTCGCCGAGATGATCCCCATGCTGGAGCAGGAGGCGGAGCTGTTCAGCCCGCTCTACACCGAGGCGGCGGGCTGGCTGCGGGACCAGCGGTCCGAGACCGGGCTGATCGTGGACGCGGGCAGCGGCCCCGGTGTCATCTCCTGTCTCCTCGCGGACACCTTCCCCGCGGCGCGGGTCGTGGCCGTGGACGAGGTGGAACCCCTGCTGGAGCGGGCCCGCGCCCGCGCCGACCGGCTCGGCGTCGGCGACCGCTTCAGCACCCTGCGGGCCGAACTCGGCGGCGGACTGGGTGACTTGGAGTACCCCGCGGACCTGCTGTGGGCGAGCAGGTCCCTGCATCACGTGGGCGACCAGCGCGCCGCGCTCACCGGTTTCGCACGGGCTCTCGCGCCCGGCGGCACCCTCGCCCTCATGGAGGGCGGCCTGCCCATGCGCTACGTCCCGCGCGAGATCGGCATCGGCCGCCCCGGCCTTCAGTCCCGCATCGACGCGGTCCACGAAGAGTGGTTCGGCCGGATGCGGGACGAGCTGCCCGGAGCGGTGGCCGAGACGGAGGACTGGCCCGCCCTGATGACCGCCGTCGGCCTGCGCCACACCGCGACCCGCACCTTCCTCGTCGACCTCCCCGCCCCGGTCTCGGACGAGACGCGCGCGTTCGTCGTCACCTCCCTCACCCACCGCCGCGACTTCCTCGCTCCCGGCCTCGACGCGGACGACCTCGTCACCCTCGACCGTCTCCTCGACCCGGACGACAAGGCGAGCGTGTACCACCGGCCGGACGTCTTCCTGCTGACGGCGCACACCGTGCACGTCGCGGTGAAGCCGGAGTAGTGCGCGTCCGGTCAGCATGTGCCGGGGCGCGCGTACACGGTGACCCGGGCACCCTGGACCCGGCGTGTGCCGCACTTCTCGAAGGACGTGGCCAGGACCCGCCGTTTGACGATCTCCCCCGGGGCCGCGTCGAGCGGCTGCCCCGCGGGATCGCTCACGGCGACGATACGGGTCGCCGTGAGCATGCGGGCGCGGACGGCCGGCGCCAGCACCTCGGTGCCGTACAGGGTGTGCGAGGCGGCCGGTGCGCGGTCGAGGGCCAGATCGCGCAGCCCGCTGAGGGATCCGGGGTCGGGCAGGGACCACACCCGGCGCCGCGCCGGCAGGTAGAGGACCCCGTCACCCGGCGCACCGGCCTCGGCGACGGCCCGGGCGATCGCGCCCACGTCGTCGACCCGGCTCTGCGGTGTACGCAGTTGCAGGGTGACGGGGAGCAGTGCGAGAACGGCGGCACCCGCACAGGTCAGCGCCGATGCGTGGGTCCGCCGGGCCCGGGTGAGCCGGTCCAGCGCCGCGCCGGTCAGCAGTGCGGTGCCGCTCTGGCCGTAGAGCACATAGCGGTCCACGTACAGGGGGGTGACCAGCGAGACCAGCAGAAGCAGCAGGGCGGGCAGGACGAGGAGCCCGAGCGCGAGGGCGGGCAGCCGGACGCCCCGGAGTACGCGCGAAGTGCGGTTCCGGCAGATCGCCGCGCAGGCCAGGGCGACGACGGCCGTTCCCGCGAACCCCGCGAGCGCTCCGGCGCCCGGTGTGCCGATCCACGACACCTGATCCGACTGCCGCGTACTCAGGACGGCGAGCGGCGCCACCGTGACGAGGACCAGCGCAGCCGCCCCGGCCCAGGCCCGGCGGGCGGCGCGCGGCACGGCGACCACGTGCGCGGTGAGCGCCAGTACGGCGAACTCGTGCAGCAGCCCGGCCGCCACCAGTACCGCGGCGTAGGCGACCCAGGTCCGGCCGTCCCGGCCCGCCACCGCCCGCACCAGCAGATACGTCGCCCATACGACCAGCGCGCACACGATCGCGTACGACCGGCCCTCCTGCGCGTACCGCTGGACCTGCGGCAGCAGCGCGAAGACGGATCCCGCGAGGAGACCGGCGCGGGGCCCGGCCAGCCGGTGTCCGAGGAGGGCCAGCGTTCCCGTCGCCGCGGCCGTGGCGAGGACCGACGGGAGCCGGAGCACCAGGAGCGGGTCGAGTCCGCCGGTGACCTCGAACAGCAGGTGCATGAGCAGGTAGTACAGGCCGTGTACGGCGTCGGCGTCAGCGAGTGTCGACCACAGGTCGGGCAGCGACCGGCGCGCCATGTCGTACGTCACCGCCTCGTCCCGCCACATGGTGCCGCCACGCCGTACGCCCCACAGCCCGAGGGCGAGCGAGAGCAGGGCGGGGGCGTACACCGTCAGTGGGGTACGCGGGGCGGGCGACGGCAACCGTGCGGGGGCGAGTGGCGGTCTGGAAGTGTGTGTGGCGGCGATGGCTGACTCCGGCGCGTGGGCGATGCCTCGCGGTCCCCTCCGACGGGGTCCCGAGGACGTGCACCGTCGAGTCCAGCCGCCGGACGATTGATGGGCAGCCCCGTCGCGGGGCACCTATCAATGCAGGTGGGAAGCGGTACCGACGGATCGGGTCGCCGCGGACGGGGGGAGACACCGGTGGGACGCCGAGAGAAGCCGTTGGATCCGGCGCAGGGCGCTGCGGCGCGGTTCGCCTTCGAGCTGCGGGGGCTCCGCGACGAGGCGGGCGCCCCGACCTACCGCGCGATGGCCCGTCGGGCGGGCTACTCGGGGCCCACACTGTCCGCCGCGGCGGCGGGCGAGAGACTGCCCACACTGCCGGTGCTCCTGGCGTACGTCAGCGCGTGCGGCGGGGACACCTCCGTGTGGGAGCGTCGCTGGCGCGCGGCGCTCGCGGACGAGGCGGGCACGCCCGCACCGGACGACGCCGAGGGCCCGTACCCGGGACTCGCCCGCTTCGAGCCCGCCGACCGGGACCGCTTCCACGGCCGCGACGACGTGATCGCCGAACTGCTGCGACTGGTCGCCCGCAGGCGGGTGTCGGCCGTCGTCGGCGCCTCGGGCAGCGGCAAGTCGTCCCTCTTACGGGCGGGGCTGATACCGGCGCTGCGCGCATCGGCCGGTACGAGGGAAGCGGAGCCGGCCGCCGCGGCGCGGACGCGCGCGTCGCTCCCCGGACGACGCAGGTCCCCCGTGACCGGATTCGGGACCACGGCCACCGAGCCCACTCCGTCCGCCGTCCCCTCCCCGCTGTCCGCCGAGCACGCTCCGGCCCCCGCCGCCATCCGCATCCTCACCCCCGGTGCCCACCCGGCCCGCACCCTCGGCGCACTGTTCGTCCCGCACGACGCGCCCGGCGACACCCTGCTCGTCATCGACCAGTTCGAGGAGCTCTTCGCGCTCTGCGCCGATCCCGGCGAACGGTCCCTGTTCATCGAGCGGTTGCTCACGGCGCTGGACCCGGACAGCGGACTGCGCGTGATCATCGGGGTCCGCGCCGACTTCTACGGACGGTGCGCCGAACACGGCCCGCTCGCCGAGGCGCTGCGGGACTCCACCCTGCTCGTCGGGCCGATGACCCCGCAGCGGCTGCGCGAGGCGGTCGTCCGCCCGGCCGCCGCGCGACGGGTCGTCGTCGAACGCGCCCTCACCGCGCGCATCGTGGCGGACGTGGCCGACGAGCCGGGCGGTCTGCCCCTGATGGCCCACGCGCTGCGCGAGATCTGGCGGCGCCGCAGCGCCCGTACCCTCTCGCTGGCCGCGTACGAGGCGATCGGCGGCGTCCAGGGCGCCGTCGCGCACACCGCGGAAGAGGTGTACGCGCGCTGCACCCCCGTCGAGGCGGCCGCGGTACGGGCGCTGTTGCTGCGCCTGGTGAATCCCGGTGACGGGGCCGAGGACACCCGGCGGCCCGTCCTTCGCGACGAACTCGGGGAGGCCGGCACCACGGCGCGGGTGCTCGAACAGCTGGTGAGGGCACGCCTGTTGACGGTCGACGGCGACACCGTCGACCTCGCGCACGAGGCCCTGATCAGTGCCTGGCCCCGGCTGCGCGGCTGGGTGGACGAGGACCGCGAACGGCTGCGGCTGCATCGCAGGCTCACCGAGGCGGCGCGCACCTGGCAGCAGCTGGACCGGGACGCCGGAGCCCTCTACCGGGGAGTGCGCCTGACGGCGGCGCGGGAGGAATTCGGCTCTGAAGAAGGCGAGTTGAGTCCGCTGGAACGGGACTTCCTGGCCGCGAGCGTGACGGCGTACGAGTCGGGTCGTCGTGCCGCCGCCCGCGCGGCCCGGCGTCTGCGGAGTCTGACCGTGGCCCTCGCCGTGCTGCTCTGTCTCGCCGTCGTCGCGGCTGCGACCGCCTGGCGACAGAGCGGGCTCAGCGCACGGCAAGGGGACGAGGCGCAGGCCCGTCGGGTAGCCGCCTTCGCGGACACGCTCCGGCCGACGGATCCGCGCACGGCTATGCGCCTCGCGCTCGCGGCCTGGCGCACCGCGGACCTGCCCGAGACCCGCGAGGCGGTCCGGACGGCCGCCGCCCAGAGCGACCAGGCCGCCTTCACCCCACCCGCACAGGTCCGCTCCCTCAACGCGCCGCACTGGCTCAGCGCGGACGGCCGGATCTACACAACGGTCGTACGGGACAAGGCCGTTCAGTGGGACGTACGCCGTCAGCGGCAACTGCGTGAGGTCGCGCTGCCCGGCCTTTCGGAGGGGATCACCGACGTCAGCGACGACGCGCGCTGGGTCGCGTACCGCGGCCGTGACGGCGTGACGGTCAGGAACGTGGCCGATGGCGAGAGCCACCGCGTCGCGCCGGGACCCTGGACGGACACCCACGGGGCGTTCGGGCCGAGCGGACGCACCTTCGTCGTACGGCGCGAGCGGCGGGGGGCCGGAGACGAGCGGGCCACGGTCGAGGTGTGGGACGTACGACGGGAGCGGGTCGTCTTCCGGTATCCAGGGGGCGATCCGGACGGACCGCTGCCGGTACTGAGCTCGAACGACCGGTTCCTGGCCTGGTGCACCCACGACGGTGAACAACTGCGCGTCTGGGACGTCGTCGAGCGGCGCCGGGTCCTGACCGATCCGCCCGCGCGGACGCAGCGGCTGCTGTGCCGGTCGGACGAGTTGACCTTCACCCTCGACAACCGCGCGTTGGCCGCGGGAACCGCGGACGGCGTCGTCACCTGGGATTTCCATGCCGACCGGGGGCGTCCCCTGCTGCCGATGCCCGGCGAGGGCGTCAACTCGGTGGAGTTCGACCCCACGGGCGCCTACGTCCTCAGCCGGGGTTCGTCCGGCCTGGCCCTGTGGCGTACGGACGGCCCGGCCCCGGCGGACGGCGGGCCGCGCCGACCGCTCATCACGTTCCCCGTCGAGACGACCGCCGTCACCGACTTCCGGCTCGACCCGCGCGAGGGTGTGTTGCGCTACCGCGAAGGCTCCCAGGCGGGAGTCGTACGCACCCTCTCGCTGCACGGGCTCATCAGCCCGGCGTGGCGGAGGAAGGCACGGACGGACGCCGCGTTCGACGCCGACGGGAAGCCGACCGAACCCGCGGTGCGGCCCGCGGTGCGTGCCGTCGCCGCGGACGGCACGGTGCACACCGCCGTCAGCACCCGCGACGGGATCCTCGTCACCCGCCAGGGCGCGCATCCCGTCTCCCACGTCGTCGGAAGTCGGAGCGAAGGCCCCGCCGCGATCGACCCGGCCGGGCGTACGGTCGTGACCGCCGAGGGAGTTCTGATCGACGTCGCGACGGGCCGTCGCAGGCAGGGACTCCAGGGCGAGGACCTCCTGCCGACCGCGGTCTTCAGCCCGGACGGACGCTACTTGGCCGCCGCCGACACCCAAGGGCGCCTCACTCTGTGGGACGCGGGCGGCCAGCACCGGATCGCCGTCCTGGCAGTCGCCGACTCCACCGTCGAGCGGCCCGCCCTGGCCTTCTCGGCCGACGGCTCGCTGCTGGCCGCGAGCCGGGACGACGGCTCGGTCCGAGTGTGGGAGACGGCGTCCCCGCGGCTGGCGGGAGCGACCCTGCCGACCGGTGACGGACCCGTCCTCGCGATCGGATTCACCCCGGGTGCGGGGGAGTTGCACATCGCGACAGCTCATCTGCCGCTGCGCTCGGCACAGTTGACGCCGGACCGTGCGGCGGCCGATGTGTGCGCCCGGGCGGGGGGCGGGGCGACTCGGGCCGAGTGGCGCAGGTATCTGCCCGACGTGCCCTACCGGCGGACGTGTTGAGGGAGGTCGGCGGTGCCGGCCTTGACTTCGAGGGCACTTCAAGTGATGTACTCCCGCTCGTTGTCGCACACATACGGGGGTATCCATGACCGACTCACCTGTCGCACTCATCACCGGTGGCGGAAGCGGCATCGGCGCCGCGGCCGCGCGGCGACTGCTCGACGCCGGCCACCGGGTCACGGTCACCGGCCGCGGTGCGGAGCGGCTGCGTGCCTTTGCCGAGGAACTCGGGAACCCGGAGGGCCTGTTGACGGTCGTCGGGAACGCGGCCGAGTACGACCAGGTGCGCGCCGCGGTCGAGCTGACGCTCAAGGAGTTCGGGCGACTCGACACCGTCGTCGCCAACGCGGGTTTCGCCACGCACGACACCGTCGCCGGAGGTGATCCGGCGGGCTGGTCCGAGATGGTGCTGACCAATGTGCTGGGTCCCGCGCTGCTGATCAGGGCCTCCATCGACGCCCTGAAGGAGACGCGGGGCCGGATCGTGCTGGTCGGGAGTGTGGCGGGCCACGTCCACGGCCCCGGCAACATCTACGGGGCCACCAAGTGGGCCGTGACCGGGCTCGCCGAGAACGCCCGCCGCGAGGTGACCGAGTTCGGTGTCGGCGTGACCCTGATCTCGCCGGGCCGGGTGGAGACCCCGTTCTGGGACAGCTACGGGAGTCTGCCACCCGGTCATCTGCTGACGGCGGACCAGCTCGCCGAGTCGATCGTCTGGGCGATCGGACAGCCGGCGGGCGTCGATGTGAACACCGTGGTGGTACGTCCGATCGGCCAGCCCAACTGACGTCGGACCTACGGGCGCCTCAGTTGTTCTGCAGGAACTGCTTCGCCAACGAGTCCCCGAGCGACACCGCCGCACTGTGACTCTCGATCGGCGACACCTGGGAGTTCTTGAACAGGATGTAGGTCACGCCGGAGTCGGCCCCGCCCGTGGCAGGGTCGGGGTCGATGCCGAGGGCCTTCGCCGTGGCGTACGACGCCTCGCCGATGATCTTCGTGGGCCCGGTGTCGCCGACCACCGCGTACTCGACCTTGTTGTTGTAGATCACGGCGACGACACCGCCGCCCTTGATGCCGTAACTCGTGTACTTCCAGATGCTGCTGGTGCTGGGCACGACCACATACGGCAGTGACTCGGCGCGCAGCGGCTTCCCGTCGGACTGGTGGAACGCCGTGTCGTCCTGGAACCAGGGGTCGGCGTCGCCGTTGCACTTGCCGGTGACCTGACCGTCGCAGTCGATGTCCATGTCGGCCTTCCAGAACACCGCGCCGTTCTTGCCGCACACGGGGATGGTGGCCGAGGTCTCGTCGTCGGTCTTGTACTTGCCGTTCGAAATCTGCGAGCAGGACGTCACCTTGGCGAGCAGGTCGGCCGCGCTGACCGAGCCCTCCTGGGCGGAACGGGGGGAGACGGAGCCCGACGCGCTGGCCGGGAGTGCCGCGGTGGCGAGGAGCGCGGCACCGGCGACGGCCGCGAGGGTCAGTGTTCGAGAGCGCACTGTGGGGGACCCTTCTGTTAGGAAAGTTTCCTTACCGGGTTGCCGTACAAGGTGGCCTTCTTGCATGACCGCGTCAAGCCCTCCGGCGGAGTTGGTCCGGTCCAGGGGTCGAAACCGCCGTGGAGGGTGTGGATGCGCGTCGACGCGTGCGGGGGACCACGCCGTCGGCCCGGACACGCGGTGCGTGTCCGGGCCGACGGCGTGGTCGGGGCAGCTCAGCCCATGGGGCCCGGGCTCAGCCCATGTCGAACGTCGCCGGGTCGGGACCCAGGCGACGGTCCTCGTTCAGCGCGCTGATCGCCGCGATGTCCTCGGTGTCGAGCGAGAAGTCGAAGACGTCGATGTTCTCCTTGATCCGGGACGGGGTCACGGACTTGGGGATCACGACGTTGCCCAGCTGGATGTGCCAGCGCAGCACGATCTGGGCCGGAGTGCGGTTGTGCTTCTGGGCGATGGCGACGATCGCCGGGATCTCCAGCAGGCCCTTGCCCGAGCCGAGCGGGGACCAGGCCTCGGTGGCGATGCCCTGCTGCGCGTGGTAGTCGCGGACCGCGTGCTGCTGGAGGTGTGGGTGCAGCTCGATCTGGTTGACGGCCGGGATGACGGACGTCGCCTCGATCAGCTGCTCCAGGTACTCCGGGTAGAAGTTGGAGACACCGATGGCCTTGATCCGGCCGTCCGTGTAGAGCTTCTCGAAGGCCTTGTACGTGTCGATGTACTTGCCCCGGGTCGGCAGCGGCCAGTGGATCAGATACAGGTCGAGGTAGTCCAGGCCGAGCTTCTCCAGGGAGGTGTCGAACGCGCGGAGCGTCGAGTCGTACCCCTGGTCGCTGTTCCAGAGCTTGGTGGTGACGAAGAGTTCCTCACGGGGGATGCCCGAGGTGGCGATGGCCTTGCCCGTGCCCTCCTCGTTGCCGTAGATCGCCGCGGTGTCGATGCTGCGGTATCCGGACTCCAGCGCCGTGGCGACGGCCTGCTCCGCCTCGTCGTCCGGGACCTGCCAGACACCGAAGCCCAGCTGCGGCATCTCGACGCCGTTGTTCAGGATGATCGGGGGGACCTTGCTCACGAGCTCTCGATCCTTAAGTCGTCGGGTGGTACTCCCATGGTCAACGATCACCGGCCGCTATGCATTCCTGACCGGCGGATTCGCTGTGGATTCCTGGCGAGGGCCGGAGATTGGCCGGAAATGGATCCGACCTTATCGGTCCGGACCATTGACCGAGTTCCGTCATCCGACCACTCTGTAGGGCGTCACTGAACGGGTTCATGAACCCGGTGCATGCATGTGAACACCAGCACCTGTCTGGGCTCTACACCCCCCACCCATCAGGAAAGCAGGTACGCGCACATGAACAAGAACGTCCTCGAAGGCCGCCGCGCGGAGCAGGTTGTTCGGGAAACATCGGAGGAAAGGGTCTGGGAGACCCCCGGGTATCTGGTCGTCGAGACCGCCCTGGAGGTCACCGCGTACGCCCTCGGTGACCGCCTGGGCCCGGTTGCCGAAGCGGCGACCGCCGGGCCGCACCTGGCGCGCACGGCCTAGCCCCACGGTTGTCGAACCATGACCGCGACACCGGTGTGCGACGACGGTGCCGCGGCCCCTTGGGGAACCGTCGAGTTCACCGAGCGGCTGCGTGCCGTCGCCGAGGACCGCTACCACGACCGTCATCCCTTCAACGTCCGTATGCACGAGGGCGAGTTGACCCCGGCCGAGCTGCGCCGCTGGATCATCAACCGCTTCCACTACCAACGCCACATCCCCGTCAAGGACGCCCTGATCCTGGCCAAGTTCGACGATCCCACACTGCGGCGGGTGTGGGTCCGCAGGATCCAGGACCACGACGGCACCGCCGTCGGACAGGGCGGCATCGAACGCTGGCTGCGGCTGGGCGAGGCCGCCGGCCTCGAACGGTCGGCGCTGTGGGACACCGCCCGGGTGCTGCCCGGCGTCCGGCTCGCGGTCGAGGGCTACGTCAATTTCTGCCGCCTGCGCCCCGCGCTCGACGCGGTCGCCGCCTCCCTCACGGAGCTGTCCGCACCGGGGCTGATGCGCACGCGGATCGCCGCGTTCGAGCGGTACTACCCCTGGATCGAGGCAGCGGGGCTCGCGTATTTCCGTACCCGCGTCGGGCAGGGCAGCCGTGACAGCGAGGAGGCGCTCGCCCTGGTCCAGGGCTGGGCCCGCACCCGTGAACAGCAGGAACGGGCCGTGGCGGCGCTGACGTTCAAGTGCGAGGTGCTGTGGGCGCTCCTGGACGCGGTGGACCGGGCGAGCGACTCCGTGCCGACGGGTACGTCGGACGGGGTGCCGGCGGGTACCGGTCGGGGCGACCCAGCCGCCGCACCGGGCCTGCCGCGCACACCGGGTCGCGGCCATCGGGGTGGGCCGGGGAGAGGTTCGGATCAACTGCCGGGTGCCTCGGGCGGGGCGGCGGGGGATGCCTTGCCCGTCGTGTCCGAGGGCGCGTCGGGGGATGCCTCGGCCCTCGCGTCTGGGCGTGTGCCGGGAGATGCCTTGCCGTCCGTGCCCGAGGGTGCGTCGGGAGATGCCTCGCTCTTCGTGTCCGGGGGTGTGCCGGGGGATGCCTCGGGCTTCGGGGTCGAGTGTGTACCGGGGGATGGCTTGTCCTTGGTGTCTGAGGGTGTGCCTAGAGGTGCCTCGCCTCTTGTGTCTGAGCATGCGTCGGGAGATGCCTCGCTCTTCGTGTCCGGGGGTGTGCCGGGGGATGCCTCGGGCTTCGGGGTCGAGCGCGTACCAGGGGATGTGTTGCCCTTGGTGTCTGAGGGTGTGCCCGGAGAGTCCAAGCCCCTTGTGTCTGAGCATGCGCTGGGGAATGCCTCGCCTCTTGGGTCTGAGCATGCGCCGGGAGATGCATCGCCCCTCGTGTCTGAGTCAGCGTCAGGGGAGGTCTCGCCCGGATTCGTCCCGCCGGGTCTGTCGGATTCGGTGGCGAGTCCGCGTGCGCGCGGGCCCGCGCAGCGGCGTCCCCGCGCCGCGCGGGACGTCGTCGGCGGCGACGTGGCTTCCGGGGCTTCGGACGTGGCGGCGCAGGCAGGGACCACGAGTGCGTCGATGCCGACGAAGGCCCCGGCCCGCCACCTCGGTGCACCCGTGCAGACGGACACCCCGGTGGTGCCTGGCCCCGCAGGGGGCCCGCTGTGACCTGGCGTCCCGTTCTCGCCCGCTCCGTGATGCTCCGTCATGATCCCGTCCGCGACACCGACTTACTGCTCATGCCCGAACGCGTGGTCGTCCTGCGCGGCCACGCCGGGAGTGTCGTTCGGCTCTGCGACGGCAGGCGCGAGGTGCCCGAGATCGTCACCGCGCTCGCCGAACGCTTCCCCGGCGCGCCGGTCGCCGACGAAGTACCCCGATTCCTCTCGGCGTTGCACGAGGAGGGCTGGCTGCGATGACCGCGACCGTCGATCCCCCCTGGGCCCTGCTGGCCGAACTCACCCACGGCTGCCCGCTGCGCTGCGCGTATTGCTCCAACCCCGTCGAACTGATCAGTCGGTCAAGAGAGCTGACCGCCGAACATTGGACCGACGTCTTTCGTCAAGCCGCTGACCTGGGCGTTGTCCAGACCCACCTGTCCGGCGGCGAACCCCTCCTCAGGCGCGATCTCACCCGGATCGTCGTCGCCGCCGACACCGCGGGCCTCTACACCCAGCTCGTCACCAGCGGTGTGGGCCTGCACGAGCGAAGGCTCGCGGAGCTGCTGGACGCGGGACTGCGCAGCGTCCAGCTCTCCGTGCAGCACACCGATCCCCAGGATGCCGAACTCATCGCGGGAGCCCGCGCGTTCACCGCCAAGGAGCGCGCCGCACGGCTGGTGCGGGCGACAGGGCTGCCGCTCGGTCTGAACGTCGTGCTGCACCGGGCCAACATCGACGCCGTCGACGACCTGATCACGCTCGCCCTCGCCTGGGGCGCCGACCGGATCGAGCTCGCCCACACGCAGTACTACGGCTGGGCCGCCCGCAACCGCACCGCCCTGCTGCCGACCCGGGACCAGGTCGAACGGGCCCGCGTCACCGTGCGCCGCCGACGCGAACAACTCACCGGTTCCCTGGAGTTGGTCTGGGTCGCCCCCGACCTTCTCGACGCCACCGCGAAACCCTGCATGGGCGGCTGGGGCGCCGTCTCCCTCACCGTAGCCCCGGACGGCACCGCGCTCCCGTGCCCCTCCGCCGCGACACTCCCGACACTCGACGCGCCGAACGTGCGCGCACACCGCCTCGACTGGATCTGGCGTGAGTCGAAGGCCTTCAACGCCTACCGGGGCGAGGCCTGGATGCCGGACCCCTGCCGCGGCTGCGCCCTGCGCACGACCGACTTCGGCGGCTGCCGCTGCCAGGCGTTCGCGCTCACCGGCGACGCCTCCCGCACCGACCCGGCCTGCCGCCACGCACCCGACCACCACCTCGTCCGCGCGCTCGTCGACGAGGCCCCGCTCAGGAACTCCGCCTACGCCTACCGAGAGGGAGGAACATGAGACGACGACTGCGGGCAGCGCTGATGGCGGGCGTGCTCACCACCGCCGGCCTGACCACGGTGGCCGCCACCGCACCCCCGACACCTTTGTCCTCAGCGCCCGTGGGAAGGCCCGCCGCCGCCCAGGACTGGTCCGTCGCCCTGATCGACTCGACCATGGCCCGCTACACCCCGAGCACGATCGGCGGCTGGTCGTACCCGGTCGGGCTGTATCTCTACGGCCAGTACCTCACGTACCAGCGCACGCACGACGCCCGCTATCTCACCTACATCAAGAGCTACGTCGACCGCTTCGTGTCGAGCGACGGTTCGATCGGCCAGAGCTTCAACAGCCTCGACAGCATGCAGGCGGGCCGGCTGCTGACGATCCTGCACCACGAGACGGGCCAGGACCGCTACCGCAAGGCGGCCCTGAAGATCCGGAACCGTCTGAACACCTACCCGCGCACCGCCGACGGAGGCTTCTGGCACGCCGACACCAGCAGCCGGGCCCACCAACTCTGGTCGGACGGCGTCTACATGGTGAATCCGTTCCTCGTCGAGTACGGCAAGGAGTTCGGGGACGCGACCTACGCGAACGACGAGGCCGCCAAGCAGCTCTACGTCTACGGCAACCATCTCCAGGTGGCGAACGGCCTGTTGAAGCACGCCTACGACGAGTCGAAAACGGTGAGCTGGGCCGACCCGGCGACCGGTCTCGCCCCGGAGCACTGGTGCCGGGCGGTCGGCTGGTACGCGATGGCGATCGTCAACGTGCTCGACGCGATCCCGGTCAATCACCCCAGGCGGCCCCAACTCGTGGGCATTTTCAGAAGGTTGGCCGCAGGTCTGGAGAAGTACCAGGACCCGGCCACCGGCCGCTGGTTCCAGGTGATCGACAAGGGCGCCCGCAGCGACAACTGGACCGAGACGTCCTGCTCCAGCATGTTCACCTACGCCCTCTCGCGCGGTGCTCAGCAGGGCTACCTCGACCCGCACTACGCGTCCGTTGCGCAACGCGGCTACCAGGGCGTCCTCTCCAGGCTGTCGGTCGGCTCCGACGGCCGCACCAACCTCACCGACATCTCCATCGGCACCAATGTCGGCGACTACGCGTACTACATCGCCCGCGACCGGGCCACGAACGACTTCCACGGCCTCGGCGCCTTTCTGATCATGAACGAACAGCTCACAGCCCACCCACTCAGGACGAGGTGAGTCAGCCATGAGCACCACCAGAAGGACCCTGCTCGGCGCGGCGCTCGGCGGCGCCGCCGGAGCCGCGGTCGGCATCCCGGCGACGGCCACCGCCGCCCACGCCGCCTCCTGGCAGCTGAAGTGGTCCCCGTCGGCGAGCGGCGACAAGCTCGGCGCCTTCGAGACGATCGAGGACGACCGCGCCGACTCGCACCCCGCGGGGCAGCCGCACATCTTCGCCACCGGCGACAACTGGCGCTTCAACATGCACACCGTCGACCGCGACACCTCGACGGACCGCCAGCGCCAGGAAGTCACGGGCCTGCGCAACGGCAGCGGCAGTGACTACCTCAAGTGGGCCGTGGGCCAGACCTGGCGGGTCACGTACTCGATGTACATCCCGAGCTCGCTGAAGGCGACCACCACCTTCACCCACATCATGCAGATGAAGCAGCCCGGCACCGGCACCTCGCCGATCGTCGTGCAGTCACTGCGCCGGGTGAACGGGGTGCAGACCATCGAGCTGAAGCTCGCGATCGACGACATCCTCATCGGCCGCACCGATCTGGAGCCGCTGCAGAACAAATGGATCGACGTCGACTTCCAGATCAAGGTCGGCAACGGCTCCGCGGGCACCCTCCGCTGGATCCTCAAGAACGGCTCCACCACCGTCATCGACGCGTCCAAGTCGGGCGTCGACACCTTCCTCGCCGACCGGGTGCGCCCCAAGTGGGGCATCTACCGGTCCCTCGGCGACACCTCCGGGTCCCTGCAGGACTGCTACCTGCTGCTGACCAACCTGCGCGGCTACCAACTGGTATGAGGAGCCGTTCCATGAAACCCCCCATGAGAAAACGGAGTTGGGCGGCGAGCGTCTTCCTCGCCTTCGCCGTCGTACTCGGCCTGACCCACCCCGAGGCCCTCGCGGCCCCCCGAACCGCCACCCCACCCACGTCCACCACCGCGCCCGCCGCCAAACCCCACGCCGCCGTCTTCGACGTCCACGACTACGGAGCCAAGGGCGACGGCTCCACCAACGACACCCCCGCCATCAACAAGGCCGTCACCGCCGCCAACGCGGCGGGCGGCGGCACCGTCCGCTTCCCCGCCGGCCAGTACAAGTCCAAGAACACCATCCACATGAAGAGCGAGGTCACTCTTCAAGTGGACAAGGGCGCGACGATCCAGGGCTCCAGCGCGGACACCTACGACCCGCCCGAGGCCAACCCCAACGACGCCTACCAGGACTACGGGCACAGCCACTTCCACAACGCGATGATCTACGGCGACCGACTGACACACATCGGCTTCGTCGGTGACGGCGTCATCGACGGCCTCGGCAACCTCATCACCGGCAACCCCAAGTCCGGCGAGGCAGACAAGATCCTCTCGCTGACCCGCTGCGACGGCCTGCGCCTCGGCGACGGCCTGACCCTGCGGCGCGGCGGCCACTTCGCGGCCCTCATCAACGGCTGTACGAACGTCACCTCGGACCACCTGACCATCGACACGGCGAGCGACCGCGACGGCTGGAACGTCATCAGCACGACCAACGTCACGGTCACGAACGCCAGCATCAAGGCCAACGACGACGCCCTCGTCTTCAAGAGCGACTACGCGCTCGGCGCCAAGCTCCCCAACGGCCATGTGCGGGTGAGCGATTCCTATCTGTCGGCGGTGTGCTGCAACGCCCTGATGTTCGGGTCCGAGACCTGCGGAGACTTCTCCGACTACCAGTTCGCCAAGATACGCATCGAGGGCTCCGACAAGTCCGGGCTCGGCATGGTCTCCATGGACGGCGCGAAGATCTCCGACGTCCACTACCGCGACATCACCATGACCGGTGTCCGCTCGCCGATCATGCAGAAGATCGGTACCCGAAAGCGCTGCGGCAACAGTCCCGGCATCGGCTCGATCAGCAACGTCACGTACGACAACATCACGGCGACCGGGGTGAGTCCGTCCTTCAGCCCGACGCTGTGGGGCGAGAGCGGCCACCGGATCAACGGGGTCACCTTCACCAACGTCGACATCACCGTCCCCGGCGGCAACGGCACCATGGCCACCGCCGTGCCGAGCAATGACCCGAACGACTACAACCCGAAGGCCATCGGCACGCGGCCCGCCTACGGCTGGTACGTCCACAACGCCGACAACGTGACCTTCACGGACAGCTCGGTGAAGTACGCGGCCGACGACGGACGCCCGGCCGTCATCGCGAACGCCGCGAACGGGATCAGGTTCACCCGGTTCACGGCCCAGCGGGGGAGCGGCTCACCCCACGACATGGGCTTCCAGAACGTCACCGGCTACTGTCTGATGGACAGTCACAACACCTCGGGCGGCGCCCTGCGGGTCTCCGCCGGCGGCTCCAGTGAGAACTGCGGTACGGCAGCCAAGAGCACGGCGACGGCGACCACCGCCGTGCAGCGGCCGTACACAGGTGTGAAGCCGCTCGACCTCGAGAACCCCCGCCAGGCCTTCCTGCGCGGCTCCGTCGGCGGACTCTTCCTGCACTGGGGCGAACGCACCGCCCCCGCCCACACCAGCTGCACCGCCTGGGAGAACGACGTCACGGGCGGCGGCTGGACACCCGACTACTGGGTGAACGAGGCCCAGAAACTGCACACCCAGTACCTCGTCCTCGCCACCTTCCACAGCCGCCTCGGCTACGCCCGCCCCTGGCCCTCGAAGATCCCCGGCAGCTGCTCCACCAAGCGGGACTTCCTCGGCGAACTCATCACCGCCGCCAAGGCGAAGGGCCTCAAGGTCATCCTCTACATGACCGACGACCCCCAGTGGCACGGCGAGGGCGGCCACGAGTGGCTCGACTCGGCCGCGTACTCCGCCTACAAGGGCACCGACGTCGACCTATCCACCCGCGACGGTTTCGGCCGCTTCAGCTACGACAACTTCTTCGAGGTCATGGACCGCTATCCGGACCTCGGCGGCTTCTGGATCGACAACGACAACGCGTACTGGGAGAGCCACGACCTGTACGCGCAGATCCAGCAGAAGCGCCCGAACTACACGCTGAGCAACAACAACGAAGACACGCCGATCATGGACATGATCAGCAATGAGCAGAAGACGGGCATGACCCCGTCCTACGACTACCCCCAGGCCGTCTACACGGCCGGGCCCCGCCTCACCGAAGCCGACTTCAAGCTGCCGTCGAGCGGGGCGTGGTGGTACGACGGCTCCAACCCCTCCGTCGACAAGATGCTCACCCTCGGCCGGTTGATCACCAACGCCGGCTCCTCCGTGAAGGCCCTGATGGCCGAGACCGCGCAGGTCAACGGCAAGTTCCCAACGAATCAGGAGGCCTTCAACAACTTCGCCAACTCCTATCTCGGCCCCATCTGGCAGTCACTGCACGGCACCGAGGGCGGCGGATACCTGTACGGCGGCCTCAAGCCCGGCTTCTGGAACGACGGGGCCCACGGTGTCACCACGGTCAGCAAGACCGACCCCGACCTCCAGTACATCCACGTACTGACCCCGCCCAGCACCAGCACCCTGCGCATCCGCGACAACGGCTACCGCATCGCCTCCGTCACCAACCTCCGTACGGGAGCGGCTGTTTCCTGGTCCCAGTCGGGCGGCGTGCTCACCCTGACCGGCCTGGCGAACTGGGACCCGTACGACACCGTCTTCAAGGTCACCACGGCCGGCCGCCAGGGCATCGCGTCCGGCGTCACGATGTCCGCGAGCGCCTCGGCGAGCGGTCATGGCCCGGCTGCCGCGGGCGACGGTGACTACCTCACCTACTGGGACAGCAACAAGACGCTGCCCGTCAACCTGACCTTCGACCTCGGCAGCGCGAAGAGGGTCCAGTACATCGGCCTCAACCAGCGCGAGGACTCCGTCGCCTACGCGCGCTCCGACACCGAGCAGTCCGCACGTATCAAGGACTACAAGGTGTTCCTCAGCAACGACGGGTCCACCTGGGGCAGCGCGGTCAAGACCGGTCAGCTCGCGAGCCGACGGGGCATCCAGGGGATCGACCTGACCGCCGCCAACGCCCGTTACGTACGCCTCGAAGTCGACACCACCTGGGCCGCGTCCACCGACACCACCCGCTCCAAGCGGCTGCGGATCGACGAGGCCTGGATCGGCACGTCGTACGCCACCTCGGCGGCCACCGTCCACACGTACTCGGACAACGGCCAGGCCCTCCGCCCCGCCATGGGCTGGAGCAGCTGGAGCTTCGTGCGCCGTTGGCCGACCGAGGCGAAGATCAAGGCGCAGGCCGACGCGCTCGTCGCGAGCGGGCTCAAGGACCACGGCTTCGTGTACATCAACCTCGACGACTTCTGGCAGAAGTGCGACGGAGACGGATTCGTCGTCGACTCCTACGGGCGCTGGACCGTCGACACCACCAAATTCCCCGCCGGGATCAAGGCGCTGGCCGACTACATCCACTCCAAGGGGCTGAAGTTCGGCTTCTACGTGACGCCGGGCATCGCCAAGAACGCCGTCACCAGGAACACGCCGATCGAGGGGACCTCGTACCACGCGGCCGATATCGCGGACACCTCGAAGACCGAGAAGAACTACAACTGCAAGAACATGTACTACATCGACTACGGGAAGCCGGGGGCCCAGGAGTTCGTGAACTCATGGGCCAAGCAGTTCGCCTCCTGGGGAGTCGACTACCTGAAGATCGACGGGGTGGGCAGCGCCGACATCCCCGACGTCCAGGCCTGGGACAAGGCGCTGCGGGCCACCGGCCGGCCCATCACCTTCGCCCTGTCCAACAACCTGCCGATCGCCCATGCCTCCACCTGGAAGTCACTGGCGAACAGCTGGCGCACCCAGGGCGACGTCGAGTGCTACTGCGGCTCCGGCGACAACGGCAGTGGCTATCCGCTGACCGACTGGTCGCATGTCTCCGCGCGCTTCACCTCGGCCGCCAACTGGCAGCAGTACGCCGGCCCGGGGGGCTGGAACGACCTGGACTCCCTGGAGATCGGCAACGGTGACCAGGCGGGCCTCACCGCCGACCAGCGCCGCTCGCACTTCACCCTGTGGGCGATGGCGGGCGCGCCCCTGCTGCTCGGCACGGACCTGACCAACCTCGACTCCGTCGACAGACCGATGCTGACCAACGACCGCCTCATCGGCGTCGATCAGGACGGCGTCGCCGCGAAGCGGATCGTGAGCAGTGGCGTCAAGCAGGTCTGGAGCAAGAAGGAGAGCGACGGTCGGTACGTCGTCGCCCTCTTCAACACCGGCACGTCCGGCAACTCCACGGTGAGTGTGAACTGGTCGCAGGTCGGCTTCACCGGCTCCGGTGACGTCACGGACCTGTGGTCGGGCTCCCACAAGGGCACGATCGCCGACTCGTACAGCGCGAGCCTGCGCCCGGGGGAGACGCGCCTGATCCGGGTGAAGCCGGTGAGCCCTGCCCTGAAGGCCGCCGCGGCCTCACCCGGCATGGCGGTGGCGCCCTACGAGTACCTCGGCTGGGGCAGCCCGCAGAACCCGACGTCGGTCATGTCGGCCACCGGGGTGAAGTGGTTCACGCTCGCGTTCGTTCTCTCCGACGGCTCCTGCAACCCGAAGTGGGACGGCTCGCGCCCGCTGACCGGCGGCAACGACCAGTCGAAGATCAACGCGATCCGCGCGGCCGGCGGTGACGTCGTCGTCTCCATCGGCGGCTGGAGCGGTGCCAAGCTCGGCGAGAAGTGCTCCAGCGCCTCGGCGCTCGCGGGCGCCTACCAGAAGGTCGTCAACGCCTACGGCCTCAAGGTCATCGACATCGACATCGAGAACACCGAGTGGAGCAACGCCACCGTCCGGCAACGCGTGATCGACGCGCTGAAGATCGTGAAGGCCAACAACTCCGGCCTCAAGACCATCATCACCTTCGGCACGACGACCAGCGGCCCGGACTCCACCGGCGTCGACATGATCAAGCGCGGCGCCGCCTCGGGCCTCGCGAACGACATCTGGTGCGTCATGCCGTTCGACTTCGGCGGCGGCACCACGAACATGGGCACGCTCACCACCCAGGCCATGGAGGGCCTCAAGGCACGGGTCAAGTCGGCCTATGGATACAGCGACGCGACGGCGTACGCGCACATCGGCCTGTCGTCCATGAACGGCAAGACCGACGACTCCGGCGAACTGGTGCGCGTCGCCGACTTCAAGACCATGCTCGCCTACGCCCAGCAGCACCACATCGGGCGCCTCACCTACTGGTCCGTGAACCGCGACCGGGCCTGTGGCTCCGGCTCCGACGGTGACTCCTGCAGCGGCGTGTCGCAGCAGCCGTACGACTACCTCAAGGTCTTCGCCCAGTACACGGGCTGAGGGGACGAACCCATGAAACTCAACAGAGCGCTGCCCTGGTGCCTCTCGCTCGTCCTGGCCGTGCCGCTCGTCGCACTGGCCGGCACGGCGGCGCAGGCGGCCACCGACTACCAGGCCGAGGACGCCACGATCTCGCAGGGCGCCGTCGCCACCAACCACACCGGCTACACGGGCACCGGCTTCGTCGACTACACCAACATCACCGGCTCGTACGTGGAGTTCACGGTGAGCGCTGCCACGGCCGGCACCTCCTCGCTGGCCCTGCGCTACGCCAACGGCACGAGCGTCGACCGCCCGATGGACCTGTCCGTCAACGGCACGGTCGTCGCCTCCGGGGTCTCCTTCCCGGCCACCACCGACTGGAACACCTGGGCGACGAAGAGTGTGAACGTCACGCTCGACGCCGGTTCCAACAAGATCCGCGCGACCGCCACCACGGCGAACGGCGGCCCCAACCTCGACCGCGTCGGCGTCGGTGCGGCGGCGGACACCCAGGCCCCGTCGCGACCCGGCCAGCCGAGCTGCTCGGCCATCGGCGAGGACGCCCTCACCCTCTCCTGGGGCGCCTCCACGGACAACGTCGGCGTGGCCGCGTACGACCTCTACGAGCACGGCAACAAGCTCGGCGAGGCGGCCGGCGACGCGACCTCCAAGGTGCTCACCGGCCTGAGTCCGAACACCACCTACAACCTCACCGTCATCGCCCGCGACGCCGCAGGCAACGCCTCCCAGGCCGGCCCGGTCGTCGACTGCACGACTCGGCCCAGCTCCGACACCACCCCGCCCGGCAAACCCGGCACCCTCACCTCCTCGAACGTCACGGCCACCAGCGCCGACCTGAGCTGGGGCGCCTCGACCGACGACAAGGCGGTCGTCGGCTACGACGTGCGCAGCGACACGACGGTCTACAAGAGCGTCACCGGTACGTCGACCACGCTCACCGGGCTCGCCTGCAACAGCCCGTACACGCTGAACGTGGTGGCGCGCGACGCGGCCGGCAATGTGTCGCCGCAGAGCAACACGGTCACCTTCACGACCAAGGCCTGTGCCACCGACGGCGGGGTCCCCTCGTCCATCGGGACCGTCTCCAGCGGCTGGACGATCCCGTGGGGCACATACTGGATGCCCGACGGGCAGACCGCGCTGGTCACCGAGCGGGACGACTTCCGGGTCTGGAAGGTCACCAAGGACGGCACGAGGACCCAGGTCGGAACCGTGCCGAACGCCGTGACCACGAACGGCGAGGGCGGACTGCTGGGCGTGGCCGTCGACCCGAAGTGGGCGACCAACCACTACGTGTACTTCATGCACACGGCCTCCGAGGGCAACCGCGTCGTCCGCATGACCTACGACGGCAGCTCCCTCACCGACTACACGGTTCTCCTCCAGGGCATCAAGAAGAACCGCTACCACAACGGAGGACGCCTCGCCTTCGGCCCCGACGGCTATCTGTACGTCTCCACCGGCGAGGCCCAGACACCCGAACTGGCCCAGGACAAGACCTCGTTGAACGGCAAGATCCTGCGGATGACGACGGACGGCAAGGCCGCCCCCGGCAACCCGTTCGGCAACTACGTCTACAGCTACGGGCACCGCAACCCGCAGGGCCTCGCCTTCGACCGCAACGGCCGCCTGTGGGAGGCGGAGTTCGGCAACAGCTCCAAGGACGAACTCAACCTCATCAAACCGGGCGCCAACTACGGCTGGCCGACCTGCGAGGGCAGTTGCAGCGTCTCCGGGATGACCAACCCGAAGGCGACCTGGAACGTCTCCGAGGCGTCACCGAGCGGCATCGCGATCGTCCGCAACGTCGTCTACATGGCGTCCCTGCGCGGCGAACGGCTGTGGCGCATCCCCATCACCGGCGACACGGAGAACGTCGGCACGCCGACGGCGTACTACGTCGGCACCTACGGCCGCCTGCGCACGGTCACCAAGGTGCCCGGCGCCGACCAGCTCTGGCTCTCCACCACCAACTGCGACAACAACGGAGGAGCGGCGGACGGCTCGGACAAGATCTTCAAGGTGAGCATCAACTAGCCGGACGGGGGCGTTGCAGCGGGCTCATGCCCGGTACAACGCCTCCACCTCCGTCGCATACGCGTTCTCGATCGCCTTCCGCTTCAACTTCAGCGAAGGCGTCAGCAAGCCGTGCTCCTCGGTGAACTGGTTCGCCAGTATCCGGAACGTACGGATCGACTCGGCCTGCGAGACCAGGGTGTTCGCGGCGACCACCGCCCGCCGCACCTCGGTCTCCAGGTCCGGGTCGCGCACCAGGTCGGACGGGGACAGCCGCGTCTTGCCCCGCATCTGGAGCCAGTGATCGACGGCCTCGGAGTCGAGGGTGACGAGCGCCGCGATGTACGGCCGGTCGTTGCCGACCACGATGCACTGGGCGACCAGCGGATGGTCGCGCACGCGCTCCTCCAGGACGCCCGGCGAGACGCTCTTGCCGCCGGAGGTCACCAGGATCTCCTTCTTGCGCCCGGTGATGGTGAGAAAGCCATCCTCATCGAGGGCGCCGAGGTCGCCGGTGGCGAGCCAGCCGTCGTGCAGTGCGGCGTCGGTGGCCTTGGGGTCGTTCAGATAGCCCTGGAAGATGTTGTCGCCGTGCAGCCAGATCTCGCCGTCGTCCGCGATGTGCACGGTCGTGCCCGGAATGGCCTGGCCGACCGTCCCGTACCGGGTTCGCTCGGGCGGGGTGACGACCGCGGCGGCGGTGGTCTCGGTGAGCCCGTATCCCTCGTAGATCTGGATGCCTGCGCCGGCGAAGAACAGCCCGAGCCGACGGTCCATCGCGGAGCCGCCCGAGACCGCGTGTCTGACCCGGCCACCCATGGCGGCGCGCATCTTGGTGTAGACGACCTTGTCGAAGAACTGGTGCTGCATCCGCAGGCTCGCCGACGGCCCGGCGCCGATCCCCCACGCCTTCGCCTCGATCGCGTCCGCGTAGCGGACCGCGACCTCCACGGCCTTCTCGAAGGGTCCGGACTTTCCGTCCTTCTCGGCCTTGCGGCGGGCCGCGTTGAAGACCTTCTCGAAGATGTACGGCACCGCCAGGATGAACGTCGGCTGGAACGCTGCCAGGTCGGGCAGCAGCACGGCGGCATGCATCTGCGGCTGATGGCCCAGCTTGACCTTCCCGAGCACTCCCGCGACCTGGACCATCCGCCCGAAGACATGCGCGAGCGGCAGGAACAGCAGTGTGGATGCCCCGTTGTCGCGCTTGGAGGTGAAGATCGGTTCCATGAGCCCGATGACCGTGCTCGCCTCGGCCATGAAGTTGGCGTGCGAGATGACGCAGCCCTTGGGGCGGCCCGTGGTGCCCGAGGTGTAGATGATCGTCGCGATCGACTCGGGGGTGACGGCGCGCCGGTGCCGGTGCACCACCTCGTCGTCGATGCCCGTGCCCGCCTCGTAGAGCTCCTGCACCGCGCCCGAGTCCAGTTGCCAGAGCTTGTGCAGCTGGGGCAGCCGGTCGATCACTGTGGCGATGGTCATCGCGTGGTCCTCGTGCTCGACCACCGCCGCCGACACCTGCGCGTCGTGCAGCATCCAGAAGACCTGCTCGGCCGAGGACGTCGAGTACATGGGGACGACATGGGCGCCGATCGTCCACAACGCGTAGTCGAAGAGTGTCCATTCGTAGCGGGTACGGGACATGATCGCGACCCGGTCGCCGAATCGGATTCCCTGGGCGAGCAGTCCCTTGGCCAGTGCGAGGACCTCGTCACGGAACTCGGCGGCCGTCACATCGCGCCACTGTTCGTTCTCGTCCTTGCGGCCGAACGCGGCCCGCAGCGGGTCCTCCTGGGCATGGTCGAATATGACGTCGGCCAAGCCGCCCACCGGCGGCGCCGACGCCAACGGAGGGTTGGTGAACTCGCGCAATCCCGCTCCTAGTGGCGCTCCGCACAGCGCCGTGAAAGCTACCCCACCTCGCCGTCGGGCGGGAGGGGTGCCGGAGCGGGGGTCGGCCGGGGGTGTGTGCGGCATACGCACAGGTCAGCCGAGAAAATGCCCGCACATGGGGAAGGGCCGGACAGAATCCCGTACGGTTCCGTAGGTTTCGGTCCCGTAATCTCCACGGAATCTGTACGACCCTCCTACGGAGCACGGGACGCCGGATACCGGACACGGAATTTCCGATTCCGCGCTGTGCGGCTACCGCCGGAGCCGGTCCCCGTGGCTCCGGGACCGGCTCCGCCGGTGTCATGACCGGGCCCTCACCGGTGTCATGCGCGGGACGCCGTCGCCCGCATCGCCGGTGCCTCGGCCGTGTCCGTCACAGCGCGCGGCGTCCGCACCAACACCAGTACCAGCGCACCGGCGGCCATCCCCGTCACGCCCGCCGCCACCGACGCCGAGTCGAGCCCCGAGGCGAACGCGGCCCGCAGGGTGTGTTCGGAGAGAGGGCCGCGCAGGGCCCCGGCGCCGCCGCCGGCCAGGGCGTGGGCCGCGTCGTGCGAGAGCGTGTCCCGCATGCGGGAGGTCAGCTCCGTCCCGAAGACGGCGACCCCGAGCGCGTACCCCAGCTGGCGGACCGTGTTCACCGCGCCGCCCGCCATGCCCGCCCGCTCCGGCGGTACGGCGGCGAGCGCGGCGCCCGTGATGGCGGGGGACACGAAGCCCGTGCCGATCCCGACCAGGACGAGGCCCGGCATCAGGACCGTCCAGCTCGTACCCGCGTCCAGCACGGCCTGGCAGAACGCGCCCGAGCCGACCAGGAGCAGCCCGCCGCCTATCGTCTGCCGCGCGGGCACCCCGTGCAGCAGCTTCCCGGCGAGGATCGCGACCACCATCGTCGCGCCGGTCAGCGGGAGCAGGGTGAGCCCGCCGCGCACCGGGCTCATGCCCAGCACGGTCTGCATCCAGATGGACAGGTACGGGATCACAGTGGTGACGGGATCGTTCGGGACGGCGGCGCTGGCGCTGGTCGCGTTCGTCCTCGTCGAGCGGCGGGTCGCCCACCCGCTCCTGGACCTGTCGCTGCTGCGACCCCGAGGACGAACCGCTGGTCGCCGCGCTCGAACGCGACGGACGCGCCACCTATCCGGAACTCCAGCGCGCCACCGGTCGCTCCGAGTCCGTCGTCAAGCGCCGCCTCGCCGCGCTGCTCGCCTCCGGCGCCGTGTACGTCGACGTTCGAGTACCACTCCGAGACCCTCGGCTACGGCTGCGCCGCCGTCCTGTGGATCACCGCGGCCCCGGCGGCCCTGCACTCCGTCGGAGAGGGCCTCGCCACCCACGACGAGATCGCCTTCGCCGCGGCGACGGCCGGCCCCTCCAACATCGTCGTCACCGCCGTAGCCCGTGACACGGCGGGCCTCTACGCCTACCTGAGCGGCCGCCTCGGCACCCTCGAAGGGGTCCAGCACGTCGAGACGACCCCGTTCCTGCGCCGCATCAAGCAACTCACGTACGCGAGGCCGACCCGCTAGGGCCCGTCCGGCGGATCATGCCGCAGATGCGGGGGCCGGCACGCCCATCTGCGGCGATGAGGCACCGTCATTTTCCTGCGGCCGGATCCGCCGGACGGGCCCTAGGCCCGCCGCCCCCGAGCAGCCGGTCCCCGCCTCCCAGGATCGCGGACGCGAGGGCGTCCGCCGCGCCCTGTGCGGACGTACGCCGCTGCCCGTGCACCAGGACGAAGTCGACCTCGCCCAGTTCCGGGAGGCCCGCGCGGTCGGGTACGCGGACGAGGCCCGGGGGGATCAGTCCGCGTGAGTGGGCCATCACGCCGAGGCCCGCGCGGGCCGCCGCGACGAGGGCGTTCAGACTGCCGCTGGTGCAGGCGATGCGCCACGCGCGGCCCTGGCGCTCCAGGGCTTCGAAGGCGAGGGCGCGGGTGATGCCCGGGGGCGGGTAGACGATCAGGGGGACCGGGCGGTCGGGGTCGAGCCGCAGGCGTTCCGCGCCGATCCACACCAGGCGGTCGTGCCAGACCAGCTCGCCGCGCGGGTCCTCGGGCCGCCGCTTCGCCAGCACCAGGTCCAGCCTGCCCGCCGTGAGCTGTTCGTGCAGCGTGCCGGACAGCTCGACCGTCAGCTCCAGGTCCACCTCCGGATGGTCGTACCGGAAGCCCTCCAGGATCTCCGGGAGCCGGGTCAGTACGAAGTCCTCGGAGGCGCCGAAGCGCAGCCGGCCGCGCAGCCGGGTGCCCGTGAAGAAGGCGGTCGCCTGCTCGTGAACCGCCAGGATGCGGCGCGCGAAGCCGAGCATCGCCTCGCCGTCCTCGGTGAGCTCCACGGAGTGCGTGTCCCGCGAGAACAGCTGCCGTCCCACCGCGTCCTCCAGGCGGCGTACGTGCTGGCTGACGGTCGACTGGCGCAGCCCGAGCCGCCGGGCGGCCTGCGTGAAGCTCAGGGTCTGGGCCACCGCCAGAAAGGTACGCAGCTGGGAGGGGTCGTACACACCTCCACGTTATCGCGAATCGCGATGACAGTCAGAACGGTATGACGGATTCCCGATCGCGGACCGGAAGAGGACGATGGAGAGGGCACGACCCGCCCCGGGACCACCCTTGCCCCGGGGCCGCACCGTACGACGTCTGAGCAGTGGAGCACCGTGAAACGCCTGCAGTGGCCGAGTTGGATGCCGATCGACCCCTACATCCTGCTGTTGCTCGGGACAGTGGGCCTGGCGGCCCTGCTCCCGGCACGGGGTACGGGCGCCGACGTCGCGTCGGGCGCCTCCACGGCCGCCATCGCCTTCCTCTTCTTCCTCTACGGGGCCCGGCTCTCCACCCGCGAGGCGGTCGAGGGCCTCAAGCACTGGCGGCTCCACGTCACCGTGCTGGCCTGCACCTTCGTCGTCTTCCCGCTGCTCGGCCTGGCCGCCCGCGGCCTCGAACCGGTGCTCCTGACCCACAACCTCTACACCGGTCTGCTCTTCCTCACGCTCGTCCCCTCGACCATCCAGTCGTCGATCGCCTTCACCTCCATGGCCCGCGGCAACGTGCCCGCCGCGATCTGCGCCGGCTCCTTCTCCTCCCTCGCGGGCATCGTCGTCACCCCACTGCTCGCCGCGGCACTGCTGGGCAGCAGCGGCGGCGGATTCTCCGCGGACTCGCTGGTCAAGATCGTGCTCCAACTGCTGGTGCCGTTCCTCGCCGGGCAGGTGCTGCGCCGCTGGATCGGCCAGTTCATCACGCGCCACAAGAAGGTTCTCGGGTACGTCGACCGCGGCTCGATCCTGCTCGTCGTCTACACCGCGTTCAGCGAGGGCATGGTGCAGGGCATATGGCACCAGGTGAGCGCGGTGCGACTGGCGGGACTGCTCGCGGTCGAGGCCGTGCTGCTCGCGGTGATGCTGACGCTCACCTGGTACGGCGGGAAGGCGCTGGGCTTCCACCGTGAGGACCGCATCGCGATCCAGTTCGCCGGGTCGAAGAAGTCCCTCGCCTCGGGGCTTCCCATGGCCAGCGTCCTGTTCGGCGCGCACGCCTCGCTCGCCGTGCTGCCGCTGATGCTCTTCCACCAGATGCAGCTGATGGTGTGCGCGGTGATCGCCAAGCGCCGCGCCCACGACCCCGAGGCGGCTACGACCCCGGTGCCCCCAGTCGCAGCGTCACGAATCGCGGTCGGTACAGCGCCACGTTCCGACTGAGGTTCGCCTGCGCCGAGACACCGCCCGTCGTGTCCAGCCAGTTCACGTCATAGCTCAGGACGAGCCGGTCGCCGTCGCTCAGCGCCGCGTGCGCCTGCGGGTTGTACGCGGCCACCTGCCCCTGCGGCAGGGACGGACCGAAGCTCCGGGTGGGCCCGTGCCAGGGGCCGGTCGGCGCGCACGCCCAGTACGAGGTGATCGTCGTCAGGCCCGCGGTGCCCGCCGCCATCGTAAACAGGACGTATGTCCCGCCGTCCCGCACCACCGTGAACGCGCTGCCGACCCCCGTGCGCCGCTCGTCCCCGAGCACCGGCCCCGGGCGTGCCCGCACCGCCCATCCGCCGCCGTCCCAGTACTCCCAGGCCGCCGGCTGCCCGAGCCGGCCGCGCGGCACCCGCGCCACGTACGCCTGCGAGGCGGGGCGCGAGGCGGCCTGGCCGTCGTCGCCGCCGAAGACGTACGTCCACGCGCCCGCGTCGACCGTCGAGGTGCCGAACAGCACCCGCCGGGAGGGATCCGTCACGGAACTCTGGTCCAGGACCGTGGTGACGCCTTCCAGCCGCAGGTCGGGCAGCGAGAGCGTGGCGACCTCGGTGGACGTGGGCACGCCGTAGATCCAGGGAGCCTGGCCGGCGGTACGGGTCCACAGCAGGACGCGGACGACCTGCTCGGCGGAGCCGGGGGAGCGGGGCTCGACACGGGCCGCGACCGGCCACCGCCACCGCCCCGGCCCGGGGTCGAGGAACACCGGCGTGGGCAGCGTCGTCTCCAGCCGCCCGTCCTTCGACATCACCACGGCCGAGTTCCGCACCAGGGGCGCACTCGTGTCGCGCCACGCGTACGACTCGCCGACCGGGTTCGGAGGCCCGTGCACCTGGCCCAGATACGTGTCCGAGAACAGCCACAGCAGCCGCCCGTCCGGCAGCCGCACCGAGTGCGTGCCGTCGCCGCCGGTCCAGTCGTCGACACGGCTCGCGTCGTCGCCGTACCGCGCGAACTCGCCCGTGAGCCGCGCGTCCGCGCTCCAGGACCGCAGCGTACGGGCCGTGCACGCGTCGCCGCCCTCCCGGTCGTGGTCGGGGAGGGCGGTGAGCAGCACGGCCGCGCAGACCAGGGCGAGCAGGACACCGAGGCCGGCCCCGGTCCGTCGTCGTCGTGCTCGTGCGTCGTCGGGCACGGACGGGACGTTAGTGGCCGCCGCGCACCCGGTCCATGGGCAGATACAGGACGGTGTCCCGGGTCACTTCCGCGGAGGGCGGCGCGGACAACTCGTCGTCGCTCAACGCACGGTCGTAGAGGCGTACTTCGTCGATCGCTCCCGTGAAGTACGCCCGGCTGTCCATCCGTTGCCCGACATGGACCCCGAACGGCGAGTTGCGGCTGACCGAACCGGGCACGTCCGAGGCGCCGACCGCCGTACCGTCGACGGAGAGCGTGAGCAGTCCGCCGCCCCGGCGCAGGGCCAGATGATGCCACTGCCCGTCGTTGTAGGCGCTCGCGGTGCGCACGGAGGCGGAGGTCGGGGCCGCGGCTCCGTTCCTCGTGGTGATCAGCGCGGTGATCCGGTGGGACGCGGGCTCGGCGCGCATCCACACCTGTGGCTGCGTCGTCCCGATCCCGCCCATCCACAGCAGCGGCTGCTCCCCGCCGGTGGCGGTGTAGCGGAACCACAGCGACGCGGTGAAGTCCTTCGTCCCGAGCGGGAGTCGGTCCTGATACGGCAGGCGTACGGCGTCGTCGGCGCCGTCGAACTCCAGCGCGCCACCGCGCACGCCCGCCGTCTCCCCGGCGCCGCCGAGGACCGCGGCCGGTTGGGCGTGCCGGGCGAGGTCGGCGGTCGTCGGGTCGGGGCCGCGGCGCGGGGTGAGCCAGTCCTCGGTGAAGCGGGCGAAGCGGACCTCGTCGCGTGCGTCGACCGCGCCGCCCTCGTACAGCAGCCCCACGGCGCCGCCGCCGATCCCGACCAGGTCGGAGTAGCCCGACCAGTCGGTGGTCACGACCGTGCCGCGGTCCACGCTGTCCCAGGTGCGCCCGCCGTCGTACGAGGAGCGGATCATCATGGTCCTGCGGCGGTCGGGGTCGCCGGGACAGGCCAGCAGGATGCGGTCGCCGAGGCGGAGTACGGAGCCCTGGACCTGGGGCGCGTAGAGGCCGGGGAGGTCGCGGAAGGGCGCCGTGAAGCTGTCGCCGCCGTCGCGGCTGACGGTCTGGGTGCGGTGGCCGAGGTCGGTGCCGTCCTGCTCGCGCCCGCTGACGAGGACGGACCCGTCGCCGCGTTCCGTGAGCGTCAGTTCGGACGGCTTCTGACGGAAGGTGCCGTCGTCCGCGATCGGCCAGGAGTCGCTCGCGCCGATCCGCCAGTGGTCGCCGCCGTCGTCGCTGGTGATGAGGGCGGCGTTGTTGGCGGTGACCCGACTGCCGTTCCAGGTTTCGGTGTTGACGCCGAAGACGAGCCGCCCGGCGTGCCTGCCACGGGTCAGCTGGATGCCGTGCACAGGGCCGGTGGCGTACCAGGAGTTCCAGTTCGGTGGGAGGATCTCGGCGCTCAGGTCGCGCGGCGCGGACCAGCTGAGGCCGTCGTCGTCGCTGTACTGGAGATGCGGGGTGCGGTCGCAGGGGACGTCGCAACCGCGCCCGTCCGTGCGGCCCGTGTTGTACGTCTCCGCCAGCACGATACGACCGGTCTCGCGGTCCACGATCGGGGCGGGGTTGCCGTGGGTGTCGCCCGCCCCCTCGTTGACGACCTGGAGCGGTCCCCAGGTCCGGCCGCCGTCGGTCGACCGTTTGACGACGATGTCGATGTCACCCGCGTCGCCGCAGTCGTGCACGCGCCCCTCGGCGAACGCCAGCAGGGTGCCGTGGGTGCTCCGCACGACGGCCGGGATGCGGAAGCAGGCGTAGCCGGGATCCTGGGAGGCCCGGAAGAGCACCTGTTGCTCGAACGACGCACCGGCCGCACCGGACGCGTCGGCCGCGGAGGCCCTCGCGGGGCTCGGCAGCGCGAGCACGCACAGTGCGGCGGCCGCGAGGACGGCGGTCAGGGTCGATCTGAGACGTGCGCGCAGACGTGCCGACATGGTGCGACCTGCCCTTCGTGTGTCTGGGCAACCAGGGTGATCTGGACATCCGACATCCGACATCCGACGTCCAATGTGTGTGCCGCAGACGCTACTTGGGCCCTCAGCGGCCCCACAAGAAGCGAGCACAGGTCGTGTTCACGCCAAATCTGAACTCGTCCGTCAGGGGCGCAGTACCACCTTCCCCAGGTTGGTCCGTGACTCGATCGCCGCGTGCGCCCTCGCCGCGTCCTCCAGGGCGAACTCCCCGTGCACGGCGGGCCGCAGGGCTCCCTCCGCGAACAGTCGCCACAGTTCTTCGCGCCACCGCTCGTACCGCCCCGGCTCGTTCCGGGCGATCCGGGCCATCTGGAAGCCGATCACGGACTTGGCGCCCACCAACAGGTCGTACGCCCGCACGCTCCCGCCACCCGAGCTGTACGGGACGAGCCGCCCGCCCGGGGCGAGGGCGGCGACGGCCGGGGTGAGCAGGTCGCCGCCGACCGCGTCGAGAACGTAGTCGACGGGCTCGCCCCAGTCCTCTGAGTCGTACGCGATCACCTCGTCCGCGCCGAGCCCTCGCACGAACTCCGCCTTGCCGAGGGTGAGTGCGGACACGGCCCCGACGACACGTGACGCGCCCCGTAGTCGGGCGAGTTGGACGGCGAGATGGCCGACCCCGCTCGCCGCGCCGGTGATCAGCGCCGCCTCGCCGGGTGCGGGGCGCGCCGTCCTCAGGGCGCCGAGCGCGACCAGCCCGCCGCGGACGAGGGTGACGGCGTCGACCGCGCTCGCAGCGGCCGGGACGGGGGAGGCCATGGTCTCGTTCAGCAGGGCGTGGTCGGCGTACCCGTGCCCGAAGCAGAGTCCGGTGACGCGGTCGCCCGCCGAGAAACGGGTGACGCCCGCGCCGACGGCGACGACCTCGCCCGCGATCTCGCCGCCCAGCGGGATCGGCTCCGCGGCCTCGGTGACCTTGCGGACGACGGGGAGGGTGACGCCGATCGCCTCGGTGCGCACCAGCAGTTCGCCGGGCCCGGCGGTGGGTACGGGGACGTCCTCCAGGAACAGGGGGCCACCGGTGCGCTCGTATCGGACGCGACGCATCGCACCTCCAGGGGCGAGGGGTGAGGAGTGAGGAGTGAGCGGGTGAGGAGGCGAGGGGGTGAGTCCTCAGGTCGTTGGGAGTCCCAACGGTAGCGGACATTCATTGGGGTGCCCAACGGTTTTTCGCTAGGCTGGCTCCATGTCCGCCCCCCTGTCCGCCATCCGCGCCCTCCCCAGCTGGCTCCTCGGCCGCACCGCCGCCCGCGCCCGTGCCCTCGTCGCCGAGGCGCTGGCGGCCGAGGGTCTGAAGATGTGGGATCACGTGGTGCTCTCCGCCGTCTCCGACCTCGGCCCCGTCGCCCAGGCCGAACTGGGCCGCAGCATCCAGCTCGACCCCAAGGACCTGGTCGGTGTTCTCAACGACCTCCAGGGTGCGGGCCTGGTCCTGCGTGAACCCGACCCCAGGGACCGGCGCAAGAACGCGGTGTCCATCACCGAGGAGGGCGCACGCCTTCTCGCGCGCTGCGAGCGGGCGGCGCGCGAGGCCAACGACGCCCTCCTCTCGCCGCTCTCGGGGGCCGAGCGGAAGCAGTTCATGGGCCTGTTGATCCGGATTTCCGGTACGGACGGCTGATGAAGGCTAACGTTCCGTCATGACCGCACCCGAAACCGAACCCCGACTCGCCCTCGACCCCGCGCGCACCGCCCTGGTGCTCGTGGATCTGATGGAGCGCATCGTCGGACTGCCCGTGGAACCCCGCAAGGGCACCGAAGTCCTCGCCGCCGCCGAGGAGTTGGCGGCCACCTTCCGCAAGGCGGGCGCGCTCGTCGTGCTCGTCCGGGGTGAACGGCCCGGGCTGCCCGAGCAGCCGCCCGGCAGCGGACTCGTCGCCGGGCTCGCGGTGGAGGGCGACCTCGAGGTCGTGAAGCGGACCATCGGCGGGTTCCAGGGCAGCGGTCTCGACGAGCGGCTGCGGGAGCGCGGCATCTCCACCCTGGTGTTCGGCGGGATCGCCACCAACCTCGGCGTCGAGTCCACCGCCCGAGCCGCCGGCGACCTCGGCTACGACCTCGTGTTCGCCGAGGACGCGATGGCGGCCCTCACCGCGCCCGAACACGAGGCGTCGGTCCGCCTCGACTTCCCACGCCTGGGCACGGTCGTGACCGCCGCGCAGGTGCACTTCAGCGCGGGCTGAGGCGCGGCGCGGGGCAGGGTTCGGAGGAGGCATGCCTCCGCCACGTCCTCGGGCTCCCTGCCCCGCCCGACCGGCAGCGACTGCGCGGCGGACGCGAACAGGCCCTCGCGGTCGGCCTCCGGCAGCTCCCGCCACATTTCGGTGCGGACCACGCCGGGGGAGACCACGTCGACCCGGATCGGCGCCGGCTCCAGTGTCAGCGCGCGAGGGAACCGCCCTTCCTGATCGACGGTGCGCCGTACCCGACCGCCCCGTACGCGCCCCCGAACGGGGTGTCCCGGATTCTCGCAGACTCATCCCCTTTCGCCAGGCGCGATACCCTGAAGGCATCGCCACCGGGACGACGGAAGAGGCGGCCATGGACCTCGACCTGCGGAAGATCCGCTACTTCGTGGCGGTCGCCGAGCTGCTCCACTTCGGCCGCGCGGCGGAGCGACTGCACATCGCTCAGCCGGTCCTGAGCCGTCAGATTCGCGCCCTGGAGAATGACCTGGGCGCACTGCTCTTCGAACGCGACAGCCATGGTGTGACCCTGACGGCAGCCGGGCGTCAACTGCTCGACGACGCACGGCAGTTGCTCGCCATCGCGGACGCCACCAGGCTCCGGGTGCGCCGGGCCGTCGGCGGACCACGCCGGCTGGTCGTCGGCTTCCGGGCCGGCGTCGTCGTGACCCGCGCCCTGCGCGCCTTCGGGGCCGCCCACCCGGACGTAGAGGCGCTCGCCCGACGCGTCGAATGGGACGACCAGGAGCGGCTGATCCTCGACGGAACCGTCGACCTCGCCTACGTACGCCGCCCGATCCGCGAGCAGGGCCTCACACTGCTGTCGCTGTTCAGCGAGGCGCGCGTGGCGATGCTCCCCGCCGACCACCGGCTCGCGGGCAAACCGGAACTCGCCCTGGCCGACCTGGCGGACGAACCGCGCCTGAGGTACGCCGACCCCCGTCCCGGCGAGCTGCCGATCCGCACCATCGAAGAGAAGTTCGAGTCCGTGGCGAGCGGGGCCGGCATCACGCTCGTACCGGAGTCCGTCGCCGAGCAGTACTCGCGCCCGGACATCACCTACGTACCGGTGCCGGACGCGGAGCGCGACGAGGTGCTGCTCGCCTGGGAGGCGAGCCGGCGCTCGTCCCTGATCACCGCCTTCGCCCCGCTCGCGCCCCTCGCCGACCCGGCGCGGGCCGAGGAGCCGTGAGCCCGGTCGCGGCGGGCTGAGGCGGGGCCCCTACGGCGCAGGGGGCGCTCCCCGCCGGTCGGGGCCCCGCCGCCGTGCCGCGGGGAGCCGGTCAGCCCTGGGCGGCCGCGGCCCGCAGGGCGATGCGGTGCTCGCCCGCGTACACGTTCATGGAGGGGCCGCGCAGGAAGCCCACCAGGGTCAGCCCGGTCTCGGCGGCCAGGTCCACCGCCAGCGAGGACGGTGCGGAGACCGCCGCCAGTACGGGGAGGCCCGCCATGACCGCCTTCTGCGCCAGCTCGAAGGAGGCCCGGCCCGACACCAGCAGGATCGTGCGGGAGAGCGGGAGGTCGCCGCGTTGCAGGGCGCGCCCGACCAGCTTGTCGACCGCGTTGTGCCGGCCCACGTCCTCCCGTACGTCGAGCAGCTCCCCGTCCTCCGTGAACAGGGCCGCGGCGTGCAGACCCCCGGTCCGGTCGAAGACCCGCTGGGCCGCGCGCAGCCGGTCGGGGAGGCCGGCGAGGAGAGCGGGCTCCAGCCGGACCGGGGGAGCGTCGGCGCCGTCGTCGATGGCCCAGCGGGCCGTCGTACGGACCGCGTCCAGGCTCGCCTTGCCGCACAGGCCGCAGGACGAGGTCGTGTAGACGTTGCGCTCCAGTGTGATGTCGGGCAGCACGACGCCCGGCGCGGTCCGGACGTCCACGACGTTGTACGTGTTGGAACCGTCGGCGGTGGCGCCCGCGCAGTAGACGATGTTCTGCACCTCGTCGGCCCGGCCGAAGACCCCCTCGCTGACGAGGAAGCCCGCGGCGAGCGCGAAGTCGTCGCCCGGGGTGCGCATGGTGATCGCGAGCGGTTTCCCGTTGAGGCGGATCTCCAGTGGCTCCTCGGCGACGAGCGTGTCGGGGCGGGAGGAGATGACCCCGTCCCGGATGCGGATCACCTTGCGTCGTTCCGTGACTCGTCCCATGTCCTGATCAGTCCCGGTTCTGTACGTGCTGGTAGCCGAAGCGGCCCTTGATGCAGAGATTGCCGTGGGTCACCGGGTTGTCGTGCGGGGAGGTGACCTTCACGATCTCATTGTCCTGCACGTGCAGGGTGAGGTTGCAGCCCACTCCGCAGTACGCGCACACCGTCGTCGTCTCGGTCTGCGCCGACTCGTCCCATGTACCCGCCGCCCGCATGTCGAACTCCGACTTGAAGGACAGCGCCCCCGTCGGGCACACCTCGATGCAGTTGCCGCAGTACACGCACGCCGAGTCCGTCAGCGGGGCGTCGTGCTCGACGGCGATCCGGGCGTCGAAACCGCGCCCGGAGACCGAGATCGCGAAGGTGTTCTGCCACTGGTCGCCACACGCGTCGACGCACTTGTAGCAGAGGATGCACTTGTCGTAGTCGCGGACGTAGAGGCCGTTGTCGATCTTCGGCTCCTCGTCGAGGCGCGCCGCGTCGGGGCCGAAGCGGTCCGGTTTCGCCTCGTACTCCTTGATCCACCCGGCCACCTCCGGAGTGGTCGACAAGTCGACCGAGGAGGCGAGGAGCTCGATGACGACCTTGCGGCTGTGGCGGGCGCGCTCGGTGTCCGTCCGTACCTCCATGCCCGCCTCCGCCTTGCGGGAGCAGGCCGGGACGAGGGTCCGGGCGCCCTCCAGCTCGACGACACAGACCCGGCAGGCGTTCTTGGGGGTGAGCGTGTCGCCCTGACAGAGGGTGGGGACCTCCTTGCCCGCCGCCCGGCAGGCGTCGAGGATCGTCGAGCCCTCCGGAACCCTGGCCTCCTGCCCGTCGAGGGTGAACTCGACGAGCCGACGCGGCACTCCCAGCGGTATCGCGGTCATTCGTAGGCCCCCAAGCGGTCGATCGCGGATTCCACGGCGTTCCACGCGGTCTGCCCGAGACCGCAGATCGAGGCGTCCCGCATCGCGCGACCCACCTCCCTGAGCAGGGCGAGGTCGTCGGCCGCCGCGGCGCCCCTCCGCTCGACGATCCGGTGCAGTGCCTCCTCCTGCCGTACGGTCCCGACCCGGCACGGCACGCACTGCCCGCACGACTCGTCGCGGAAGAACTCGGCGATGCGCAGCAGGAGGCGGGGGAGCGGGACCGTGTCGTCGAAGGCCATGACCACACCCGAGCCGAGGGTCGTGCCCGCTGCCCGGGTGCCCTCGAAAGTGAGCGGGATGTCGAGTTCGTCGGGCCGTACGAAACCGCCCGCCGCGCCGCCGAGCAGCACCGCGCGCAGCCGCTCGCGCAGGCCCGCCAGTTCCAGCAGCTCCCCCAGCGTCGCCCCGAACGGCAGTTCGTAGATTCCGGGCCGGTCCACGCTGCCCGACACGCAGTACAGCTTCGGGCCGGTGGAGCCCGGGGTGCCCATCGCCGCGTAGGCCTCGGCTCCCCTCGTCAGGATCGGCAGGACGTTCACCAGGGTCTCTACGTTGTTCTCGGCAGTGGGTTTGCCGAACAAACCCTTCTCCACAGGGAAGGGCGGTTTGGAACGCGGCTCTCCTCTGTACCCCTCGATCGAGTTGAACAGGGCGGTCTCCTCGCCGCAGATGTACGCGCCCGCGCCCCGCCGGATCTCGATGTCGAAGGCGTACCCCTGGCCGAGGACGTCCTCGCCGAGCAGACCACGCGCGCGTGCCTGCCCGAGGGCGTGCTCCATGCGGTGCAGGGCGCGCGGGTACTCGCCGCGCAGATAGAGGTAACCCTTGTGCGCCCCGACGGCGTACGCCGCGATGGTCATCGCCTCGACGAGGGCGTACGGGTCGCCCTCCATGACGACCCGGTCCTTGAAGGTGCCCGGCTCGGACTCGTCGGCGTTGCACACCAGGTAGTGCGGATGGTCGGGCTGGGACGCCGTGGCCTGCCATTTGCGGCCGGTGGGGAAGGCGGCGCCGCCGCGCCCGACCAGGCCCGCGTCGGTGACCTCGCGGATGACTCCGGCCGGCCCGAGGGCGAAGGCCCGCCGCAGCGCGGCGTACCCGCCGTGTGCCCGGTAGTCGTCGAGCGAGGCGGGGTCGACCACACCGACACGGCTCAGCAGCACGAGGGAGGGATCGCCCGCCTGGGGTACCGCGAAGGCCGCGGGCGGCTCCTCGGGCGCCGAGTCGGGGGCGCTCGCCGCCTCCGCCGCCCGCGCGACGGTGGTGGGCGCCGACACGGCCGTACGCACCGGATCGCCCGCCCTGACCGCGAGGGCCGCCGGAGCGCGCTCGCACAACCCCAGGCAGGGGCTGCGCTCGACGCCGACGCCGCTGCCGGGCCCGAGGAGGGCCTCGACCCCGGCGCACAGCTCCGCCGCGCCCGCCGCCGCGCACGCGAGATCCGTGCAGACGTGGAGTACGGTCGCGGGGCGCGGTTTCACCGAGAACATCGCGTAGAAGGTCGCGACCCCGTAGGCCTCCGCAGGCGGTACGGTCAGCCGGCGGCACAGGTAGTCGAGCGCGCCCTCGCTGATCCAGCCGATCCGGTCGTTGACGGCGTGCAGCCCCGGCAACAGCAGGTCGCGGCGTTCGCGGGCCTCCCGGCCGCCGCGCGCCCACCTGAGGTCGGCGGCCCTCATCTCATCGCGGGCGGCGCCCTCCCACGAGGACTCCGGAGGACCGAGCAGCGCGTCGATCGCCGCCCGCTCCTCGTCCGTCGGCTTGCTGTCACCGAAGTGCAGATCCACCACATCACCTCACTTGAGTCGCGACCGGCAGCTTCTCGATCCGGATGGCCGACGCCTTGAACTCCGCCGTCCCCGCGATCGGGCAGTTCGCCTCGATCGTCAGCTGGTTGGTGTCCACCTCGTCGGGAAAGTGCATGGTCATGAACGCAAGGCCGGGCCGCAGCGCGGTGTCGATCCACACGGGTGCCAGGACGGATCCCCGGCGCGAGGAGACCTGGACCTCCTCGCCCACCACGACCCCGTAGTGCTCGGCGTCCTCCGGACAGAGCTCGACATATTCGCCGCGCCGCAACGGCGAGGCGAAACCACCGCTCTGCACCCCGGTGTTGTACGAGTCGAGCCGCCGCCCGGTGGTGAGCCGGATCGGATACTCCTCGTCCGTCAGATCCACGGGCGGGTCGTGCTGGACGATCCCGAACGGCGCGAGCCGACCGCGCTCGGCGGGGTCCGAGGCCCACAACCGGCCGTGCAGATAGGTGGGTTCGAGCCGCCCGATGTCGGGGCAGGGCCACTGGATGCCCTGGTGCTCCGCCAGCCGTTCGTACGTCATCCCGTAGTGGTCCGGCGACACCGACCGCAGCTCGTTCCAGACGGCCTCGGCGTCGGCGTACTTCCAGTCGTGCCCGAGGCGCGCGGCGAGGTCGCAGAGGATGTCGATGTCCTCGCGGGCCTCACCGGGCGGTGTGACCGCCGCGCGCACCCGCTGCACACGCCGCTCGCTGTTGGTGGTGGTGCCCTCGGTCTCCGCCCACCCGGCGGTCGCGGGCAGCACGACGTCCGCCAACTGGGCGGTCTTCGTGAGGAAGATGTCCTGCACGACGAGGAAGTCGAGGGCGCCCAGCCGCCGTACCGCCTGTTCGCTGTCCGCCTCCGACTGCGCCGGGTTCTCGCCGATGCAGTAGACGGCCTTGAGCGTGCCCTCCTCCATGGCCTCGAACATCTCCGTCAGGTTCAGGCCGTAGTGCGGCTGGATGACGGTGTTCCAGGCGGACTCGAACTTCAGCCGCGCCTCGGGGTCGAGGATGTCCTGGAAGCCGGGGAGGCGGTTGGGGATGGCGCCCATGTCGCCGCCGCCCTGCACGTTGTTCTGTCCGCGCAGGGGCTGGAGCCCGGAGCCGTGGCGGCCCACGTGCCCGGTCAGCAGGGACAGGTTGATCAGCGCGCGGACGTTGTCGGTGCCGTTGTGGTGCTCGGTGATGCCGAGGGTCCAGCACAGCTGGGCGCGCTCGGCGCGGGCGTACGCGTGCGCCAACTGCCGTATGGCCGCCGCCGGTACGCCCGTCACCTTCTCGGCGAGCGACAGCGTCCAGGGCTCGACGAGCGCCTTGTACTCCTCGAAGCCGCTGGTGGCCCGCTCGATGAAGGCGTGGTTGGCGAGGCCCGCGTGGATGATCTCGCGGCCGATCGCGTGCGTCATCGGGATGTCGGTGCCGACGTTCAGACCGAGCCAGCTCTCCGCCCACTCGGCCGTGGACGTACGGCGCGGGTCGACCGCGTACATCCGGGCGCCGTTCCTGATCCCCTTCAGCACGTGCTGGAAGAAGATCGGGTGGGCGAAGCGGGCGTTGGAGCCCCACATCACGATGAGGTCGGTCTCCTCGACCTCCGCGTACGAGGAGGTGCCGCCGCCGGAACCGAAGGCGGCGCTCAGGCCCGCGACGCTCGGGGCGTGGCAGGTGCGGTTGCAGGAGTCGACGTTGTTCGTGCCCATCACGACCCGGGCGAACTTCTGGGCCACGTAGTTCATCTCGTTGGTCGCGCGGGCGCAGGAGAACAGGCCGAAGGCGCCGCGGGCGGCACTGAGTCCGGACGCCGCGCGGGTCAGGGCCTCGTCCCAGGTGGCCCGCCGGAACGGCTCGTCGCGCGCGTCACGGACCAGGGGGTGCGTGAGCCGGGCGTAGACCTTCGATTCACGTTTCCTCATGCGGCGCTCCTCAGCGCGAGCAGGTCCGAGATGGCGTGGACGGTGCGCAGGGTGGGCACCTCGACGCCGGTGATGTCCGCCAACTCGACGACCGCCGCCAGCAGTACGTCCAGTTCGAGCGGCTTGCCGCGCTCCAGGTCCTGGAGAGTGGAGGTGCGGTGGTCGCCGACGCGCTCGGCGCCGGCCAGCCGCCGTTCGATGGAGACGCCCACCTCGCAGCCGAGCGCCTCGGCGACCGCCAGCGTCTCGGTCATCATGATCTCGATGACCTTGCGGGTGCCGCCGTGCAGACACATCTGCCGCATCGTCGCGCGGGCCAGCGCGCTGATCGGGTTGAAGGAGATGTTGCCGAGCAGCTTGAGCCAGATGTCGTTGCGCAGGTCCCGTTCGACCGGGCACTTGAGGCCGCCGGCCGTCATGGCCTCGCTGAACGCCGTGCACCGCGCGGAGAGGGTGCGGTCGGGCTCGCCGACGGAGAACCGGGTGCCTTCCAAGTGCCGTACGACGCCCGGTCCTTCCAGCTCGGTCGCGGCGTACACGACACACCCGATGGCCCGCTCGGGCGCGAGCACCGCACTGACCGCGCCGTCCGGGTCCACGCTCTCCACCCGGTGGCCGTCGTGCGGGCCGCCGTGCCGGTGGAAGTACCACCAGGGGATGCCGTTCTGGGCGGCGATCACCGCCGTGGTGTCGTGCAGCAAAGGCTCGATCAGCGGCCCGCACACCGCGTACGAGTTGGCCTTCAGGCCGAGCAGGACATAGTCGACCGGGCCGACCTCGGCCGGGTCGTGGGTGGCATGGGCGCGCGCGGTGAAGTCGCCACGCGGACTCAGGACTTGGACTCCGTGCTGCCTCATGGCCGCGAGATGCGGTCCACGGGCGATGAGGTGCACATCGGCGCCTGCGCGGTGCAGCGCGGCGCCGACGTAGGCGCCGATCGCACCGGCGCCGAGAACGGCGACTTTCACTGTGGCTCGCTCCGTTCGGTCGAGGGTACCGAGGAACTGCCGAACTCTGTCGACGAAATATTGTCTACAGTATGGAACTTGAGGCGGCAAGGCTTCGCACAACACCTCGACGGACCACTGTGACCACGAGCGGTAGGTGGCGGTTCCGATCGTTGGTCGGCGAGCGGTAGCGGCGTGCTGGTCTGATCGCGCTTGGTTGTGATCGGTTGGGGAGATTGGTGTACGCCGCGTACGACGTGGTGCGGTCCTGAGGCGGTGGCAGCTGAAACCGGACGCCCTCCGACCCTTCCCGGGACGGGGCGTGATCTTCCGCCGCTTCGCCGCGGTCCAGCTCATCCAGAGGGCCACGGGCATGCTGTTCGAGGAAGCCGCGCTTACTTCCTCGGCATCCCGACTGCGGTTCAGCGACTGGACACTCAGCCTTGAGGAGTGGAGAGAACTCCGGGCTGGCCTCCGCCGTTCCCGACGCAACCCACCACGAGGTGCCTGCCGGCGTGGGAGAGGCACATGTCACGTCGTGTGTCGGCCGGCACATAGAGCATCGCCGGTGCTCCTCGGGGGTGCCGGCATGGGGTCAAGTCGGAGCTCGAACCGGCGGCGCACCCTCATCTTGACTCTGAAAAAGTGCGTTGCCGTTCCTGGAGTGGTGGGAAATCATCGCTGGTCATGCTTCAAAGTGAGATTTGGGATGACCAGGCCGCTCAGAGCTATGACTCCCCTGGGACCGGTATGTTCGCGCCGACGGTGCTGAGGCCGACCGTGGACCGACTCGTGGAGCTCACCGACGGCGGGCGGGCGCTGGAGTTCGCCATCGGGACCGGGCGGGTGGCAGTGCCCCTCGCGGAGCGCGGAGTCCCGGTCAGTGGCATCGAGCTGTCGAAGCCGATGATCGATCAGCTCCGCACCAAGGCAGACGACGCGGCCGTCCCGGTCGTCGTCGGCGACATGGCCACTGCACGAGTTCCGGGCGAGTTCCAGCTCGTCTATCTCGTCTACAACACCCTCTCCAACCTGCTCACGCAGGCCGAGCAGGTTGCCTGTTTTCGAAACGCCGCACGCCACCTCGCGCCGGGCGGGCGGTTCGTCGTCGAGCTGTGGGTCCCCGAACTTCGCAAGCTGCCGCCAGGTCAGCAGGCCGTGGTCTGGGAGTCGGTGACGGGCTACATCGGGCTCGACACCTACGATGTCCTTCGCCAGCAGGTCGTCTCGCACCACTTCCGGTTCGACACCGAGGCCGGCCGCGAGGCCCGGTTGTTCCGCAGCCCGCACCGATACATCTGGCCGGCTGAACTTGACCTGATGGCCGAGCTGGCCGGAATGACACGGGAGTCCAGGCATGCCGACTGGACGGGAAAGGAATTCACTGCGGAGTCGCGCTCTCATGTCTCGGTCTACAGGATGGCCGGCCCGCTCTGACCGGGCGAGTCTCCGAGGCCGGCGGCTCGTGATTGCCAGGACGCCGGCGCGTACCGGGCTGTGCTCACTGGGCGGTGCGGGTGAGGTCTTTGATCCAGATCATTCAAGCGCGCAGGTGGAGGCCAGTGAGGTAGCTGTCCGGGCTCTTGTCGTACCGGGCGGCGATGCCTCGCCAGGCCTTCAGCTTGTTGATCAGGCGCTCGACGGTGTTCCTCTCCTTGTAGAGGGCGGCGTCGTGGCTGACCGGACGGCCGCCCCTGCGCCCCTTCTTTCTCCGGTCGGCGGCCTGGTCCCTCTTCTCCGGGATGACCGCCTTGATGCCGCGTTGCCGCAGGTGAGCCCGATTGCTTCGGGACGGATAGGCCTTGTCCCCGGCCACCGTGTCGGGTCGAATTCGGGGGCGGCCGACGGGGCCGAGGACACGTGTCTTCCCCAGCACCGGGCTGTCCGCCGCCTGGCCTGCGGTCAGGACGAACGCCGGCGGGCGGCACTTGCGGTCGGAGGCGACGTGGACCTTGCTGGTCTGCCCGCCTCTGGAGCGACCGAGGAGAGCGGCCTTCAGTCGCACTTTTCGCCGCGCCGGATGCGTCGTCGCTCTTCCCGCGTCCCGCCACTGCCGGAAGCGGTTGTAGACACTCGGCCAGGCGCCGAACTCCTTCGGCATCTCCGGCCACTGCCCACCCGTCCTGAATCGTTAGATCCCCCCTCGAACTGCACCGCCACGAGGGTAAAACCCGCAGTTTGATCACGACTCGATGCGCGCCCTGGGACGCCTCCGTCCTGAAGGCGGCGCGACTGGCGGCGTCGGAGGCGCCATTGTGGTACTCCAGGCGTGAGCCGAAGCGGCAGAGAGGTACTGGCGGCAGAGCACAGATCTTGTCGTGCTCCCCTCTTCGGGTCTCGCGCCTGTGATGCGGGAAGCCCTCGGGTTGATTTCTGGGGCCATCGAGGTCCGCGCCCCAGCCCTGTCGGCTGTCTCTGGTCGAAGGGCAAGGCCGTTTGACTCTCCGTGGGGCCAGCGCCGCTCACGAGTGACAGCCGGGCCAGACGTCGACGTCCACGGCTGACGGCTTTCGTTCTTGGTCCCCGATGATGCGGTGTGCCCTCCCCGCCAGGCAGGGATGCTTGGCGGGGAGGGCACAGCGATGGTGAATGACCTGCCCAGCCCCCGAGGCGGTGCAGATCCAGCTCTACGGGCGGGCCCCCGTACCGTCCGTACAGCTGCATGCGGTGTTGCTGAACGTGCCCGACAGGCGGGCAGAGGTGAACAGCACCGTGACCAAGGTGCTGCCTGCTCGGCTCGGCTGTGGGCTGACGAGTGCGCCGGGAGGCTTCATCGGCGGCCCGTCACCAGACGATCGAGCCGGTGTGCAGTCCGGTCTCGTTCCGCGTCACCGATTCGTCCCCGCTGACGCCTGCTTCGGCCTGGTCCGCGGCATCCGACAGCGCGCGATACACCACGTCCCAGCCGGGTGCCCCGTGTGGGGAGTTCTCGACGAGCCGCTCTCCCTCCCGCAAGTAGGCCAGCATCCTCTCGTGAGGAGAGGAGCGCTTCTCGTGCTCCATTTGCATCCCCTTTTCCGTGTCCCGTTTCTTCGTCTGTGGGAAGCAGCTCGCTCCCTTCGTGTCGGGAGCGGTAGGTCCCGAGTCGGGACCACGGGTTTCGCCTCTCGCGACCACCGTGGCCCCGAGAGGCGAGCTACTGCTCTGCGTGCGGTTCGGATATGCGCTTGGCCTTGGTCTCTGCCTTCTCCAAATCCCTGGACACGGTCGCGGATGAGACCTTCAGCAACGCTGCGATCTCAATGCCCTTCAGGCCCCAGACGTGGGTCAGTTCCCAGACCGTCGCCTGCCTCTCGTCACGGATCGCGGCCTTCACCGCGGCCAGCAGTTCGAGGTATTCCAAGCCCGCGGTGATGTCGTACGGAGCTGTGGTGTCCGGCCACGGCCTGCCGCCCTCCGGGAGCTCGCCCGAGGGCCGTTCCAGCTGTGCCCGCATCCGTCCCAGTTCCGAGAGGACCTTGTTGCGGGCCACGACGGTGGCGTACACGATGACCGGCTTCCTGAACACGGTGCCCCTGCGGAATTCCTGGATCACCGCGAGACAGGCTTCCTGGGTGACGTCGTGGGCCAGGTGGTAGTCACGCGTCATCCGCATCACCACCGTCAGAAGCCGCGGATGGACCTCTTTCAGTACCTCGCTCAGCTTCGCCTCCTGTTCACGGGACAGCCGGTCTCGTGGCCGCGCGGGACCCGCTCCTCCTGAGTTGGTTGCCATGGGCCGTCCTTCCACCGGACTCAGGCGGGGATGGACCCCGCAGAGGTTGGTTGGTAGTAGGACGCGCAAGAGGCCAACTTCTTTCATCCGCCGCAACGTTGGCGGCGTAAAATTTCCCGCGGCACGGCAGTCCTGACAGGCATGGACACTCGAACCGCGCTTGCGCTGGCGCTCGGCGCGCTGGCCGTCTACGCCGCATACCGCAATCCTGAACTCGGCACTGCCATCGGCATCGGCGTCATCGTCGTGACCCTGCTCTTGGCGTTCTTGAAGTAGCGCGGCCGGCCGCCCCAGGTCCGCTTTGCCGAGACGGCGTGGACGGCCGTTGCTGATGGCAGATGGACGCGAGTGGTGCGGCGAGTGCCTCTGCCTGGATGAAAACCACTGGTGCGCGCCGCCACGCGAAGGAATCATGAGCTGCCGCCGTCCTCGCCCGGGATGGCGGTCGTTCATGGGCCGCCCCGGGAGGGACTCTGCATGACCCCATTGCCGATGGTCCGACGCGTGCTCGGCGACGGGCCCTTCGCTGAAATCGGAGAGCCCGCTCTGGCCGTCGTCGACGATCGCTCGCGGATGGTCGCTGTGGGCGGGGACGTCGGGGCAGTTCAGTGGAACGGCAGTGGGACCGCGGACTGCAGATGGACGGGGCACCGGATCGGTGTCTATGAGCGGGACGGATTGCGGTGCCGGCATCTGGTGAGGTCCTGGTACCCCGTACGATCTCTCGCCTTCCACCCCGTTCTTCCCCTGTTGGCCGTCGGCACGGGACGCTACGACGGCGGCTACTCCTTCGAAGGCGAGCTGCTGCTGATACACCTCGGTTCCGGCAACGTGGTGTCCGCGTTGCAGCATCCGCGGGAGGTGCTCAGCGTCGAATGGCGCAGTGAGACAGCACTGCGTCTGGTCCTGGCCCCGTGCGATGACTGGGACAACGCGCACGCACACAAGCAGGGACATACGGTCCTTGTCACTCGCGCAGACTGGGGCGCGGTCGAACAACGGGCGATCGGTGCTGAAGAAATGGCAGCCCCCGCGGAGCCGGCCGTTCAGTCAGATCACAGCGCGGAGACCCGCCGACTTCTCGCGGGCCTCGCGGCCGCCGCCGGTCGGCAGTGGTCTGTACGTCTACGGGTGTGGGCTGTCGAAGGCATGGAGGACGGTCGCGTGCTGGCCGCTCTGGACGGGGTCCTGGCGGAGTCGTGGCTGCCGTCAGGAGACCGGGAGTGGGCGGTGGAGGACGAGGAAGGCGGCCGCCAGCTGGTTCTGGCTTCCGACGGAATATCGGTCTGGGCCAACGCCGAACGTCGCAGTCGCCGGAAGGAAGGACGCTGGGAGACGTCCGCGCCTCGGCTCGCCAGGATCGCCGTCGACGCAGGGCAGGTGCTGGAGACCCTGAGCCCGGGCGGGTGCGTGGTTCTCGTCACAGGCGGCCAGCGGACGATCCTGAGGCCGTTGGACGGCCGCAGCAAGCGTCCCGCGCGGCTGATGATGTACGACCTCGAAAGTCCGGTGGACGGTCCCGAGGTAGGCCGCTTCGACCTGTTCAATCACGGGTTTGCAGTCCGGTGCGCGAGTCGCCCGTATGTCCTGGTAGGCACTGACCTGGATAAACCGCACAAGGACAAGTGGATCGCGGCCGTGGGCGCCGACGGGACATTGCGGTGGCTCTTCCCGCACTCCTGGGTGCCGCAGGAGCATCACTTCGGGGGTCCGGCGGTCGAGATCGGGCAGTCCCTGGTGTATGCCGGCGCCGTCCACCATGGGCATGGGCTCCAACCTGGTGGCGCCTACGTCGTACGGCGATCCTTGAACGGCGCGGTGCAGTGGCGGTACCGGACCGATCATCCCGCCACCGCCCTTGATGCTGACGCAGATACGGTCTACGTGGCCTACAACTCCGGAGCCCTGACAGCACTGGACGCCGGCAGCGGCTCGGTGCGATGGCACACCGAGCTTGAGGTCGGCGGAGCACCGACCACCGCACTTTCTCTCGCTGTAGCGTCCCAAGGGCATTTGCTCGTCGGGACCGTCGACGGCCGCATCCTGGAGTGTTCAGTTCGCGGGTGACGCAGCGGGAGCAATCACTCGGAGCTGGCGATGCGGCTCAGAATGGGCTGGTGAGCCGGCCGGAGCGCGCCGTTTGGCCCGCGTCGCCTCACATCAGGGATCTCAGCACGTCGACCTCACAGCCCGGCGCGAACGGGTCGAAGCCGTGCTCGATCAGCCAGCGAACTGCCAGCAGGCTTCGCAACGACCACCACGCGTGGATCACGTCGAGGTCGATGTCGGTGCCATAGCCGGCGACAACGTCGTCGAGGTGCTCTTCGTGTCCGAGCGTAAAGGTGGCGAGGTCGTACAGGGCATCACCCTGGCCCGCCTCGGACCAGTCGATGATGCCCGTGACCTCGTCGCCGTCGACGAAGACGTGCGCGATCTGCAGGTCGCCGTGCGTGAACGCCGGAGTCCACGGCCGGAGCGCGGCCTCGGCGACCTGGCGGTTGCGGGTGACCAGGCAGCGGGCAGGACACCGTTCGTCACGAGCAACTCGCACTCGTCGTCGAGTTCCGCCGCCAGCGCGACGATGCTCCGGCCGGCCCGCCCTGGCAGGGGCGGCAGGGGCGCTTCGTGCAGCTTCCGGATGGCGGCGCCCGCCGCGGCCCACGCCGCCGGCGACCCGGTCGACGGCCCGCCGAGGCGCCCGAGCGTCGTCCCCGGGAGTGCGGCGATCGCGAGCACGGGCGGCTTGCGCCACAGGACCTTCGGGGTCGGGACCGGCGCGAGGGACATCGCCTCGACCTCGACGTCGATGCGCGCCTGATCGGCGTCCACCTTCAGGAACACGTCACCGACGCGCAGGGTCGCGCGCTCGGAATGGGCGACGACGACTTTGACCTCTTCCATGGGCGACCAGTATCCCGGGGATGATCGCCGACGTCGCCGGGTTTATCGCGTGCGATTACGCGGCTGACCGCGTCCCGATACCCGGCGGCCTTGTGCGCGACACCGACCTCTGACCAGGTCAAGCCCACCACTTTTGTTAGGAGTTCTTAGAGGTCGTCCTTGGCTGTACCTGGCGCAGGGCCCGGACGGCTTCGAGGGTTCACCCGTCGTTGCCGGTGACGGGCTGCACCGTCGTCATTTGTGGTCGCGCAGGAAGGTAGGGATCTCGTCGCGGGTCGGGTAGTTCGGCAGGGGTGCTGGCTTGTCCTGAAGGAACGCGGTGATGACGGCGGCGGCTCGGTCGTTGTTGTCGTCGAGGCCGTTCCACATGTGGTGTCCGACTCCGGGCATGTACTGCGCGCGTTGGATGGCGGGGTCATTGGCAAGGGTGGCGGTCGCCCATTGACGGACCTGGGAGGAGCACTCGGCGATCATCAGCATCGCGGGGGCCCGGGACTGGCGCAGATGCGGTGCGATGGAGGGCGAGTCCTTGACCGTCTGCTGGATACGGAGGCTGGCGGCTGGGCTGAAGGAGAAGTTCTGTGCGGTGTCCTCGGCGGGGATGCGGTGCGCGTCGCGCGCGCAGTAGGCGGATGCGGTGTCGCTGCCGAGGTCGGCGGCGGTGAAGGCGTTGTCGCCTTCGGCCTGTCCGATCAGTTTGGTGTCGGGGGTGAGGAGCCCGAGTCGCATGAGGCCGAACGCCACGGCATACCGGGGGACGTGCGTCGATCGCGGTCCGGTCATGGCCGGCGCGAGGCCGCGCGCGGATTTTCGGCCCTTGTGCCCGGTGATGTGAGCGGTGGGGCCGTCCATGGGGCCGGGCTCGGCGATGATCGCCCGGTGCAGGCGTGCGGCGACGCTCGGGTCGGCCAGGGCTCGGGTGAGCACGGCCCCGCCTGAGGAGAATCCGAGGATGTCGACCTTGCCCTTGTTCAGGCGGTCGACGAAGGCGGCGAGGTCGCGGACCGACCTGGAGATCGTGTACTGGCCCATGGGGAGCAGGTCGCTTCGTCCGCCACCGGCCTGTTCGTAGGCGTAGACGTCGTAGCCCTGGTGTGCCAGGAGTTGCAGGAACCGGTGGTCGAGCACCGAGATGCCACGGACCGGTCCGCCGTTGAGGTACACGAACGGGATGGGATGCCGGGGGCCGGGGTTCGCGGGCGGGTAGTGATACACCGCGACCCGGCTGCCGGTGGACAGGCTCAAGTGCTGCGTGGTCACGAACGGCAGGGCGGGCGGGTACCGCCGGGCCGTCGGTACGGTCGAGATACAGACCGACGCCGTCAATGCCGCCGCGACAACCACCGGCAGGAACGGCACGAGCCGCGCCGGCCAAGTGCGGCGCCGACCCAGCCACATCGCGAGGACAGCTCCGACTCCAAGGGTCGTCAACCATGCGGCGAGCCCCGAGCCTGCCCCATCTGTGAGGGCGATCAGTGCGAGAAAGACGACGACCAGCATCGTGACGGCGGCCAGGGCCAGCAGTAAGCGTCCGGTGAAGCGGACGAGACGTATGGCGGATGTGGGCACGGCGTACCTCCGACAGTTTCAGAACGCTGTTTCAAAACGACGTTATCAGAGGGGGTAGGCTGCTGGCCGTGGGTAGGCCGAGAACAAACGACGAGGCCGTCAAAGAGCGGCTTGTGGAGTGCGCGACCGAGATGCTCGCTACCCGTCCGCGGGAGTCGCTCACGGTCCGCGCCGTGGCCGCTGCCGCCGAGGCGTCGACGACGGCGGTGTACTCCCTGTTCGGCGGTAAGGACGGGCTGATCGGTGCGGTGCGCGACAGAGCCGTCGCCGGCCTGTTCCAGGACCTGTCGGCGGCGCAGACCTCCGCGGACCCTCTCGCCGACCTCTACGCGCTGGCCGTCGCCTACCGTCGCTGGGGGCGCGGACACAGCCACCTGTACACGGTGCTGTTCGGTGGTGTGCAATCCTTCGACCCGTCGGGGGAAGTCGGTGCCAGTGACCCGATCCTTCCGCTCCTCGCGGCGATCGATCGCGCGGTGGCGGCGTCCGTCCTCGTCGGCGAAGCAACGTCGATCGCCCTGTCGATCTGGGCCACCCTGCACGGGCTCGTGACTCTCGAACTGGCCGGGGCCCTCGACACCGCCACGGCCGAGGCCGCCTTCCGATCGGCGATTCACGCCACGTTGCGCGGATGGACGACCCCGGCGGTGTTCCGCAGCCTTCGCCAAGCCGAACTCGCTCCTTGACTGGATCAGGGCCGGTATCCGGGCCCTCCCGGTCCCTGCTGGGGCGGGGGTGCGTGGTCGGTGAAGACCGGCATGCCAAGGTCAACCAGTTGCGGCCGACCATCGGCCGGAGCCCGTTTGAGGCTGTTGAGCTTCGCCATCGCAGCGTCGAAGCCGGCCTGGAGCCCCTCGACCTCACCGAGCCAGCCGTCGGCGCGGACCTCGCGGATGCGTTCTCGGAGGTTCTGGATGATTTCGTACGAGGCGTGGCCCCTGATAGGGATCCATCTGAGGGACGGGGCATCGGATGCAGGCGTGCTCGTGCTTGCAGGGGGTTCCGTAGGGTCGCCCGCAGGTGCCCAATGACACCTTGCGGAGCTCGAAGTGCTGCTGGAAGTGGTGCCACTCCTGCTCGGTGGGCTCGCGGTACTCGTCCTGCGGTCGATCAGCCCGGCGCCGGTCGAGGCAGCCCCGGTAGGTCCGCACAAGCTGGTAGCGGGCGCCGTCGATGGCCGGCTCGGTGCCCAGGGCGCGCGCTCAGGCGGTGATGCCGTCGGTGTCGTGTTCACCGACGCGCAGGATCAGGCTGTGCAGGGGGCGGCCCGGCTCGGGGCAGATGCTGCGGGAGATCGAAGCCGGTCAGCGGCAGGTCGGGGTGGTCCTGCAGGAGGCGTCGGCCGACGGCGAGCTGCTCGTTCTCGCGGGATCCGTACCGCTCCAGCTGCGCCAGCAGCTGCTGGGCTCGCGCCGGTGCCGGTGGGCTGAGGGGCATCTGTGGCTACTTGGTGAAAAGGGGAGCGCCGCGCCCGCAGTGGTGGCGCGCGGCGCTCCGGGTTGTGTGGCTGGTGGTGTCGGCGGAGTGTGTTCAGACGGTCGTGCTGGTGCGGGCGATGGTGTCGGCGACGTGCAGCAGCGCCGCGGTGTTGCCGTGGATGGCGTTCGCGATCTCTTCGGCGTGGGCGTTGTTGAGTCGGTCGGTGTTGAGGCTGTCCATCGTGCGAATCGCCTCAAGGCGGTAGTCGCGGCGCGGCGCAGTCCCGGCGCATGCGGGCCTGGTCGGCGATACGGGCGTCGTAGGACGGTACGGGTCGCGAGGGTCAGTCCCGGCGGGCCACCAGCCGGTAGGCGTTGGAAAGGCCCAGGGGCCGGGCCACGCGTTTGACGACGAGGCGGTCCAGCAGCCTGCCCAGGAGCAAGGCCGGGATGCCGGCGATCACGGTCATGGCGCGCAGTGTGCGCCGAAGGCGGGACGGCGGGACCGGCAGCCAGGGCAGGTCGTCGCGCGGTGCGACCGCGTCCAGGGCAAACCAGACGGCGGCCAGCAGGTCGACGGGGTCGTGGGGTTCGGCGTGTTGCTCCGCGACCACCGTGAAGCCGAGGTCCGTGAGACGAGCACGCAGGTTCTCGACCGGGACGAAGTGCAGGTGCTGCGGCTGCAGCCAGGGCAGCCACCAGCGGCCGAGAAGGCGGGCATAGCGGCTGTCGGGGTCCGGGACCTCGATCAGCAGGTGGCCGCCGGGTCGGACGGCCCGGTACGCCGCCTGAAGTTCGCGGGCCGGTTCCGTGCTGTGCTCCAGATAGTGGAACATGCTGACGACGTCGTAGCCGTCGGCGAGTTGCTCAGCCAGCTCGGGAAAGCTGCCCCGGTGGCCCTGGTCCACGCGTCCGGCGCGCTCGGCGAGTTCGGCGCCGTCGGTGAAGTCGAGGCCGTCGAAGCTTGTGTCCGGGAAGACAGTGCGGGCCGCCTCACAGAAGTGGCCGTGACCGGTGCCGACGTCCAGCCAGTCCTTGGGCGTGGGGGCGAAGGGGACCAGGGACTCGGCACGCTGCACGTACATTTTCGTCCGGCTTGCGAAGGTCATGGCGAGCTGCTTCTCGCCCAGGCCGTCATAGAAATCGCGGTAATAGAACTCCAGGCCGGCCTCGCTGAGTCGCGGATTCTGGAAGGTGTGCCGACATCCCTCGCACCGGTCGAGGACGAAGCGGCCTGGCTTGTGCTGGATCAGGTCCGTGGTGCGCAGCCGCGTCGCCAACCGGGTCGAGCCGCACCACGGGCAGGTGTCGCGCCGGGGTTCGAAGAAGCGGTCCAGGCCTTCGGCGAGGTCGGCCCGGTAGACCGGGCGCAGCGCGGCGACCTGCTCGGCTCGGCCCGGGGACACGGGCTCGTACTCGTGGGTGCGGTTCTTGTGGTCGTTGCTCACTGGTCCTCCTTGGCCGAACCGGACCCTGACGCCCGCGCCCGCGTCGGTCACCTGTCCGGCCACGACCGGCTGGTCATCGCGGATGGGAGCCACGACGAGGGGGACGGCGTGCCAGAGGGCCTCGCACATGCTGTTGTTGTGACTGGCGTGGCAGGTTACCGCGTCCACCCGTTCCAGGAGCGGGAGTTGAGGACTGAGGCGGAGAACGAGGACGTCCTTGTCGTGGATGTCGGCGCCGAGCGCGCGGCCCGGGTCGACGATCACCTCTGCCGGGCAGGACCAGGCTGTCGTGGGTGGTGGCCGCGGTGGTGGCCACGTCCGTGATTATGTTGGGGCCGTCGGGAGCACAGGTCTCGGTCAGGTGAACGGAGAACCCCTTCCAGCAGGACCGGACGTGCGGTCTACTCCGTGCCGGTAGAGGTGTTCCAGGAGCCGGACGGCGTCGTTTCCAGTGGCAAGGATCCTGGTCTTGGGCTTGGTGGGGTTCTTGCCCAGGCGAACTCGCTTACGCGGTCGTTACCACTCCGTCCGGACCACCAGTTGATCACGACTCGATACGCGCCCTAGCGCCAAGTCCGCCGCAGAAAAACCTGGTTGAGTGAGCTGTGCCGTCTCATGAGGTTGGTGCCACGGCCACGGCCACGGCCTCGGTCACCGGCTCTCCGGCCGGACTTCGATGGCCGGCCCGCTCGGCGATGAGCCGCCGGTAGTTCGGGCACTGGGTGACGTCCTCGTACTCGCAGTTCAGGCCGCCCTCGATGAGCTCCAACGAGGCCTGGGCCGCTGCGATTCTCGACCGGAGTTCCTCAGCCGCCGGATGCAGGATCTCGTGCCGGGTGGTGCGGTCGACGGTTGCGGACAGGCTCCTGATGGTGCTCAGACCAAGGCCGGCCTCCTTCAAGATGAGGATCGTCGCCACGCGGGTGAGGTCGTCCGCACCGTAACGGCGGCGCCCGCCGGCGTCCCGTCCGGGGTGCAGCAGGCCCATCGCCTCCCAATGTCGCAGCACGTGCGTGGCCAGGCCGAACCGTGCCGCGAGGGCGCCGATGCTCAACGTGCCGGCGCCGCCGTCTCCGCTTGACTTCATGCCGACATTAAGTCGCAGCATGACGTCCATGTCCAAGAATCAGGAAGCGGTGGAAGAGCACCGCGACACCGAAGCCCTGCTGGCCGTCCTCGACGCTGCGGACCAGATGCCGAGCGCCACTCGGCTGCGGGCCCGTTCCTACGAACTGCTGTCTCTCGTCCCGGACTCGACCGTAGTGGACGTCGGCTGCGGCGCCGGACGAGCCGTCGCCGAGCTGGCCGAACGCGGCATCCACGCGGTGGGCGTGGACCCCAGCCCGTGGATGCTGGCCGCGGCCCAGGAGCGGTGGCCGGAGGCCGAGTTCCTGGAGGCGGGGGCGGAGGATCTGCCGTTCGCCGACGGAAGTGTGCGCGGCTACCGTGCCGACAAGGTCTTCCACGTACTTCAGGAGCCAGGGCGCGCGGTGGCGGAGGCACGACGGATCCTCTGCCCGGGCGGCAGAATCGTCCTGATCGGTCAGGACTGGGACGCCATCATGATCGACTCGGATGACGCGGCGCTCACCCGCACGATCGTGCACGCCCGCGCCGACCTCCTGGGCACGCCCCGCGCCGGCCGTCAGTACCGCAGCCTGCTCCTGGCCGGCGGCTTCGACGATGCCACGGTCGAGGTGCACACCAGCGTGTTCACCGACCCCGCGACGCTGTCGCTGCTCGCGAGGCTCGCCGAGTCGGCCTGCGCCGGCGGCGCCGTCGGCCGTGACCAGGCGAATCAGTGGCTTGCCGAACAGCGCCGACGCGCCGAGGCCGGCCGCTTCCTCGTCGCCATTCCGTTCTTCGTGGCCTCCGCCTCCGCCTGAAGTGCCGTCCGGCCGCCTGCATCGGAAGCCGTTCGAGAACTTCGTGGAACCAACGTCTTGAGACACCACAGGTGTATTGACCTGTGAGGTTGGGGACGCGGCTGGCGGGTGGTTGACCTTTCAGCGCGGTGTGTCCGCGGTGGTGATTGTAGGTGTGCAGCCAC
>NZ_JBVKCA010000029.1:0-108860 GCF_055656965.1 Streptomyces sp. NPDC111656
TTGAACCAGTCGGGGTCGCGGTCCCTGGCCGGGGTGTCCTCGAAAGTGTCCGGGACGGGCTCGTTGACGATCATGTGGTGGGTGACCCTCCGATCTGCGGTGAGGACGGTCGCAGGACGGTGAGAATGTGCGCGGGGCTATGCCCTGGCTCAAGACGCACATAGTTGGCCCTGCCCCAGTTGTAGGTCTCGCCGGTGAGCTCGTCGCGCACCGGCACGGACTCGTGCCAGTCCAGGCCGAGTTGCGGCATGTCCAACGAGACCGTCGCCTCCTGGGTGTGGTGGGGGTCGAGGTTGACCACCATCACAACCGTGTTCGATCCGCTCCCGTCCGTGACCGACTTCGAGTAGGCGATCACCGCGTCCTTGTCCGTGTGGTGGAAGTGGAGGCCGCGCAACTGGCGCAATGCCGGACTGCGCCGGCGGACGGCGTTGAGCGCCCTCAGCAATGGCGCGATGCTACGACCCTCACGCTCCGCCGACTCCCAATCCCGCGGACGCAGTTGGTACTTCTCGGAGTTCAGGTACTCTTCGCTGCCCGCACGCAGCGGGGTGTTCTCACAGAGCTCGAATCCGCTGTAGACGCCCCAGGTCGGAGACAGCGTCGCGGCGAGCACCGCACGCAGTTCGAAGGCCGGCCGGCCGCCGTGCTGAAGGAACTCGTGCAGGATGTCCGGGGTGTTCACGAAGAAATTGGGCCGCATGTACGCGGCCGCCTCCCCCGACAGCTCACTGAGGTAGTCGGTGAGCTCCTCCTTCGTGTTGCGCCAGGTGAAATAGGTGTACGACTGCTGGAAGCCGACCGCACCCAGCGTGCGCATCATCGCGGGCCGGGTGAACGCCTCGGCCAGGAAGATCACGTCCGGGTCGGTGCGGTTGACGTCCGCGATGACTCGCTCCCAGAAGACGACCGGCTTGGTGTGCGGGTTGTCGACGCGGAAGATCCGCACGCCGTGGCTCATCCAGTGCCGCAGCACCCGCAGCGTCTCCTGGACCAGCCCCGGCATGTCCTGGTCGAAGGCGATCGGATAGATGTCCTGGTACTTCTTCGGCGGATTCTCCGCGTACGCGATCGACCCGTCGGCCCGGTGGTGGAACCACTCGGGATGCTTCTGCACCCACGGATGATCGGGCGAGCACTGGAGCGCGAAGTCGAGCGCGATCTCCAGCCCCTCCCGCTCCGCCCGCCTCACGAAGGCGTCGAAGTCGTCGATCGTGCCGAGGTCCGGATGAACGGCGTCGTGCCCGCCCTCCGGGGAGCCGATCGCCCACGGCACACCGACGTCGTAGGCCCCCGCCGAGAGCGTGTTGTCGGGCCCCTTGCGATAAGTGGTCCCGATCGGATGAATCGGCGGCAGATACACGACATCGAAGCCCATCCGCGCGATGGCGGGCAGTCGCTCGGCGGCGCTGCGGAACGTGCCGTGCACCGGCGGATCGAGATGTCCGCTCTCCGAACGCGGGAAGAACTCGTACCAGGAGCCGTACAGCGCCCGCTCGCGCTCCACCAGCAGGGGCAACGGCTCCGAGCTGCTGACCAGCTCACGCAGCGGATGACGGTCAAGGACCCTGTCCACTTCAGGGGTACGGGCGGCGGCGAGCCGGGCCGCCGAGGAACGGCCGGTGTCCCGCAGCGCGTCCGCCGCGGCGAGGACGACATCCCTTCTGCCCTTGCTCTTCGGCACTCCGGCGGCAGCGCGCTCGTACAACCGGGCGCCCTCCTCCAGGACCAGTTCCGTGTCGATGCCCGCCGGGATCTTGATCCCGGCGTGATGGCGCCAGGTGGAGACCGGATCGCTCCAGGCCTCCACGGTGTACGTCCAGTGGCCGGTCGTCCCGGCACGGACGGTGGCGCCCCAGCGGTCGGTGCCGGGGGCGAGTTCGCGCATCGGGGTCCAGGGGCCGGTGCGGCCCTCCGGATCGCGCAGGACGACGTTCGCGGCGACGGCGTCGTGGCCTTCGCGGAAGACGGTGGCCGTGACGTCGAAGACCTCGCCGACAACCGTCTTGGCGGGGCGGCGGCCTTGCAGGACGAGGGGCCGAACGTCGACGACGGGAATGCGTCCGACGCTCTCGCCGCCTTCGCCGCCCTGTTCGGAGGGTTGCTCCGGGGCACGGGGGACGGCGTCGACCTTGCGTATCGGGGGTGTGGCGGAGGTGGTCGTCGGGGGTGGCGACGTGTGGTGCGTGGCGGGCATGACCGCTCCTGTCCGCGTCAACGTGGGTGGGCGGATGACGGTGTGGGGAGGTGGGGCCTGCGGGGCGTACCGGGGGAGCCTTCCCACCCTATTCGGGTGAGCAATCCGGCAGGTTGCTAACTACTTACGCGTATGTCTACACACAAGACCGGCCTCGTCCGACGGGCGAGGCCGGTGCCTGCTGCGGCGGTTCCCTAGGAACGAGCGACTTGCAGAAGCCTGTTCGGCGAACCGAGCCCCGCGCCGCCGACCTTCCCGTACACCGCCCGCCCGACCAACGCTTTGCCCACCTGGGCCGGGGTTGCCTTCGGGTGACCGGCGAGATAGAGCGCCGCCGCGCCCGCGACATGCGGGCTCGCCATCGACGTACCGGAGAAGGTCGCCTTCCCGGTGTCGCTCGCGTACGACGCCGACGTGATCGCCACGCCGGGCGCGAACAGGTCCAGCGCCGCGCCGAAGTTGGAGAAGCTCGCCCGGGCGTCGGCCCGGTCACTCGCCCCGACCGTCAGCGCCTCCTTGACCCGGGCGGGGGAGTACAGCCCGGCGGCCAGTCCGTCGTTGCCCGCCGCGACCGAGTACGTCACCCCGGAGGCGATGGAGTTGTGTACGGCGGCGTCGAGCTGGGCGTTCGCGTGGCCGCCCAGGCTCAGATTGGCGACCGCGGGCTTGTGCGCGTGCCGGGTCACCCAGTCGATACCGGCGATGACCTGCGCGGTCGTGCCGGATCCGGCGTTGTCGAGCACCCGCACGGACACGACCTTGGCCTTCTTCGCCACACCGTAGGTCGTCCCCGCGATGGTCCCGGCGACATGCGTCCCGTGTCCGTTCCCGTCCCCCGCCGCCTTGTCGTTGCCCACGAAGTCCCAGCCGTAACCGGCCCGCCCCCCGAAGTCCTTGTGCGTGATCCGGATCCCCGTGTCGATGACGTACGCCGTCACGCCCGCGCCCGCCGACTCCGGCCACGTGTAGCCCTTGTCGAGCGGCAGAGCGGGCTGGTCGATCCGGTCCAGCCCCCAGGACGGCGGGTTCTTCTCGACGTGGTCGAGTGCCACCCGGGTGTCCTGGACGACGGAGGCCACACGGGAGTCCGCCGCGAGCCGCCGCGCCTGCTTCTCGCCCACCTGAACCGCGTACCCGTTGAGCGCCGTGCCGTACGTATGGCTGATTCGCGCTCCGTACTTCTCGGCGATGCCCTTACCCGCCGACGACGGAGCCCTCGTACCCCCCTTGAGCGTCACGATGTAACTACCGCTGACGGAACCGGGTTCGCCGGCGCCGAGTATCCGCCCCTCCGGGGCGGCGTGCGCGGGCAGGGTGATGGCCGAAAGCACCGCGGTCGTCGTGACCGCGGTGAGGCATCCTGCCCAGCGCAGACGCCGCTGTCTCGTCTGTGCCATGACGTGAGTTCCCCTCCTCAAGTCGGCGTACGCCGACCGGGACCGACCGGTGTGCGACCGGGGTCGCGCGTACGCCACTTGGCAGCCTCTCGTGTGGTGTGAAGCACCACAAGGCCGCCGATACGGGCGGAATCGGCCATACCCTCCGGGGGTGGGGCGGAATGGTTGCGTCGATTCCCGGTCGACGGTTCCTCTTGTCGACGCCCTCAGCCGAGTCCGTCGGCTGCGGGCCGGCGGGGGCCGTTCGCGCAGTTCCCCGCGCCCCTGGGGCGGGGCCGCGCCCCGATTCCCGCCCGGGTGATTCGTTCGGCTGACAGCCGGTGGGGGCTGGTCGCGCAGTTCCCCGCGCCCCTGAAGCGGGGGCTGCGCCCCGCATCCCTGCTCGCGCGTTTCGTTCGGCTGGCGGTCGGTGGGGGCTGGTCGCGCAGTTCCCCGCGCCCCTGGGGCGGGGCCGCGCCCCGCATTCCTCGCGTCCCCGAGGCGGGGAATGAGGCCCGCCCCGGGATCCCCATGCCCTGACCTCGTGTTCCACTCACCCGTGGTCGGCGGACTGCGGAAGGGGGCGTGGGGGTGGGTCGTAAGCCCGTCGCTTACGTTCGGATCGAGCAGCGGCTCGCTTGCCCGGCCCACGTCTGATCCGGCGGCGACGGGCTCGACACACCCCCACGCCCCCGACCCACCCACGCGCCCGACTCACCCACGACGCCGGAGTTCATCGATGCGCCGTGTCGTGGAAACACCCTCGCCGCTACCGTCGTCGATGACGTACATCCCGCCGCATACGTCTTTTGTGAAGGTGGAACTTGTGAAGGCAATCCGCAGATTCACCGTTCGCCCCGTACTGCCCGACGCCCTTCACCCGCTCAGTGACCTCGCCCGCAACCTGCGCTGGTCCTGGCACGCCGAGACCCGCGACCTCTTCCAGTCCGTCGACCCCGAACGCTGGACCGCCTGCGACGGCGACCCCGTACGCCTGCTCGGCAGCGTCCCTCCCCACCGCCTCGCGGAACTAGCCGAGGACCGCCGCTTCCTGCGCCGCCTCGCCGCCGTCGCCGACGACCTGCGCGACTACGTGACCGGCGAACGCTGGTATCAGACCCAGACCCAGATTCCCGACCTCCCCGCGGCCATCGCCTACTTCTCACCCGAGTTCGGCATCACCGCGGCCCTGCCGCAGTACTCCGGCGGCCTCGGCATCCTCGCCGGCGACCACCTCAAGGCCGCCAGCGACCTCGGCGTACCCCTCATCGGCGTAGGACTCCTCTACCGGCACGGCTACTTCCGCCAGTCCCTCTCCCGAGACGGCTGGCAGCAGGAGCACTATCCCGTCCTCGACCCCAACGAACTCCCTCTCGTACCCCTGCGCGAATCCGACGGCACCCCGGCCCAGGTCACCCTCGCCCTCCCCGGCGCCCGCGCCCTGCGCGCCCGCATCTGGCTGGCCCAGGTCGGTCGCGTCCCCCTTCTCATGCTCGACTCCGACGTCGAGGAGAACGACCTCGGCGAACGCGGGGTGACCGACCGGCTGTACGGCGGCGGCAGCGAGCACCGACTGCTTCAGGAGATGCTGCTCGGCATCGGCGGGGTGCGCGCCGTACGGACGTACTGCCGGCTGACCGGCCACGCCCAGCCCGAGGTGTTCCACACCAACGAGGGCCACGCGGGATTCCTCGGCCTGGAACGCATCGCCGAACTCGCCGAGGGGCAGGACGGGCACGACGGGTTGGACTTCGAGGCCGCTCTCGAATCCGTCCGCGCCGGTACCGTCTTCACCACCCACACCCCCGTCCCCGCCGGCATCGACCGCTTCGACCGCGAACTGGTCGCCCACCACTTCGGCCCGGACGCCGAACTCCCCCGTATCGACGTCGAGCGCATCCTCGGCCTCGGCATGGAGACCTACCCGGGCGGTGAGCCGAACCTCTTCAACATGGCCGTGATGGGGCTCAGGCTCGGCCAGCGGGCCAACGGGGTGTCGCTGCTCCACGGTCACGTCAGCCGCGAGATGTTCTCCGGGCTGTGGCCGGGTTTCGACCCGGACGAGGTCCCGATCACCTCGGTCACCAACGGCGTGCACGCACCGACCTGGGTGGCACCGGAGGTCTTCCGTCTCGGCGCCCGCCAGATCGGCGCCCAGCGCACCGAGGACGCGATGACGGTCGGCGGCTCGGACCGCTGGGACGCGGTGGCGGACATCGCCGACCAGGAGATCTGGGACCTGCGCCGGGTGCTGCGCGAGCAACTGGTCCTCGAGGTGAGGGAACGCCTGCAAGCCTCCTGGCGCCAGCGCGGCGCCGGAACGGCCGAACTCGGCTGGATCGACGGGGTGCTGGACCCTGACGTCCTCACGATCGGCTTCGCCCGCCGCGTCCCTTCCTACAAACGGCTGACCCTGATGCTGCGTGACCGCGACCGTCTGATGGACCTCCTCCTGCACGCCGAACGCCCGATCCAGATCGTGGTCGCGGGCAAGGCGCACCCCGCCGACGACGGCGGCAAGCGACTCGTGCAGGAACTGGTCCGGTTCGCGGACGACCCGCGTGTGCGCCACCGGATCGTCTTCCTCCCGGACTACGGGATGGCGATGGCGCAGAAGCTGTACCCGGGCTGCGACATCTGGCTGAACAACCCGCTCCGCCCGCTGGAGGCCTGCGGCACGTCCGGGATGAAGGCGGCGCTCAACGGCTGTCTGAACCTCTCCGTTCTGGACGGCTGGTGGGACGAGTGGTTCCAGCCGGACTTCGGCTGGGCGATCCCGACGGCGGACGGCACGGCGACGGACGACGACCGCCGCGACGACCTCGAGGCGGCGGCCCTCTACGAGCTGCTGGAACAGCGCGTGGCGCCCCGCTTCTACGAGCGGGGCCAGCACGGTCTGCCCGACCGGTGGATCGAGATGGTCCGCCAGACGCTGACCCATCTCGGCCCGAAGGTCCTGGCGGGTCGGATGGTGCGCGAGTACGTGGAGCGCCTGTACGCCCCCGCGGCCCGCGCCCACCGCGCCCTGGCCCCGGAGACGGCCCGCGAACTGGCCGCCTGGAAGTCCCGCGTCCGGGCGGCCTGGCCCCGGGTCACGGTGGACCATCTGGAGGCCTCCGCCGCCACCACGACCGCCGAACTGGGCACCACCCTCTCCCTGCGCGTGCGGGTGGCGCTGGCCGACCTCGTCCCGGACGACGTCGAGGTCCAGGCGGTCTCGGGCCGTGTCGACTCGCAGGACCGCATCGCGGACGCGAGCTGCGTTCCGCTGAAACCGGCGGGCGGTCCTGACCTGGAAGGGCGCTGGGTGTACGAGGGTCCGCTCTCCCTCGACCGCACCGGCCCGTTCGGCTACACGGTCCGTATTCTCCCCACGCACCGACTGCTCGCTTCCGGCGCCGAGCTGGGCCTGGTGACGATGCCTTCGGAGGAGGTGGGGGAGGAGGCCGGGGTCCTGATGCGCTGAGCGGGCCGAAAGTGGAAGGCGGGCAGCGGGCCTACGGTTCGAACCCCGCGCACAGCCTGCGCAGTACCGCCCCGCAGCGCCGCGCGTAGGCGTGCTGGAGCCCCCGGGTCGCCGGTCCGCCCGCACGGGTGTACCACTTGGCCGCACGGCTGAAGGCGGTCACGGTCAGCCAGACCGTGCCGTCGCCCGTGCGGTCGACCACGAAGGCCTCCTCGCCGCGCTCGGGGTGGCCGGGCAGGGTGCCGTAGGCCCAGCCGACCCGGCGGTACTCCTCGACCGTCCAGACCACACGGCAGGGGGCCTTGAGGGGGCCGAGTCCGACGGTGACGTCGACTCCGGGGGCCGCCTTGTCGGCGGTGGCGGTCATGCCCACGCCCATCGCGCGGTGCATCCCCCAGGTCATCACCGCTTCGGACGCGGCGCGGAAGACGGCCTCGCCCTCGCCGACGCGGGTGCGCAGATGCAGGGGGTGGAACCCCGGCGGGCAGCGGCCGTCGCGCGTCGCGCCCACGTCCTCGTATGTGAAGGGGTTGTCCGGGGAGACCATGGGGGACAGCGTAGGGCGGTACCCGGAGGTGCCTTCTCTCCGGGTACCGCCCAAGGCGCCTAAGCGGGTCTCGAGGACCCCGTGGGCACTAGCTCACGTTGACCGCGGTCCAGGCCGCGGCCACCGCCTTGTACTCGGTGCTGGTCGAGCCGTACAGGGCGGACGCCGCGGAGAGCGTCCCCGTGCGGGCCGACTTGTAGTTCGTCGTCGACGTGAAGTACGTCGTCAGCGCCTTGTACCAGATCTGCAGGGCCTTGTCCCGGCCGATGCCGGTGACGGCCGAGCCGTTGTACGTGGGCGAGTTGTAGCTGACGCCGTTGATGGTCTTGGCGCCGCTGCCCTCGCTCAGCAGGTAGAAGAAGTGGTTGGCGACACCCGACGAGTAGTGCACGTCGAGGTTGCCGACGCTGGAGGACCAGTAGTTGGCGGAGCCGCCGTCCTTGCTGGGCTGGTCCATGTAGCGCAGCGGGGTGCCGTCGCCGTTGATGTTGATCTTCTCGCCGATGAGGTAGTCACCCACGTCGGAGGAGTTCCCCGCGTAGAACTCGACGCCGGTGCCGAAGATGTCGGAGGTCGCCTCGTTCAGACCGCCGGACTCGCCCGAGTAGTTCAGACCGGCCGTGTTGGCGGTGACGCCGTGGCTCATCTCGTGGCCGGCCACGTCCAGCGAGGTCAGCGGGTGGGTGTTCCCGGAGCCGTCGCCGTACGTCATGCAGAAGCAGCTGTCGTCCCAGAACGCGTTGACGTACGCGTTGCCGTAGTGGACGCGGGAGTACGCGCCGACACCGTTGTTCTTGATGCCGCTGCGGCCGAAGGTGTTCTTGTAGAAGTCCCACGTCTCCTGCGCGCCGTACGCGGCGTCGGCGGCCGCGGTCTGGTCGGTGGTGGAGCTGGAGGCCGTGCCGGTGCCCCAGGTGTCGTCCGCGTCGGTGAACAGGGTGCCCGCGGAGGAGGAGGTGGTGTGCGACTTGTTGTACGTCTTGTGGCTGCCGCGGGTGCCGTCGGTCAGCTGGTACGTCGAGCCCGACAGGGTGGTGTTGAGGCTGACCGTGCCCGAGTAGAGGGTCTTGCCGGTGCCGGTCTCGATGCCCTGGTACTCGTAGAGCTTCTTGCCGGTGGCCGCGTCGGTGATGACGTGCAGCTCGTTCGGGGTGCCGTCGTCCTGGAGACCGCCGACGACCGTCTCGTAGGCGAGGGTGGGCTTGCCGGTGGCGGCCCAGATCACCTTGCGGGGGGCGCGGTCGGCCGTGGTCTTCTCCGAGCCGGCGGCCTTCGCGGCGGTGAGAGCCTGCTTCTCGGCCTTCGCGGTGGTGACCTGCGGCTTCAGCGAGGCGACCTTGATGGCCGTCTTCACCGCCTTGGTGACTCCCTCGGTCTTGCCGGCCTTGGACTCGTGGACGACCAGGTCACCGCCGAGGACCGGAAGGCCGTTGTACGTGCGCTCGTAGCGGGTGTGCACGGTGCCGTCCGCGTCCTTGAGGACGTCTCTGACGACGAGCTTCTCCTTGGTGCCGAGGCCTATCTGCTGGGCGGTCTCGGGCGCGGCCGCGTCGGCCTGCTGGATCAGGCTCGTGCGCGCGGTGGCGGAGAGCAGGACCGTGGCGCCGGGGAGCTTCGCCTTGGCGGCGGCCGAGTCGGTCTGGGCGGAGGCGCCGGTGGTCAGACCGGTGGCGAGCAGGGCTCCGGCAGCGACAGCGGTCGCGATGGCCAGAGTGGTGCGCTTGTGACGCGCGTAGAGGGGGGTCACGCAATCTCCTCTTGTGGGGGCGACCGGACGGCGTGGGGTGGCCGTACGGAAGGTGCGAAGTTGCGGTGCGGGTGAGCCGTGCGGTGGAAGAGTGACATCAAGGGCGCGTACATGTCAGGAGGGCGATGGAATCTTGGCCGAAAAGCGTCCGTTGAGTGAAGATCGCTGTTCGTTACGCGGATCTCGATCTTGGTCAAGCGGCAACAAAAGCAGGGTCATGGCACGGCAAAGAGGGCGCCGCCCCGGGGGTCGAACCCCCGGGGCGGCGCCCTCTCGGTGCTGTGTGTTCAGGCGTGGTCTACGGGAACGTCACCTTCCAGCTGTTGATGTAGCCGGTGTCCTGCGCGGCCTTGTCCTGGACCCTCAACTTCCAAGTGCCGTTGGCGACTTCGGAGGACGCGTTGACCGTGTAGGTCTCCTGGACGTTGTCCGCCGAGTCGGAGGAGCTGAAGGGCTTCAGGGGGTACGCCGTGCCGTCCGGGGCCAGCAGATCCACGACCAGGTCGCCGCGCCAGGTGTGCACGATGTTCACGTCGACCAGAAGGTTCGACGGGGCGTTGCCGGTACGGCCGGTGACCGCGATCGACGACGTCACGGCCGCCCCGTTGTCCGGAATCGATACGTCGCCGGTGTTCTCGAACGACGTACCGCCACCGCCACCGCCCGGGCGCGAGCCGACCTTCACGGCCGCCCAGGCGTTCTGCACCGCCGTGTACTCGGCGCTCGTCGTGCCGTACAGCTCGCCCGTCGCCGCGAGCGTGCCGGTGCGGGCCGCCGCGTAGTTGGTGGTCGAGGTGAACTTGGTGGTGAGCGCCCGGTACCAGATCTGCAGGGCCTTGTCCCGGCCGATGCCGGTGACCGGAAGGCCGTCGGCGGTCGGCGAGTTGTAGCTGACGCCGTTGATGACCTTGGCGCCGCTGCCCTCGCTCAGCAGGTAGAAGAAGTGGTTGGCGACACCGGACGAGTAGTGGACGTCGAGACCGCCCACGCTGGAGGACCAGTTGTCCGCCGAGCCGCCGTCCTTGCTGGGCTTGTCCATGTAGCGCAGCGGGGTGCCGTCGCCGTTGATGTCGATCTTCTCGCCGATGAGGTAGTCACCGGGGTCGGAGGCGTTGTTGGCGTAGAACTCGACGCCGGTGCCGAAGATGTCGGAGGTCGCCTCGTTCAGACCGCCGGACTCACCGGTGTAGTTGAGACCCGCGGTGTTGGAGGTGACGCCGTGGCTCATCTCGTGGCCCGCCACGTCGATGGCGGTCAGCGGGTCCGCGTTGCCGGCCCCGTCGCCGTACGTCATGCAGAAGCAGCCGTCGTCCCAGAACGCGTTGATGTACGCGTTGCCGTAGTGGACCCGGGAGTACGCACCCACGCCGTTGTTCTTGATGCCGCTGCGGCCGAAGGTGTTCTTGTAGAAGTCCCAGGTCTCGGCGGCGCCGTAGTGCGCGTCGGCGCCCGCGGTCGCGGCGTTCGACGTGGTGCCGTTGCCCCAGGTGTCGCTGGTCTGGGAGAACAGGGTGCCGGTGCCGGACGTACCGCGGTTGAGGTTGTACGTCTTGTGACCGCCGCGCGCGCCGTCGGTGAGCGTGTAGTTGGAGCCCGACTGCGTGGTCGTCAGCGTCACCTGGCCGCTGTACTGGGTGTTGCCGATACCGGTCTCGATGCCCTGGTACTCGTAGAGCTTCTTGCCGGTGGCCGCGTCGGTGATGACGTGCAGCTGGTTCGGGGTGCCGTCGTCCTGGAAGCCGCCGACGACCGTCTCGTACGCGAGGGTCGGCTTGCCGTCCGCCGCCCAGATCACCTTGCGGGGCGCCCGGTCGGCGTCGGTCTTCTTCGAACCGTCGGCCTTGGCGGCGGAGAGGGCCTGCTTCTCCGCCTTCGAGGCGGCGATGGCGGGCGTCAGCGAGGCGACCTCGAGGGTGGCCCGCGTCGCCTTGACGACCCGCTCGGTCTTCCCTGCCTTGGTGGTGTCGACCACCAGGTCGCCGCCGAGGACCGGGAGTCCCGCGTACGTGCGTTCGTAGCGGGTGTGGACCGTGCCGTCCGCGTCCTTGATGACGTCGCGGGCGACGAGCTTCTCCTTGGCCCCGAGGCCCAGGTCCTTGGCGGTGGCCGCCTTGGTGGCGTCCGCGTCGCGTATCAGTTCCGCGCGCTGCGAAGGCGTGAGCTGGACGGCGAGAGAACCACGGTTGATCTTGCCGAGGGAGGATTTCTGGGGGGCCGCGCTCGCGGCGCCCGACTGGACGGCCGCGGCCAGCAGGGCGGAGACGCCGACGAGGGCGACGGCCGCGACACGGCGCTGAGTGGTGTGGGAGGTGCGTCTGTGGGAGGAACTGCTGCTCAACACACTGACTCCTTCTGCGTGGCCACGGTTCGCGCGGCCAGTGGGGATCCGGTCGGGGTGGGTACCCGTCCGGGCAGAACAGGGCAGAACAGGGCAGAACAGGGTGGAACGCGGAACCAGTTGCCTGGGGTCCACGGCTGCGACACGGCGACGGTGCTGTGAGGTTGCTGTGAAGTTGCCGTGGGAAGAGTGGCAGGAGATTTCGCTTTCTGTCAGGACCGCGTCAGGAATTTGGCCGGAATTCGTCCGTTGTCCGGGTGTTCATGTTCGGCATGCGGACTGTTCGCCGGAGTGTGTCCAGTCGGTGGCGCGGCAAGGCGCGACCGCCCCGCCGCACCGCACCCAGAGCACCCGGACAAGCCCGCCCAAGGCCCGGCCCTGACCCCCGCTCAGGCCTCCGTCCTGGCCCCGCCCAGGGCTCGGCCCTAGTCCCCGTGCCAGGTCCGCCAAAGTGCCGCGTACGCCCCCTCGGCCGCCACCAGTTCGTCATGCGTGCCGAGTTCGGTGAGCAGGCCGTCCTCCATCACGGCGACCCGGTCCGCGTCGTGCGCGGTGTGCAGCCGGTGCGCGATGGCGATCACGGTGCGCCCCTCCAGTACGGCGGCGAGCGCACGCTCGGTGTGGCGCGCGGTCGTCGGATCGAGCAGGGCCGTCGCCTCGTCGAGGATGAGGGTGTGCGGGTCGGCCAGCACCACCCGGGCCAGGGCGAGCTGCTGGGCCCGCGACCCGTCCGTCCGGCGGCCGCCGGTGCCGAGCTCGGTGTCCAGGCCGTCCGGCAGCTCCCGGACCCAGCCGTCGGCGCCGACGGCGGCCAGTGCCGCCCACAACGCCGTGTCATCGGCGGCGGGTTCGGCGATCAGCAGGTTGTCGCGAACGGTGCCCAGGAACACATGGTGCTCCTGGGTGACGAGGACGACCTGCCGGCGCAACTGCTCGGGATCGAGGTCGGCGATCGGTACGCCCCCCACCGTCACCGACCCGGACCGCGGCGCGTCGATGCCCGCGAGCAGTCGGCTCAGCGTGGTCTTCCCGGCGCCGGAGGGCCCGACGACGGCCAGCCGTTCCCCGGGCCGCACGGTCAGGTCGACTCCGCGCAGCACCTCGCCCCCGCGGTCGTAGGAGTAGCGGACATCCGTCACGTCGATCCGGTCGTCGACCGGGGTGGGCGAGCCCGACGGTACGGCCCGTGGCGCGCGGGCCAGCCCCTCGACGCGGGCGAACGAGGCGCCGCTGCTCTGGAGCTGCTCGACCTGCATCAGGATCTGGTCGAGCGGCTCCCCGAGCTGGCGCAGATACAAGGTCGCGGCGACCACCGCACCCAGGCTCATCGCCCCCCTCGCGTGCAGGGCACCGCCCACCAGCAGGACGGCGACCACGGGAACGACGTACGACACCTCCACGGCCGGGAAGAACACGCTGCGCAGGAACAGGGTCCGCATCCGCCTGAGCCGGGACGTCTCCAGCGTTTGACGGCTCGCGGTGATCCGGCCGCGCTGCAGCCCGAACGCCTCCACCGTACGGGCACCGGAGGCGGTGGCCGCGAGGATCTCGGCGACGTCCGAGGTGGCGGTGCCCTCGGCGAGATACGCGGTGCGCGCACGGCGCAGATACCAGCGCAGGGCGAACCAGATGCCGACGAGCCCGAGCACCCCGCAGGCGCCGAGCAGCGGGGCGATGGCAAAGACCGCGCCGAGGATGAACAGCGCCTGGGCGCAGGAGATGAGCAGTTCGGGCCCGGCGTCGCGCAGGGTGTTGCCCACCACGGTGACATCGGCGGTGCCGCGCGCGGTCAGGTCACCGGTGCCGGCCCGCTCCACGACCGAGGCGGGCAGACTCAGCGCCCGCTCCACGAACTGCTCCCGCACCCGGGCCAGCGTCCGCTCCCCGAAGCGGTGCCCCACATACCGGGCCCACCGCGCCAGCAGCAGCTGCGCCAGCGAGCACACCAGGATGACCGACGCCAGCCGGTCCACGACGTCCACACCGTCCCCGGCCCGTACGTCGTCGATGATCCGCCCGAGCAGCCAGGGCCCGACCAGACCGGCCGCGGCGGCCAGCACGTTGAGGCCGAGCACGGCGGCGAAGGCCCGCCCGTCCGCCCGGATCAGCCGCAGTGCCGCCCGGCGCACCTCGGCGGGTTCGGCGACCGGCAGCTGCGCGCTCATCGCAGGACCTCTTCCGTGTCGCGGGCCACCAGTGCCCGGTATCCCGGCTCCCCGTCGAGGAGTTCGTGATGGCTGCCGCTCGCCGCGACCTTGCCGTCGACCAGGAAGTGCACGGTGTCCACCTGGTCGAGCATCAGCGGCGAGGTGCTGGTGACGACGGTCGCACGGCCCGAGCGTGCGGCCCGCAGCCGGGCCGCCACGGCCGCTTCGGTGTGCGCGTCGAGTGCCGAGGTGGGTTCGACGGCGAGCAGTACCTCGGGGTCGGCGAGCAGCGCCCGCACCAGGCGTACGCGCTGTCGCTGGCCGCCGGAGAGGCTGCGGCCCTGGGCGGCGACGTCCGAGTCGAGACCGTCGGGGAGACCGAGCACGATGTCGTCCGCCGCCGCCGCGCGCACCGCCCGGGCGATCGTCTCCTCGTCGTGCTCCCGGCGGCCGGAGACCAGCTCGCGCAGGGTGCCCGCGAACAGGTCGGCCTCGTTGTCCGCGACCAGGATCCGCTCGCGCACCTGCGCCAGGGTGATCTCGTCGAGCCGTACGCCACCCCACGTGACCGCCGACTCCGCGTACCGGCCGAGGCGGTCGACGACGGCCTCGGACTCCACGGGATCTGCTCCGACCAGCGCGGTGAGCCGCCCCGGCAGCACCCGTACCCCGGAGTCCGGATCGTGCAGCACCGCCGGGGAGGCGGGCGCGTCCCGGGCGTCGGGGTGGTCGGCGACGGGCTCCAGGGACAGGAACCGTACGACACGCCGGGCGGCGACGACGGCCCGGCTGAGCTGGTAGCCGCTCTCGATGAAGAAGTACACCGGCGCCACGAGGACCGCGGCATAGCCGTACACCGACACCAACTGGCCGATGGTGATCTCCCCCTGGGCCGCCAGCCGGGCCGCGAGCCAGGTCACGACGGCGAGGAAGAGGGTCGGCAGCCCCGTGCCCAGTGCCTGGATCCAGCTGGTCGCCGCCCCGACCCGGTACCCCTGCGCCCGCAGCTGCTGCGAGTCGCGGCGGAAGGTGTCCGCGAACAGCCCCTTGCCACCCAGGCCGTTGAGGACGCGCAGGCCGCCCGCGAGGTCGCCGATCCGCGCGGTCAGCACGCCCTGGCGCTCGCGGTACTCGGTCTCCGCGCCCTGCAGCCGACCCATCAGCGGGCCGACGAGCCCGGCGGTCAGCGGCACCCCGAGGAGTATCACCACCGAGAGCTGGAGCGAGACCGACATCAGCAGCGCGGCCACCACGCCGTAGGTGACGATCGCGGCGATGCCGGGACCGACGACGGTCAGCGACTGGCTGATCGTCTGGACGTCACCGACGCCGATCGTGACGACCTCCCCGGCGCCGACCTGGCGGCCCAGCGCGGCACCCAGCCGCGCCGACTGCCCCACCACGACCTTGACCGTGCGGAAGTTGGCGTCCATCCGGACCTTGGTCATGGTGCGGTGCCGCATGATGCCCAGCCAGGCGTTGAACACGCCGATGCCCAGCACGGCGGCCGTCCAGCCGAACAGCGCGCCCCGGTCGCCCGGCTCCAGGCCGTCGTCGATCGCACGGGACAGCAGATACGGCGGCAGCGCCAGGAGCGTCATCCACACCGTGGCGAGCAGCGCGCCGGCCGCGCTGCGCCCCGACTGCCGGGTGACCAGCCACCACAGATACCACCACCCGCCCCGACAGTCGGGCGTCCCCGGGTCCTCGTGAGCGTCGATCATCCAGCCCCCATGCCTTTCACTTGCCGTCCGCCGTACGAGTCGCTCGCCGTCCGCTACACGAGACTGTCGCGCCACGCCTGGTGCAGGTCCGCGAATCTGCCGGTGGACGCGACGAGTTCGGCCGGGCTGCCGTCCTCGACCACCCGTCCGTGCTCCATCACCAGCACCCGGTCGGCGATCTCCACCGTGGACAGGCGGTGGGCGATGACCACCGCCGTCCGGCCGCGCAGGACCGTCGACATGGCGCGCTGCACCGCCCGTTCTCCCGGGATGTCGAGGGAGCTGGTCGCCTCGTCGAGGATGAGGACGGCCGGGTCGGCGAGCAACGCCCGTGCGAAGGCGACGAGTTGGCGCTGTCCGGCGGAGATACGGCCGCCCCGTTTGCGTACGTCCGTGTCGTAGCCCTCGGGCAGCGCGCTGATGAAGTCGTGGGCGCCGATCGCCTTGGCGGCCCGTTCGATCTCCTCGCGGCTCGCGTCGGAGCGGCCGATGGCGATGTTCTCGGCGACCGTGCCGGAGAACAGGAAGGCCTCCTGGGTCACCATCACCACCCCGCGCCGCAGTTCGGGCACGGACAGCTCGCGCAGGTCGACGCCGTCGAGCAGGACCCGGCCGTCCGTCGGGTCGTAGAAGCGGGCCAGCAGCTTGGCGAGCGTCGACTTGCCCGCGCCCGTCGAGCCGACCACGGCCACCGTCTGCCCCGCGGGGAGCGTGAGCGAGAAGGTGGGCAGCACCTCGCCGCCGGTGCGGTAGGCGAAGCGGACGTCCTCGAAGACGACCTCGCGGCCCGGCTGCGCGGAGGCGAGCGCGGGCAGCCGCCTCGGTTCGGCCGGCTCCGGCACGGACGGCGTCTGGGCCAGCAGGCCCGCGATCTTCTCCAGCGAGGCCGCCGCGGACTGGTAGGCGTTGAGGAACATGCCCAGCCGGTCGATCGGGTCGTACAGGCGGCGCAGGTACAGCACCGAGGCGGCCAGCACGCCCAGCGCCAGCGAACCCCCGGCCACCCGGTACGCGCCCCACAGCACGATCCCCGCGACCGCCGTGTTGGCGACCAGCCGGGAGCCGACGACATAGCGGGCCATCTCCAGCAGGGCGTCGCCGTTGGTGCGCTCGTGGCGCTTGTTGAGCACCCGGAACTCGGCGTCGTTGGCGTCCTCGCGGCGGAACGCGCGCACCGGCCGGATCCCGTTCATCGTCTCCGCGAACTTCACGATGACGGCGGCGATCGCGGTCGAGCGGAGGCGGTAGATACGGCCCGCGCGGCGCCGGTACTGCCGTACGAGGAGGTAGAGCGGCACGAAGGACGCCACCGCCACCGCGCCCAGGCCCAGATCCAGCCAGAGCAGCATCGCCGAGATGTAGACGAAGGACAGGATCACCGTGATGAGCTCCTGCAGACCCTCGCTGAGCAGTTCGCGCAGCGACTCGACGTCCGTCGTGGAGCGGGAGATCAGCCGGCCCGAGGTGTAGCGCTCGTGGAAGTCGATGCTGAGCGCCTGCGCGTGGCGGAAGATCCGGCCGCGCAGGTCGAGCAGCACGTCCTGGTTGACGCGGGCGGACGCCTGGGTGAAGGCGTACTGGAGGCCGCCGGCGGCCAGCGCGCACAGCAGATAGCCGACACCCACCGCGATCAGCGGGCCGTGGTGGTGCGCGCGGAACGCCGGTACGGCACGGTCGATGGCGTACGCGACGATCAGCGGGCCCGCCTGGATGGCGGCCTGCTGGAGCAGGAGCAGCACCATCGTCACCACCACACGGGCCTTGAGCGGGGCGAGAAGGGAACGCAGGAGCGCGGCGGTGGCGCCCGGGGGAGTGGGCAGGGCGTCGCGGTCGAAGGGGTCCTGGTGCTTGTGGGACTCCCGCGGGTCCGGACGGTCCTTGCCGGGCTCCCCGCCGTCGGGTTCCGTGCCTGCTTCCTTGCCCGGTTCCCGGTCCGGCTCCTTGTTCGGCGCGGTCGTCGTGGGCGCCGTCATCGGTCGGCCTCCTCGTCACCTGACATCAGATGGGCGTACTCGGCGTTGCTGCGCAGCAGTTCGTGGTGGGTGCCGACCGCGGTGATACGGCCGCCGGAGAGCAGGGCCACGCGGTCGGCGAGCAGGACCGTGGACGGGCGGTGCGCCACGATCAGAGCGGTCGTCTCCGCCAGTACGCGGCGCAGCGCGGCCTCGACCGCGGCCTCTGTGTGGACGTCCAGCGCCGACAGGGGGTCGTCGAGGACGAGGAACCCGGGGCGGCCCACGACGGCCCGCGCGAGGGCGAGACGCTGGCGCTGGCCGCCGGACAGGCTCAGGCCCTGCTCGCCGACCTGGGTCCGCGTGCCCTGCGGGAGCGCGTGCGCGAAGTCGGCCTGGGCGACGGCGAGGGCACGGTCCAGGTCCGCTTCGCCCGCGGTGTCCGGGGCGCCCATGAGCACGTTCTCCCCGACGCCGGCCGAGAAGAGGGTGGGCTCCTCGAAGGCCACGGCCACGCGCGCGCGAAGCTCCTCGCGGGGCATCGCCGTGATGTCCTCGCCGTCCAGCGTGATCCGCCCGGCCGTCACCTCGTGCAGCCGTGGGACGAGGGCGGTGAGAGTGGTCTTCCCGGTGCCGGTCGCGCCGACCAGGGCCATCGACTCACCCGGACGGATGTGCAGATCGATGCGGTCGAGGACGGGGGGCGCGTCCGCCGGGGCGTCGGGATAGCGGAACTGGACGCCGTGGAAGCGGAGTCCGCCCTCGCCCTTCCCGTCGGCGACCGCGGATGTCCCGGTGGATTCCGGCTGCTCGTCCATCACCTCGAAGTACCGCTCCGTCGCCGTCGCCGCCTCCTGGCTCATCGCGAGGAGGAAGCCGATGGACTCGACGGGCCAGCGCAGCGCGAGCGCCGTGGACAGGAACGCCACCAGCGTGCCGGCGGACAGTCGGCCGTCGGCGACCTGGACCGTGCCGAGCACGAGGGCGGCGCCGATGGCGAGTTCGGGGAGGGTGACGATGACCGTCAGGATGGCGGCGAGGAGGCGGGCCTTGGCCAGCTCCGTGCCGCGCAGGGTGCGGGACAGCTCGCGAAAGGCGAGGGCCTGGCTGCGGTGGCGTCCGAAGCCCTTGATGATGCGGATGCCGAGCACGCTCTCCTCGACGACCGTCGTCAGATCGCCCACCTGGTCCTGGGCCCGCCGCGCCACCAGCGAGTAGTGCCGCTCGAAGAGCCAGCAGACCACCATCAGAGGCACCGCGGGAGCGAGCAGCACCAGGCCGAGGGTCCACTCCTGGGCCAGCATGATCATGACGCCGACGAGGATCGTCACGGAGTTGACCAGCAGGAACGTCAGGGGGAAGGCGAGGAACTGGCGCACCAGCATCAGGTCCGTGGTGCCACGGGACAGCAGCTGACCGGAGGCCCAGCGGTCGTGGAAGGCGACCGGGAGCCGTTGCAGATGCCGGTACAGATCCGCCCGCATGTCGGCCTCGACCCCCGACAGGGGCCGCGCCACCAGCCACCGCCGCAGCCCGAACAGCACCGCCTCCGCGATCCCGAGCAGCAGCAGATACAGCGCGCCGAGCCAGATGCCCGCCACATCGTGCTCGGCCACCGGACCATCCACCATCCACTTCAGGACGAGCGGGAACACCAGCCCCGTACAGGAGGCGAGGACCGCGACGAAGGCGGCACTGAACAGCCGCGTGCGCACCGGCCGCACGTACGGCCACAGGCGCAGCAGGCTGCGTACGGTCGAATGGTCGGCTCGGCCCGGGGTCACCGCATCTGGAGTGGACATCAGGACCGAGCCTACGGTTCGGCACTGACAGAGCCCACCGAGTTTTGGCCCGACCTGAATCGTTCCACGGATCCGGGACCGGTGCCCCGGGCCCTGGGGCTCGGTCGTATCGCCGCATCAACCGATCGGCTGATGCCGCTTCGAGCGCGATGGACGATGTGCCCGCTCCCGTCCCGCCGGGATCCTCGGGACATGTCAGTCATCGAAGTCACCGGACTGCGCAAGTCCTACGGCGGCCGGCCCGTCGTCGACGGTGTCTCCTTCGCCGTCGAGGAGGGCGAGATCTTCGGGATCCTCGGCCCGAACGGCGCCGGCAAGACCACCACCGTCGAGTGCGTCGAGGGCCTGCGGATCCCCGACGCGGGCCGCGTCCGGGTCACCGGGCTCGACCCCGTCGCCGACCAGGAACAGGTCGCCCGCGTCCTCGGCGCCCAGCTCCAGGAGAGCGAGCTCCAGGCCAAGCTCACCGTCCGCGAGGCCCTGGAGCTGTACGCGGCCTTCTATCGGCACCCCGCCGACTGGCGGCCCCTCGCCGAACGCCTCGGCCTGACCGCCAAGCTCACCACCCGCTTCGCGAAGCTCTCCGGAGGCCAGAAACAGCGCCTGTTCATCGCGCTCGCGCTCATCGGCAACCCCCGGGTCGTCGTCCTCGACGAACTGACCACCGGGCTCGATCCGCGCGCCCGCCGCGACACCTGGCAGCTCATCGAGGACGTCCGGGCGAGCGGGGTCACCGTCCTGCTCGTCACGCACTTCATGGAGGAGGCGCAGCGCCTGTGCGACCGGATCGCCGTGATCGACAAGGGCCGGGTGGCCGCCCTGGACACCCCGTCAGGGCTGATCCGGCGCTCGGCGGGCTCCACCGTCATCAGCTTCACACCGTCCGCACCGCTGGACGAGGGTGACCTGAACGCGCTGCCCGCGCTCGCGTCGGTCGAGCACAAGGACGGCAGGATCACGCTGTCCGGCACCGACGAGACCGTCAACGCGGTCATCACCCTGCTCGCCCGGGGCCACATCACCGCCCACCAACTCCGCGTCACCGACGCCACGTTGGACGACGCGTTCCTGGACCTGACGGAGGTCACCTCATGAACACCGCGGTCCTGCGCACCGAGCTGCGCCTCTTCCGCCGCGAACCGGGCGCCCTCTTCTGGATCCTGGCGTTCCCCACCCTCCTCCTGGTGATCCTGGGTTCCATCCCGTCCTTCCGCCACCACCAGGCGGACCTGGGCGGCCTGCGCACGGTCGACGTGTACGTCCCGGTCGCGGTCCTGCTCGGCATGATCGTCGGCGCGCTGCAGGCGATGCCGCAGAACATCACCGGCTACCGCGAGCGCGGCATCCTGCGCCGCATGTCCACCACACCGGTAAGGCCGTCCGCCCTGCTGTCCGCGCAGATGCTGGTCTACGGCGCGGCGGCCCTGGCCTCCGCCCTATGCGCACTGATCGTCGGCCGGCTGGCCTTCGACGTACGACTGCCCGAGCAGCCGTACGGCTATCTCCTCGCCCTGGTCCTGGCGATCCTGGTCGCGCTCGCGCTGGGCGCGGTGGTCTCCGCGCTGTCCCGGACGACGAAGATCGCGGGCGCGATCGGGTCGGCGGTGTTCTTCCCGATGATGTTCTGCGCGGGCGTGTGGATTCCGGTGCAGGCCATGCCGGACACGCTCGCCCGGATCGTCGGCTACACCCCGTTCGGCGCCGCCGCACAGGCCCTGAACCGGGCGGCTGCGGGGGACTGGCCGGGCTGGGCGCACCTGGGTGTGCTGGTGGCCTGGACCGTGCTGCTGACGGCCGGCGCCTCGCGCTGGTTCCGGTGGGAGTAGGAGAGGGGCGGCCGTGCAGACTGGGGAGATGACCGCCAGGGACCGGCAGATCGATCGGCGCTGGGAGCAGCTGCACATGTGGGGGCCGTACGGGCTGCTCGGCATGAGTGTCGTCCTCGCGGTCGCCTCCACCGACCTGACGGACCGTTCCGCCAAGTGGTACGCCGGCTGGACCCTGGTCGCCGCCGCGGTCGCCCTCCAGCTGTGGTGGCACGGCACCCGTCCCCGGCGGTCCGGCCGTGGCCGGATCCCGTCCCGGGCGGGAACGGCGTACTACGGCGTCCGCTGGGCCCTCGCCTTCGCCCTCAGCTGGCTCAACCCGTTCTTCGCGTTCTACGCCGCCTCCGGATACATGGACGCCGACGAGCTGATCCCGGGCATCCGGCGGCAGCGGCTCGGACTGTTCGCGAGCGCGGTCACCGTGGCCGGTGCGCAGGCCGGTGGGCTGCCGTTCGGGAGCGGCGTCCAGTGGATCCTCTTCGCCGCGCTCCTGGTCGCCAACTCCGGCCTGCAGATGGTGGTCGCCCATCTCACCCAGCAGGAGGCCCAGCGCTCCCACGAGCGCACCGAGACCATCACCGAACTCGAACGCACCAACGCCGCCCTGAAACAGGCCCTCGACGAGAACGCCGCCCTGCACGCCCAACTCCTCGTCCAGGCAAGGGAAGCGGGCGTCGCCGACGAACGCCGCCGGCTGGCCGCCGAGATCCACGACACGATCGCCCAGGGCCTGACGGGCATCATCGCCCAGCTCCAAGTCGTGGCCGGCGCGACCGACTTGACCACTGCCCGCACCCACCTCGAACGCGCCTCCGGCCTCGCCAGACACAGCCTCGGCGAGGCCCGCCGCTCCGTGCACAACCTGGCTCCGGTGGCGCTGGCGGACGACGGTCTGCCGGAGGCGCTGAAGAAGACGGTGGCCGAGTGGGCCGAACGAACCGGCATATGTGCCGAGTTCACCGTGACGGGCACGGCCGAGCAACTCCACGAGGAGATCGCGGCGACCCTCCTCCGGATCGTCCAGGAGGCCCTGTCCAACGCCGCCCGGCACGCGCACGCCACCCGCCTCGGCGTCACCCTCTCCTTCCTCGGTGACGAGGTCATCCTCGACATCCGCGACGACGGACAGGGCTTCGACCCTCTCGCGCTTCCCGAGCGCACGCGCGCCGGCGGTTTCGGCCTCGACGGCATGCGCGCCCGCGCCGAACGCGTCGCAGGCACCCTCACCGTCGAGGCCGAGCCGGGGCACGGCACGGCGGTCTCGGCTCGCGTACCGTTGGTCCGCGATGACCGATGACGTGACCGATGACGCTGTGATCACCCTGCTGATCGTCGACGACCATCCCGTCGTACGGGACGGTCTGCGCGGCATGTTCGAGTCCGCGCCGGGGTTCACGGTCCTCGGCGAGGCCGCGAACGGCGTCGAGGCCGTCGCCCTCACCGCCTCGCTCGACCCGGACGTCGTCCTGACGGACCTCCGCATGCCCGGCGGCAACGGCGTCGAGGCCATCGCGGAACTCACCCGCCGCGGCGCCCGCGCCAAGGTGCTCGTCCTCACCACCTACGACACCGACTCCGACACCCTCCCCGCGATCGAGGCGGGCGCGACGGGCTATCTGCTGAAGGACGCCCCGCGGGAGGAGCTCTTCACCGCCGTGCGCGCGGCAGCGCAGGGCCGTACGGTGCTCTCCCCGGCGGTCGCCTCCCGCCTGGTCTCGGCGGTCCGCGCGCCCGCCTCGACCCAGGACTCCCTCTCGGCCCGCGAGCGCGAGGTGTTGGCCCTGGTGGCCAAGGGCACCTCGAACCGTGAGATCGCCCGCGTCCTGTTCATCAGCGAGGCCACGGTCAAGACCCACCTCACCCACTTGTACGCCAAGCTGGGCGTCAACGACCGCGCGGCGGCGGTGGCGGTCGCCTACGACCGGGGCATCCTGGGCTGACGCCACCTGAGGCGGGGCTTGGTCCCGAATGCCCGCGCCCCTGAAAGCCTCAGCCCACCACCCGTAGCAACAGCACCGCCCGCGCCGGCACGGTGACCGTGCCGCCCGCCCGGTGGATCACGCCCGGCGCGCGCGCCTGCTCCTCCGCCGAGGTGTCGACCACGAGTTCGTAGCGCGAGGCCCACGGAGGCCCCGGCAGGACGAAGCTCACGGGACGGTCCCCGGCGTGCAGCACCGCGAGGAAACTGTCGTCCACGACCGGCGCTCCGCGGGCGTCGCGTCCGGGGATGTCCCGGCCGGAGAGGTACATCCCCAGCGTCGCGGCCGGCGCGTACCAGTCCCGTTCCGTCATCTCCGTCCCGCGCGGGGTGAACCACGCCAGGTCCCGCAACCCGTCCACGGAATGGGCCCGGCCGGAGAAGAACGCGCGGCGCCGCAGCACGGGATGCCGGTGCCGCAGCGCGATCAGACGGGAGGTGAGGTCGTACAGGGCACGCCAGCCCGGTTCGTCGAGCAGGCTCCAGTCGACCCAGCTGATCTCGTTGTCCTGGCAGTACGCGTTGTTGTTGCCGCGCTGGGTGCGCCCGAACTCGTCCCCCGCGACGAGCATCGGCACCCCGGTGGACAGCAACAACGTCGTCAGCAGGTTCCGCAACTGGCGCCGCCGCAACCCCCGTACCCGCTCCTCGTCCGTCTCCCCCTCCGCCCCGCAGTTCCAGGCCCGGTTGTCGTTCGTGCCGTCCCGGTTCCCCTCCCCGTTGGCCTCGTTGTGCTTGCGCTCGTAGGAGACGAGGTCGCGCAGTGTGAAGCCGTCGTGGGCGGTCACGAAGTTCACCGAGGCGTAGGGGCGCCGCCCGCCCCACGCGTACAGGTCGCTCGACCCCGAGAGGCGGTACCCCAGGTCCCGTACGTCCGGCAGCGCGCCCCGCCAGAAGTCCCGGACCGCGTTGCGATAGCGGTCGTTCCACTCCGTCCACAGGGGTGGGAAGGCGCCCACCTGGTAGCCGCCGGAACCGACGTCCCACGGTTCGGCGATCAGCTTCACCCGACGCAGGACCGGGTCCTGGGCGATGACCGCGAGGAAGGGGGAGAGCATGTCGACGTCGTGCATCGAGCGGGCCAGCGCCGCCGCCAGGTCGAAGCGGAAACCGTCCACCCCCATCTCCGTCACCCAGTACCGCAGCGAGTCCGTGATCAGGCGCAGGACGTGCGGCTGCACCACGTGCAGCGTGTTGCCGCAGCCCGTGTAGTCGGCGTACCGGCGGGCGTCCGACTGGAGCCGGTAGTAACCCCGGTTGTCGATGCCGCGCAGGGACAGCATCGGGCCCAGCTCGCCGGCCTCCGCCGTGTGGTTGTAGACGACGTCGAGGATCACCTCGATACCGGCCGCGTGCAGCGCCCGCACCATCCGCTTGAACTCGCCGACCTGCTGTCCCGTCGTCCCGGAGGACGCGTAGCCCGCGTGCGGGGCGAAGTAGCCGATCGAGTTGTAGCCCCAGTAGTTCTTCATTCCCCGCCGCAGGAGGTGGTCCTCGTGGGCGAACTGATGGACGGGCAGGAGTTCCACGGCCGTGACGCCCAGCCCGACCAGATGCTCGATCGCCGCCGGGTGGGCGAGCCCGGCGTAGGTCCCGCGCAGTTCCTCCGGGATCCCGGGGTGCAGCCGTGTGAAGCCGCGGACGTGCAGCTCGTAGATCACCGAGTCCGCCCACGGGGTCTTCGGGCGGTGGTCGTCCGACCAGTCGTCGTCATCGTGGACGACGACGCCCTTGGGGACGTACGGCGCCGAGTCCCGGTCGTCGCGCACGGTGTCCGCGACCTGCTGCTGGGGCCAGTCCCGGACATGCCCATACACCTCGGGCGGCAGACTGAAGTCGCCGTCCACCGCGCGGGCATACGGGTCGAGGAGCAGCTTCGCCGGGTTCCAGCGGGCGCCGGTCCACGGGTCCCAGCGGCCGTGCACGCGGTAGCCGTAGCGGCGGCCGGGCAGCACGCCGGGGACGAAGCCGTGCCAGATCTCGTGGGTCAGCTCGGTGAGCGGTACGCGCGTCTCGTGGACCTCGCCGTCCCGCTCGTCGAAGAGACAGAGATCGACGGCCTCCGCCCCGCCCGCCCACAGGGCGAAGTTGGTGCCCGCCGCGCCGTCGGGGCCGACGCGGAAGCGCGCCCCGAGCGGCGTCGGGGCGCCCGGCCACACGGACACGGCGGGCGACGGCGCCTGCTGGGCGCCGTTCAGCACGGGGGACGACTGCGCGGGCAGCTTCTCGCCCGTGGCCCGCCCCTCCGGCACTGCCTCCTGCTCGGCTGCGCTCGACACCGTTCAGCCTCCTGCGGCTCGGTGGACGGCCCGAAGAGGAGCGTGCGGCGTCCCGGCCGCGGCTCCCCTTCGCGTCGTCCTCCCCACTGTTCTGCCCAGCGCTTGGCTCGCACTCACGTTTCCCCAGAGGTGCACACTCGTTGGGCCCGCTGTGAAGCACGAACAGACACGCGCGCGGCACGCAGGGGCCGCACTGGCCGCCGTACTGACCTGGGCCGGCCTGCTCGCCGGAGCCGCCGGCTGCACCTCGCACGGGATGGAGGAGGTGCTCGGCAAACCCCCCGCCGCCGAGGACGTCATCCGGATCTCTCCCGACGACAACAGCAAGGGCGTACGCCCGCGACAGACGCTGCGGGTGCGGGTGCCCGACGGGCGCCTGGAGTCCGTGCAGGTCGTCAAGGACCAGGACGCGCAGGAGTCCGCGGTGCCCGGGCGCATCTCCGCCGACGGCCTGACCTGGGCCCCCGACGACCCGCGGCTCGCGCTCGCCGCCAAGTACACCGTGGACGTGGTGGCCCTCGACGGGCACGGGCGGCGCTCGGCGCGGCACACGACGTTCACGACGTACGTCCCCGAGGAGCGGTTCATCGGATACGTGACGCCGGAGAACCGCTCCACCGTGGGCACCGGCATGATCGTCTCCCTCGCGTTCAACCGGGAGATCGAGAACCGGTCCGCCGTCGAGCGCGCGATCCACATCGAGGCCAGCCCCTCGGTGGAGGTCCGCCCGCACTGGTTCGGCAAGAGCCGCCTCGACTTCCGGCCCGAGAAGTACTGGAAACCGGGCACGAAGGTCACCGTGGGGCTGCGACTGCGCGACGTCGAGGGGGCGAAGGGCGTCTACGGACTCCAGTACAGGACCTTCTCGTTCACCATCGGACGCAGCCAGGTCTCGCTGGTCGACGCCGCCGCGCACACCATGGAGGTACGCCGCGACGGCGACCTCCTCGCCACGGTGCCGATCACGGCGGGCGCCCCCAAGAAGGCGACGTACAACGGGAAGATGGTCGTCATGGAGATGCTGGACGTGACCCGGATGAACAGCCGCACGGTCGGCTTCGGCGGCGAGTACGACATCCCGGACGTCCCGCACGCGATGCGCCTCACCGACTCCGGGACCTTCGTGCACGGCAACTACTGGGCCCCGGGCGTCTTCGGCAACAGCAACGTCAGCCACGGCTGCGTCGGTATCCAGGACGTGAAGGGCGGCGGCTCCGACACCCCCGCGGGCTGGTTCTACGACCGCAGTCTCATCGGCGACGTCATCGAGGTCGTCAACAGCGACGACAGGGAAGTCGCTCCCGACAACGGCCTCGGAGGCTGGAACATGGCCTGGAAGGCGTGGAAGGCGGGCGGCGCGGTGAAGTAGCCCGGCGAAGCAGCCCGGCCAAAGGGGTACGTACGTGTCGTAGGGCAGGGGACTCCAGCGCGCCCCCACACGGCCGAACTTGGGACTGAACGGTGACAATCCCGGGGAGCCATCTCTCAGAGCCGTGTGATTAATTAGCGCGATACGCGCGGCGACGCGCTGGGGTGCGGGCCTGATCAGGCCGTGCGAGGGGAGAACAGACTTGAACGGGCGACCGATATCGGGGGCGTCGGTTGGAACGCGGGCACGGGGGAGCAAGGGGATCCTGGCGCTGCTGCTGGGCGTGCTGCTGCTCGCCGTGACCGCGTGCGGCGGGGGAGGGGACTCGGACTCCGGGTCCGAGAACGGCAAGGGCAAGAGCACGGGCAGCTCCACCAAGGCCGACACCAAGGTCTCGCAGGCCGTGGTGACCATCGCTCCGAAGAACGGCACGAACGGCGTGGCCACCAGCGGGGCCCTCAAGGTCTCCGCGGCCAAGGGCAAGCTGACCGAGGTCACGGTCAAGGACGGCAAGGGCAACGCGGTCGACGGCGCGATAACCGGCGGGGGCGCCACCTGGACGCCCTCGACCCACCTCGCCTCCGCCACCAAGTACAAGGTCCACGCGGTGGCCAAGGACGCCGACGGCCGTGAGGCCGCCGAGGAGTCCGCCTTCACCACGCTGACCCCGAAGAACACCTTCGTCGGTATGTTCACGCCCGAGGACGGTTCCAAGGTCGGCGTCGGCATGCCCTTCTCGGTCCGCTTCACCCGGGGCATCACGCACCCGGACGCCGTCGAGAAGGCCATCAAGATCAAGACCGAGCCGGCCGTCGACGTCCAGGGCCACTGGTTCGGCAACGACCGCCTCGACTTCCGCCCCGAGCAGTACTGGAAGGCCGGTACGAAGGTCACCGTCACCCTCAACCTCGACGGCGTCGAGGGCCGGCCCGGGGTCTACGGCAAGCAGGCCAAGACCGTGTCCTTCACGATCGGCCGCAGCCAGGTCTCCACGGTCGACGCCAAGACCCACAAGATGGTCGTCAAGCGCGACGGCAAGGTCATCAAGACCATCTCGATCACCACGGGCAAGCCGGGCTACGACACCTGGAACGGCCAGATGGTCATCAGCGAGCAACTCCGGGTGACCCGTATGAACGGTGAGACGGTCGGCTACGGCGGCGAGTACGACATCAAGGACGTGCCCGACGCCCAGCGCCTGACCGACTCCGGCACCTTCATCCACGGCAACTACTGGGGCGGCGACGCCTTCGGCAACTACAACGCCAGCCACGGCTGCGTGGGCCTGCGCGACGAGCGCGGCGGCGGCGACCGCAGTGCCCCCGCCGCCTGGTTCTTCGACCACTCCATCACCGGTGACGTGGTGATCGTGAAGAACTCCCACGACAAGACGGTCGCCCCGGACAACGGCCTCAACGGCTGGAACATGTCCTGGTCGGCCTGGACCGCCTGACCGTTTCGCCTCGACGGGCCCGCTGTGCCCGGTCACCTCTGTGACCGAGTACACCGGGCCCGTTGTCGTTGGTCCCCGTGCCGCACCTGCCCCGGGGGACAACCCCCCAGACCCCCCGATACGGTGCCCTCATGACTGTGCATCTCGAAGTGGCCGAAGGCGTCGGCACCCTCCGCCTGGACCGCCCGCCCATGAACGCGCTGGACGTCGCCACACAGGACCGGCTCAAGGAGCTCGCCGAGGAGGCCACACGCCGCGAGGACGTGCGCGCCGTGGTCATCTACGGCGGCGAGAAGGTGTTCGCGGCGGGCGCGGACATCAAGGAGATGCAGGCCATGGACCACGCGGCGATGGTCGTGCGGTCCCGTGGTCTGCAGGACTCCTTCAGCGCCGTGGCCCGTATCCCCAAGCCGGTCGTCGCCGCCGTCACCGGGTACGCGCTGGGCGGTGGCTGCGAGTTGGCGCTCTGCGCGGACTTCCGTATCGCCGCGGACAACGCCAAGCTCGGCCAGCCGGAGATCCTCCTTGGCCTGATCCCGGGCGCCGGCGGCACCCAGCGCCTGTCCCGCCTGATCGGCCCCTCCAAGGCGAAGGACCTCATCTTCACGGGGCGGATGGTGAAGGCCGACGAGGCGCTGTCGCTCGGTCTGGTGGACCGGGTCGTCCCGGCCGACGAGGTGTACGCCCAGGCACACGCGTGGGCCGCGAAGCTGGCGCAGGGTCCCGCGCTCGCGCTGCGCGCCGCCAAGGAGTCCATCGACATGGGTCTGGAGACCGATCTCGAGACGGGGCTCGCGATGGAACGGAACTGGTTCGCGGGGCTGTTCGCGACCGAGGACCGCGAGCGCGGCATGCGCAGCTTCGTGGAGGAGGGGCCGGGGAAGGCGAAGTTCCTCTGATCTCCTTGCAGTTGACGCGATGTCTTGTCCGGTGTCCCCCGAAGGGCTGGTTTATGCCAGCCTTAAAGGAACCTTAAGCCTGCCTTGTCGGGGGCGACTGGCGATTGCCGCCAACCGGGGCATTCCGGCAGGTCAGATAGGCCGTGACGGGCACCGAACTGCCGGGGGCATATGCCGGCAGGATGTTGTGGAATGGGCGGTTCCGGGGGGCGTATTCCTCCGGAACGGCCCCGAAGCGGGCTCTGGGCGGCCATGATGGGGGGCATGGCGGGGCTGGAGGGTATCGAACAGCCGCGGCGGCACGGGAGTGCGACCGCGGCGCGCTGGTCGCCTGCGGTCGAGGACGAGCGGGCGCTCAAGGCGCTCGAGTTGTTCGGCAATCCGACGGAGGGCGAGGTCCCGCTGCCGTCCCGCCCCGAGTCCGCCGCCACCGCCCGGCGGCTCACCCAGGTCATCGTCCTGAGGCACTGGGGACTCTCCCCGAAGATGACCGAGGATGCCGTGTTACTGGTGTCCGAACTCGTCGGCAATGCCGTACGGCACACGGGCGCCCGCGTCTTCGGACTTCGGATGCGCCGCCGCCGGGGCTGGATCCGCGTCGAGGTCCGTGACCCCTCCCGAGGCCTCCCCTGTCTGATGCCGGTCCAGGAGATGGACCTGAGCGGTCGCGGTCTCTTTCTCGTCGACAAGCTCTCCGACCGCTGGGGAGTCGACCTTCTGCCCCGCGGCAAGACCACCTGGTTCGAGATGCGCGTCGCCGACCGTTGACCGCTCGCCCCCCGGGGCCCGCGCCGCGACCCGCACTGTCGCTAATCGGACCAATCGCACGTTTTCTTACCATCACACCCTTAAATGGTCGGGTGATCACGCCCGCTCGCCCCCCTCAGCCGTCCCCCGACGAAAGCTCCGAAGGCAGCCCCCACGGAAGCCCCGACGGAAACGTCGCGCGTGCGGCGCCGGACCCTCGCACGGTTCCGGATCGGCGTGCGGCGCTGCGATCGGGTGTCGCGCTCGCCGCCGGGACTCTCGCCGCGGGGTGTGCCACGACCGGCGTCGTCGCCCACCCGGTCGCCGTGTCCCGCACGGCCGCCCCTCCCTCCGCGCACCTCTCCGCCAAGCCCGCCGCCGCGCCCGCGCCCCGCCGTTTCCCGCAGCAGCCCGCCGAGATCACCCACGGCCCCCGCGACCGTCCGCGGGTCGCCCTCACCTTCCACGGCCAGGGCGACCCGGCCGTCGCCAAGACACTGCTCGGCGAGGCGGAGAAGGCCGGCGCCCGGGTCACCGTGCTCGCGGTGGGCACTTGGCTCGACGAGCACCCCGACATCGCCCGCCGCATCCTCGACGGCGGCCACGACCTCGGCAACCACACCCTGCGCCACCTCGCCATCAACGCGATGTCCGAGGCGGACGCGGAGGCCGAGATCCGGGGCTGCGCGGACCGGCTGCGGCGGCTGACCGGGTCCATCGGCACCTGGTTCAGGCCCTCCCGCACCCCGACCGCCTCCGCCCTCGTGGCGGGCGTGGCCCGCCGCGTGGGCTACCCGCACGTCCTCTCCTACGACGTCGACTCGCTCGACTACACCTCGCCGGGCGCCCCCGCCGTCACCCGCCAGGTCATCGGCGGGGTCCGCGACGGATCCGTGGTGAGCCTGCACTTCGGGTACGCGGACACGGTCGCCGCGCTCCCCGCCGTCCTGGAAGAACTCGGCCGCCGCGGTCTGCGCGCGGTCACCACCACGGAGCTGCTGAGCTGATGCACCGCAACCGGAACCTCACGAAGCGCGCCCTGCTCGGGGGCGCGGTACTCGCCGTACTCGCCGTACTTCCGGGCTGCGACGGCGAGTCCAAGGACACCGCGCACGAGGCCGTCGGCACCCAGGCCGCCGTCAAACCGGCCCAGCCGAAGCAGCCCGACGGCCTGCCCGGCATGCCGCCCGTGCTCGACCCGAGGGACGTCTACGCCGCCGACCGGCCGAACAAGCTCTCGCCGGTCGTCAAGGACTTCCCGTCCCGCGTGTACGTCCCCAACACCAACTCCAACACGGTCTCCGTGATCGACCCGAAGACGTACGAGGTCATCGAGACGATCCGGGTCGGCGCCCAGCCCCAGCACGTCGTCCCCTCCTGGGACATGAAGACGCTCTGGGTCAACAACGACCGGGGCAACACCCTCACCCCCATCGACCCGAGGACGGGCAAGGCGGGCAAGACCGTCGACGTGCACGACCCGTACAACCTGTACTTCACGCCCGACGGCAAGTACGCGATCGTCATGGCCTCCCTCGACCGCGAGCTGGTCTTCCGCGACGCCCACACCATGAAGCGCGTGAAGACCGAGCCGGTCAGCTGCTACGGCGTCAACCACGCCGACTTCTCCCCCGACGGCCGCTACTTCATCGTCTCCTGCGAGTTCAGCGGCGAGCTGCTGAAGGTCGACACCGCGCGGATGAAGGTGGTCGCCCAGGAGAAACTGCCCTTCCGCGGCGCCATGCCGCAGGACGTCAAGATCTCCCCCGACGGCAAGCGGTACTACATCGCCGACATGGTGGCCAACGGCGTGTGGATCCTCGACGGGGACAAGTTCACGAGGCCGTCCTTCCTCCCGACCGGAAAGGGCTGCCACGGGCTGTACGTCAGCCGTGACTCGCGCGAGATGTACATCTCCAACCGGGGCGAGGGCACCATCTCCGTCTTCGACTTCACCCGGAACAGTCTGACCAAGAAGTGGCGCCTGCCCCACGGCGGCAGCCCCGACATGGGCGGCGTCTCCGCCGACGGCAAGGTCCTGTGGCTGTCGGGTCGCTACAACTCCGAGGTGTACGCCATCGACACCCGCACCGGCGTCCAGCTGGCCCGCATCCCGGTCGGCAGCGGCCCGCACGGCCTGGCCGTCTACCCGCAGCCGGGCCGCTACTCGCTCGGCCACACCGGCATCTTCCGCTGATCCGCGCCCGGTCGACCCGAAGGCGGTGACACGCCGCCGTACGGGTGAAGATCCCCGGCCCGCCGCCGCAGAACCGAGATCGTGCTCCCCATGATCGCAACTCGCCTGCGGTGGCGGGCCGCCGCCGTCGTCGTCTCCCTCTCGGCCGTCCTCGCGACCTCCGCCGCGACGCTCCCCGCGACCCCCACCGCCCCGCTCGCCAAGGCCGTCGCGCCCACCTGTCCCCAGCTCTACGACCCGGTCAAGGCCGCCGCCGACCACCGCGTGCAGATCGACCGCATCACCCCCGAGCCGGTCTGGCGCAAGACCTGCGGCACGCTGTACCGCAGCGACAGCCGGGGCCCCGCCACCGTCTTCGAGCAGGGCTTCTACCCCAAGGACGTCATCAACGGGCAGTACGACATCGAGCAGTACGTCCTGGTCAACCAGCCCTCGCCGTACGTGTCGACGACGTACGACCACGACCTGTACAAGACCTGGTACAAGTCGGGCTTCAACTACTACATCGACGCGCCCGGCGGCGTCGACGTCAACAAGACCATCGGTGACACCCACAAGTGGGCCGACCAGGTCGAGGTCGCCTTCCCCGGCGGTATCGCGCGCCAGTTCATCATCGGCGTCTGCCCGGTCGACAAGAAGACCAAGACCGAGATCATGAGCGACTGCGAGAGCAACCCGTACTACGAGCCCTGGCACTGACGCCTATCCGGCGATGAGCAGCGCCTCCGAGCCCACGGGACGGTAACCGGCCGCCTGGAACGTCCGCATGCTGCGGGCGTTCCCCGGCGCGACCTGCGCCCACAGCGGCTCCGGGGCGAGCTGCCGGGCCGCCGTCACCAGGGCCCGGCCCAGCCCTCGGTGCCGTACGCCTTCGTCCACCTCGACGGAGACCTCGAGCCGCCCCGCGATTCCTCGCCCCAGCACCAGCACACCGCCCGCCGTCGTCCACGCGCGCACGTCGCCGCGGCGCCTACGGGCGTACACGATCCGCGGATGGTCGCCGTCCGTGATCTCCTTCAGCGGGAGCGCCGGCTCGCCCGGCAGGGGAGAGCCCACGAGCATCGCGTCGATGGTCTCGGACGTACGCCCCGTCCGCTCGAGGAAGGCCGCCAGGAACCGCGTGTTCATCGGCGCGGCGAGGGCGTCGCACGGCACGGCGGCCAGCGTGTCGTACACCCACCGCGGATCCTCGTCCGTGAAGACCACCGCGTGCGCGGTGAAGGCGAGCACCCCCGCGTCCCGGTGGGACGCCTGCGCCACGACGGTCGTACGACCGTCCGGCGGTGGGAAGACGCCCTGTGCGACCGCGTCGAGAATGTCCCGAAGAGTCTCCACCACCGCGCTCCTTGAGTCTCCACCCACTGGAAGGCCCAGACTCGCAGACATGATCGACGACGGCACCGGACTTCTCACCATCGGCGAGCTGGCCCGGGCCACCGGACTGACCGTGCGCACCATCCGCTACTGGTCGGACGAGGGCGCCCTGCCCCCGGTGGCCCGCTCCTCGGGCGGCTACCGGCTGTACGACGCGGCGTCCGTGGCCCGCCTCGAACTGATCCGCACCCTGCGCGAACTGGGCCTCGGTCTGGACGCCGTACGCAAGGTGCTGGCCGGCGAGACGACGGTCGCGGAGGTGGCCGCCGCCCATGTCACGGCGCTGGACGCGCAGATCAGCTCGCTGAAGGTGACGAGGGCGGTGCTGTCGTCCGTGGCGCGACGCGGTTCGACCGCGGAGGAGATGACGCTCATGAACAAACTGGCGCGGCTGTCGGCCGCCGAACGGAAACGGATCATGGAGGAGTTCGTGGAGGAGCTGTTCCACGGGCTCGACTCCGTGGATCCGGCCATCCAGGAGCGGATGCGCTCCACCGCGGTGGACCTGCCTCGGGAGCCGACCCCCGAGCAGGTGGACGCCTGGGTGGAGCTGGCGGAGATGGTCCAGGATCCGGAGTTCCGAGCGCAGATGCGCGAGGTGGTCGAGTTCAACGCGGCCGACCAGGACCACGCCGCGGCCGTCGGGCGATCCTTGTGGTTCCCCATGCGCATGCTCCAGTTGGCGACCGAGGCCCGCGCCCGGGGAATCGCCCCCGAGTCGCCGGAGGCGGCGGCGCTCCTGCGGGAGGTACTGGGGGACGGCGACCCGGCCGCCGTACTCGCACGCATGGAGTCGGCGTCCAACGACCGGCTCGCCCGGTACCGGGAGTTGCTGTCCACGGTGAAGGGCGCGGGGACCCCGTCCGCGCACCGTGCGGAGTTCGGCTGGGTGGTCGCCGCACTGAGGGCCGGCGCGGACCGTTAATCTGACCTCCGTCAATACAGCGGTAATGCACTACGAAGGGGCGGATCGGTGGCGGACATCGAGGAAGCACGCAAGCAGTTCGAGCGGATCGATACGGACGGTGACGGTTTCATCACCGCGGCCGAGTTCAAGAGCGCCCTCGCCCAGGGCGGCGACTGGAACGTCACCGACTCGGTGGCGGAGGCCATCATCGCCACCCGCGACCTCAACGGGGACAAGGTCCTCTCGTTCGACGAGTTCTGGACCCACCTGAACAAGTGACCCGGGCCCTGACCAGGTGACACGGGGCACAGGGGCGCCCGCCGACCATCCGGCGGGCGCCCCTTCGTCATGCCGTGCGCGCGGTGCGCCGGCGTGCACCATGAAGGCGTACGCGATGACGAGGGGGCCGTTGCCGGTGCCCTCGTAGTCGCCGAACCGGTCGCCGACCTGAACGGTGCAGACGCTGTGCCGCGCCGCGGTGACGGACGTCCACGAGGTGCGGATCCTGGTGGAGGTGCAGGCGGCCCGCCTCGCCGCCGCCCGCCGCACACCGCAGGACGTCACCGCCCTGGACGCCGCGCTGGCCGGCCGCCGCGCCGCGTCCGCCGGGCACGACGCGGCCTTCGTCGACGCCGACATCGCGCTGCACGCGGCCGTGGTCGCCGCCGCCCGCAACCCCGTACACCGACCTCTTCAGGGAGTTCGTGCCTGCCCTGCGGGAGGGCCTGATCGAGATGCTGGACCTGGTGGGGATGCGGGAGCACGACCCCAACACGGGCGACGACGCCCACACGGCGCTGGTACGGGCCGTCGCGGACGGGGACGCGGACACGGCGGGGACGGTGCTCCGAGAGGAGCTGGAGGAGACGCTCGCCCTGTTGCGGCGACCCGTCACCCGAACGCCGTACGTCCCGGAATAGGCGCGCGTGCACCACGGTTGTCGATCACCGTCAGTCCAGTGGCGTCAACCCCGGAAGGGCCTGTCCATCATGAAGATCGGCATCATCGGAGCGGGCAACATCGGCGGCAATCTCACCCGACGGCTCACCGCCCTCGGACACGACGTCTCGGTCGCGAACTCCCGCGGTCCGGAGACCCTCACCGCACTCGCCGAGGAAACCGGGGCGACCCCCGTCAAGGTCGAGGACGCGGCGCGCGACGCCGAGGTCGTCGTCGTCACGGTTCCCCTGAAGGCGGTCCCGAACCTGCCGCACGGGCTTGTGGACCAGGCCGCCGAGGGTGTCGCCGTCATCGACACCGGCAACTACTACCCCCGGCAGCGCGACGGCAGGATCGCCGCGATCGAGGACGAGGGCCTGACCGAGAGCGGCTGGACGGCCCGACAGATCGGCCACACCGTCGTCAAGGCGTTCAACGGCACGTACGCCCAGGACATCCTGGACCGGCACCGCCCGGCCGGCGCCCCCGACCGACTGGCGCTGCCGGTGGCCGGTGACGACGAGGCCGCCAAGCGGGTCGTACGTGAACTCATCGACGCACTCGGCTTCGACACGGTCGACACGGGCGGCCTCGACGACTCCTGGCGCCAGCAGCCCGGCACCCCGGTCTACGGCCTCCAGAAGGGTGTGGACGAGGTGACCAAGGCGCTGGCGGAGGCGCCCCGGGAGCGCTCCGCGGACTTCCGCGCGTAACGTCAGACAATCCGCAGCGGACGGTGCGGCCCGACCGGCAACTCGACCTCGACGGGGTCCCCGGGCCGCACCACACCGCCTTCCCGTACGACACTCATGACCCCGGACTTGTAGACGACGCCGCCGCCGTCCTCGTCCCTCCCGACGACCTGTTTGAGCAGCCCCTTCTGGAAGTCGTCGATCTGCGCACAGGGATTGCGCAGACCGGTGATCTCCACGACGGCCTCGTCCCCGAGACGCAGCAGCGTGCCCACCGGCAGCCCCAGCAGATCGACACCCCGGGTGGTGACGTTCTCCCCGAGCTCCCCGGGAGCGACGGTGAAGCCGCTCTCGCGCAGCTCGTCGAACAGCTCCTCGTGCATGAGGTGCACCTGCCGCAGGTTCACCTGCGACGGGTCCTTCGCCATCCGGAACCGGTGCTTCACGGTGGTTCCCGCGTGCACATCACCCTCCACCCCGAGCCCGGCGAGCAACGTGATGCTCTCCCGGTTCGGCTTGGTGAAGGAATACGTCCCGTTACTGCTGACCGCCGTGACCGCCCCGCCCATCAGCGAGAGCTCCCCTCTCTCCGGCAGCTCCCACCGAGCCGCGGGTCAGAGCGTACGCGTCGGAGCGTGTGCGTCAGGAGAACTCATGGGTCAGCCGGATCTCTCCGACGATGTGGGCGTTGAACTCGTCGAGTTCCTCGGCCGGCACCCACAACTCGAGGATGGTCCGCCCGCCGGCCTGCTGGACGGGGTACCGGGTCAGGAAGTCCGACTCGACCTCGAAGCGCGTGACGTAGCCGGCACCGTCGTGCTGCACGTTCCAGTCCCGCGCGATCCTGATCGCGTAGTCCTCGTTGAGCACCGGATAGAAGATCGGCTGCTCGGGCAGCCGGGGCGGCCAGGCGCGCCACCCCGACTGCCGGACCAGGTCCAGCTCCTTGGGACCGGTGGGGCGCCACAGGGTCGTGGTCGCCGGCTGGCTGGACATGCGCACCGCTTTCGAACGGGGAGGTACGGGGGAGCTCGGACGATACCGGCGCCATGAGCCCGGCGGCCACGAGGTTTCCGTCCGTTCCACAAGGGGCCGCGGCCGGCCCGTCATCCCTCTGTCAGTCTCCCGTCGCCCACTCCTTGAGCGCGGCCTTGCTGCCGAAGTTCGCGACGTCCCTGTCCAGGGGCTCGTCGGTGTACTGGTGGAATCGCCACGAGGCCTTGATGCGGGGCTTGCCCGCGGTCACGTAGTCGGCGATCCACAGCCCGTCTCCGGCGTACGAGGTGGTGTCGACGGTGAGCCAGTAGTTGCGGTTGGTGTAGAGGAGGACCCGGTGGTTCGGCCGAAGCTGCTTCACCATCCGGATGAAACGGTCCTTCTCGGCGTTGCTCGCGTGCGTGCCGTCACCGGTGGCCTCCCAGTCGACGGCGAGCAGGTCCCCGGCCTTCTCGGGGGCCTTGCCGACGAAGTACTCGGCCTGGGCGGTGATGTCGCCGGGCCACAGGAAGTGGTAGAACCCGACCACGCACCCGGCGTCCCGGGCCGTCTTCACCTGTGCGGTCAGTTTCGGATTGACGTACGTACGGCCCTCCGTCGCCTTGACGAAGACGAACGAGAGACCGTCGGTGGAGAAAGCGGACGACTGGTAGGCGCTTACGTCGATGCCGCGCAGCATGGGCGACTCCTCCGTGCGTGGGGGGATGTACACGTACCGTCCTGCCTGATACGTGCGAGGACCGACTGCTTGTCACATGCCCCCGCTTGCCCCACCACACCCTCGAACACCGGCCCGGACGCGGAACCTCCGCCACCGCCGCCGAGGGAACCCGCGTCCGGTGCTCACTTCCTTGGAATTTCTTCTGGAGAGCAGGGAAGTGCTCGGCCGTGCCTTCCGGTTCGCCCCTCCGCTCCGATCATTCGCTCCTGTCGGCTACCGGGCCTTTCTCGGTATGCACGGCAGCGGTATGCAGTTCAGGCCGACCCAGCCAGGACACGAACCGACCGTCGGGGTCCCATCCGGTGCGGAGGGCGTCGAGCCGCAGGAGGTTCTCGTCGGTCACGAAGTGATACGGGCGGTTGACCAGGTTCTCGTCAGCCAGTTGGATGCCGCTGGCATACGGCTCCCACGCTCTCATGTGGTTGGTCACCCAGTTCGTGTAAGTCTGGCTGTCGAGCGGATCGGTCCAGGCCGCATACAGCCCGTAGTACAGCTCGTCTTCCACCGAGTACGCCATCGACGGACGTTCGGGCTGTCTCTCGTATCCTCCCCAGTTGAACACCAACAGGTGCGACGGCGCCGGCGGCCAGGTCTTCAGCATGGCCTCGAAGTTGGGCCACAGGTCGTCGAAGGAGGCATGGGTCCACATGCTGTCGGCCAGATAGCGCTTGGTCTCGTCGTAATGTGGATCAGTGCCGTATCGGCTGAGGGTTGCGGTGTCCGTCACCTCGTTGAGCCGAGTCGTGAGCACGTGAGGGCGTGCGGGACAGGACTCGTAGACCGACAGTTGCTCCCTGGCCTGCTCCTCCGTATCGGTGAAGGCCGTCGCATTGAGCGAGATGAGAGGCTCGCCATCCGTCATCGGGTCGCGGCAGCACAGGAGATTGATCTCGGTCGGGGTCTGACGGCCGATCTCGTGGACGAACCGGTAGACGTCTGGTGCGGCCGAGGCCGGCCAGAAGTAGCCGCTGTTCATCGTGACCCGCATGCGCGGGTACAGCTTGACGTAGAACCTGGTCACAACGGCGAAGAAGCCGGGACCGGCGCCGCGGGCTGCCCAGAACAGGTCGGCGTGCTGCGTCTCGTCGGCGTGGATCCGTTCGCCGCTCGCCGTGACCACGTCGATACCGGTCACCGACATGCACGCCGGTCCGTAATCCCGGCCGGCCCAGCCGAACCCGCCTTGCAGCAGGTACCCGCCGATGGAGACGCCCGTGCAGTGGCCGGTGGGAAAGAACAGGTTCTGCTCGGCCAACATCGCATTGAGCTCCGACCCCTTGATTCCGGGCTGGGCGGTGCCGGTCATCGCCTCCCTGTCGACCGCCACGTGCCGCAGGTTCGACAGGTCGATGAGCACCGTGCCGTCACGCAGGTGCGACCCGGACCAGCTGTGGCCACCTGACCGCACCGCGATCTGCAGGCACTCCTCCCTGGCGAGCCGCACCGCTGCGACGACATCGTCCTCATTGTTCGCCGCACGATCACCTCGGGGTAGCGGTCCGGCACCCCCGCGTGCCAGCACGCCTCACGGCGCCGACTCTCGTAGCGGTAGTCACCGCGCCGCAACACCCTGCCCTCGATCCGGGTCGACATGCCCTCTCCTTTCAGGAATCTTCGTGCACCGGAACGAACGGCAGAACAGGCCCCGTCGGCCGGCGAGCCTATTCGGATCGTTGGAACTCGTCGAAAATATCCGGGAGAAACGCTGCGAGATGGTTCATCTCCTGCGAGCAATGCACGACCAGGGCGCGGGCGTGCCCGTCTCCGGGACGCCGCAGACCTTCCGCGACTGTTTCGAGTTCGTCGGTCAGGGAGGTTCCGGCGCGAGGGGCGACGTATTTGCCGCCCATCCAAAAGCGCGAACGCATCTCGGCGCCGCCCTTCACCCGGCGTACGTAGTGGACCAGGTGGCCCCAGTCGAGCGGAACGCGGGACAACCCGACCCTGGCGCAGATCGCGGTGGCTTCGTCCGGATCGACGCCGTCGTCGCTGAATCCCAGCGTGTCGGGAGGGACGAACCGGATAGCGAGCTCGCCGAGCGAACTGCCGACGTACTCGTCGACGAACGATGTACCCCCGATATACCTGTCGCGGTAGGGAGCACTCTGGTCCACCGTGCCTCCAGACCATTCCGCGTACAGGTGGGCACGCGGATACCACAGCTTGTACCGTTGGGTCTCCGTGGCGTGCCACCAGAACCACCAGTTCACCATGGCCGGAGACACTCGCGGCATGCGGGTCAGTGTGGCGCTGTGCACGGATCCGTCGCTGAAGAGGCTGTATCCGTTCTCGAACTCCCCATAGCCGGTGTCGCTCAGCATCGCTGCGTCATCCGGGCTCAGACACAAAGGGGGCGACTGCGGGCCGAGATCGATCGCCTCTTTGATGTGCTCCGGCATGGGTGCCATCACCGGGTTCCAGTACTTTGCGTACCATTTGCCGTCGAGTTCGCCGGGGTGCATTCCCAGGTGGGGTCGGCGGGTGGGGTCTGGGCGCGGTTCTCTCACCTCAGTCATGCTGTGACTCCCTCATGGTTCCCCCGCCAACGGTCAGCCGGAGAGTTTCACCACGCGGGAGTCCCCGATGACCCTGCCCTTCGCGTCCAGCGCCCTGACCTTGAAGTACGGGCCTGGTGTGGGCGTGGTGACGGCGGTCTCGAAGCCGGACCGTGGGGCGTGTCCGACGACGACCGACAGGGAATGGGGGTCGGATCCGGCGAGCACCTGCCACGCTTCGGTCTGCGTCGAGCCGTTCCAGGAGGCGTGGACGACGCTGTGCCCGCCCTCGGACCGTGCCGCCGCACTCGGTGGGTAGTAGGGCGTGCCGATCCATTTGTTCCGGAAGGCTCGGTAAGAGATGTTGGAGCCCGGCAGCTTCGCGTCGTAGAGCAGGTTGCGCGAGGCGTTGTTTTCGGTGTTCCCAGCGCCCGCGTACTCCGAGTAGTACGGGCTCTGGCCCCACCCGATGAATTCGTTGCCGTTGGAGAGGGCCTGGGTGTTTCCCTGGGTCGGTGACTCCAATGGCGGCTGGTGGTAGTAGGTCTTGGCCGCCGTCGCCTTGTGGCTGCGGAAATCAAGGCTGATGATCAGGCCGTGCGAACGCTGTTCGGGGGCGCCGTCGGGCAGGTCGCAGCAGCCGTCGTCGAACATGCTGAGACGGTTTCCTGGCCGAAATCGGGCATCGTGTTGCCAGTAGAAGCCCGCGTTCGGACCGAAGGTGAAGTCGCTTTTCTTTCCCCCGATCTGATAGCGGATCTTCCCGGACTTCTTGGTGACGTCGTAGATCGCCCACATGTTCCGGGCCGAGATCAACAGCCGGCCGTCAGGGCCCTCGTCGACGGAGTTGATGTGAAAGGCGTCCCACACTCCGCCGGACGACGATGCGCTGGAGGCTGCCTCCTCGGAATCGGCGGGGTCGATATGGTCCAGCGCGTTCCATGAGTAGAGGAGTCTTCCCGTGGCGAGGTCGACCTCCTGGATCTCGCTGTTCTCGATGGCTCCGTTCTTCGGACCCCCATAGGGCGTGAGATCCATGGGCACCGGTTTTGAGGCGATGAACAGGGCGGTGCCCCTGCGGGTCAGGGTGAATTCGTGCTCGTCCGGGTAGTAGCCGTGGTGCGCGAAGACCGTTTTGAGCAGGCGGTAGTGGGTGTCGTAGATGTAGTAGCACCCGCCCGGTTCCGGCGCACCGGCCGGCAGATTCGTATACGCCGGGGGAAGGGCGAGAGTCCCCTGCCACCAGGTCAGCACCGGTTGTCCCCGGCCCCCGCGGCCGTGGTGATAGGTCTGGACCCTGAAGTCGGCGTTCTGGAGGTTCGTGGAAGGCAGGGGGCGGAACCAGACCGGATCACCCGAGTCGTCGTTGGCCAGTGCCCCCGTCTGGCCGACCATCCGGTCCGCGCTGAACGGGGCGACAAAGATGTCTCCGTGGGCCGTTCCCGGTTTGTTCGCGGTCACGGTCACCCGCATGGGGTGAAGGCCCGGTTCGGAGACGAAACTCCACACGTCGCTGCCCGACAGGATCGGGGGCGGAGTACTTTCCGACGGAGGGAAGGGTTTTGTCGCGCACTGGCGGGACGCGCCCTCTTGGGGACTGGCCGTGGCCGACGGCACGCAGTGTGCGAAGACACATCCCGCAGCGAGCGCGCAGGCTCCGATGGTGCGACGGGTTCTTCTCCGTGTCCGGCGGACCCGCGGCTCTCGCGTCACCATGGCCGACCTCCTTGGCACCCGGAACCCTTCTCCGATGGCGGTGCCGCTCGTCCTCGAACGTCTTGTTCGGTTACCCCTCGACCCATGACGATCAAGACCGGGAGCTGTTCCTCTGGTGACGGTATGCAGCACGAGGGGCCCGCGCCTGCTGAAGGCCACTCAGGTAGGCCGTTCGGCAGGTGCGGCCTCACCCGGACATGCGGCGGCTCCCTTGCGGCGGGGTGATGACGAGCCGGCCTTCCGACGACCCGGTAGGCGGGCGTACTTGGGCGGCAGCGAGGGCTGAAGGTGCCCAGCCGGTCCCGGGGGACCCGCACCGGGCACGGTGCCGACCTCGGGCATGACCTTCTCGGTGCGGTAGCCGTTGGGCATGTTCGTGCCCGAGCGAGCTCCGCGCCCGCCACGCTGTCCGGCCCCGGTGACCACGTTCCAGCTGGAGGGGAAGGAAGGCCCCGGCGGCCGCACGGCCGCCGGGGCTCACGACGGCACGTCAGCCGAGGACCCGGACCGGGTCGCCGTCGAGGTAGGCCTGGATGTCCTCCACGGCCTGGCCGTAGTAGCGCGCGTAGTTGGCGCGGGACACATAGCCGAGATGCGGGGTGGCGAGCAGCCGCGGTGCGGTGCGCATCGGGTGGTTGCCCGGCAGCGGTTCGACGTCGAAGACGTCGACGCCGGCGCCGGCGATACGGCCCTCGTGCAGCGCCGCGAGCAGGGCCTCCTGGTCGACGATCGCCGCCCGCGAGGTGTTGATCAGGTACGTGGTGGGTTTGAGCAGGGCGAGCTCGGCGGCGCCGAGCAGGCCCCGGGTGCGGTCGCTCAGCGCGAGGTGGACGGAGATGAAGTCGCTGCTTGCCAGCAACTCCTCCTTGGAGGGGGCGAGTTCGACACCGACCTCGTCCGCGCGTTCCTTGGTGAGGTGCTGGCTCCAGGCGGTGACCTCCATGCCGAAGGCGAGTCCGATCCGGGCCACCCGGCTGCCGATCTTGCCGAGTCCGAGCAGGCCGAGCGTGCGGCCGTGCAGGTCGGCGCCGACGGTGGACTGCCAGGGGCCGCCGTCGCGCAGGGCGGTGTTCTCCTGGACGATGCCGCGGGCGAGTCCGAGCAGCAGGGCCCAGGTGAGTTCGACCGGCGGCGTCGAGGAGCTCTGGGTGCCGCACACGGTGACGCCGCCCGCCTTCGCGGCCGCGTAGTCGATCACCGAGTTGCGCATGCCGGAGGCGATCAGCAGCTTCAGGCGGGGCAGCCGGTTCAGCAGCGAGTCCGGGAAAGGCACCCGCTCGCGCAGGGTGACCACGAAGTCGAAGTCGGCGAGGGCGGAGGCGAGTTCGTCCTCGGTGGCGAAGTGCTCGGCGAAGGAGACGACCTCGACCCGATCGCTCAGCGTCGACCAGTCGGCAGATGTGCTCGCCACGTTCTGGAAGTCGTCGAGTACGGCGCAGCGGAATTGCACGTCATTTCTCCCAGGTGTTCTCGCTGTCGGGGCGCGGGCACGCGCCCGGTCCGGGGTCGCCCGGCAGCACGATCCTGCCCCGGTCGATCACGGCACCGGAGAACGGAGGGGTTTGTTGTGACGAGCGGCCGGGCGGCCGCGCCCGAGGGGCGTCCGACGTTGCGTACGTGCTACGAACCTGCAGGTCCGGGCCCTTCCGCCCCTCAGCACTCGATGATGTTCACCGCGAGCCCGCCCCGCGCCGTCTCCTTGTACTTGACGCTCATGTCCGCGCCCGTCTCCTTCATGGTCTTGATGACCTTGTCGAGGGAGACCTTGTGGGAGCCGTCGCCGCGCATGGCCATGCGGGCGGCGGTGACCGCCTTGACCGCTGCCATGCCGTTGCGCTCGATGCAGGGGATCTGGACGAGGCCGCCGACCGGGTCGCAGGTGAGGCCGAGGTTGTGTTCCATGCCGATCTCGGCGGCGTTCTCGACCTGCTCGGGGCTGCCGCCCAGGACCTCGGCGAGGGCGCCCGCGGCCATCGAGCAGGCCGAGCCGACCTCGCCCTGGCAGCCGACCTCGGCGCCGGAGATGGAGGCGTTCTCCTTGAAGAGCATCCCGATGGCGCCGGCGGCCAGCAGGAAGCGCACGACGCCGTCCTCGTCCGCGCCCGGGATGAAGTTGATGTAGTAGTGGAGGACCGCCGGGATGATGCCCGCGGCGCCGTTCGTGGGGGCCGTGACCACCCGGCCGCCCGCCGCGTTCTCCTCGTTCACCGCCATGGCGTAGAGCGTGATCCACTCCATCGCGTGGGCCAACGGGTCGCCCTCCGCCCGCAGCTGGCGGGCCGAGACGGCGGCGCGGCGGCGGACCTTGAGCCCGCCCGGCAGGATGCCCTCACGGGACATGCCTCGGGAGACGCACGCCTGCATCACACGCCAGATGGCGAGCAGGCCCTCGCGGATCTCCTCCTCGGTGCGCCAGGCCCGCTCGTTCTCCAGCATCAGGGCGGAGATCGACAGGCCGGTCTCCTTCGTCAGCCGCAGCAGCTCGTCGCCCGTGCGGAACGGGTACTTGAGCACCGTGTCGTCGAGCTTGATGCGGTCCTCGCCCACCGCGTCCTCGTCGACCACGAAGCCGCCGCCGACCGAGTAGTACGTCTTCTCCAGGACGAGTGTGCCGGAGGCGTCGTACGCGAAGATCGTCATGCCGTTCGCGTGGTACGGCAGGGCCTTGCGGCGGTGCAGGACCAGGTCGTCGGCGAAGGAGAAGGCGATCTCGTGCGTGCCGAGGAGCGAGAGGCGGCTCGACGACTTGATCTGCTCCACGCGGTCGTCGGCGCCCTCCACGTCCACGGTTCGCGGCGACGCGCCCTCCAGGCCCAGCAGCACCGCCTTGGGGGTGCCGTGGCCATGGCCGGTGGCGCCCAGGGAGCCGTACAGCTCCGCCCGGACGGAGGCCACGGAGTCCAGCAGCTCCTCGTTGCGCAGCCGGCGGGCGAACATGCGCGCCGCACGCATCGGGCCCACCGTGTGGGAACTCGACGGGCCTATGCCGATCGAGAACAGGTCGAAGACCGAGATGGCCACGGGGACTCCTCACAACAGGGGTGGTGCATGGGGGCGGGCGCCGCGCACAGCTCCGCTTCCAGTGTGCGCGGCGTCCCGGTGAATCGTACGTTCCGTGCGAATTTCTGTACGAAAGTGAACTTTCGCAGGAACTGGTTCTGTACTGCTTCGGGCGGTACTACTTCAGGCCGGGGTACAGCGGGTGCTTGTCGGCCAGGGCGGACACGCGGGTCTTCAGGGACTGCGTGTCGTAGGAGGGCTTCAGCGCCTCGGCGATGATGTCCGCGACCTCGGTGAAGTCCTCGGCCTGGAAGCCGCGGGTGGCGAGGGCGGGCGTGCCGATGCGCAGGCCCGAGGTCACCATCGGCGGCCTCGGGTCGTTCGGGATCGCGTTCCGGTTGACCGTGATGCCGACCTCGTGGAGACGGTCCTCGGCCTGCTGACCGTCCAGCTCGGAGTTGCGCAGGTCGACCAGGACCAGGTGCACGTCCGTGCCGCCGGACAGGACGTCCACGCCGACGGCCTTGACGTCGTCCTGGACCAGGCGCTCGGCCAGGATCCGCGCGCCGTCCAGCGTGCGCTGCTGGCGCTCCTTGAAGTCGTCGGAGGCGGCGACCTTGAAGGAGACGGCCTTCGCGGCGATCACGTGCTCCAGCGGACCGCCCTGCTGGCCGGGGAAGACCGCGGAGTTGATCTTCTTTGCCAGCTCGGCGGTGGACAGGATCACGCCACCGCGCGGGCCGCCCAGCGTCTTGTGGGTCGTGGTGGTGACCACGTGGGCGTGCGGCACCGGGTTCGGGTGCAGGCCCGCGGCCACGAGGCCCGCGAAGTGCGCCATGTCGACCATCAGGTACGCGCCGACCTCGTCCGCGATCCGGCGGAACGCGGCGAAGTCCAGCTGACGCGGGTAGGCCGACCAGCCCGCCACGATCAGCTGCGGCCTGGACTCCTTGGCGAGGCGCTCGACCTCGTCCATGTCGACCTGACCGGTCTCGTCGTTCACGTGGTACGCGACCACGTTGTACAGCTTGCCGGAGAAGTTGATCTTCATGCCGTGGGTGAGGTGCCCGCCGTGCGCGAGGTTCAGACCCATGATCGTGTCGCCCGGCTTCAGCAGCGCGAACATCGCCGCCGCGTTGGCCTGGGCGCCCGAGTGGGGCTGCACGTTCGCGTGCTCGGCGCCGAAGAGCGCCTTGACGCGGTCGATGGCGATCTGCTCGACCACGTCGACGTGCTCGCAGCCGCCGTAGTAGCGGCGGCCCGGGTAGCCCTCGGCGTACTTGTTGGTCAGGACCGAGCCCTGGGCCTCCATGACCGCGACCGGAGCGAAGTTCTCCGAGGCGATCATCTCCAGGGTGGACTGCTGGCGGTGCAGCTCGGCGTCGACGGCGGCGGCGACGTCCGGGTCCAGCTCGTGCAGGGGCGTGTTCAGAAGCGACATCAGTCAGAAGTCCTTAGGAGCCGGAGAACTCGGTGTACTCGTCGGCGGAGAGCAGGTCGGCCGGCTCGTCCGTGACGCGTACCTTGAACAGCCAGCCGCCCTCGAAGGGGGCGGAGTTCACCAGCGACGGGTCGTCGACCACGTCCTGGTTGGCCTCCACGACCTCGCCGGTGACCGGCGCGTACAGGTCGCTGACCGACTTGGTCGACTCCAGCTCGCCGCAGGTCTCACCCGCGGTCACCGTGTCACCGACCGCGGGAAGCTGGGCGTAGACGACATCGCCGAGCGCGTTGGCCGCGAACTCGGTGATGCCGACCGTCGAGACGCCGTCCTCGGCGACCGACAGCCACTCGTGCTCCTTGCTGTAGCGAAGCTGCTGGGGGTTGCTCATGGCCTGAATTCTCCTGTACGCGGGGGAGTGCGGATGAACGGGATGACCGGGTGGTCCTGGGATACGAGACGTGACACAGCGGCGTGCGTCACGTGGGCGCGCTGGACGGGGCCCTTTCGGCCCCGAAGCTACTTCTGGCGCTTGTAGAACGGCAGCGCCACGACCTCGTACGGCTCATGGCTGCCCCGGATGTCCACGCCGACCCCGGCCGTGCCCGGCGCGGCGTGCGCGGCGTCGACGTACGCCATCGCGATCGGCTTGCCCAGCGTCGGGGAGGGCGCGCCGGAGGTGACCTCGCCGATCACCTTGCCGTCGGCGACGACCGGGTACCCGGCGCGCGGCACGCGGCGGCCCTCGGCGACAAGCCCGACGAGTACCCGCGGGGGGTTCTCCTCGGCGCGGGTGGCGGCCTCCTGGAGCGCGGCACGCCCCACGAAGTCCCCCTCCTTCTCGAACTTCACGACCCGCCCGAGCCCCGCGTCGAAGGGGGTGAGCGAGGTGGTCAGCTCATGCCCGTACAGCGGCATGCCCGCCTCCAGGCGCAGCGTGTCGCGGCAGGAGAGGCCGCAGGGGGCGAGCCCGACGGGCGTGCCCGCGTCCGTCAGCGCCTGCCACAGCTTCTCGGCGTCGGACGGGGCCACGAACAGCTCGAAGCCGTCCTCGCCCGTGTAGCCCGTGCGGGCGATCAGCGCCGGGACGCCCGCGACGGTGCCCGGCAGGCCCGCGTAGTACTTCAGCCCGTCCAGGTCGGCGTCGGTGAGCGACTTGAGGATGCCGGGGGACTCGGGGCCCTGCACGGCGATCAGCGCGTACGCGTCGCGGTCGTCGCGCACGAGGGCGTCGAAGCCGGCGGCGCGCTCGGTCAGCGCGTCCAGCACCACCTGGGCGTTGGAGGCGTTCGCGACGACCATGTACTCGTTCTCGGCGAGCCGGTAGACGATCAGGTCGTCCAGGATGCCGCCGTCCTCCCGGCAGATCATCGTGTAGCGGGCGCGGCCGACGCCGACGGAGGCGATGTTGCCGACCAGCGCGTGGTTGAGCAGGGCGGCGGCCTGCGGTCCGGTGACCGTGATCTCGCCCATGTGCGACAGGTCGAAGAGACCGGCCCGGGTGCGCACGGCGAGGTGCTCGTCGCGCTCGGAGCCGTAGCGCAGGGGCATGTCCCAGCCGGCGAAGTCGGTCATCGTCGCGCCGAGCGAGCGATGCAGGGCATCGAGCGCGGTGAGACGGGGTGCGTTACTGCTCATCGGTGGGGCTCCCAAGGCATGACGGCGAGGTCGTTCCTCCCCATCTGTCATCGGAACCTGAGAGGTTCATCACGACCCCGCGAACGGAGGTCCTGACTTGCACCTTGGGTGGAGCCACTGGACAGCGGCCCGCTTTTCAGATGTGCCTCGCCCGCGCGGTAACGGGGCCTGAGAGATTCAAGGGAGGGACTTGCTCCTTCGGCGCCCGGGTACCCGAAGGTTCCCGGAACTCTCCCGCGCGGATTCAAGCGGCCGGTATGCAGTTGGCGGGCACATCATCGCACGCGCCGTCCGATCGCGGCAGTCCGCATCTGTAACCGGCCTGTGGCAGTCCGCGTACGGAAACGAGAGACACCGCGCATTACCTTCTCTTTACACTCGACGGGGATGGGACTCCACACCCAAGGGGAGGACGATCACGGTGAACAGGACCACGGCGTACGCCACGACCTCGGGCCTCGCGCTGCCCGAGCAGCCCGGTGTCCCGGCAGGGACCCGGGAGACGTGCGGAGCGTTGCCGACGGCCGTCGTCCGCGACCTCAGAGCGCGCGCGGGACACTCTCCGCACGGTCTGCACTTCGCGGCGGCCGACGTCGTCGTGGTCACCGGGTTGCCGGGCAGCGGCAAGTCGACCCTGATGCGCCGCGCCGTCGAGGGCCCGCGCATCGACTCCCAGGACACCCGGGACCGCTGGGACGAGCGGACGGGCGGGCGGCTGCCGTACGCCGTCTACCGGCCTCTCGTCCGCCTCGCGCACTACGCGGGCCTGCGTCGCGCCCTGCGTTCCGGCGCCGGGCTCGTCGTGCACGACTGCGGTTCGCAGGCCTGGGTGCGCCGCTGGCTCGCCCGCGAGGCCCGGCGCCGCGGCGGCACCCTCCACCTGCTGCTGCTCGACGTCACGCCCGGCACGGCGCTGGAGGGCCAGCGCGAGCGCGGCCGGGGCGTGTCGCGGTACGCGTTCGCCCGTCACCGGGGCGCGGTCACCCGGCTGCTGCGCTCCGTCGAGCGGGGCGACCTGCCGGAGGGCTGCGGCTCGGCGGTGCTCCTCGACCGGGACGCGGCGGACGTACTGCGGCGGATCGGCTTCGGCGACTGAGAAACGGCAGGGACTTCGGTGACTGAGAAACGGCAGGGGGTGGCCGAGAGCAGTCGAGAGCGGTCGGGAAGTCGTACAGGCCCACTAACCTTTCCAGCCAGAACACCAGAACAGTGGTTCACCGCAGGCGGTAGACAGGTAGACAGGTAGACAGATGGACATCCCCGACTTCCCGGACTTCTCGGTACCGGCGTACCCGCAACCCGGCCCGCACCCCCACTCGCATGGCGGCTGGCCGGGCAACGAACTGGAGGAGGTGCTCTCCGCGTCCCTCGGAGTGCCCTCGGCCGGCGGCCGCATCGTCGAGGTCCTCGGCCGCAGTTTCGTCTGGGTGCCGCTGCCCAACGGCGGCGGACCGCACACGGGATCCCTCGACCTGCCCACCCTGGAGATCGAGGGCCAGGCGTACGTGCCGGTCTTCAGCTCCGAGGAGCAGTTCCGCCAGGTCGCCGGCAGCCATCTGTCGTACACGATCGCGCCCGCGGTCGAGTTCGCCCGCGGGCTGCCCCCGCAGGTCGGCATCGCGATCAACCCGGACGGGACGGTCGGCGTGCCGCTGCCGCCCCTCGCGGTCGCCGAGCTGTGCCGGACCGGGCGCACCCCGCTGGACGGGCCCACGAGTGGTGGCCGGGTGAAACTCTACGAGCCCGACTGGCAGGACGACCCGGTGGAATTCTTCGCCGCCGCCTCGGCCGAGTTCGCGGCGACGGGAGTCGTCCTGACCGCCCGCCGCTGCCTGGCCAGCATCGAGGGCGACGACCCGGTCATGTTCGTCGGGGTCGAACTCTCCGTGTGGGAGGGAGACCTCCGGACGCTCCCCATGGAGGCCCTCTCCCGCGCCCTCGCCCGCGTCGCGGTCAAGTGGCCGGTGAACCTGGTCCTCCTCGACGTCGCCCAGGACCCGGTGGCCGACTGGATGCGAGCCCAAGTACGGCCCTTCTATCAGCAGACCCAGTAGAAGCGCCCCGAAAGGGGCGCGAGGAACTGCGCGAGCAACCACAACGGACCTGTTGCGACCCGAACACAGCAAGTCCCGAGCTCTCAACGGCTCCCCCAGCGGAGCGCATTCGCCGCTTAAGCTGGTTTCATGGCTCGGCCGGGGTTCGGCCGAGGTGTTGGTCGACGTCATGATTTCTTCGCGAAGGGGCGGTTGAAGGTGAGCGCGTCGGGCACGGCCGCGGCCGGTCAGGTCGAGCACATGCTGCGCCAGGTGACGCCCGGGCGTTACGACGCCTACGAGGCGCTCCTTCGCGCGCTCGCGACCCCGTCGTCCGGCCAGGTGTGGATGCTGCTCTGGCACGGCCAGGCCGGCTCACCGGACGCCCAGTACGGGAACATGGAGGTGGAGGGCTTCGGTTACGCGCCGTGCGTCACCTCCGCCCAGGAACTCTCGGCCAGCGGCTGGAACCGGTCGTACGAGGTCGTCGACGGTCTCGACGTGGCCCGCACCCTCTACCCCGACCACTTCGGGCTCTGGCTCAATCCGCACGCCCCGGGCGGCGGGGTCGGCATCCCGTGGCTCGATCTGCGCAGAATCGCGGCGGGTCTGGAGCGCCAGCCCGCCGGTCCGCTGCGACTGTCCGAACCCGGCATCGAGATCCCGCAGTTCTACGCCCTGCTCACGCAGAACGCGCATCGCACCACCGCCGTGCGCTCGCTGCGCCGGGCCTGGGTGCAGCCGGCGCTCGGGGCGCCGTATCTGGCCATCGGGCTGGACGTGTACGACACTTCGCCGCCCGCCGTCGACTCGGTGCGGGCGATGATGCAGCAGTCCATCGGTGCGGTTCCGGACGGGCTGCCCGTGTCGACCGTCGCGATGTCGGACGAGTACGACCCGGTGGCGCTGTGGCTGCGCGCCAATGCGCGGCCGTTCTACGACCGCGAGGCCCACGCGGCCCCCGCGGCCCCCGCCCAGGCTCCGATGGCGGGTGGGTACGGCTATCCACCGGCACCCGCCGGATACTGATCCGCAGTCCGACGAATCGTGAAGGATCGGCGCGGGTCCTTCACCGCGGCTCTGCATTTCTTCGCGCGTAGATCACAAGGGAACGTCCGGGTAATGCCCGGATTAACCTCCGGTGTCCCAACTGCCCCGTGTCCGACCCCCGTTACCCGCCGTCCGGATAACGGAACCCCCCTGACAGCATCACGTTTACGCATCCATTCACCGTCAAGTCTGGCTACAGATCGCCGAGGCGTTGAAGACTCCCGCTCCAGGGGGTTTAACCCCCTGTGTACGACGGACTGATCACGCCGCTACGAGCGGCACGTGTGGGCCGGCTACCGCCGGTTGAGAGGGGTCCCTGCCAGATGACGGCACCATTGCACGAGCCGACCACGGACGCGACACCGAGTGCGGCCGAAGAAGCGGCGGCTGCAACCGCCGGCGAGAAGGTCGTGCAGGGACGTTCCCTGGGCCGGATCGCCTGGGAGCGCCTGAAGAGGGACAAGCTCGCCCTGACCGGCGGAATCATCGTGCTCGTCCTCATCGTGGTCGCCCTGCTGGCGCCAGTGATCACCAACCTGCTCGGTCAGGACCCGGACACCTTCAACGAGAAGCTGATCGACCCTCTGTTCGGCACCCCCACGGGGTCATTGGGCGGCATCAGCGGTGACCACCTGCTGGGCGTCGAGCCCGTCAACGGCCGCGACATCCTCGCCCGCATCCTCTACGGTGCCCGCGTCTCGCTCCTGGTGGGCTTCCTCTCCGCCGTCGTCGCGGTCGTCCTCGGCACCGTGCTCGGCATTCTGGCGGGCTTCTTCGGAGGCTGGGTGGACTCGCTCATCAGCCGCGTGATGGACGGCCTGTTGGCCTTCCCGCAACTCCTGTTCACGATCGCCCTGGTCTCGGTGATGCCGAACGACATGCTGGGCCTGTCCGGCTCCAACGTGCGCGTGTTCGTGATGATCCTGGTCATCGGATTCTTCGGCTGGCCCTACATCGGACGCGTGGTGCGCGGCCAGACGCTCTCGATGCGTGAGCGCGAGTACGTCGAGGCCGCCCGCTCGCTGGGGGCCGGGCGGTTCTACATCCTGTTCAAGGAACTGCTGCCCAACCTGGTCGCGCCGATCATCGTCTACACGACGATGATGATCCCCACGAACATCCTCACCGAGGCGGCACTCAGCTTCCTGGGCGTGGGCGTCAAGCCGCCCACCTCGTCCTGGGGACAGATGCTGTCGAGCGCGATCGACTACTACGAGTCCGACCCCATGTACATGGTGGTCCCGGGTGTGGCGATCTTCATCACCGTCCTGGCCTTCAACCTCTTCGGAGACGGCGTGCGGGATGCGCTGGACCCGAAGGCATCCCGCTGAACAGCCGTACCCCAAGCGTCCCGTGGCACCAATCACGGGGTCTCTCATCAAATCCGGAGGATCCGAGATCGTGACTACCCAACGCACCTCAGGGCGGCGTAAGCAGGCGTTTGCCGCCGCTGCTGCGGTCGCCGCACTGCTGACCACGGCGGCGTGCGGTGGCGGCAGCGACGACAACAACGGTTCGAAGACCGGCGCCGCCGGCTTCGACGCCGCCAACAACAAGGTCGCCCAGGCCTCCCTGGTCAAGAAGGGCGGCACGCTGCGGTTCGGCGGTGCCCAGGACGCGGACTCGTGGGACACCACGCGTGGCTACTACGGCTTCATGTGGGACTTCGCGCGCTACTACAGCCGCCAGCTGGTCACGGGCAAGGCGGAGCCGGGCAAGGCCGGCGCCGAGCTGACCCCGGACCTCGCCACCGGTCTCGCCAAGGTCACCGACGACGGCAAGACCTACACGTACACCCTGCGTGACGGCATCACGTGGGAGGACGGCAAGGCGATCACGTCCAAGGACGTGAAGTACGGCATCGAGCGCGTGTGGGCGCAGGACGTGCTGTCCGGCGGTCCGACGTACCTCAAGGACTTCCTGGACCCCAAGGGCGAGTACAAGGGTCCCTACAAGGACACGTCCAAGGACAAGCTGGGCCTGAAGGCCATCACCACGCCGGACGACAAGACGATCGTCTTCCACCTCCCCAAGGCCAACTCGGACTTCCAGGAGGTGCTGGGTCTGGTCTCGGCCTCCCCGGTCCGCCAGGACATGGACACCAAGTCCAAGTACAGCCTGAAGCCGTTCTCCTCCGGCCCGTACAAGTTCGAGTCGTACAGCCCGGGCAAGAGCCTGACGCTGGTGCGCAACACGAACTGGAAGCAGTCCTCGGACCCGGTCCGCAAGGCGTACCCGGACAAGATCACCGTCCAGTTCTACTCGGACGCCAACCAGCTGGACCAGCGCCTGCTCAACGGTGACCTGGACCTGGACATCAACCAGACCGGCATGTCCCCGCAGGGCCGCACCACCGCCCTGAAGGAGCACAAGGCCAACCTGGACAACCCGATCTCGGGTTACATCCGGTACGCGGCCTTCCCGCAGAGCGTGAAGCCGTTCGACAACGTCGAGTGCCGCAAGGCCGTCATCCTCGGCGCGGACCACGTCTCGCTGCAGACCGCGCGCGGTGGCCCGGTCGCCGGTGGCGACATCGGCACCAACATGCTCCCGCCGTCCGTCCCGGGCGCCGAGGGCCAGAAGTACGACCCGTACAACATCGCCGGCGCCGACAAGAACGGCAACGTCGAGAAGGCCAAGGCGGCGCTGAAGGCGTGCGGCAAGCCGAACGGCTTCTCCACCACCATCGCGGTGCGCAACAACAAGCCGGTCGAGGTGGCCACGGCCCAGTCGCTGCAGGCGTCGCTGAAGAAGGTCGGCATCACCGCGCAGATCGACCAGTTCGACGGTTCGCAGACCACCGGCATCATCGGCAGCCCCGAGAACGTGAAGAAGAAGGGCTACGGCATCATCATCATGGGCTGGGGTCCGGACTTCCCGACCGTCCAGGGCTTCGGTCTGCCGCTGTGGGACAGCAAGTACATCGCGCCGAGCGGTAACAACAACTTCGCCCTGATCAACGACAAGACCATCGACGGTCTGTTCGACCAGTACGTCACCACGCTGGACGACGCGGGCAAGACCAAGCTCTCGACCGAGATCAACCACAAGGTCATGGAGGGCGCGTACTACCTGCCCTTCACCTTCGAGAAGTTCATCAACTGGCGCGGCGACAACCTCGCGAACGTCTACACGACGGACAACTACAGCGGTACGTACGACTTCGTCAACCTCGGCCTGAAGAACCCGAAGAAGTAAACCGGCACACCCGCCGTACAGGCACGAAAGGCAGGTGAAGGCCGGCGCGGCGTGGTCGCGGGCCATCGGATGACCTCCGGTGGCCCGCGGCCCCGCGGCGGGCCGTAAGCTGTGCTCGCTTACCTCATCAGGCGGCTGTTCGCCGCCGCAGTGATGCTCGTGGTCATCGTCATGGTGGTCTTCGGCATCTTCTTCCTCGTCCCCAAGTGGGCGGGCGTGGACATCGCCTCGAGCTTCGTGGGCAAGCAGGCCGACCCGGCCGCTGTCGAGGCCGTACGGCAGAAGCTGGGCCTGAGCGACCCGATCTACTCCCAGGTCTGGGAGTTCTTCAAGGGCATCTTCGCCGGACGCACCTACTCGGGCGGTGGCGACGTCACGCACTGTGCCGCGCCCTGCTTCGGTTATTCCTTCCGCAGCGAGCAGGCCGTCTGGCCGGTGCTCACCGACCGCTTCCCGGTGACCCTGGGTCTCGCGCTCGGTGCCGCCGTGCTGTGGCTGGTCTTCGGTGTCGCGGCCGGTGTGCTCTCCGCCCTCAAGCGGGGCACCATCTGGGACCGTGGCGCGATGGTCGTCGCCCTGGCGGGTGTCTCCCTCCCCATCTACTTCACCGGTCTGCTCAGCCTGGCGATCTTCGCCTTCGGCCTGAAATGGATCAACGCGCAGTACGTGCCTTTCGACCAGAGCATCAGCGGCTGGTTCGGCGGCATGATCCTGCCCTGGATCACCCTCGCGTTTCTCTACGCGGCGATGTACGCCCGGATCACCCGCGCCACCATGCTGGAGATCCTCGGCGAGGACTACATCCGCACGGCACGTGCCAAGGGCCTCAAGGAGCAGGTCGTCATCGGCAAGCACGCCATGCGTTCCACGATGACCCCCATCCTCACCATGCTGGGCATGGACCTCGGCGCCCTCATCGGCGGCGCCATCCTGACGGAGTCGACGTTCAACCTGCCCGGCCTCGGCCGCGCGGTGCTCGACGCCATCCGGAACCAGGACCTGCCCATCATCCTGGGCGTCACCCTGATCACTTCTCTCGCGGTGCTGATCGCCAACCTCGTGGTGGACGTCCTGTACGCCGTGATCGACCCCCGAGTGAGGCTCTCATGACCGAACTCAGCAAGAGCGGAGCGGTGGCCGAGCCCGTCAAGGACTCGCCCGCGCCCTCCGCCTTCCTCGAAGTACGCGACCTGAAGGTGCACTTCCCGACCGACGACGGCCTGGTCAAGTCCGTCGACGGGCTCAGCTTCCAGCTGGAGAAGGGCAAGACCCTCGGGATCGTGGGCGAGTCCGGCTCCGGCAAGTCGGTGACCTCGCTCGGCATCATGGGCCTGCACACGGCCGGCCAGTACGGCAAGCGCAAGGCGCAGATCTCCGGCGAGATCTGGCTGAACGGCACCGAACTGCTGTCCGCCGACCCGGACTACGTACGCGAGCTGCGCGGCCGCGAGATGGCGATGATCTTCCAGGATCCGCTGTCCGCGCTGCATCCGTACTACACGATCGGTCAGCAGATCGTGGAGGCGTACCGCATCCACAACAACGTGGACAAGAAGACGGCGAAGCGCCGCGCGGTCGAGATGCTCGACCGGGTGGGTATCCCGCAGCCGGACAAGCGCGTCGACAGCTACCCGCACGAGTTCTCCGGCGGTATGCGCCAGCGCGCGATGATCGCGATGTCGCTGGTCAACAACCCCGAGCTGCTCATCGCGGACGAGCCGACGACCGCCCTGGACGTGACCGTCCAGGCGCAGATCCTCGACCTGATGCGGGACCTGCAGAAGGAGTTCGGCTCCGCGGTCATCATCATCACCCACGACCTGGGCGTCGTCGCGGAGCTTTCCGACGACATCCTGGTGATGTACGGCGGCCGTTGCATCGAGCGCGGTCCGGCGGAGAAGGTGTTCTACGAGCCCCGGCACCCCTACACCTGGGGGCTGCTCGGCTCGATGCCGCGCCTGGACCGTGAGCAGACCGAGCGCCTCATCCCCGTCAAGGGCTCCCCGCCCTCGCTGATCAACCTCCCGTCCGGCTGCGCCTTCAACCCGCGCTGCCCGTACGCGGACGTTCCCAAGGACAACGTGACCCGCACGGTCCGCCCCGAGCTGACCGAGGTCGGCGGACGGCACTGGGCCGCCTGCCACATGACCCAGGAGCAGCGGGAACGCATCTGGACCGAAGAGATTGCGCCGAAGCTGTGAGCGAGAAAGCCAAGGACGCGGAAGTGACCATTCCCGCACAGGCACAGGACGAAGGCGGCGCCACCCTCACCAAGGACGCCGCTCCCGGTGAGGTCCTGCTGAAGGTGACCGGGCTGCAGAAGCACTTCCCCATCCGGAAGGGCCTGCTGCAGCGTCAGGTCGGTGCCGTGCGCGCCGTCGACGGCCTCGACTTCGAGGTGCGCTCCGGGGAGACCCTGGGCGTCGTGGGCGAGTCCGGCTGCGGCAAGTCCACGATGGGCCGGCTCATCACGCGGCTGCTCGAACCGACCGCGGGCAAGGTCGAGTTCCAGGGCAAGGACATCACGCACCTCGGTGTGAACGGTATGCGTCCGATGCGCCGTGACGTCCAGATGATCTTCCAGGACCCGTACTCGTCACTCAACCCCCGCCACACGGTCGGCACGATCATCAGTGCCCCGTTCAAGCTGCAGGGCGTCACTCCCGAGGGCGGCGTCAAGCAGGAGGTCCAGCGACTGCTGTCGGTCGTCGGCCTCAACCCGGAGCACTACAACCGTTATCCGCACGAGTTCTCCGGCGGTCAGCGCCAGCGCATCGGCATCGCCCGTGCGCTCGCGCTCAACCCGAAGCTGGTCGTGGCGGACGAGCCGGTCTCGGCGCTCGACGTGTCGATCCAGGCGCAGGTCGTCAACCTCCTCGACGACCTTCAGCAGGAGCTCGGCCTGACGTACGTGATCATCGCGCACGACCTGTCGGTGGTACGGCACGTCTCGGACCGGATCGCGGTGATGTACCTCGGCAAGATCGTGGAGCTCGCCGACCGCGACTCGCTCTACAAGGCGCCGATGCACCCGTACACCAAGGCGCTGATGTCCGCGGTGCCGATTCCGGACCCCAAGCGCCGGAACGTGAAGAGCGAGCGCATCCTGCTCAAGGGCGACGTGCCCTCGCCGATCGCGCCGCCGAGCGGCTGCCGCTTCCACACGCGGTGCTGGAAGGCCACGGAGATCTGCAAGACGACCGAGCCGCCGCTCCTGGAGCTGAAGCCCGGCCAGCAGGTCGCCTGCCACCACCCGGAGAACTTCGAGGACCAGGCGCCGCAGGACACGGTGCTGCTGTCCGTGGCGAAGGAGGCCGCGGCGCTCGTGGCCGACGAGGTGCTGGCGGAGTCGGCGGAGACGTCGGCGGCGGTGGCCGCGGAACTGGACACCACGGAGGAGACTCCGGAGTCCGCCGTGGAGCCCGCCGCGGAGACGACCACCGAGCCCCCCGAGGAGGCCGCCCCCGAGGAGGTCTCCGAAACGGTCGCCGTCGACGAGTCGGACTCGTCGGAGGAGTCGGGAACCGACAGCCAGAAGTGAACAGGTCGAAGTGAACGGGTCGGTGTGAATTCACCGAAACGCATGCCCCGGTAACCAGAGAAATGGTTACCGGGGCATTTGTTTTGAAGAATGATCAGGAACTGGTTTCCCAGTAGTGCCAGCCGACCGAAGTTGCCGGAAGCTTGGCCGTGCCCCTCGCGAGCGTCGTCACCGAGCAGTTCGGGTTCGTGCGGTTCGACTCCCATCCGACCTTGAAGCCGTTGGAGCCGTACTGCAGGTTCCCGTACTTGTTGGAGCGGATGTTGTGCGAGTACGTGTGGCCGGTCGTGATCGCCACGGACTTGGTGATGCTGCCGCTCACCGACGCCTTGGCCGAGGCGAACAGGTAGCTGGCGCTCACCTCCAGGGAGGCGGAGACGCTGTACGTGATGGTGGACGCCCTGGTGACGGAGGCGGTGATGGTGCCACCCGGACCGTCCTTGAAGTACGCCCCCGAGGCGGGAATCCGATAGGCCGAGTGCGAGGTGATCAGGACCCCGTAATCGACCGGGCACGACCTTTTCGGAGTGACGACCGCCGAGGCCGGCGCCGCGCCCGCGACGAGCGGCATTACTCCGGCGACGACGAGTGTGGCCAGCTTGGTTCTCTTACGCATGAATTTCCCCCATGCAAGTGGTCCGGCCTCCGTTTCGGCGGAGCCCGTCAAGCTGGAATGAGCCTATGAACTTGACCGAGACCGGTCAATCACATTCTGTGGAGTTGAGCAACAATTGAGCCTGCCGCTTCGGGCGGTAAGGACTCGGAGATGTCAGGGTCTTCGTGCGGTCAAATGGCGGACTGTTTCCGCCCGTTCGGGGAGACCGGAAGCCGATCGTCAGGAGTCAACCGACGGGTAGGCCATGACGATTGGGTAAAGTCATGAACATGCCCGAATGGAAGAGTGCAGAGTCTCGCGTGTCCAACTGATCGGGAACGATCGGAACACGTACGAAAGGGACGCTCATGGCACTCTCCCGTTCGGCACGTTTAGGGGCCCTCGCGACCGCGGCGGCCTCCTTCCTCGTCATTGCCGCCTCCTCCGCCCCGACCCCGGGCGCCGACGGCATCGGCGACTCCTACTTCCCCCAGCTCGGCAACGGCGGCTTCGACGCCCGCCACTACGACCTGAACGTGGCGTACAACCCGGACACCGACCGTCTGGACGGCCGTACGACGCTCACGGCCCGCGCCACCCAGTCCCTCTCGTCCTTCGACCTCGACCTCCAGAGACTGGAGGTCACGCGCGTCGAAGTGAACGGCAGACGCGCCGACTTCACCCGTGACGGCGACGAGATCCACATCACCCCGCACGGGGCGATCCGCAAGGGCAGGACCTTCACCGTCACCGTCACCTACGGCGGCGTCCCCGAAGCCCTCAACGGTCCCATCGTCTTCGGCTCCGACTACGGGTGGATGAAGACCGCCGACGGAGTCTTCGTCGCCTGCGAGCCCAACGCCGCCTCCACCTGGTTCCCCTCCAGCGACCACCCCTCCGACAAGGCCACCTACGACATCCGGATCAAGGCACCCAAGGGCCTGACGGGCGTCTCCAACGGGCGGCTGATATCGACGTACGACAAGGGCGACAGCACGGTGGCGCACTGGCGCGAGAGCAGGCCGATGGCGACCTATCTCGCGACCGCGACCATCGGGAAGTTCGACGTGAAGACGGGGACGACCCCGGCCGGGACGCCGATCTACGTGGCCATCGATCCGGTGCTCGCGGGCAGCAACAGCGTCGACGTGTACGCCGTGACGGCCGAGGCCACCGACTACTGGTCGCAGGTCTTCGGGCCCTACCCCTTCGAGGAGACCGGCGCGATCGTCGACGACATGCCGCAGGCAGGGTTCTCGCTGGAGGTGCAGTCGAAGCCCGCGTACTCCGCCGTGCGCTCGGAGTCCACCATCGTGCACGAGCTGGCCCACCAGTGGTTCGGCGACTCCGTGTCGGTGGAGCGTTGGAAGGACATCTGGCTGAACGAGGGCTTCGCGACCTACGCCCAGTGGCTGTGGTCCGAGCACAAGGGGGTCCGCTCGGCGCACGACTCGTTCCTCGCCGGGTACAACGCGCGGCCCGCGGACTCCGCCTTCTGGGGGACCGTCGTCGCCGACCCGCAGCGCGACACCATGTTCGCCTCGGCGGTCTACCAGCGCGGCGCGATGACCCTCCAGATGCTGCGCGAGCGCATCGGCGACACCGCGTTCTTCAAACTGCTGCCCGCCTGGACGAAGCTCCACAAGTACGGCAACGCCGACACCGCCGACTTCATCCACCTCGCCGAGAGGATCTCAGGACGACAGCTCGACGACCTTTTCCGGACCTGGCTGTTCACCACAGGGAAACCCACCCTGTGAGCCTTTCTTTGTAAGGTGTGAGCCCCGCGACGGGTGAGAATGTCCGGGTGCTTCAGGAACTGTTCACCCCCTCCGTCCAGCATGTGCTCGACCTCGTGGGGATCTTCGTCTTCGCGATCTCCGGCGCCCTGCTGGCCGTCCGCAAGAACTTCGACGTCTTCGGCATCGCCGTCCTCGCCGAGGTCACCGCACTGGGCGGAGGGCTGTTCCGCGACATGGTCATCGGGGCCGTACCCCCGGCGGCGTTCACCGACCTCGGCTACTTCAGCACCCCGCTGCTCGCCGCCCTGCTGGTGTTCTTCCTCCACCCGGAGGTGGAGCGCATCCAGGTCGCGGTCAACGTCTTCGACGCGGCCGGACTCGGCCTGTTCTGTGTCGCGGGCACCACGAAGGCGTACGAGTACGGCCTCGGCCTGACCCCGTCCGCCGCCCTGGGCCTGGCCACCGCGGTCGGCGGCGGTGTGCTGCGCGACGTCCTCGCCAACGAGGTGCCCTCACTGCTGCGCTGGGACCGCGATCTGTACGCGGTCCCAGCGATCGTCGGCGCCACGATGGTCGTCCTGTGCATCCGCTACGACGCGCTGTCCCCGTTCACCAGCGGACTCGCGGCCGTCACCGCTTTCGTCCTGCGGTTGCTTGCGATGCGGTACCACTGGCGAGCGCCGCGTGCTTGGCACCGCCGGTCGACGGCGACGGAGTCGGAGACTCCTTAGCGTGCGCCCCCGGCCCGATCTGCAGGGTCAGCCAACGGAAGGTCTCCGGGATCTGCGGCCGCCACAGGGCCATGTTGTGACCGCCCGCGCTCCGCGGCAGCAGCACCAGCTGCACGCTCGTCGGCGCCTTCGCGATCGACTGGAGCGCCGCGCCGGCCTCGTAGCCGTCGTGCGCCTCACCGGAGATGTAGAGGGAGATGGGGGGCGGCGTGCGGTAGGACTTGAGCAGCAGGTAGGGATTGTTCTCCCGGCGCAGCGTCAGGCTCCGCGCCGCGAGCGAGTTGCGTTCGCCGATCGGGTCGTTGTACCCGGACATGCTCACCGCGGCCCGGTAGCGGTCGGGGTGAGCGACGGCGAGTTTGGCCGCGCAGTGCGCCCCGGCCGAGTAGCCGGCCACGCCCCAGCCGTTCGGCGCGGACTTCGCCCGGAAGTTGTCCACCACCATCTTCGGCACGTCGATGCTGAGCCAGGTGTCGGCGTTCACCTTGCCGGGCACGTTCGCGCAACCGGTGTCGGTCTTGGCCAGCAGATTCGTGCGCGGCGCCACCAGGATGAACGGCGCGACCTGCCCGTCGCGCATCAGCGGCAGCAACTGCTCGTGCACCTTCAGCGAACCGAACCACGCCTTCGCCGAGCCCGGATAGCCGGGCAGCAGCTCCACGACGGGGAACTTCCGGTTGCGGTAGGCGGGCTCGTTGTACTGCGGCGGCAACCAGACGTAGACCTCCGCGTCCACCCCCGACACCTGGCCGTGCAGCTGGGTGACCTTCACCCCGCCCGCCTTGGACATGCCGGGGCCGTCGGCCCCCGAGAACGTCTGGCGGACCTTGGGGAGCTTGCGCAGCGAGATGCCGCCGGTGCCGTCACGGCCGAGGTTGGCGGCCGCCCGCACGTGGTTGCCCGTGCCGAGCAGGTCGGACCAGTTGTCGTACAGGCTGTTGGAGTTGTTCACGAGCACGAAGACGAGGGTGACCGCGGTGCCCTGGGCGAACAGCAGCATCACCATCCGGGCCGCGCTGCGCAGCACCTTGGGGCCGGGAATGCGCGACCACAGCACGAGGGGAAGGATCAGGGCGACCGCGACCAGGACGATGGCGGTGAGGAGGAACGGCGTTCCGGTGAGGCTCACGGTGTGTGCGGCTCTTCCTGTGCGGGCTGGATCAACGGTCTGCAGCTGCATCGGGTTCTATGTCCTTGGAGAGGGGGATCCGATGCCGTTGGTTCACGGAAGAGTTCGGACACTTGCCAAGAAATTGCCGAAACCTCACTCTCGGGTGACGGGGTTCACACGCCCGAAACAGTGAAAGCTACCGCTTAGTAATGAGCTGTTGTACCGTTCAGGCATGTCAGAAGCAGCTACCGCACAGGCCGCGCGCGCCGCGATCGGTGACAGCGAGTTCGACCGCGACACCGCGGTCACCCTGCGCGAACCCGGCGTCTACGACATCGACCTGTCCGCCGGATGGACCATCATCAGCGCCGTCAACGGCGGCTATCTGCTCGCCGTCCTGGGCCGCGCCCTCTCCGACGCCCTGCCGCACAGCGACCCGTTCACCGTGTCCGCCCACTACCTGACCGCGTCGCAACCCGGCCCGGCGGTGGTCCGAACGGACGTCGTCCGGACGGGGCGGACCCTGTCGACCGGTCAGGCCTCGCTCTTCCAGTACGACGACGAGGGCCGCGAGGTCGAACGGATTCGCGTACTCGCCTCGTACGGCGATCTCGACGCCCTGCCCGACGACGTCCGCACCACGGCGACACCTCCCGCGATCCCGCCCATGGAGCACTGCTTCGGGCCGGAGGACGGACCGGCGCCCGTCGAGGGCAGCTCCGCCATCACCGAGCGGCTGATGCTCAAGCTCGACCCCGCGACCCTCGGCTGGGCCCTGGGGGCGCCGTCCGGGAAGGGCGAGATGCGCTCCTGGTTCGGGCTCGCCGACGGCCGTGACCCCGACCCCCTCTCGCTGCTCCTCGCGGTGGACGCGCTGCCGCCCACCGCCTTCGAGCTCGGTATCTCCGGCTGGGTGCCGACGGTCGAACTGACGGTCCATGTGCGCTGCCGTCCGGCGCCGGGCCCGCTGCGGGTGTCGATCACCACCCGCAACCTCGCCGGCGGCTTCCTGGAGGAGGACGCCGAGGTGTGGGACAGCGCGGACCGGCTGGTCGCGCAGTCCCGACAGCTCGCTCGGGTCCGGCTCAGCTGAGCGGTTGCCGGCCCAGGTAGGCCGCGAGCCGTCCATAGGCGTCGGCCCCTTCGGGGGCCGGCACCGCCGAGTCGAACGGCAGCTCCTCGTCGTCGCGCCGCTCGTCCGGCAGCACGCGCCGGGCGATTCCGAGCGCGAACTCGGCCAGCTCCGGATCGAGTGCGAGCGGCCGTCCGAGGGACTCGGAGAGGTCCCACGTGTGGGTGACGGCCTCCATCACGCTGTATCCGATATGCGGCTACCGCCGCGTGGCCGACAGGGCGATACGTCCGGGGGCCTCACCCCACGGCACGGTGACGAGCGCGTCCAGGCGCGCGTCGTCCGCCCAGGACTTCCGGACCTCCGTCCTGACCTCGTCGTACGCCGCGCTCCAGCGGTCGTCCTCGACGCCGTCGAGGAACGGTCGTACGGCCATTCCGTCGCCGCTCGCGCCGACCACGGCGATCCGGCGGGCAGCCGCGGCTGTTCCGGGCCGACCGGGTGCGCTCGGCGACGCTCCTGGGCGATCCCGTGAAGCGGCGTCCGGGCGTCGAACTCGGTGACGTCTGGGAGGTGTTGCGGCGCCAGGTCGAGGAGCGGCCGGGCGGTCTCGATGTCACAGTTCGGGTACGGCGTTCCCGCCTCGACATGTTCCTCAGGCTCAACGCGGCCTCCCTCACGGCGCTTCCGGAGGACGACGGCGAGAGCGAGTGGGTCCTCGCGCACCTGGCGTACGGCGTCGTCCGCGAGGCCCGCACGCTGCTGGCCTTCGTGGACACGGTGGAGGTGCTGTCGCCGCCGGAGGCGCGGGCGGAACTGGCCCGGGCGGCGGCCGCGATCGGTGCGGTGTACGGCGGGGATCGTGCCCCGCACGAGGGAAGTTGACCCACAGGTAACCACAGGTTCGGCACAGCGCGGCCCTACGTGGATCTGGTCCTCTGTCCACCGCTCATCCCGCACTCATCCGGCCTTCATAAACCGGTCCACGTGACTTGACTGGGAGTTACCTCATGAACCGTCGTGCCCGACTCGTCCCCGCCGTCGCCCTGCTGGCGCTCTCGCCGTTGCTGGCGGCCTGCGGCTCGGGCGACTCGTCGTCCTCGAACAGCGGCAACACGAGCCAGAACTGTCAGCAGCCCTCCGGAATGCCGAGCGGAGGTCCGTCGGGCAGGCCGAGCGGCGGGCGCTCCGGGATGCCCACGGGCTCGCCCTCCGGGACACCGTCGAACATGCCCACCGGCAAGATGCCCTCCGGCGGTCCCTCGGGCATGTCGTCCGGCGGTCCGGGTGGTGGCCAGGGTGGCGGTCAGGGCGGCTGCGGCGGCGGCCCGGCTGGCGGGGGGCAGCCGAGCGGGCAGCCCGGCGGGCAGGCCGCACAGGGCTGAGCCCGTTCCGGTTCTCTCAGGGGTGGCGTACTCGACATGTGGGTGCGTCACCCCAGCCAGTTGCGGCGGCCGATGGCGATCAGCCGCATCTGGCGGGTCGCGACACGGGTCACCCGCTCCCGCTCCTCCTCGGACGCCTCCAGTGCCTCCAGATAGAGCGAGGCCGTCATCAGCATCTGGTCGACGTAGAGCCCCGCGAGCATCAGCAGGTCGTCGTCGCTCCACCCCTTTGACTCGGGGTGCTTGGCCAGCTCGACCTTCACCTCCTCGGCGAACCGCTCGAGTTGCTCCCTGATCGCCCGACGCACCCGCTGGACGCCGCCGTGCCGCTCGCGCGCGATGAAACGGACGTGCGCGGGATGGGATTCGACATGGTGGGCGATCAGGTCGACCGCGCGCTCGATGCGTCCGGCGCTGTCGCCGGCCGCGGAGACCGTGTCCCCGATCATCGGGTGCAGACTGCCGAGCGCCTCCTCGACCAGCGCCACGCCGAGGTCCTCCGTCGAGCGGAAGTGCCGGTAGAAGGCGGTCGGCGCGACTCCGACGGCGCGGGTGACCTCGCGCAGACCCAGGCTGCTCAGGCTCTGCTCCTCCAGCAGTTCCAACGCCGCGTCCAGGAGTGCCTGACGGGTCTTCTGCTTCTGGGCCTGCCGGATGCCGAGAGTGTGACTCATACCATGCAGTTAACAACTGTTCTCTGTAATTGAAAAGCCGGGCGACGCGCTAGACTCTGATTCAGTGAACAAGTGTTACTACAACCGTTCACTGAGTCGTCAAGTCCCCGAAACAATCGGGGTTCACTGTCGAGAGGCACCTCATGCTGTTCCTCGTCGCCGCCCTCCTGCTGCTGGGTGTCGTGATGGGCTCCGTAGCCCACGCCCCGCTGCCCGTCACCCTCGTCGCCGCGGTCGTCATCGGCGTCTGGCTGGCCGTCTTCGCGGTCCGCGAGCGCAACGCCCGCCGGCGCCACACCTCCACCAACTGATCGTTGGGAGCTGACTCACGTCATGGAAATCACCGAGCGAACCCACCTCGCCACCGCGACCAAGCCCGCCGTGGCCAAGCCCACCGCGGCCGCGCCTGTCGCGCCCACCCGCGGGACCGGCACCAAGGACGCCGACGGCATGGCCGTCGCCTCCTTCATCCTCGGCCTCCTCGGCCTGCTGGTCCTGAACGTCTTCCTGGGCCCGATCGCCATCGCCCTGGCCTCCGTCGCCCTCTGGCGCGGCACCGCCCGCCGTGGTCGCGCCTTCCTCGGCCTGGGCCTCGGCATCGCCGATCTGCTGGTGCTGGTGGCGTTCATGCAGTTCGACAGCACGGTGTCCTGGAACTTCTGAGCCGTCGCCGAACGAGGCGTTCGATCCACGGCGGAACGAGGGGCGGACGGACGGCTACCCGGACGGGGGCCGAGACCGCGGACGGACGGCCCGTAGAATCGGGCCCATCATGGCTTACCTCGACCACGCCGCGACCACACCGATGCTCCCCGAGGCGGTAGAGGCGCTGACCGCCCAGCTGAGCGTCACGGGCAACGCCTCCTCCCTCCACGCCGCCGGCCGCCGCGCCCGACGGACGGTCGAGGAAGCCCGGGAAACCCTGGCGGAGGCCCTCGGCGCCCGCCCCAGCGAGGTCGTCTTCACCTCCGGCGGCACCGAGGCCGACAACCTCGCCGTGAAGGGCCTGTACTGGGCCCGCCGCGACGCCGACCCGGCCCGCACCCGGGTCCTCGCGAGCCCGGTCGAACACCACGCCGTCCTCGACGCCGTCCACTGGCTCGGCGAACACGAGGGCGCCACGGTCGAGTACCTGCCCGTCGACTCCTACGGCCGCGTCCACCCGGACGTCCTGCGCGAGGCCATCGCCCGAAACCCCGAAGACGTCGCCCTCGTCACCGTCATGTGGGCCAACAACGAGATCGGCACGGTGATGGCGGTCCGCGAACTGGCCGACGTCACGGCCGAGTTCGGGATCCCGCTGCACGCCGACGCGGTCCAGGCCTTCGGCCAGGTGCCCGTCGACTTCACCGCCTCCGGCCTCGCCGCGATGACCGTCTCCGGCCACAAGATCGGCGGCCCGTACGGCATCGGCGCCCTGTTGCTGGGCCGCGAGTACACGCCCGTGCCCGTGCTGCACGGCGGTGGCCAGGAGCGGCATGTGCGCTCCGGCACCCTCGACGTACCCGCCATCGCCTCGTTCGCGGTCGCCGGGCGGCTCGCCGCCGAGCAGCGCGAGTGGTTCGCCCGCGAGATCGGCGCCCTGCGCGACGACCTGGTCGACGCCGTACGCGCCGCCGTGCCCGACGCGATCCTCGGCGGTGACCCCGCGACCGGGGGCCGGCTGCCCGCCAACGCGCACTTCACGTTCCCGGGCTGCGAGGGCGACTCCCTGCTGCTTCTGCTGGACGCCCAGGGCATCGAGTGCTCCACGGGCTCCGCGTGCACGGCGGGCGTCGCCCAGCCCAGCCATGTCCTGCTGGCCACCGGCGCCGACCCCGACCTGGCCCGCGGCACCCTGCGCTTCTCCCTCGGCCACACCTCCACGGAGGCGGACGTCGAGGCGGTGGCCAAGGCGATCGGCCCGGCGGTGGAGCGGGCACGGTCGGCAGGCCTGACCTGACACCACCGCGCTCGCTCCCCTAGGACCTGTCCGGCCGCTGCCCTAGCTGTCCGTGACCATGAGGGAGGCCATCATGCCCTCGTCCTCGTGTTGCAGCAGATGGCAGTGGAGCATGTACATATAGGTGTCGTCCGAGAAGTCGGTGAACTTCATCGCGATCTCGATGGAGCCGCCGCCGACCACCTCGAACGTGTCGTACCAGCCCAGCTGGACGCCCGTCGGATCCTCCCCGTTGATGGAGATCAGCTGGAACGGCACATCATGCAGATGGAACGAGTGTTCAAGCTGCGTGCTGTTCTTGACCGTCCACACCTCCTCGGCACCCAGGGTGGTGCTGATCATCGCCATCGAGGACATGCTCGTCCCGGCGGAGCCGTTGATCGTCATCGTTGCGCCGCTCTGGCCGAGTGTGATCGTCCGTGCGGTGAAGTCGCTGGTGTCGTAGCGGGTGATGGTGTTCAGGGTCGGCAGGGTCTCCGGAGTGTCCGAGGCGTCGGGGGTGACGGTCAGGAACTCGTACGTCCCGCTGCCGCCGCGCACCCAGCCCGTCGTCACCACGGCCTCCAACGTCACCGCGTCGCTGAGCTCCATGACGAACTCGGCCCGCGCGCCCGCCACCAGCCGGATCGACGCCACCTCGGTGGCCTCGGTCAGATAGCCCTGGTCGGTGGCGATCTGGGTGAGCGTCGCGCCGTCGCTGCGCTGGATGGTGATGATGTCGGACGGCGAGGCGTTGAGCAGCCGGAAGCGGGTGCGCTTCTTGGTGGCGGTGAAGGAGAGCGTGGTGTCGTCGACGTTCGTGCCGTTGCACAGCAGGGGGAAGCTCAGACCGTTGCTGAGGTAGCCGGTCAGGTTGTACTTGATGTCTCCCGCGCTGTCGGTGGCCAGACACTGCAGGATGATCGGGATGTCGTCGGTGCCGTAGGTGCTGGGCAGGGCCGCGGACGCGTCCGAGTCGTCCTCGACGATGATCATGCCCGCGAGGCCGTGGGTGGCCTGCTCCGCCGTGGTGCCCAGGGCGTGCGGGTGGTACCACAGCGTCTTCGCCTCGTCCTTGACCGTGAAGGTGGGCGACCAGGTCTTCCCCGCGGCGAAGGAGTTCTGCGGACCGCCGTCCATGCTGGGCGGGACGTGCGCGCCGTGGAAGTGGACGGTGGTGTCCTCGGTGAGGCTGTTGGTGATGTTCAGCAGGACGGTGTCGCCCGAGGTCCACTTCATGGTGGGGCCGAGGAACGACTGGTTGTAGCCCGCGGTCGTGCTGGTCACTCCGCTGAGCACCTCGCTGGTGCCGGACTTCGCCTCCAGGGTGAACGTCGTCGTGCCGTCCGTGGTGGTCCCCTCCAGGAGGTCGGGGATGGTCAGCGTGGTGCCCGCGGCGTGCGCCTTGTTCTGCGTCGCGTTCGTCAGTAAGGCGATGGCCGTGCCGCCGGCGGTCACCGCCGCGATGCCCGCTCCGGCCATCCCGCCGAGGAACTTGCGGCGGTGCATGCCCTTGCCCGTGGACTTGCCCGGGGTCTTGCCCGTGGTGTGAGTCATAGCGGTGGACTCTCGGCCTAAGAACTATGTGAAGACTGGGCCGGAGTTAGGAGAACGCCGTCGTCGCTGTGAAATCCGATGACTTAAAGTCAGGATCAACTCCACCGGAAACAGCGAGAGTTGACGTGTCGCTGGTCACATCGGCAGCACGGGACGCAAGGGACAGCCCCGTCCCGCCGGTGCCTCACAGCATCACGATTAGGTGACTTGAGCCCTGGGCGCCGCTGTCTGTGAGCGCGCACCGAAAGCGCTCTCCGGCGGCTACGCCCCTGCTGTGCGCGTCGGCTCCGCCGCGGTGCGGGCCTGCCGTACCAGCCGTATGTACCGGTCCCAGTCCCAGTACCGCCCGGGGTCCGTGTGGTCGGTGCCCGGTACCTCGACGTGTCCGATGATGTGCGCACGGTCGACGGGAATGCCGTACCGCCCGCAGATCCCGGCCGTCAGCCGCGCCGAGGCCGCGTACATGGCGTCCGTGAACGACGAGGCGCGCTCCACGAAGCCCTCGTGCTCGATGCCGACGCTCCGCTCGTTGTACTCCCGGTTGCCCGCGTGGAAGGCCACGTCCAGCTCGCGGATCATCTGCGTGATGTGTCCGTCCTTGCGCACGATGTAGTGCGCGGCCGCGCCGTGTGCCGGGTCCTGGAAGACCTTCACGGCGCTTCGGTAGCTGCCCTGGGTGACGTGGATGACGACCCGGTCTATCCCGTAGTCGTCGGGCCGGTCCGCCCGCCGCCAGTTCGCCGACGAGGCGGCCACCCACTGCGCACCCCGGAAGTCGACGACTCCCGCCACCCGGGGCTTTTCGACGCCGGGCAGCCGCCACCACAGGTGGCCGAGCTCACCGCGTGCGAGCACCGCCGTGCCCACGGCGGCCGCGGCGCCACCGATCAGCAGCGCCCGCCGTCCGATCCGCCGGTCGTGGTCCCGGCGGGCACGCCCCTTGGTCCCGTTCGCGCCCACGCCGCCCCCGCTGCTCCCGATGGATTCCCCGGCTCCAGTGATCCCCGTGGCGCCCACAGCCCCTGTGGTTCCCGTGGTTCCCGTGGTCCCTGCGCCGGCTGCGATCTCCCTGGTTCCCACGCTTCCTGTGGCTTCGATGGTTCCCGAGTCGCCTGTGTTGCCTGTGTCGCCCGTGTTCTCGGTGCTCTCCGCGGCCCCACTCATGGCGTCCGCCCCCGTCCTTCGTGCCCGCCCGTCCCGCAGCGGGCTCCGTTGCGATCATCAACGGATACCCGCGGGCTTCGGTTCCCGCGGCCCCGTACTCTGGAGGGGCTATGACTGAGACCTCGCAGCGCCCCCGCCCCCTCCGCGTCCTCGCCGCCATGTCCGGCGGCGTGGACTCCGCCGTCGCCGCCGCCCGCGCGGCGGAAGCCGGTCACGACGTGACGGGCGTGCACCTCGCGCTCTCCGCCAACCCGCAATCGTTCCGCACGGGCGCGCGAGGCTGTTGCACCATCGAGGACTCGCGCGACGCCCGCCGCGCCGCGGACGTCATCGGCATCCCGTTCTACGTGTGGGACCTCGCCGAGCGCTTCCGCGAGGACGTGGTCGAGGACTTCATCGCCGAGTACGAGGCCGGGCGCACCCCCAACCCGTGTCTGCGTTGCAACGAGAAGATCAAGTTCGCCGCCCTGCTCGACAAGGCGCTCGCGCTCGGCTTCGACGCGGTCTGCACGGGCCACTACGCCCAGGTGATCGTGAACGAGGACGGCACGCGCGAGCTGCACCGGGCCTCGGACATGGCCAAGGACCAGTCGTACGTCCTCGGAGTCCTCGACGACCGCCAGCTCGCCCACGCGCTGTTCCCGCTGGGTGACACGGTCACGACGAAGGACGAGATCCGCGCGGAGGCGGAGCTCCGGGGCCTGGCCGTCGCCAAGAAGCCCGACTCGCACGACATCTGCTTCATCGCCGACGGCGACACCCAGGGCTTCCTGGCGAACCGCCTGGGCAAGGCGGAGGGCGACATCGTCGACGAGTCCGGGTCGGTCATCGGCTCCCACGAGGGCGCGTTCGGCTTCACGATCGGCCAGCGCAAGGGGCTGCGCATCGGCACCCCGGCCGCGGACGGCAAGCCACGCTACGTCCTGGACATCTCGCCGGTGAACAACACGGTGACCGTGGGTCCGGCGGCATCCCTCGATGTCAGCGGGCTGACCGCCATCAAGCCACGCTGGTGCGGCGCCGCCCCCACCGGCCCGGGCACCTACACCGCCCAACTCCGCGCCCACGGAGGCGAGACGGAGGTCGCGGCCGAGCTGGTCGACGGCGAACTCGAGGTCACGTTCACCGAGCCGGTCCGCGGCGTCGCCCCCGGCCAGGCGATCGTCCTGTACGACGGCACACGCGTGGTGGGCTCGGCGACGATCGAGACGACCACCCGCGCGACGGCGAGCGTCTAGGGCATTCCGGGTCCTTCGAGGACGGCGACCCCGCTGACCACCGAAGCGGCCCGGGAACACCCGGGCCGTCGGCGTGGCGCCGGTGCGGTTACGCCACTTCGACTTCGTAGAAGCAGAAGTGGTCCTTGATGCGGGCGACGTCCGGCTTGGGGTCGGGGTAGGACCAGACGAGGTCGGGGGCGTCGGGCAGGGACCAGTAGGACGCGTGGCCCTTGAAGGGGCAGTGCGTGTGGGTGTCGGAGGACGTCAGCAGGTCGAGGCGGACGTCCTCGGCCGGTAGGTAGTAGCGCACGGGACAGCCGGTCTCGCGCAGCACCAGGGGCCGGTCGCTCTCCGCCAGCACCTGGTCGCCGTGCACGACGCGTACCCGCTCCGTGCCCTGTTCGATGGTGATCGTGTGTCCATTGGCCATACCCGTACAGCGCGCGTGGGACCCGGGTTCTTCCCTCGTACCGTAGGGACATGAACATCTGCGTCTTCCTCTCCGCCGCCGACCTCGACGACCGCTACACCCGTCCCGCCCGGGAGTTCGCCGAGCTCCTCGGCAAGGGCGGCCACTCGCTGGTGTGGGGCGGCTCCGACGTCGGGCTGATGAAGGTGGTCGCCGACGGGGTGCAGGAGGCGGGCGGACGGCTGCTGGGCGTCTCCGTGGACTTCCTGGCGGCCACGGCACGGGCGGGCGCCGACGAGATGGTGATCGCCCGGGACCTCGCCGAGCGCAAGGCGCTGCTCCTGGCCAAGGCCGACGCCGTCGTGATCATGGTGGGCGGCACCGGGACCCTCGACGAGGCGACCGAGATCCTGGAGCTGAAGAAGCACGGGAAGACCGAGAAGCCGGTCGTCCTGCTCAACACGGCGGGCTTCTACGACGGCCTGAAGGAGCAGTTCCGCCGCATGGAGGCCGAGGGCTTCCTGCCGTGCCCGCTCACCGACCTGGTGTTCTTCGCCGAGGAGCCGGTGGGCGCGCTGGCCTACCTGGAGGAGAGCGTGGGCACCCGGTGATGCGAGCATGGCGTCCATGGCTACACATGTGATCACCGGGGCGGGCTCCGGCATCGGCGCGGCCGTCGCCCGCCGTCTGCACGCGCGCGGGGACGACCTCGTGCTCCACGCGCGCGACGCGGGCCGCGCGAAGGAACTGGCGGCCGAGTTCCCCGGGGCCCGGACCCTGGTCGGCGACCTGGCGGACCCGGACAAGCTCTCCTGGGCGTTCTCGCACCAGTCCCTGCCCGAGCGCGTCGACTCGCTCCTGCACATCGCGGGCGTGGTCGACCTCGGCCCCGTCGGGGAGCTGACCCCCAAGTCATGGCGTCACCAGCTCAACGTCAACCTGATCGCCCCCGCCGAGCTGACCCGCCACTTCCTGCCGCAACTCCGCGTCGCCCAGGGTCACGTCGTGTTCGTGAACTCCGGCGCCGGCCTCGCCGCGCACGCCGACTGGTCCGCGTACGCCGCCTCCAAGCACGGCCTGAAGGCCCTCGCGGACTCCCTGCGCCACGAGGAGCACGCGAACGGCGTCCGGGTCACCTCCGTCTACCCCGGCCGGACGGCGAGCCCCATGCAGGCGAAGGTCCACCAGCAGGAGGGCAAGGAGTACGACGCCTCGAAGTGGATCGACCCGGAGTCCGTCGCGACGACGATCCTGGCGGCCGTCGACCTGCCGCGCGACGCGGAGGTCAACGACCTGACCGTGCGGCCGGGACGATGAGCTTCACCTGGGGCCCCGCTACCGGGGTCGGCTCCATGCCGGGCGGCGACGCCCGCGAGGCCGCCAAGACCGTGACCGGGTCCTTCGAGGACTTCCCGTTCCTGCCCGAACTGCCCGCCCGGGGGCCCGGCGCGGACATGATCGGACGGAGCGCCGGGATGCTGGTGGAGCTCTACGCGCGCGTGGAGCCCAGCGGCTGGCGGATCGGGGACCGGCCGGGGCGCGACACCAAGCGGGCCAGGTCCTGGCTCGGCGAAGACCTCGACGCGCTGGAGGAGTTCACCCAGGGCTACGAGGGGCCGCTCAAGGTACAGGCCGTCGGCCCCTGGACGCTGGCCGCCGCGCTGGAGCTGCGGGGCGGCGAGGCGGCGCTCTCCGACCTCGGCGCCTGCCGGGACCTCGCCGGATCGCTCGCCGAGGGGCTGCGCACGCACCTCGACGAGGTACGGCGGCGGGTGCCCGGCGCCCAGATCGTGCTGCAGCTCGACGAGCCCTCGCTCATCGCGGTGCTGCGCGGCCAGGTGAAGTCCGCCAGCGGCTACCGCACCCACCGCGCCGTCGACCGGCAACGGGTGGAGGCGACGCTGCGGGACGTCGTCGGGGTGCACACCGACGGCCCGGTCGTGGTGCACTCGTGCGCACCCGACGTACCGTTCGCGCTGCTGCGCAGGGCGGGGGCCGCGGCCATCTCGTTCGACTTCTCGTTGCTCACCGAGCGTGACGACGATGCCATCGGCGAGGCGGTGGAGGGCGGCACCCGGCTGCTCGCCGGTGTCGTGCCGGGCACGGACGGACCATTGTCAGACCCTGCCGGTAGCGTCATGGGTGTCAGGACGCTGTGGCGCAGGCTGGGGCTGCATCCGGGTCTTCTCGCGGAGGCGGTCACGCTCACCCCGTCGTGCGGACTCGCGGGCGCTTCCCCGGAGTACGCGCGCCGGGCACTCGCCCACTGCGCCCGGGCGGCGAGATCCCTCGCGGACAACCCAGAGTAACGGGAGGACGACACGGTGGCCGGCGACAAGGACGCACAGCCCAATTCCCTGCCCGCCGAGGCACGGGAGCAGCACGCGCAGCTCGCTGAGCAGATCGAGGAGCACCGCTTCCGGTACTACGTGAAGGACCAGCCGGTCGTCAGCGACGCGGAGTTCGACCAGTTGCTGCGCTCGCTGGAGGCCCTGGAGGAGCGGTATCCCGAGCTGCGCACCCCCGACTCCCCGACCCAGAAGGTCGCGGGCGCGTACGCGACCGAGTTCACCTCCGTCCAGCACCGCTCGCGCATGCTCTCGCTGGACAACGCCTTCAGCGACCTGGAGCTGGCGGCCTGGGCCGAGCGCGTCGCCAAGGACGTGGGCACCTCGGACCACCACTTCCTGTGCGAGCTGAAGGTGGACGGCCTCGCGGTCAACCTGACCTACGAGCACGGCCGCCTCACCCGCGCCGCGACCCGTGGCGACGGCCGCACGGGCGAGGACATCACGCCCAATGTGCGCACGATCGCGGAGATCCCTGACCGACTCAAGGGCGACCACGTCCCGGACCTGGTGGAGATCCGCGGCGAGGTCTTCTTCCCGATGGAGAAGTTCGAGGAACTCAACGCCCGCCTGGTGGAGGCCGGTGACAAGCCCTTCTCCAACGCGCGCAACGCGGCGGCGGGTTCGCTGCGCCAGAAGGACCCTCGCGTCACCGCGAGCCGCCCGCTGCACATGGTGGTGCACGGAATCGGCGCCCTGGAGGGCTTCGAGAGCCTCTCCCGCCTCTCGGAGGCGTATGTGCTGCTGCACTCGTGGGGCCTGCCGACCACGCGGTACGCGAAGGTGGTCGACGACCTCGACGGCGTACGGGAGTTCATCGCGTACTACGGCGAGAACCGGCACTCCGTGGAGCACGAGATCGACGGAGTCGTCGTCAAGCTCGACGAGATCCCGCTGCAGGGTCGCCTGGGCTCCACCTCGCGCGCGCCGCGCTGGGCCATCGCCTGGAAGTACGCGCCCGAGGAGGTCAACACCAAGCTCGTCAACATCCGGGTCGGCGTCGGCCGCACGGGCCGCGTCACGCCGTACGCGCAGGTCGAGCCGGTCACGGTGGCCGGCTCCGAGGTCGAGTTCGCCACCTTGCACAACCAGGACGTGGTGAAGGCCAAGGGCGTCCTCATCGGGGACACGGTCGTGCTGCGCAAGGCCGGTGACGTCATCCCGGAGATCCTCGGCCCGGTCGTCGACCTGCGGGACGGCAGCGAGCGCGAGTTCGTGATGCCCGCCGAGTGCCCCGAGTGCGGTACGCCGCTGCGGCCGATGAAGGAGGGCGACGTCGACCTGCGCTGCCCGAACGCGCGCTCGTGCCCGGCCCAGTTGCGTGAGCGGCTCTTCTACCTCGCGGGCCGCAAGGCACTCGACATCGAGCACTTCGGGTACGTGGCGGCGGCGGCCCTCACCAAGCCGCTGGAGCCGGCCGAACCGCCGCTGGCCGACGAGGGCGACCTCTTCGACCTCACCATCGAGCGGCTGCTGCCCATCAAGGCGTACGTCCTCGACCAGGACAGCGGCCTGCCCAAGCGCGACCCGAAGACCGGCGAGGAGAAGATCGCCACGGTCTTCGCCAACCAGCAGGGCGAACCCAAGAAGAACGCGATCGCGATGCTGGACAACATCGCGGCGGCCAAGGAGCGCCCGCTCGCCCGGATCCTGACCGGCCTGTCGATCCGTCATGTCGGGCCCGTCGCGGCGGAGGCGCTGGCGCGCGAGTTCCGCTCCATCGACCGCATCGAGCAGGCCACCGAGGAGGAGCTCGCCACCACCGAGGGAGTCGGCCCGATCATCGCCGCCTCGCTCAAGGAGTGGTTCGCGGAGGACTGGCACCGCGAGATCCTCCGCAAGTGGCGGGCGGCGGGCGTCCGTACGGAGGACGAGGGTTCCGGCGAGGACGAGGGCCCCCGGCCGCTCGAAGGACTCACCGTCGTCGTCACCGGCACGCTCGAACACCACACGCGGGACGGCGCGAAGGAGGCCCTTCAGAGCCGGGGAGCGAAGGTGACCGGTTCGGTCTCGAAGAAGACGTCTTTCGTGGTGGTGGGCGACAATCCGGGATCCAAGTACGACAAGGCGATGCAGCTGAAGGTGCCGGTTCTGAACGAGGAGGGCTTCGCCGTTCTGCTCGAACAGGGACCGGAGGCCGCCGCGGAAGTCGCCCTCCCGACCGAGGAGTAGCGGTTGAAGGCCACCCGTTCGGCGCATATCAGATGCATACGGGTGGCCGGGTCGCATTCGGGCAACCGTCGTCGACCGCTGCCCGTAGAAGCCTTCTGCGGCCTACTGTTGAGGTGTGCGCCTGCCGTGCCCAGCTGCGGTTGGGGCATCCCCTGCTCCGCAAGAGTCTGGGGAAGGGTTTTCAGACGCGGTGCCGTTGGCAGTTGTCGCCGGCAACGGGCCGCGTGGCGTGGGCACCGCCGGCTGTGAGAGGGACGGGAATGGAACCGACCGAGAGCGCCGCCCCGGACTCACGGCTGCGCCTGCGCCGGATGACCGGCGCATGGATGGCCGGCCTCCGGACGGGGCGTCCGTCGGAGCGCCCCGAAACGGGCGGGCAGGGCTCCGCACCACCCCTCACCGTAGCCGCCCCCGCCCCGGGGGCCGACAGGCTCGCCACGGGGCGCGGCGGAGGCCTGTCCGGTCACGAACCCGAGCGGCACATCTCCTGGCCCACGCTGCCCGCCGCGGTCGTCGGGGCGGCCGCGTTCGTTCTCGGCGGCGGCTTCTACCGGGCGTTCGGCGGCCACCACGCCCTCTTCCCGTCCGGCGCGGTCGGCTGGTCGCTGGCGGTACTGACCGGCATCATCGTCGGCCATCTGGTCGCCCTCGGCCGCGCCCGCTGGTGGGGCGGCACGGGCTCCGGCGCCGCGCTCACCCTCGCGGTCCTGCTGCTGTACGGCTGGGTGGCCGCCGGGATGGTCAGTCTGACGGTCGTCGTGCTGGTCGGCGCCGCGCGCCGAGGCCGCTGGCGCCAGGGGGTGTTGCACGGCGCGGTCGACATCCTCGGCATCGGCGCCGGAGCGCTGGTCCTCGCCATGTTCGGGCGGGTGCCGTCCGTGGAGGCGCCCTGGAACCCGGAGAGCTGGAACTTCTACGCCGCACCCGAGGTGGTGCTGGTCGCGACCGCCTATCTCGCGGTCACCCGCGTCCTGCTCTGGTACCTGCACGCGCCGGGCACCGGCGGACTGCCGACCGCCACCCGCACGGCGCTGGTCAGGCAGGGCCTGGTCGCCGTCGCGCTGCTCGGTATCGCGCCGCTGATCTGCGTGGTCGCGATCGCCCAGCCGATGCTGCTGCCGCTGTTCTCGATCCCCCTCATCGCCCTCGACTCCACCCTGTGGATCGCCCGCGTCCGGGCCGAGGAGCAACTGCGCGACCCGCTGACCGGGCTGCCCAACCGCCAGTGGCTGCTCGAACGGACCTGGACGGCTCTGGACGATGCCGAGCGCATAGGCGCGCGTTCCGCCCTGATGCTGATCGACCTCGACCGCTTCCGTTCGGTGAATGACACGTTGGGGCACCTCGCCGGGGACCGGCTGCTCCTTCAGATAGCCGACCGGCTGCGGCTGGCGCTGCCGCGCGGGGCGGAGGCCGCGCGGCTCGGCGGGGACGAATTCGCCGTGTTACTCCCCGTCGCCGACTCCACCACGTCGGCCACGCGGGTCGCCCGCAATCTCGTCGCCGCCCTCGGCTCGCCGCTCGACCTCGACGGACTCACCCTCGTCCTGGAGGCCAGCGCCGGGCTCGCCGTCTTTCCCGACCACGCGCTGGACGCGGAGGGGCTGCTGCGGCGGGCGGACGTGGCGATGTACCAGGCCAAGCGGGACCGTACGGGGGTGGAGGTCTACGAGTCCAAGCGGGACTCGAACACACCGGACCGGCTCGGTCTGCTGGGGGATCTGCGCCGGGCGCTGGACGCCGGTGACGTCGAACTGCACTACCAGCCCAAGGTCCGCTTCGACGGACAGGTGGCCGGGCTCGAGGCGCTGGTCCGCTGGGTGCATCCCGAGCGGGGGAAGGTGCCGCCGGACGAGTTCATCGCGATCGCCGAGTCGTCCGGACTGATGCCGCACCTCACCGAGTACGTGCTGGAGACGGCGCTCGCGCAGGTCGCGCGGTGGCGGGCGCAGGGACTGCGCGTACCGGTCGCGGTGAACGTGTCCCCGCGGGACGTCCACACCCCCGGTTTCGCGGGCTCGGTCGCCGCGCGGCTCGCCCGGCACGGGGTCCCCGCGGGGGCGTTGCAATTGGAGATAACGGAGCATGTGCTCCTCGAGGACCCGCAGCGGGCCGCGGACACGCTGGCCGGACTGACCGGGCACGGCGTGAAGATGTCGCTGGACGACTTCGGTACGGGGTACTCCTCGCTGGTGCATCTGCGGCGGCTGCCGGTGAGCGAGCTGAAGATCGACCGGTCCTTCGTCGCGCGGCTCGCCGTGGACAACGAGGACGCGGAGATCGTGCGCTGCACCGTCGATCTCGCGCATTCGCTGGGGCTCCTCGTCGTGGCGGAGGGTGTCGAGGACGACGAGACGTGGGAGCGGCTGCGGGATCTCGGGTGTGACGCGGTACAGGGGTGGCTGGTCGCGGCGGCGATGCCTCCGGAGGAGGCGACGGCGTGGCTGCTGGCGCGGGGGTCGCGCGGCTGGCAGCGGCCGCGTGCCGCGCTGCCGGCCGCGGAATAGTTCTCTCCCACCCGCGCACCACCCGTTACGGTCACCCGACAAGCGGACCTCTCCCGTGCGGCTCGCCCACCGTCGGCGTCCGCGCCCCGTCAGGGGCGCGGGGAACTGGGCGCTCAGCCACGGACGGCCCGCGGGCTCCGGTCGGTGATGCCAGTCCCCGGGCGGGGCGGCGTCGACGGCGAGGAACCCCCACCGGCGACCTCCCTCTCGTACGCGAACCGTCACGGGTGGTGCGGGTGGGAAAGGGGGCTGAGGCAAACCCGGGCGCGGGCATCGGCCCCGGACCCATAGGATTGGGCCAAACCACACACTCTCACCCAGAGGATCGCTGCATGCCTGGCATCACGCGCGAGGAGGTCGCCCACCTCGCACGGCTGGCGCGTCTGGAGCTGAAGGCCGAAGAACTCGACCACTTCGCCGGCCAGCTCGACGACATCATCGGCGCGGTCGCCCGCGTCAGCGAGGTCGCCGACCAAGACGTACCGCCGACCTCTCACCCGCTGCCGCTGACGAACGTCATGCGCGCGGACGAGGTCCGTCCGTCGCTCACCCCCGAGCAGGCGCTCTCCGGCGCCCCGGCCCAGGAGCAGCAGCGTTTCAAGGTGCCGCAGATCCTGGGGGAGGACTAATCACCATGACGGACACCAACGTCAACATCATCAAGCTGACGGCGGCCGAGATCGCCGCGAAGATCGCCGCGGGCGAGCTCACGGCCGTCGCGGTCACCGAGGCCCACCTCGCCCGGATCGAGGCCGTCGACGAGAAGGTGCACGCCTTCCTGCACGTCGACCGCGAAGGCGCCCTCGCGCAGGCCCGCGCCGTCGACGCCAAGCGGGAGCGGGGCGAGAAGCTCGGCCCCCTCGCCGGTGTGCCGCTCGCGCTCAAGGACATCTTCACCACCGAGGGCATCCCGACGACCGTCGGTTCGAAGATCCTCGAAGGCTGGATCCCGCCGTATGATGCGACCCTCACCAAGAGGCTGAAGGCCGCCGACGTCGTCATCCTCGGCAAGACCAACATGGACGAGTTCGCCATGGGGTCCTCCACCGAGAACAGCGCGTACGGCCCCACGGGCAACCCCTGGGACCTCACCCGTATCCCCGGCGGCTCCGGCGGCGGGTCGAGCGCCGCGCTCGCCTCGTTCGAGGCGCCCCTCGCCATCGGCACGGACACGGGCGGCTCCATCCGCCAGCCCGCCGCCGTCACCGGCACGGTCGGCGTCAAGCCGACGTACGGCGGGGTGTCGCGGTACGGCATGGTCGCGTTCTCGTCCTCCCTCGACCAGGGCGGTCCCTGCGCCCGTACGGTCCTGGACGCCGCGCTGCTGCACGAGGTCATCGCGGGCCACGACCCGCTCGACTCCACCTCCATCGACGCCCCGGTCCCGCCGGTCGTCGAGGCGGCCCGCAACGGCTCCGTCGCCGGCATGCGCGTCGGTGTCGTCAAGCAGTTCCGCGGCGAGGGCTACCAGGCCGGTGTCGTGCAGCGCTTCGACGAGGCCGTCGCCCTGCTCAAGGAGCTCGGCGCCGAGATCGTCGAGCTGGACTGCCCGTCCTTCGACCTGGCGCTCGCCGCGTACTACCTGATCGCCCCGTCCGAGTGTTCGAGCAACCTCGCCCGCTTCGACGCCATGCGCTACGGCCTCAGGGTCGGCGACGACGGCACGAAGTCGGCCGAGGAGGTCACCTCCCTCACCCGTGAGGCGGGCTTCGGCCCCGAGGTCAAGCGCCGCATCATGCTCGGCACGTACGCGCTCAGCTCCGGCTACTACGACGCGTACTACGGCAGCGCCCAGAAGGTCCGTACGCTCATCACGCGCGACTTCGAGAAGTCGTTCGAGAAGGTCGACGTCATCGTCTCCCCGACGACGCCCACCACCGCCTTCCCGATCGGCGAGCGCGCCGACGACCCGATGGCGATGTACCTCGCGGACCTGTGCACCATCCCGACCAACCTGGCGGGCAACGCCGCCATGTCGCTGCCCTGCGGTCTCGCCCCGGAGGACAACCTCCCGGTCGGTCTGCAGATCATCGCCCCCGCGATGAAGGACGACCGGCTGTACAAGGTCGGCGCCGCCGTCGAGGCCGCCTTCGTGGAAAAGTGGGGCCACCCGCTGCTCGAGGAGGCTCCGTCGTTGTGAGCAAGGCTCTGACCAAGGCCAAGGGCTTCAAGAAGTCCAAGTCCGGCACGTACCTGTCCATCGCGAGCACCGCGTTCGGTGCGATCGGCGTCGCCAAGCAGGCCAAGAAGGCCCGTACGGAGCACGACACGCTGCGCCTCATCGACGCGGCCGTGTCCGCCGCCGCCATCGTCACCGGCCTCGCCATCCTCTACCGGGAGCTCAGGCGCCTGGGCGACGACGACGTCCTGCTGGGCTGAGAGGGAAGTTTTCACCGTGACCACCACGACCGACGAGCTGGTGTCGTACGAGGACGCTCTCGCGACGTACGACCCCGTCATGGGCCTCGAAGTCCATGTCGAGCTCGGTACCAAGACCAAGATGTTCTGCGGGTGTTCCACCGAGTTGGGCGCCGCGCCCAACTCACAGACCTGCCCGACCTGCCTCGGCATGCCCGGCTCGCTGCCCGTCGTCAACGCGACCGGCGTCGAGTCCGCCATCAAGATCGGCCTCGCGCTGCACTGCGAGATCGCCGAGTGGTGCCGCTTCGCCCGGAAGAACTACTTCTATCCGGACATGCCGAAGAACTTCCAGACCTCCCAGTACGACGAGCCGATCGCCTTCAACGGCTACCTCGACGTACAGCTGGAGGACGGCGAGGTCTTCCGCGTGGAGATCGAGCGCGCCCACATGGAGGAGGACACCGGCAAGTCGCTGCACGTCGGCGGCGCCACCGGCCGAATCCACGGCGCCTCGCACTCCCTGCTCGACTACAACCGCGCGGGCATCCCCCTCATCGAGATCGTCACCAAGCCGATCGAGGGTGCGGGCGAGCGCGCTCCCGAGGTCGCCAAGGCGTACGTCGCCGAGCTGCGCGAGCTCATCAAGGCGCTCGGCGTCTCCGAGGCCCGCATGGAGCAGGGCCAGATGCGCTGCGACGTGAACCTGTCGCTGCGCCCGCACGGCCGCGAGAAGTTCGGCACGCGGAGTGAGACCAAGAACGTCAACTCGCTGCGCTCCGTGGAGCGTGCGGCCCGCTTCGAGATCCAGCGGCACGCCGCGGTTCTCAACGGCGGCGGCACGATCATCCAGGAGACCCGTCACTTCCACGAGGACACCGGGTCCACGACCTCGGGCCGCGTGAAGGAGGAGGCCGAGGACTACCGGTACTTCCCGGAGCCCGACCTCGTCCCCGTCGCCCCGTCCCGCGAGTGGGTCGAGGAGCTGCGGGCGGGCCTGCCCGAGCAGCCGCTCGCGCGTCGCAACCGCCTCCGTGAGGAGTGGGGTGTCTCGGCGCACGACATGCAGTCGATCCTGAACGCCGGTGCCATCGACCCGATCGTCGCCACGATCGAGGCCGGGGCGGACGCCGCGTCCGCCCGCAAGTGGTGGATGGGTGAACTGGCGCGCAGCGCCAACGAGTCGGGCAAGGCCCTGGAGGACCTGCCCATCACTCCGGCGCAGGTCGCCCGGGTGGCACAGCTCGTCGCCGCCGGAGACCTGAACGACAAGCTCGCCCGCCAGGTCATCGAGGGCGTGCTCGCGGGCGAGGGAACCCCGGACGAGGTCGTCGACAAGCGCGGTCTGAAGGTCGTCTCGGACGAGGGTGCGCTGACCGCCGCCGTCGACGAGGCCATCGCCGGCAACCCGGGTGTCGCGGACAAGATCCGCGGCGGCAAGGTGGCCGCGGTCGGCGCCCTGGTCGGCGCGGTCATGAAGGCCACCCGTGGCCAGGCCGACGCGGCCCGCGTCAAGGAACTCATCCTGGAGAAGCTGGGCGTCAGCGAGGGCTGAGTACCCGTGAGTACCCACCTGAGGGGATGCATCGGAACCGATGCATCCCCTCAGGCATGCCCGCGGGTCCCCCTGGTGGTTGGGCATCCGTAGTGATGCGTCGCCTCCTGGTCCGTGCCGTGCGCCCGACGCCGGCGTCGTATGCGATGCGAGGACCGAGTGCGTGACCTTTTCGGGGACCCATGCCGGACACCATGCCTGGCATAGGATCGCTCAGCCAATCAGAGACGCCGACCGCCGCGACGGACGCCCAGGTGGACGTACTGGAGGTCGTACAGGAAAAGGAGCGGCAGCAGGATGTACGCGATATCCCTGGGTGACGACGGTGCGGAACTGCGCCCCCTGGAGCCCTGGCAGGCGGAGGAGTTCCTCGCGCACCTGGACCGGGGGAGGGAGTTCATCGGGCAGTACATCCCCTTCGGCTCCAAGGCCACGGACGTGCCCTCCGCGCGGGAGACACTCCAGCGGTACGCCGACATGCGCGCCGCCGACACCGGATCCCTGCACGGCCTGTGGCTGGAGGGGAAGCTCGTCGGCGGGGTGCTCTTCCTGAACTTCGACGCCGAGCACGGCAACTGCGAGGTCGGCTGCTGGCTGGAACCGGCCGGCACCGGACGCGGTCTGGTCACCCGGGCGATGCGGATCCTCATCGACTGGGCGGTCGAGGAGCGCGGGATCCATCGTGTGGAGTGGATCGCCGCCTCCGCGAACGTGCCGAGCGTGAACGGCGCCCGGCGGCTCGGGATGACCCGGGACGCGGTGTTGCGGGAGAGCTACCCCCACCGGGGCGTACGCCTCGACATGGAGGTCTGGTCGGTGCTCGCGCCCGAGTGGCGGGCGGCACGCGCGCGTGAGCAACGATGATCTTGATCGTCGCTCGCAACGATCATTAAGAGACTTCTCAGACTCCGTCCGTACGGTGCGGGTCATGGGAACCAAGACAGTTGACGAAGCCGTGGACGCGAACGGCACCGAGGCAAAGAGCGACGAGGAGACCGTGAACGCCACCAAGACCGACGAGGCGCCGGACGCCGAGGCCGAGGAGACCGGCAACGCCGAAGCCGAGGACGCCGAGGAGGACCAGGACGACCTCGACGCCGAGGCCCTGGAGGGCGAGGACACCTCCGAGGCCGAGAAGGGCACCCCCGGCGTCGGCCAGGGCGCCGCCGCCGTCGTCTCCGCCGGCCTTGGCGTCGTGTCCCTCACCGGCAGCTGGGTCGCCACCGTGGCCGCCGCCCGCGAGACCCTCGTCGGCCAGCTGGGGACCTCCTCGACCGCGAGCGTCGCCAAGCAGGTCAAGGAGGTCTACGGCGATGCGTGGGCGACCACCGCGCTGGTCGGCGGCCTCTTCGCGCTGGCCGCGTTGATCGTCGGCGTCGTGGTCCTGGTCCGGCCCGCCTTCGGGGCCCCCGGCAAGCCGCAGGCCGCCTGGATCAAGTCGGTCGCCTGGGCGGGCGTCTCGCTCGGCGTCATCGGCCTGGTCCTCGCCGTCGCCAAGTACTCCGACATCATTCTCGGACTGCCGTCCACCAGCTGAGACCACGCCTGAATCCCCGGCTGAGACCACGGCTGGATCTCCGTACCTCTGAGGGGCCTTAGAGCCGCCGTGAGTCACTTACGGCCGCTCTAAGGCCCTTCGCGTGCGCAAGATGCGGAACTCTCCCGATGTGACGCACCCCCCTGGGAGACGAAGGTTGAGGCATCGCAGAAAGCGATGACGAAACCGACTCCTCACGAGGGACACGACATGTTCGAGTACGAGCTTCAGCAGATGCGATCCAACGAGCTGATCCGCGAGGCACAGAACCACCGCCAGGCGCGGGAAGCCCTCCGTGGCCGTCGCGCCGCCCGCCGCGCCGCCGCGCGCGAGTCCGGGCAGAACGACCCGGAGGGGCAGGCGCATAGCCCGCGTCCCCGCCGGCACCGGTTCGCCCGCGCCGCATGAGCGCGGGTGCGGGGGGCGGCCGTACGGGGGTCGGCCGCCTCCCGGCGAGCGGGGCGGCGGTCGCCCGCTCGATAACCAGTGCCGCACCGTCAGACCCCTGTGCGATGCTCGGGCCTGTGGAATCCAGGTCCGTCAGCCCGGTGTTCGTCGGTCGCACCGACGAACTCGGCGTCCTGCACGACGCGCTCGCCCGTACTGTCACCGGGGGTACCTCCCAGGCGTTCAGCACCGGGGGAGAGCCGCAGGCGTTGCTGCTCGGCGGTGAGGCCGGGGTCGGGAAGACCCGTCTGCTCGAGGAGTTCGCCACCGCGGCCGTCCGCGAGGGCGCCGTCTTCGTGAGCGGCGGCTGCGTGGAGATCGGCGCCGACGGACTGCCCTTCGCCCCGTTCTCCACCGCCCTGCGCGCCCTGCGCCGACTGCTCCCCGACGAGCTCGCCGCCGCGGCCGCCGGACAGGAGGACGAGCTGGCCCGGCTGCTGCCCGAGCTGGGCGAGACCGGCCGCGGCGGCCGGCCCGACGAGGAGGGCATGGCCCGCCTCTTCGAGCTCACCGCCCGCCTCCTGGAGCGCGTCGCCGCCGACCGTACCGTCGTCGTCGCCCTCGAGGACCTGCACTGGGCCGACGCCTCCACCCGTCACCTGCTGGCCTACCTCTTCCGCACCCTGCGCAGCGGCCGCCTCGTCGTCATCGCCACCTACCGCGCCGACGACATCCACCGCCGCCACCCCCTGCGCCCCCTGCTGGCCGAACTCGACCGCCTCCGCACGGTCCGCCGCATCGAACTCGGCCGCTTCAGCCGCGCCGAGGTCGGCCGTCAGATCGCCGGCATCCTCGCCCACGAACCCGACCCCGCCCAGGTCGACGACATCTTCGAACGCTCCGACGGCAACGCGTTCTTCGTCGAGGAACTCGCCGTCGCCGCCCACCAGGGCTGCCGCACCGGGCTCACCGACTCCCTGCGCGACCTGCTCCTCGTCCGCGTCGAAGGCCTCCCCGAGAGCGCCCAGCGCATCGCGCGGATCGTCGCCGAGGGCGGCTCCACCGTCGAGTACCCGCTGCTCGCCGCCGTCGCCCGGCTCGCCGAGGACGACCTCATCGAGGCGCTGCGCGTCGCCGTCGGCGCCAACATCCTGCACGCCTCACCCGGCGGCGACGGCTACCGCTTCCGCCACTCCCTGGTCCGCGAGGCCGTCAGCGACGACCTGCTCCCCGGTGAGCGCTCCCGTTTCAACCGCCGCTACGCCGAAGCCCTGGAGGCCGACCCCACGCTCGTCCCGGCCGACGAGCGCGCCACCCGCCTGGCCAGTTACTGGTACCACGCGCACGACGCCGCCAAGGCCCTCCCCGCCGTCCTCGACGCCTCCGTAGAGGCCCGCCGCCGGCACGCCCACTCCGAGCAACTCAGGCTCCTGGAGCGCGCGATGGAGCTGTGGGAGGCCACCCCCGAAGCCGTACGGGACGAGCTGCGCCCCATCGACTACGTGGAGGTCTTCCCACCCTGCGGCTGCGACCCGGACACCACCCCCCTGCGCTACCTCGACCTGATGGCCGAGGCCGCCGTCGCGGGCCGGCTGTGCGGGGAGCGCGAGCGCGCCCTGAAGATCACCAAGCGGGCGCTGCGCGTCCTGGAGGACGAGGACGACCCCCTCCGTGCCGCCTGGTTCTGGATCCAGCGCTCCCGCCTGGTGCAGGCACAGGCCCGCGGGGACGGCTGGACGGAGCTCGCCACCGCCCGGGACCTGGTGCGCGGCCTGCCGCCGTCGGAGGTGCACGCCGAGGTGCTCTCCATGGTCGCCGCCTGGTGCATGCTGCACGAACCGGGTCCCGGCGCCCTCTCGGCCGCCGAGCGGGCCGTGGAGTACGCGCGCATGGTGGGCGCCCGGGACATCGAGCTGAACGCCCGGCTCACGCTGGGCGGCCTCATGGTCGACGCGGGCGACGTGGAGACGGGCATCGCGGAGATGTACGAGGTCAAGGAGCGGGTGCTCCGGCACGCCCCCTCCATGGTCACGGGGCGCGTCCACATCAACCTGCCCTCCCACCTGGAGTCCGTCGGCCGCTCCCGGGAAGCGGTCACGGTCCTGCGCGAGGGCGTCGAACTCGCCCGTAAATCCGGGCTGTTGGACACCGAGGCCTGGGTGTGGGGCAATCTCTCGGAGTCGCTCTACGCGCTCGGCCAGTGGGACGAGGCCGTAGAGGCCGCGCGCAACGCGCTGGGTGTCGGGCTCAGCGGCAAACCGTCCGGCAGCGGTGCCATGCGCCTCGCGGATCTCGCGCTCGCCCGCGGCGACCTCGCCGAAGCGGCACGTCAACTCGCCGCCGCCCGCGCCCACTTCGGCACCCACGACACCATGCCGCAGTACTCGCTGCCCCTGGTCCGCACCGCGATCGGCATCGCCGCCGGAGAGGGGCGCCTCCTCGACGCCCGCGCCGCCCTGGAGGACGTCCTCGACACGGGCTTCCCGCCCGGCACCCAGCGCGACGGCTGGCCGCTGCTGCTCGCCGCCGCCACCGCGGAGGCCGACGCCCGCGGACTGCCCGTCGCCGAGGCGGGCCGCGCCGGGACCCTGGAGCGGCTGCGCGAGGCCGCCAAGTCCCTGGCCACCGGAGCACCCGTCTGGCTCGCCCACGAACAGTGGGTACGCGCCGAGCTCCGCCGCGCCGAGGGCACGGCCGACCCGCACGAGTGGTCCGAGGCGGTCACCGCCTTCGAACCGCTGGAACGCCCCTACGACCTCGCCCGCGTCCGGCACCGTCTCGCCGAGTCCCTGCTGATCGCGGGAGCCGACGAGGACGACCGGGCCCGTGCCACGGAGCTTCTGCGGCTGGCCGGGGCGGCGGCCGGCCACCTCCGCGCCCGCCCGCTCGCCGATGCCGTCGCGCTCCTCGCCCAGCGGGCCCGCCTCGCCCTGGGCCGCGCCCCCGAGCCGTCGGCCCCGGCCCCCGCCGACCCGGCCGAGGCCCTCGGTCTCACCAGCCGCGAGCGCGACGTCCTGCGCCTGGTCGCCGCCGGCTACAGCAACCGCCAGATCGCCGAGGAACTCTTCATCTCCCCGAAGACCGCCAGCGTCCATGTCTCGAACATCCTGGCCAAGCTGGACGTCTCGGGCCGGGGGGAGGCGGCGGCGCTGGCGCACCGCCTGCGTCTGTTCCCCCAGGAGGCCCCCACTGCCCGGACGGCGGGCTGAGGCATACGCTGGCAGGGACCCGGGCCGAGGGAGGCGCCGTGTTCAACATGTTCGAGGAGCTCTTCGCACCAGGCCGCAAGCACACCGACGACGAACGCAGGCGACTCGAACTGAGCCGCGTGGACCTGAACGACGGTGACCCGGGCCGCGGCCCCATAGACCTGACCTCAGGCAAGGTGGTCGTACGGCTGCCCAAGCAGGAGCGGGACCAGGAGCAGGAGGGCGGGCAGGGCGACACGGAGGAGGAACCCGTGTCGGAGCCGGACGAGTCCTGAGGCCGGACGCCTACTTCACCTCCAGCTCCAGAATCCTGTCGTCGCCCTGGCCGGGGCTGCCGCGGCCGTCCGTCTCGCTCGTCACGAGCCAGAGCTTGTCGCCGCCCGCCGGGACCACCGTGCGCAGCCGGCCGTACTCGCCCTTCAGGAAGGCCTGCGGGGCGGCGGCGGCCTCCGTGCCCTTCAACGGGATGCGCCACAGCCGTTGGCCGCGCAGCCCCGCCATCCAGATGGAGCCCTCGGCGTAGGCGATACCGCTCGGGGAGGCCTGGTCCGTGTGCCACTGGGCCACCGGGTTGTGGTACTTCGGGTCGTCGTTCTTGCCCTCGACCACCGGCCAGCCGTAGTTGTCGCCCGGCTTGATCTGGTTCAGCTCGTCCCAGGTGTCCTGGCCGAACTCGGACGCCCACAGCCGCTGCTTGTCGTCCCAGGCGAGACCCTGCACATTGCGATGCCCGTACGAGTAGACCACCGAGTTGTCGAAGGGGTTGCCGGGCGCCGGGTCGCCGTCCGGCGTCATCCGCAGGATCTTGCCGCCGAGCGCCTTCGTGTCCTGGGCCTGCCCCCGGTCACCCGTCTCGCCCGCCCCCGCGTACAGCATCCGGTCGGGACCGAAGGCGATCCGCCCACCGTTGTGGATCATCCCCTTGGGGATGCCCTTGAAGACCGTGTCCGGCGCCCCGAGCTGCTCCCCGGACGGCTTCTTCTCGTCGTACAGCATGCGGACGATGCGGTTGTCCGAGGCCGTCGTGAAGTACGCGTAGATCATGTGGTCCGAGGCGTACGCGGGGGAGAGCGCGATGCCGAGAAGGCCGCCCTCGGCGGCGGGTGCCACGCCGGGCACCTCGCCCAGTTCGGTCTTCTTGCCGGTCTTCTCGTCGACCCGTGTGATCGTCCCCTCGTCCCGCGAGGACACCAGCAGACCGCCCTCCGGCAGCGGCGCCAGGCCCCAGGGCGACTTGAGGCCCTCGGTGACGGTGCGCACCACCTTCACCGAGCCCTTGGCGGGCGCGGCCGTCTCGGTGGCCCGCGGAGCGGACGACGCCCCCGTCCCCGTACCGCTCGACGACGGGATCGGGCCGCCGATCGGCGCCCCACCTCCGCCACCGGAGGAACAGCCGGCCGTCACCACCAGCGCTGCCGCGGCCAACACGGCCTTCATCACTCGACGTTGCACGATCAGAGGTCCCTTCGACGCGGCGGTCCTACTGTTCATACACCGCGCGAGTCCCAGGGGTTCCCGAACCGGAACACCCGGTCCCCCCGGAGCGGGGCGGCCTCAGTCCCAGGATCCCCGCGCCCCCGGCAGCGCCGCCACCTCCGCCAGGTCCTCCGCCGTCAGCCGCAGCCCCGCCGCCCCGGCGTTCTCCGTGACCCACCGCTCCCGCTTGGTCCCCGGCACCGGGACCACGTGCCGTCCCTGGGCCAGCACCCAGGCCAGCGCCACCTGGGCCGGCGTGACCGTGTTCCCGAGCAGGCCGTGGCGCCGGGCGATGCGCCGCAGCCCGACGACGATGGGCTGGTTCGCGGCCATCATCTCGGCGGTGAAGCGGGGGTGGCGAGCCCGCAGGTCATCGGGTTCGAACCCCTCGCCGGGGGTGAGCGTGCCGGTCAGGAAGCCGTTGCCGAGGGGCATCGCCGCGAGGAAGCCCACCCCGCGCGCCGCGCACCACGGCAGCAGCGCGTCCAGCGCCTCCGTCGACCACACCGACAGCTCCGCCTCCACCGCGCTCACCGGGAAGACCTGCTGCACCCGCTCCAGTTGCCGGATCGTTCCGTCGTGCAGCCGCGCCCCCGCACGACGGGCGGACCTGGCGCCCACCGCGCACAGCCCGAGCGAGCGCACCTTTCCGGCCGACACCAGGTCGGCCATCGCGCCCCACGTCTCCTCGACCGGAATCTCCGGGTCCGCGCGGTGCAGTTGGTACAGGTCGATCACATCGGTCTGGAGGCGGCGCAGCGAAGCGTCGCACGCCCGCCTCACATAGCCGGGGCGTCCATTGGCCACGATGTGCTGCTCGCCCACCAGCAGCCCCACCTTCGTCGACACGAAGGCCTCGGAGCGCCGCTCCTTCAGCACCCGCCCCACCAGCAGCTCGTTGGTGAAGGGCCCGTACATGTCGGCCGTGTCGAGCAGCGTCGACCCCTGGTCGAGCGCCGCGTGCACCGCGCGCAGCGACTCCTCACCGCGCTGTCGCGAACCGGTGTACGCCCAGCTCATCGGCATGCACCCGAGCCCGATCGCCCCCACATCGAGCGTTGCCGCGCCGATCGTCCTGCGCTCCACCTGGCCCTGCCCCTCCTTCTTCCGGACCCCAACCTAACCTCTGCGCGACCGGGCCCCTGGCATAGCCTCCTGACCATGACTTCCGATGTGTGGCTTCCCTTTCACGCCGACGAGATCGAGGGCCTCCCCGAGGGCCTGAGCTACCGCTTCTGGGACGGCGACCAGGAGTTTCCCGCGGATCCCGCCGACTGCGAGTTCTACGTCGTCCCCTATATGAAGGAGCCCGGCGTCGGGCAGCGGCCGCTGGCCGAAATGACCTCCCTGCGCGTCGTACAGACGCTCTCCGCCGGGGTCGATCACGTCCTGCAGAGCGTGCGGTCCCTGCCCCCGGGCGTGCAGTTGTGCAACGCACGCGGAGTGCACGAGGCGAGCACCGCCGAGCTGGCGCTCACGCTGATCCTCGCCTCGCTGCGGGGCGTCCCCGACTTCGTACGGGCGCAGGACAAGGGGGAGTGGCACTCCGGGTTCCATCCGGCGCTGGCCGACAAGTCCGTACTCATCGTGGGTTACGGCTCGATCGGATCCGCGATCGAGGACCGGCTCACGCCTTTCGAAGTAGCGCGGGTGGCGCGCGTCGCGCGCTCCGAGCGCACCACGGCGCGCGGTCCGGTGCACCCACTCACGGAACTGCCCGCACTGCTCCCCGAGGCCGACATCGTGGTGCTTTCCACGCCCCTCACCGACAGCACACGGGGCCTGGTGAACGCCGAGTTCCTGGCCCGGATGAAGGACGGCGCACTGCTGGTGAACGTCGCCCGCGGGCCCGTCGTCGACACCAAGGCGCTCCTCGCCGAGCTGGACAGCGGGCGCCTCACCGCGGCCCTCGACGTCACCGATCCGGAACCGCTGCCCCAGGGGCATCCCTTGTGGCAGGCGCCCGGCGTGCTCATCAGCCCCCATGTCGGCGGCCCCACCTCCGCGTTCCTGCCCCGCGCCAAGCGGCTTCTGACCGCGCAGTTGAATCGTTTCGTGAACCGGGAACCCCTGGGCAACGTGCTCCTTACGACGGGCGCGTAGCCGACTTCGGGCACCCTCCGCAGTCCGGCGAATGCGTGCAGTGTCCGCGCCACCCCTGATCGTCACGGAGCGTAGAGGCACTATGTCCCTGAGTGACGAGACTGGTGTATCGTCCCGACAGGGGCTGCGCCGCGCACCGTTCGGCGCCGGGGATGGACATTCGGACTGCGAGGGGGGCGACGGGCGATGCACGGCCTATGGACCAACGATCCGACGCGGCGGGGCCGCCGACGACCCTGGCGCGCGGCCACGCGCAGACGCGGCCACGGCGTCCATGGTGGTCACGGTGGCCATCACCACCGCAGGCACAGCGGCCGCAGAAGGCATGCGCACCCAGCGCACACGGGCCAGCGGGATCCCGCGCGGACCGGGTGGGCCCGGTGAGTTCCCCCGGGGCGCTGCTGCCCCGTCGGCCGTTGTACGGCGGTGGAACGGGCCTGATTCCGCAACTCGTGCTGGCCCTGGTGTGCGCGGGCTACGCCTTCGGTTCCGCGCTCGGCTGGGGCTCCGCGAGCCTCGCGCTGTTCATGGGCGACTTCGGGCTGAGCGCCGCCGCGGGCGCCGCCGCGGTCTCCTGCTTCCTCTACGCCCGCAGCCGCCGCAGCCGCTTTCGACCCGCATGGCTGCTGTTCGCGCTCTCCTCCACCATGGCCTCGCTGGGCAACGGAGTCTGGGGGTGGTACGAGGTCGTCCTCGACCGACAGGTCCCGAGTCCCAGCTACGCCGATCTCTTCTTCCTCTGTTTCGCTCCGCCCGCCATCGTAGGACTGCTCGTGCTAGCCAAGAGGCCCGTGACCAAGGCAGGTTGGGTCTGCCTGGCGCTCGACTCCTGGCTGATCGGCGGTTCCCTGCTCACGTTGTCCTGGAGCCTCGCGCTCGCCCAGGCGGCGAAGTTCGACGGGCCGAGCGTCGCGCACACCGCGCTCTCGCTGGCGTACCCGCTGCTGGACATCGCCCTGGTCAGCATGGTGCTCGCGCTGCACTTCAGGCGCTCGTCGGTGAACCGCTCGGCGGTGAACACCGCGATCGGCGCGCTCGCCCTGACCGTGATGTGCGACGCCCTGTTCACCTCGCCCCTCCTGCACAACAACTACCACTCCGGGCAGCTCCTCGACGCGGGCTGGTTCGCCGGGTCACTGCTCCTCGCGTACGCCCCGTGGGTCGGTCCCCGGCTCGGGCAGCCGACCGCCGACGGTCACGGCACGGAGGAGCCCCGTAGGGACGGGCACGCGCGCGTGGCGCACGAGCACATCCCGGGGCCCCGCCAGGGCGGACCGGGGATCACCCAGGGATCTCAAGGGCCTCAGGGATCTCAAGGGCCTCAGGGGCCTCAGGGGCCTCAGGACGGTGGTCACAACCGGTCCCCGGCCACCCGTCCGATCGCCGGATCGCTGGCCGCACTCACGCCCTACCTGGCCGCCGCCGTGTGCACGCTGGGCATTCTCTACAACGTCCTGAACGGCCGCAGTGTCGACCGCGTCGTGCTCATCACGGCCGGCCTCGTCGTACTCGCGCTCGTGGTGCGCCAGGGCATCATGCTGCTCGACAACATCACCCTCACGCAGGAGCTGGCCCAGCAGGAGAACCACTTCCGCTCCCTGGTGCAGGGCTCCAGCGACGTCATCATGATCGCCGCACCGAACGGCATCCTGCGGTACGTCAGCCCGGCCGCCGCCGGGGTCTACGGCCGCAACGCCGAGGAGCTCGTCGGCTCCGAGCTCGCCTCCCTCATCCACCCCGAGGACCTCGGCTGCGTGATGCACGAGGTGCGCCGCTTCCTGGCCGCCAGCCACCTGGAGGAGCCCACCACCCGCATCGAGTGCCGCTTCAAGTCCGGCGACGACGGTTGGCTCAATGTGGAGTCCACCGTCAACCGACACCACGGCGGTCTCATCTTCAACAGCCGTGACGTGACCGAGCGGGTTCGGCTCCAGGCGCAGCTCCAGCACAACGCCGAACACGATCCGCTCACCGACCTGCCCAACCGCGCGCTGTTCACCCGGCGTGTCCAGCAGGCCCTGTCCGGCCGCCGCTCCACCGACCGCGGCGCCGCGCTGCGCGGCACGGCCGTCCTCTTCATCGACCTCGACGGCTTCAAGGCCGTCAACGACACGATCGGGCACCAGGCCGGCGATGAGCTCCTCGTCCAGGCCGCCCGCAGACTCCAGGACTCGGTGCGGCAGGGCGACACCGCCGCCCGCCTGGGCGGCGACGAGTTCGCGGCGCTCATCGTCGGCGACGGCAGCCGCGACCGGAACGCGCGCGAACAGCAGATCCTGGAGCTCGCCGACCGGCTGCGGATCAAGCTCTCCCAGCCGTACGCCATCGGCGGCAACGATGTCCGCGTCGCCGCGTCCATCGGCGTCGGCTTCGCCGAACCGGGTCTGGGGGCGGGCGAGTTGCTGCGCAACGCCGACCTGGCGATGTACCGGGCCAAGGCGGCCGGAAAGGGTCGCGTCGAGCTGTACGCGCCCCAGATGCAGCAGGACGTCGTACGGAAGGCGGAGCTGGCCACCCGGCTGCGCTCCGCGCTCCAGGACGGCGAGTTCGCACTGCTCCACCAGCCCGTGGTCTGCCTCGGCAATGGCCGGATCGCGACGGTCACCGCCCAGGCCCGCTGGCGTTCCTCCCAAGGGGTGCTCTTCACGCCGGCGGAGTTCCTGCGCGTCGCCGAGGACAGCGACAAGACCGCCGAGCTGGGCCGATGGATGCTCGAGGAAGCCGTCGAGCAGGCCGCCGAGCGGGCCGCCGCGGGTGTCACGGTGCCCGTCGCCGTGCGGATGAGCGCCCGGCGTCTGCTGGACCGCTCGATGCCTCTCGGCTCCGTGGAGGCCCTGCTGACCCGGCACGGGCTCGCCTCCGGCTCCCTGATCGTCGAGCTGGCCGACACCGACCCCCGGGTCTCCCTGGACGAGCTGGAGCGGCGGCTGAACACGCTGCGGCGGCTCGGCATCCGGATCGCCCTGGACGGATTCGGCAGTGGTTACGCGGCCATCACGACGCTCAGAAGGCTGCCCGTCGACGTACTGAAGCTCGACCGGGGCCTCGTCGAGGGTGTCGTCGAGTCCGCCCGGCTGCACAAGATCACCAGCGGGCTGCTGCGGATCGCCACCGACCTCGGGCTGCAGTCCGTGGCCGACGGTGTGGACCTGCCCGAGCAGGTCGTCGCCCTGCGCGCGATGGGCTGCACGCATGGACAGGGCATGGCCTTCTCCGGACCGCTCGACGAGTACCGGCTGCGCAGAGCGCTGTCCTGCGGCCACTACCCGGTGCCGCACGGCCCGGCCGAGCCCGCGTTCGCGGGCGGCGGCGCGGGGGTGTATACGAGTGGTGTGCCCGCAGTCTTCGGAGGCGGTACGGCCCTCCGCTCACATAATGAGACTCCCGTCCCACCCACTTGACAGTCAGTGCGTGCCGGGGGGAGGGTCAATGCCATGCGCACCCGAATTCTCGTACTTGGAAAGCGCGTCGGCTGAAGCTGGTGACCACCGGACAGACCCGGAACACCCAGCGACCGCACCCGGCGCGCTCCCCTCGCTTGCCTCACGGCACGAGGGGTTTTTTGTTGCACAGGCACCAGCCGTACACCGCACAAAACTCGCAAAAACCCTCAGCATCGAGAAGAGAATGCCGATGACCGAGCAGGCCACCGGGGCCCATCACCCGCAGCCGCGGCCCCGTTCCGGAGGACAGCAGTCCGCCCCCGAGCACGTCACGGGAGCGCAGTCCCTCATCCGCTCGCTTGAGGAGGTCGGGGCCGAGACGGTATTCGGCATTCCCGGCGGCGCGATCCTTCCGGCCTACGACCCGCTGATGGACTCCACGCGTGTGCGGCACGTGCTCGTGCGGCACGAGCAGGGCGCGGGTCACGCGGCCACCGGTTACGCGCAAGCCACCGGCAAGGTCGGCGTCTGCATGGCGACCAGCGGCCCGGGTGCCACCAACCTGGTGACGCCGATCGCGGACGCGCACATGGACTCGGTGCCGCTCGTGGCGATCACCGGGCAGGTCGCGTCCAAGGCGATCGGCACGGACGCCTTCCAGGAGGCGGACATCGTCGGCATCACCATGCCGATCACCAAGCACAACTTCCTGGTGACCAAGGCCGAGGACATCCCGAGGACGATCGCGGAGGCCTTCCACATCGCCTCCACCGGCCGTCCGGGCCCCGTCCTCGTCGACATCGCCAAGGACGCCCTCCAGGCGCGGACCACCTTCCAGTGGCCGCCCACCCAGGACCTGCCCGGCTACCGCCCGGTGACCAAGCCGCACGCCAAGCAGATCCGCGAGGCCGCCAAGCTGATCACCCAGGCCAAGCGGCCCGTCCTCTACGTCGGCGGCGGCGTCCTCAAGGCCAAGGCCACCGCCGAGCTGAAGGTCCTCGCAGAACTCACCGGAGCGCCCGTCACCACCACCCTGATGGCGCTCGGCGCATTCCCCGACAGCCACCCGCTGCACGTGGGAATGCCGGGCATGCACGGTGCGGTCACCGCCGTCACCGCGCTGCAGAAGGCCGACCTGATCGTCGCCCTCGGAGCCCGCTTCGACGACCGCGTCACCGGCAAGCTGGACAGCTTCGCCCCGTACGCCAAGATCGTCCACGCCGACATCGACCCGGCCGAGATCGGCAAGAACCGCGCCGCGGACGTGCCGATCGTCGGTGACGCCCGCGAGGTCATCGCCGACCTGGTCCAGGCCGTGCAGAAGGAGCACAGTGAGGGCCACGCCGGCGACTACGCCGCCTGGTGGAAGGACCTCAGCCGCTGGCGCGAGACCTACCCGCTGGGCTACGAGCAGCCGGACAACGGCTCCCTGTCCCCGCAGCAGGTCATCGAGCGCATCGGACAGCTCGCCCCCGAGGGCACCATCTTCGCGGCGGGCGTCGGCCAGCACCAGATGTGGGCCGCGCACTACGTCCAGTACGAGCAGCCCGCGACCTGGCTGAACTCCGGCGGCGCCGGAACGATGGGCTACGCGGTCCCGGCCGCGATGGGCGCCAAGGCCGGTCAGCCGGGCAGGACGGTCTGGGCGATCGACGGTGACGGCTGCTTCCAGATGACCAATCAGGAGCTCACCACCTGCGCCCTGAACAACATCCCGATCAAGGTCGCCATCATCAACAACGGCGCCCTCGGGATGGTCCGCCAGTGGCAGACCCTCTTCTACAACCAGCGCTACTCCAACACCGTGCTGCACTCCGGCCCGGACGCGGACGGCAAGCAGCCGAGCGCCGGCACCCGCGTCCCCGACTTCGTGAAGCTGTCGGAGGCCATGGGCTGCTACGCGATCCGCTGCGAGTCCCCCGAGGACCTCGACAAGGTCATCGCGGAGGCGAACTCGATCAACGACCGCCCCGTCGTGGTCGACTTCATCGTGCACGAGGACGCCATGGTGTGGCCGATGGTCGCCGCCGGCACCTCGAACGACGAGATCATGGCCGCCCGGGACGTCCGCCCCGACTTCGGCGACAACGAAGACGACTGAGACCGAGAGAGAGCCGAGTCCACCACCATGAGCACCAAGCACACCCTCTCCGTCCTCGTCGAGAACAAGCCGGGTGTCCTCGCCCGGATCACCGCCCTGTTCTCCCGCCGCGGCTTCAACATCGACTCGCTCGCCGTCGGTGTCACCGAGCACCCCGACATCTCGCGCATCACCATCGTGGTGAACGTGATCGAGGCGCTGCCGCTCGAACAGGTCACCAAGCAGCTCAACAAGCTCGTCAACGTGCTGAAGATCGTCGAACTGGAACCCGGCTCGGCGGTGCAGCGCGAACTCGTTCTGGTGAAGGTGCGCGCCGACAACGAGACGCGCTCCCAGATCGTCGAGATCGTCCAGCTGTTCCGCGCCAAGACCGTGGACGTCTCTCCGGAGGCCGTCACCATCGAGGCCACCGGCGGCAGCGACAAGCTGGAGGCCATGCTCAAGATGCTGGAGCCGTTCGGCATCAAGGAGCTCGTCCAGTCCGGCACGATCGCGATCGGACGAGGGGCGCGTTCGATCACGGACCGCTCGCTGCGCGCGCTCGACCGATCAGCCTGATCCTTGGTAGGGGCGGTCGGCGATCACCGACCGCCCGTATACCGAGACCCGAAAACTTCCCTTCCCCCGCCCGCCGTACGGTGGGACGCAACACCGCACACCAAGGAGAACCCCAGTGGCCGAGCTGTTCTACGACGACGACGCCGACCTGTCCATCATCCAGGGCCGCAAGGTCGCGGTCATCGGCTACGGCAGCCAGGGCCACGCCCACGCGCTGTCGCTGCGTGACTCGGGTGTCGACGTCCGCGTCGGTCTGCACGAGGGCTCCAAGTCCAAGGCCAAGGCCGAGGAGCAGGGCCTGCGCGTGGTGACGCCGTCGGAGGCCGCGGCCGAGGCCGACGTCATCATGATCCTGGTGCCGGACCCGATCCAGGCCCAGGTCTACGAGGAGTCCATCAAGGACAACCTGAAGGACGGCGACGCGCTGTTCTTCGGCCACGGTCTGAACATCCGCTTCGGCTTCATCAAGCCCCCGGCCGCTGTCGACGTCGCCATGGTCGCCCCCAAGGGCCCGGGCCACCTGGTGCGCCGCCAGTACGAGGAGGGTCGCGGCGTTCCCTGCATCGCGGCCGTCGAGCAGGACTCCACGGGCAGTGCCTTCCCGCTCGCCCTGTCCTACGCCAAGGGCATCGGCGGCACCCGCGCGGGCGTCATCAAGACGACCTTCACGGAGGAGACCGAGACCGACCTGTTCGGTGAGCAGGCCGTTCTCTGCGGTGGCACCGCGGCGCTGGTCAAGGCGGGCTTCGAGACGCTGACCGAGGCCGGCTACCAGCCGGAGATCGCGTACTTCGAGTGCCTCCACGAGCTGAAGCTCATCGTCGACCTCATGTACGAGGGCGGCCTGGAGAAGATGCGCTGGTCGGTCTCCGAGACCGCCGAGTGGGGCGACTACGTCACCGGCCCGCGGATCATCACGGACGCCACCAAGGCCGAGATGAAGAAGGTCCTCGCGGAGATCCAGGACGGCACCTTCGCCAAGAACTGGATGGAGGAGTACCACTCCGGCCTGAAGAAGTACAACGAGTACAAGACGCAGGACGAGAACAGCCTCCTGGAGACCACCGGCAAGGAGCTCCGCAAACTCATGTCGTGGGTCAACGACGAGGCGTAAGCCGTACGGCCGAAGGGGCCGGAGCATCCGCTCCGGCCCCTTCGGCCAACCCTGGGTAACGCCCGTGAGCGCGCCGTTGTCCACCCCGTCCAGCCACGGACGGGTGATCCTTCCACGGAGGCGCAAGAAGGCCCCCGTAGCGGCACTACACTGCTGCACAACATACGCGTCAGGCCCACAGCGTCGTGCGTCTTCCACGCGGCTCGAGCGACCCCGAAGAAATGTAGGCACGCCCCCACGCCGCCCGGCACGCACTGTCGCCGCACCGAACGACGCGGGAACGCACCTACACTTCCCCGGGGCCGTTACAACCCTCCACCGCATGCGGCCGTCGGGACGGCCGTCCGCATTGGACCTGTGAGGACTCACGTGAGCTCGAAACCTGTCGTACTCATCGCTGAAGAGCTGTCGCCCGCGACCGTCGACGCCCTGGGCCCGGACTTCGAGATCCGGCACGCGAACGGCGCGGACCGCGCCGAGCTGCTGCCCGCGATCGCCGACGTCGACGCGATCCTGATCCGTTCGGCCACCAAGGTCGACGCGGAGGCCGTCGCCGCCGCGAAGAAGCTCAAGGTCGTCGCACGAGCCGGCGTCGGCCTGGACAACGTCGACGTCTCCGCCGCCACCAAGGCCGGCGTGATGGTCGTCAACGCCCCCACCTCGAACATCGTGACCGCGGCCGAGCTGGCCTGCGGCCTCCTCCTCGCCACCGCGCGCCACATCCCGCAGGCCAACTCCGCGCTGAAGAACGGCGAGTGGAAGCGCTCGAAGTACACCGGAGTAGAGCTCGCCGAGAAGACCCTCGGTGTCGTCGGCCTCGGCCGCATCGGCGCGCTGGTCGCCCAGCGCATGTCCGCGTTCGGCATGAAGGTTGTCGCCTACGACCCCTACGTCCAGCCTGCCCGGGCCGCGCAGATGGGCGTGAAGGTCCTCTCCCTCGACGAGCTGCTCGAGGTCTCGGACTTCATCACCGTGCACCTGCCCAAGACCCCCGAGACGGTCGGTCTCATCGGCGACGAGGCGCTGCACAAGGTCAAGCCGTCGGTGCGGATCGTCAACGCCGCGCGCGGCGGGATCGTCGACGAGGAGGCGCTGTTCTCGGCGCTCAAGGAGGGCCGCGTCGCCGGCGCCGGCCTCGACGTGTACACGAAGGAGCCCTGCACGGACTCCCCGCTCTTCGAGCTCGACCAGGTCGTCTGCACCCCGCACCTCGGCGCCTCCACGGACGAGGCGCAGGAGAAGGCCGGTGTCTCCGTCGCCCGCTCGGTGCGCCTCGCCCTCGCCGGTGAGCTCGTCCCGGACGCGGTGAACGTGCAGGGTGGTGTCATCGCCGAGGACGTCAAGCCCGGTCTGCCGCTCGCCGAGAAGCTCGGCCGCATCTTCACCGCCCTCGCGGGCGAGGTCGCGGTCCGCCTCGACGTCGAGGTGTACGGCGAGATCACCCAGCACGACGTCAAGGTGCTCGAACTCTCCGCGCTCAAGGGCGTGTTCGAGGACGTCGTCGACGAGACGGTGTCGTACGTCAACGCCCCGCTGTTCGCGCAGGAGCGCGGCGTCGAGGTCCGTCTGACCACGAGCTCGGAGTCCCCCGACCACCGCAACGTGGTCACCGTGCGCGGCACGCTCGGCGACGGCCAGGAGATCTCGGTCTCCGGCACGCTGGCCGGCCCCAAGCACCTGCAGAAGATCGTCGCCGTCGGCGAGTACGACGTGGACCTCGCGCTCGCCGCCCACATGGTCGTGCTGAGCTACGAGGACCGTCCCGGTGTCGTCGGCACCGTCGGCCGCATCCTCGGCGAGGCGGGCATCAACATCGCCGGCATGCAGGTCGCGCGTGCCGCCGCGGGCGGCGAGGCCCTCGCGGTCCTCACCGTCGACGACACGGTTTCGCAGAACGTGCTGAGCGATGTGGCCGAGGAGATCGGCGCCACCTCGGCGCGCTCGGTGAACCTCGTCTGACCTTCTCGCGGTACGCGGGCGCAGTACGCGGGCCGGGGCCCGGTCACCTGAGGTGACCGGGCCCCGGTCATGCGCGGGGGTCGGTCAGGCGCGGGAGTCCCGGGGCGGCTCGACCAGCCCCTCCCGGTAGGCGATGGCCACGGCCTCGGTACGGCCCGAGGCGCCCAGCTTGGCGAGGATGTTGGAGACGTGCACGCTCGCCGTCTTGCCCGTGATGAACAGCTCCTCGCCGATCTGACGGTTGGTGCGGCCGCGCGCCAGCAGCCTCAGGACATCGCTCTCGCGGGCGGTCAGCGCCGGGACACGGTCCGCGGCGGACGGTGAGTCGGCGAGCCGACCGCGCCGGATCAGGGTGTCCAGCTCCTCGCGCAGCGGTACGGCGCCGAGCCGGACGGCGGTGTCGCGCGCCGCGCGGGCCCGCTCGGCGGCCTCCTCCCGACGGTCCGCCACGAGCAGTGCCTCGGCCAACCGTCTTTCGCAGCGGGCCAGTTCATAGGGATCGCCGTAGTCGAACGCGGCGACCGCCTTCTCCCAGGCGGCCACCTCGGGACCCGAGTGCGTGCGCAGCCACTCCGCCTCGGCGCGGGCGAGCCAGGCCAGCCCCTCCGGTCCCTGCCGCGAGCCGTCCTCCCCCTTCGCGGCCGTGCGCCGGGCCACCTCCACCAGCTCGGTCGCGAGGTCCGCCCAGCGCAGGGCGCCCGCCTCGTCGCCGGTCAGACGCAGCTCGACGGCGGCGTCCGCGACCGCCGACAGGGCCAGCGCCGCGAGCCGCACACCGATGTCGGGCCGCCCGCCGCCGGAGCCCTCGCTGAGCGCCGCGAGCGTCGTCCGTACGGAGGTCACGGCGCCCTCGGGGTCGCCGCGCAGGGCGGCGGCGTCGGTCAGCACGATGCCCGCGACGAGCGTGGCCATCCAGTCGAACGGTCCGTCGAGCAGCGCGCGGGCCCGCTCGGCGGCCCCTTCCTCGCCGCGCGCCAGGGCGACGTACAACGCGGGCCCGATGGCGAAGCCGCCCGCCGGTGGCAGCCGTTCGGCGTCGACGGCGGCCGCCCGAGCGCACTCGTCCCAGCGGCCCAGGGTGTAGAGGATCAGGGACTGGAGGTAGCGCAGCTCCAGCGCGTACGGGGAGGAGACGAGCCCGGAGCGGTTCGCCCACTCGAGTCCCTCGGCGAGCCAGGTCAGGCACTCGTCCAGGGCCCCGGATTCGTAGGCCCCGATGGCGAGGTTGAAGAGGGCGCGCATCTCGATGGAGACATTGCCGGCGTGCCGGGCCAGGTCACGGGCCCGCCGAAGTCGCTCCCGGCCCTCGGCCGTACGCCGGTTGTGGTCCTCCAGACCGACCAGGGAGATGATCAAGTCGGCCTGGGCGTCGGCGAGTCCGAGCTCCTCGGCGGTGCGCAGCGCCTGCCGGGCGACGCGCTCGGCGTCCTCGTCGTGGCCCATGTACCGCGCGGCCATGACATGGGTGGCCGCCGCCCACACCCAGGTGTGCGACGGGGGCTCGGCCGGGATCATGGCCAGTGCCTCGCTGCTGTAGGTGAAGGCGGCCTTCAGACTGTCGACGCGCATCAGATTGCCCGCGAGGGTGTAGCGGACGCGGGCGGCGAGCTCCGAGTCCGCGTCCGACCCCGCCCTGGCGAGTGCGGCGCGGGTGAGGGAGACCGCCCGGTGGGTCTCCCCGGCGTGCGCGGCGGCGGCGGAGGCGCGCAGGGTGAGCGTGACCGGGTCGCCGGTGCGGGGGCGGGCGCCGGGGTCCACCGCGGGCCACAGTTCGAGCGCGGCCTCCACGTGGTGCAGCTCCTCGGCGGGCGCGCCGACCCGCTGGGCGTGGTCGGCGGCTTCCAGCGAGGCGGTCAGCGCGTCCGCGAGATCGTGGCTCTCCCGCGAGTGGTGGGCGCGCTCGGCCGCGCTCTTTGCGGTGTGACCGCGACCGGCGAGGAGTTTGGCGAACGCGCCGTGCAGCCGGACCCGCTCGCCGGGCAGCAGATCGGCGTAGACGGCCTCACGGGCGAGGGCGTGCCGGAAGGAGTACGTGGCGTCGTCGCCGGGGACCAGCAGCTGTCGTCCTACGGCCTCCCGCAGCGCCGACTCCAGCTCGTCCTCCGGCAGTTGTACGGCGTCACGCAGCAGGTCGTGCTCGACGCGCCGCCCGGCGACCGCGGCCGTGCGCAGTACCTGCTGGGCGGTGTCGGAGAGTTGCTCGATCCGGATGAGGAGGAGGTCGGCGAGGCCGCTCGGCATGGCGGGCGCCGCCGGGTCGAGGTCGCCCGGCAGCGCGGCGAGCAGCTCCTCCGCGTAGAAGGCGTTCCCCTCGGCGCGGTCGACGATGCGGCGGACGGTGGTGTCGGAGAGGGCGTCCGTGCGCAGGGCGCGCACCAGGCGGGCCACTTCGGCGTCGGCCATGGGGCGCAGTTCGAGCCGGTCCACGGAGGGGAGCCGGGCCAGCTCGGCGAGCAGGGGGCGCAGGGGGTGGCGGCGGTGCAGGTCGTCCGAGCGGTACGAGGTGAAGAGGGCGAGGTGGTGGGTGGGGGAGCCCGGAGTCGGATTCTGCAGGACGCCTCGGCTGAGGAGGAAGCGCAGGAGGTCCCTCGACGACTGGTCCGCCCAGTGGAGGTCTTCGAGGACCAGGAGGAGGGGGGTGATGTCGGCGGCGTCCGCCAGCAGGCCGGCCACGCCCTCGAAGAGTCGCAGCCGGCTGCCGGAGTCCGTGTCCGTCCCGCTGCCGGAGCCCAGTAGGCGGTCGACCGCCGGGTGGGCCGCGAGGGCTGCGGCGAACCGCTCGTCTCCGCCGAGCACGCCGAGGATCTCCGTGAACGGCAGATAGGGCAGGCCCACGTCGCCGAGGTCCACGCAGTGGCCGGTCAGCACCGTCATGCCGGTGCGCGTGGCGTGTGCGGCGGCCTCCGTCAGGACGCGGGTCTTGCCGACGCCCGCGTCTCCGGAGAGGACGACGGCGCGGGGGGTGCCTGCGCGGGCGCGGTCCAGCACGCCGGTGAGCCGGGCGAGTTCGTCGTCCCGGCCGATGAACGGCGTACCGGATGTCTGTGCCACGCCGCCCATCCTGACACGCCCCACCGACACGGCCCCGCCCCTTTTTCCTCGCCCCCGCCGCCCCTACCCGTCCCATCCCCAGGAGCTCCGCCCCTCCAACCCCACCGGGCGCTGCCGCCCCCAGCCCCCCCGCATCGCCCCGAACGGCCTCATCCTCAAACGCCGGACGGGCTGGGTGGTGCGGGCCGGGGCTGGGTGGGTTGAGCGGGGTGGGCGGGGCATCGGCCTTCGGCCTCGTCCTCAAACGCCGGACGGGCTGGATGGCGTGGGCCGGGGCCGGGCTCTTAGGGGCGCGGGGAACTGCGCGATCGGCCCCCACCGGCCTGCAGGCAAGGCACTTCGGGTGGGTGGGGTTTCGGGGCGTAGCCCCGCCCGAGGGGCGCGGGGAACTGCGCGAGCGACCCCCACCGCCCGCAGACGAAGCACTCCGGAAAGTCGGGAATCCGGGGCGTAGCCCCGTCCGAGGGGCGCGGGGAACTGCGCGATCGGCCCCACCGGCCTGCAGGCAAGGCACTTCGGGAGGGCAGGGGTCCGGGGAACTGCGTGATCGGACCCCGCCCCCGTAGTCGGAGCGCACAGCCGGGGTTCCCAGGGCGTAGCCCTGGTGAAGGGGCCTCAGGCGGGGGCCTGTTCAGGGTGCGGGGCCTCGGCCCCGACTTCCCGCACCCGCACGCGCCGCAACGTCGCAGCCGCCACCCCCGCCGCCCCCAGCAACAACACCGCCCCCGCGATCGCCGCCGCCTGCATCCCACTGGTGAACGCCTCCCGCGCGGCCCGCACCAACGCATCGCCCGCGCCGCCCGGCAACCGGTGGGCGACCGCCAGCGCGCCGCCGAGGGTCTCCTGGGCCGGCGCCGGGGCGCCCGACGGAATCTCGTGGCGGTAGACGGCCGTACCGATGGACCCGAGGACCGCCATACCGAGCGCCCCGCCGAACTCGGCACCCGTCTCCAGCAGCGAGGCCGCGGCACCCGCGTTGCCGACGGGGACGGTGCCCAGCGCCAGATCCATCATCTGGGACATCACGGTGACGATCCCCGAAGCGAGGACTCCGGCCCCGGCGAGGACCAGCCACATCGAGTCGGTCCCGGCGAGGGCCAGCAGCCCGTAGCCGCACGCGCCGAGGACGAAGCCGCCGGAGACGACGTGCGCACGGTGGACGCCCTTCTGCACCAGCTGCGCGGAGACCGGCGCGGCGACCCCGACCAGGACCGTCGGCAACAGTGACCACAGCGCGGCCTCCATGGAGCTCTTGCCGAGGACCGACTGCAGGTACTGGGTGGTGAAGTACGCCGACCCCATCATCCCGAACGCCGAGACCAGGTTGAGCACGACGGCGGGCGCGAAGCCCCGGCCCCGGAACAACTCGGGGGAGATCAGCGGGGACTTGGCGGTGCGCTGCCGCTGGACGAAGAGCGCGGCGAAGACGAGACCGACGACGATCGAGGCGCCGTACTCGAACTTCCAGCCCTCGGACGGGATTTCCTTCACGCCGTAGATGACGGGCAGCACGGCGGCCATCGACAGCGGCACGCTGAGCACGTCGAAGCGGCCCGGTTCCGGGTTCCTGGACTCGGGGAGCAGGATCGGGCCGAGGACCAGCAGCAGCACCATCGCGGGCAGGTTGACGAGGAAGACCGAGCCCCACCAGAAGTACTCGACGAGGACCCCGCTCATCACCGAACCGAGCGCGATGCCGCCGGTCATGACGCCGGACCACAGACCGATCGCCTTCGCGCGCTGCCCGGGGTCGGTGAACATCGTGCGGATGATCGCCATCGTCGACGGCATGAGGGTGGCCCCACCGATGCCGAGGACCGCGCGGGCCGCGATCAGCATCTCGGCGCTGTCGGCGTAGGCGGCCATGACCGAGGCCGTGCCGAAGGCGGCGGCGCCGAAGAGGAGGAGCTTGCGGCGGCCTATGCGGTCGCCGAGCGAGCCCATCGTCATGAGCAGTCCGGCGAGCACGAACGCGTAGATGTCGAAGATCCACAGCTGCTGGGTGCCGCTCGGCTCCAGGTCCGCGCTGATCGCGGGGACCGCGAAGTACAGGACCGAGACATCCATCGAGACCAGGAGCAGCGGAAGCATCAGGACGCCGAGGGCGGTCCATTCGCGGCGGCCGGCGAGGCCTCCGCCGGGTGCGGGGGTGGTGCTCGTCGAGTGCTTCGAGTGCGTCATGGCAGGGACTGTACGGACGTCTTAAACGCTTGTCTAGTACGCTTGTTTAAAACGAGCGTCTGGGACAGTTGTCTGTATCGGGGGTACGCTGATCGCCATGGGACACCGTGAGGATCTGCTCGAAGGCGCCAAGCGCTGCCTGCTGGAGAAGGGGTTCGTGCGCACCACGGCGCGCGACATCGTGAAGGAGTCCGGGACGAACCTGGCGTCCATCGGCTACCACTACGGTTCGAAGGACGCGCTGCTGACGCAGGCCTTCGTGGAGCTGGTGCAGGAGTGGGGCGAGAAGTTCGCCCCGCACCAGGAGCACGAGGGCGCGCCCGGGGGTTCCGTGGAGCGGTTCCATGACGTGTGGGCGCGGATGCTGGAGTCCTTCGAGGACTTCAAGCCCGTGTGGGCGGCCAGCATGGAGATCGTGACGCAGGGGGAGCGGGTGCCGCAGCTGCGGGACCTCATGGCGAAGGCGCAGATCGAGGGACGGTCCGGGCTCGTCGCGATGCTCACGGGCCTGGACGAGGAGACGCTCGACGAGCGCACCGTCCAGTCCCTCGGCGGCTTCTACCAGGCGCTTCTCAACGGTCTGATGGTGCAGTGGCTCTTCGACCCGGCGAGCGCCTCCACGGCGGACGACCTCACGGAGGGGCTGCGACGCGTGATCGAGGGGGCGACCGGCTCGCGGGACTGAGGCGTCACCCGGCCACGACTTCGGTCGACGTGGCGCCGGACCCGCGATCGGCTCGCGCATCGCGGTACGCCGGGATCAGCGCCACCAGCATCAGTACGGCGGTGACGGCGAAGGCCGACGGATACCCCGTCACCCCGGCCAGCACGCCGAAACCCGCCGCGCCGACGCCCATGCCACCGTCGTACGCGACGTTCCACAGCGCGGTGACGGTGCCGTATCCGGAGGCCGGGACCCGCGCGTACATCAGGGTCAGCGTGGCGTTCTGGGCGATACCGAAGCCGGTGCCGAAGACCGCGACCCCGACGAGGACCGCGACGGGACTGCCGGTCACCGCCGTGATCGACAGGCCGCCGGCCGAGAGGACCAGGCCGGGCACGACGAGACGCGCGGACCCGTGCCGGTCGCCGTACCGGCCCGCCGCCAGGCGGGCCGCGGTCGACGCGGCCGGCTGCACGAAGAGGGCCACGGCGACGACCGTGCCGTACACGGCAGGGACCGCCAGCGGCAGGAACGTGACGATGATCCCGGCGGCGAGGGCGGTGGTCGCGAAGACGACCCCGGGCCGCATCAGACCACCGGTGCGCAGCCCGGCCAGCACCCCCACCGGTTTCCCGGACGTCGGCTCCCGTTCCGGCAGGCCCGGTACGGCGACGATCGCGGCCAGCGCCGCCACACCTGCGGCCACGGCGACCGGCCCGTACCCGGCGTGCGCCGCGAGCCACACGCCGAGCGGCAGCGCGATCAGCGACGGCACTCCGGAGACCACGCCCACCAGCGCGAGGCCCTCCCCGCGCCGCTCGGCCGGAATGAGCGACGCGGTGAGCGCGCCGCCCGCGACGAGCGTGAGCGCGAAGCCGAGGCCGCGGACGAGACAGACCGTCACGATCCACGTCATGCCGTCGGAGACGGTCAGGACCAGCGCGGGAGCGCCGAGCAGGGTGAGCCCGGCGATCAGCGCGACCCGGTGGCCGTAGCGGGCGACCAGGCGGGGAGCGGCCAGTTCACCCAGGACCGTGGAGAGCATCAGGGCGCCGGTGGCCAGGCCCGCGCCCGACGCCGTGGCGTAGCGGGGCACGACCGACAGGAGCAGGAAGAAGCTCGCCGAGGCGCCGACCATGCTCACGAAACGGAGCAGCAGGGGGCGAGTGAGAAGAGGGGGCCTCGAGGCCGCCGACGGGATGCGGGGCGCGGTCGTTGTCATGGGAACGACGCTAGGCAGCCGCCGGACCCCCGGTAAGCTCCAATTCCATGCCGTTGCAGTGGGCCGGTCTGTCACCCGAACTGCTCCTGTGCGTCGACCGGGAGAGCGGCGAGCAACTGCGCGCCCAGCTGGAGCGGCAGCTGCGGGACGCGATCCGCACGGGCCGCCTCGGCGCCGGCGAGCGGCTGCCCTCCTCGCGTGAACTCGCCCGCGAGATGGGGCTGTCGAGGGGCCTCGTCCAGGACTGCTACGCCCAACTCCAGGCCGAGGGCTACCTCGTGACGCGCGTCGGCTCGGCCACCCGGGTCGCGGCGTGCGCCCACGTACCGCCCGCGCCCGCGCCGCACCGGAGCACGCCCGAGCGGCTGATCGCCGACTTCCGGCACGGCGTGCCGGACCTGACCGGCTTCCCGCTCTCCGACTGGCTCTGGGCGCTGCGCGAGGCGGGCCGCACCCTGCCGACCGCGGACCTCGACTACGGGGACCCGCGAGGGAGTCGCGTGCTGCGCGAGGTCGTCGCCGGATATCTGCGCCGGGTGCGTGCCGCCGCGGCCGACCCCGAGCGGATCGTCGTCTGCTCCGGCTACGCGCAGGGCCTCGGCCTCACCCTGGAGAGCCTGGCCGGGGCGGGGGTGCGTGTCGTGGCGTACGAGGACCCGGGCGCCCCCGCCACGGTGACGGCGGCCGCGGCCGCGGCGGGTCTGACGGCGGTGCCCGTCCCGGTCGACGAGCAGGGCATCGACGTACGGGCGCTGGAGGCGACCGGGGCACGGGCCGTCGTCGTCACCCCCGCCCACCAGTGGCCCACCGGCGTCGTCCTCGCGCCCGAACGCCGGCTCGCGCTGATCGAGTGGGCGACGCGGCGGGACGCCTACGTCGTCGAGGACGACTACGACGCGGAGTTCCGCTACGACCGTGAACCCGTCGGAGCCCTGCACGGACTGGCCGCCGACCGGGTCGTCTCCATCGGCACCGTCAGCAAGTCCCTCGCCCCGGCGCTGCGCATCGGCTGGCTGCTCTGCCCGCCCGCGCTCGCCGCCCCGATCACGGCGACCAAGCTGCGCATCGACCGCGGCTCCCCGACCCTCGACCAGCTCGCCCTCGCCCGCCTCGTCGAGTCCGGCCGCTACGACCGTCATCTGCGGCGCATGCGCACGACTTACGCGGCCCGGCGCACGGCCCTGGTCACGGCCCTCGCCGCACACGCCCCGGAGGTCCGGCTGACGGGTCTCGCGGCCGGGTTCCACGCCGTCGCGCACCTGCCCGGCACGGACGCGGCCGCCGAACGGGCCGTCATCGAGGGGGCGCGCGCACGGTCCGTCGGCCTGTACGGGATGAGCGCCTGTCGCTCGAACCGGGCGACGGCGCCGCCCCAACTCGTCCTGGGCTTCGGTGACGTGGGGGAACGCGCGATCACGGAGGGCGTCGCGACGATCGGCGACCTGCTCGCCGGCGCTCGCCGACCCGGACGGGTCGTGGCCGGCCATGACCTGCCCTAGGGCCGAGGAGCTGTCCTAGGACGTGTTTGAGATGTTGATCAAGGTCGTGAAACGATCTTCAGATGTCTCGTGGCGATCTGACGGATGCACAGTGGGAGCGGCTGGAAGCG
>NZ_JBVKCA010000030.1:0-54616 GCF_055656965.1 Streptomyces sp. NPDC111656
GATTTTTGGCACGCTGTTGAGTTCTCAAGGAACGGACGCTTCCTTTGTACTCACCCTCTCGGGCTTTCCTCCGGGCGCTTCCCTTCGGTCTTGCTTTGTTCTTGCGTTTCCGACTCTACCAGACCGTTTCCCGATCCGATTTCCTCGGCGCTTTCCAGGTTTCCGCTTTCGCGTTTCCCTTTCCGGCGGTTCCGACTCTATCAGATCCTTTCGGGCCTGATTCCCAGTCAGCGGGGCTTGTCTTCCAGGCCCTTGGGCCGTTCCGACGTCCCAAACTTTAGCGGATCCTCTCGGCAGTTCCTAATCGGACCGCCGCGCCCCAATCGAATTGAATTCGGGCACGCCGAATTCACCCGTTTGGGAGATCGTGCTGGTGGTTGGGGTGCCGCTTCTGCGGCGGAGGTGCTACCGCAGAACCGTTACGGCCCCGTGGCAACTCGAAGAACCTTACGGATCCATCAAGGTGGTGTCAACCATCTCTGTCAAGATCTTTTAATCGAGGTCGCTGAGCCGGCCGCCCGCGTCCGGCTGGGCGTGCTCCACGCGTCGTAGGAGGCGCGTCAGGACCTCGCCGAGGACACCGCGCTCGTCGGCGGACAGGTCCTGGAGGAGGTCCTCCTCGAAGACCGTGGCGAGACGCATGGCCTCCAGCCACTTCTCGCGCCCCTCGTCCGTGAGCTCCACGATCACGCGGACACGGTTCGACTCGTCGCGCTCCCGGGTGACCAGACCCTCCGCGACCATCCGGTCGATCCGGTGGGTCATCGCGGCCGGAGTCAGGCCCAGCCGCTTGGCGAGGTCACTGGGGCCCATCCGGTACGGCTCGCCGGCCAGGACGAGGGCCTTGAGCACCTCCCACTCGGCGTTGCTGATGCCGAGGGTGGCGGTCTGGCGGCCGTAGGCGACGTTCATCCGGCGGTTGAGGCGGCCGAGGGCCGCCACGATCTTCTCGACCTGGGGGTCGAGGTCCCGGAACTCGCGCTGGTAGGCGGCGATCTGTTCGTCGAGTGTCGGCTCGGTTGTCGGCGCAGCGAGGCCGGGGGTGTCGCCCATGTCCGAAGTATCGCACGGGCTCGCTTGGCATTGAAGTCCTTGAAGCTGTACAGTTCAACATCTAACTTTATCTTCGAAGTCTTCAGGCCTGCATCCATGCACGCCGAAGCATCACGACCAAGGCAGGTGAAAGTGACCAGGGCGATGGGCGCAGCGATGCGCCGGATCCACGTGGGCAACGCACTCGGAGCGTTCGGGCTCGGCTTTACCGTCCCCTTCCTCTACGTCTATGTGGCGCAGGTACGGGGACTCGGCTCCATGACGGCGGGCCTCGTGCTCGCCGTCTTCGCCGTGGCCGCTCTCGTGGTGCTGCCGTTCGCCGGACGGGCCATCGTCCTGCGCGGCCCGCTGCCGGTCCTGCTCACCGCCCTGGTCACCGCCGCCATCGGGGCGCTGAGCCTGGGGCTCGCGAGCAACGCCACGGCCGTACTGCTGTCGGCGGCGGCGCTCGGCGCGGGACAAGCGGTCATGCAGCCGGCGCTGGCGACGATGATCGTGGACTGCTCGACGGCGGACACCCGGTCGCGCGCGTTCGCGACTCAGTTCTTCCTGCAGAACCTCGGGCTCGGCGTGGGTGGCCTGATCGGCGGCCACATCGTCGACACGACCCGCGCGAGTTCGTTCACGCTGCTGTTCGCGATCGAGGCGGCGATGTTCCTGGTGCTGGTCGTGATCATGGCGACCGTACGGGTGCCGCACGCGCCGCGGATCGACGGGGACGCGCCGCAGGCCGAGGGCGGCAGCTGGAAGCAGCTGCTGGGCAACCGGGCCATGGTGCAGCTGTCCGTGCTGGGCTTCGTCCTGTTCTTCGCCTGCTACGGGCAGTTCGAGTCGGGGCTGTCCGCGTACGGCGTCGAGGCGGCCGGGATCTCGACCTCCGCGCTCGGTACGGCGATGGCGGCGAACACGGCGATGATCGTGGTGGCGCAGTTCGCGGTGCTGAAGTTCGTCGAGCGCCGGAAGCGGTCGCGGGTGATCGCTGCGGTGGGCCTCATCTGGGCCGTGGCGTGGCTGGCCGCCGGATACGCGGGGCTGGGACACGGCAGCCAGACGATGGCGACGGCGGCGTTCGTCTCGACGTACGCGCTGTTCGGACTGGGCGAGGCGATGCTGTCGCCGACGGTCGCGCCGCTGGTCGCGGATCTCGCGCCGTCGGGACTCGCCGGCCAGTACAATTCCGCCTTCGCCCTGGTGAAGCAGCTCGCGCTGGCGGTCGGTCCGGCGGTGGGCGGTCCGATGGGGGCCTCGCTGCACGGTCCGTACGTCGTGACGTTCCTGCTCTTCTCGCTCGGCATCACGTTCCTGGCGCTGCGGCTCGGGCGGCAGCTCAGCCCCGTACAGAACCAGCCGTGGCTGGCGACGAGCCGGGTGGTGGCTCAGGGCGGGGCGGTACCCGCGGAGCCGGTACGGGCGAGCGCCTGACGGAGATTCGTACGACGTTCGTACGACGGCTGTCACCACGTTTCACCGTGGCGGCAGCCGTCTCCTGTTTCTCAGGGAACACACCCGGGGGCAGGGGGTCAGCCGGCGGTGCGGGGTAGGGCGAACTCGCACCAGACCGTCTTTCCTCCCCCTGGCGTACGCCGCGACCCCCAACCGGAAGCGATCGTCGCGACGATCGCGATACCGCGGCCGGCCTCGTCGGCGGGCTCGGCGCGACGCCGACGCGGCAGATGGTCGTCGCCGTCGGTGACCTCGATGATGAGGCGGCGGTCGGTACGGCGCAGCCGAAGGCGCATCGGCGGGGTGCCGTGCTGGAGGGAGTTGGCGACCAGCTCGCTGGTGGCGAGGACGCCGAGATCATGGAGGTCGGACGGGAAACGCCAGCTCGTCAGCACGCCGGAGGCGAAGGCACGCGCGCGGGGAGCCGCTTCCACCCCGCCCAGCAGCTCCAGGGCCGCGTTGCGGAAGAGCTCGCCGTCGGGGCCCGTGCGGGCGGGGTGCTGGAGGACGAGGACGGCCACGTCGTCGTCGTGGTCGGCGGTGACGCCCGCGGAGCGGACGAGGCGGTCGCAGACGACCTGGGGCGTGCCCGTCGCCCCCGCGAGGGCGCGCTCCAGGGACGCGATCCCCTCGTCGAGGTCCTCGTTGCGGCGCTCGACCAGGCCGTCGGTGTAGAGGACGGCCGTGGAGCCGGGGCCCAGCGGGACCGAACCCGAGGCGTGCATCCAGCCGCCGGTGCCGAGCGGTGGTCCGGTGGGTTCGTCGGCGCGGATCACGGTGCCGTTCTCGTCGCGGACAAGGATCGGGAGGTGGCCCGCGGAGGCGTACACGAGCCGCCCCTCGTTGGGGTCGTGGACGGCGTACGCGCAGGTGGCGATCTGGTTGGCGTCGATCTCCGTGGCGAGTCCGTCGAGGAGTTGCAGGACCTCGTGCGGGGGCAGGTCGAGGCGGGCGTACGCGCGCACGGCGGTGCGCAGTTGCCCCATGACGGCCGCGGCCCGCACTCCGCGGCCCATCACGTCGCCGATGACGAGCGCGGTGCGGCCGCCGCCGAGGGTGATCACGTCGTACCAGTCGCCGCCGACCGCGGCCTCGGTGCCGCCGGGCTGGTAGGTGGCGGCGACGCGCAGGTCGTCGGGTTCTTCCAGCTCCTGGGGGAGCAGGGAGCGCTGGAGGGTGACGGCGGTCTCGCGCTGGCGGCGCTCGCTGGCGCGCAGTCGCTCGGCGGCCTCGGCGTGGTCGGTGACGTCGGTGGCGAAGACGAGTACGCCGCCGTCCTGGCCGTCCGGGGTGGCGTCGACGGGCGTACAGGTGAAGGTGTACGAGCGGCCGCCGGGGGCTTTGCGGGACTTGACCGTGCGCGGCTTGGCGCTGCGCAGCACCTGGTCGAGGAGCGGGAGCAGGCCGATCTCGGCGAGCTCGGGCAGCGCCTCGCGTGCGGGTTCGCCGACGGGTCGAGCGCCGAAGGCCGCCACATAGGCGTCGTTGACGTAGGCCACGCGGTGGTCGTGGCCGTGCACGAGGGCGACGAGGGCCGGGACGCGGTCGAGGACCTCGCGCACGGGCAGGTCGTCGACGGCGGGGACGGGCGGCGCGTCGTCGGTCAGCTGCTCGCCGCGGGCCGCGGGCACGGAGCCCTCGCCTCGACGGTCCGGGGAGGCCGTGTGTTCGGTCCGCGCCGCGGTGCGGCGCTGCGTTCCGGGGAGCCGGGCGCTCCAGCGGGTGAAGTTCACCGAATCCTTGCCTCGTGATTGTCGTCTCCGGTCAGCTCCGGAATCCGGCCGGGGGTCCGGCCCGCGGCCGGAGCCACTGGAGCGCTGCCTCCCTGATCGGAACCCGGGAAATGCGGCGCTGGGGAAGAAGCCTGTGGGTGCGGATGAGCGAACCGTCGGCCCGCCCAAGGTCGGGACCAGTCTGGCCGACCGGACCGACATCCGTCAGACGCCTGCCTGATCGGTGGAGTTCCTGGGTCCGGTCAGGACGACCCCTTCGGGTCGAGCTTCGGGTCGATAGGATGCTTTCCACCGGCCGCGAGTTCGAACTCCGCTCGAGGATGTTCGAGCGATCCGAGGGACACGATCTCCCTTTTGAAGAGCCCCGCCAGGGTCCATTCTGCGAGTACGCGGGCCTTGCGGTTGAAGGTCGGGACCCTGCTCAGGTGGTAGACGCGGTGCATGAACCAGGCAGGATAGCCCTTCAGCTTGCGCCCGTAGACGTGTGCGACACCCTTGTGCAGCCCGAGGGACGCGACCGAGCCGACGTACTTGTGGGAGTACGTCTCCAGGGGCTCCTCGCGCAGGGAGTGGGCGATGTTGTCGCCGAGGACCTTGGCCTGGCGTACCGCGTGCTGGGCGTTGGGCGCGGTCTCCTTGCCGGGCTCCCCGGCGGTGACGTCGGGGACGGCGGCGGCGTCTCCCGCCGCCCACGCGTGCGGGGCGCCGTCGACGGTCAGTTCCGGGGTGCACTTGAGGCGGCCGCGCCCGTTGAGAGGGAGGTCGGTGGCGGCCAGGATCGGGTGCGGTTTCACGCCGGCGGTCCACACGACCGTGCGCGTGGGGAAGCGGGCGCCGTCGCTGAGGACGGCGATCCGGTCCGCACAGGAGTCGAGGCGGGTTTCGAGGCGTACGTCGATGTTGCGGCGGCGCAGCTGGGTGACCGTGTACTTGCCCATCTCCTCGCCGACCTCGGGGAGGATGCGGTTGGAGGCCTCGACGAGGATCCACTTCATGTCGTCGGCGTTGACGTTGTGGTAGTAGCGGGCGGCGTAGCGGGCCATGTCCTCGAGTTCACCGAGCGCCTCCACACCCGCGTAACCGCCTCCTACGAAGACGAAGGTCAGGGCGGCGTCGCGGATCGCGGGGTCGCGGGTGGAGGAGGCGATGTCCATCTGCTCGATGACGTGGTTGCGCAGCCCGATGGCCTCTTCGATGGTCTTGAAGCCGATGGCGTAGTCGGCGAGTCCGGGGATCGGGAGGGCGCGTGAGACCGAGCCGGGGGCGAGGACGAGCTCGTCGTAGGTGATCTGTTCCGTGCCCGCGCCCTCCTCGGCGGTGGCGAGCGTGCTGAGCGTCGCGGTGCGCTTGGCGTGGTCGATGCTGTGGGCCTCGCCGACCACGATCCGGCACCGGTCGAGGACCCTGCGCAGTGGGACCACCACGTGGCGCGGCGAGATCAGGCCCGCGGCGGCTTCGGGAAGGAACGGCTGATAAGTCATATAGGGGTCGGGGGAGACGACGGTGATCTCGACCTCGCCCCGATTCAGTTCCGGCTTCAACTTTCGTTGGAGGCGCAGGGCGGTGTACATCCCGACGTAGCCGCCGCCGACGATGAGAATGCGCACAGGTTCCTTCACCATCCCATGACGCACCCCGCTCCTGAGTTTGTCCACAGGCTCGACAATTTGTGTGACCGACGGCCGGGGGCCCGAGGGGTTGACCGGTTTGCCGGAGTACGGGAAGAGTGCGCAGGTCAGAGGGGGTGCCCAGGGGGACCGGAGGGGGCGCAATCGGGAGGTAACCGACCCGTACTCCGATCGGGGGGCGCTCCGTGCGGAACCTGCCCCTTCTGAATTGACCCCCACTCAACTATGTTCGTGTGTCGACGGGGTGTAGGGGGATGCGCTCGACGAGTCCGCACGACGGGTTCGTGAATCAAGCTTGTTCCGCTCGCTCCGGCTTCCAATGGCGGGGAGAGTCTCCGGGGGGAGACGTCATTACCGGGGGAACGCTTATGCACATTCAGGATGCTCATTGGTCTTCCGCGTCTGCCATCGCGTCCGGTGGCACGGTCGGCGCGGCAACGGGCGGCAACGGCCGCGGTCCGGTGGACGGATCACGGACGGCGCCGCTACGGGTGGACGCACAGCGCAATCTGGAGCACGTACTGCGCGCGGCGCGCGAGGTCTTCGGCGAGCTGGGGTACGGCGCGCCGATGGAGGACGTCGCGCGGCGCGCCCGGGTCGGCGTCGGCACGGTGTACCGGCGCTTCCCGAGCAAGGATGTCCTGGTCCGTCGGATAGCCGAGGAGGAGACCTCCCGGCTGACCGACCAGGCGCGCGCGGCGCTCGGTCAGGAGGACGAGCCGTGGTCGGCGCTCTCGCGCTTCCTGCGTACTTCGGTGGCCTCGGGTGCCGGGCGGCTGCTGCCGCCGCAGGTGCTGCGGGTCGGCGTCGCGGAGGAGGGACCCTCGGCGGACGAGGCGCGGGTGCCGCAACAGCGGTCCCAGCTCGCCCCCGAGCTCCGGCTCGTCGAGCAGCGGTCGGCACCCGAGGAGGAGGCCATGGCCGCGGTGGCCGACGACGCCGGTGCGGCCGCGCTGCTCGACGTGGTGGGTCGGCTGGTGGATCGGGCGCGCGCGGCGGGCGAGCTGCGGGCGGACGTGACCGTGGCGGACGTACTGCTGGTCATAGCCACGGCGGCGCCCTCGCTGCCGGATGCCGTCCAGCAGGCCGCGGCCTCGGCCCGGCTGCTGGACATCCTGCTGGAGGGGCTGCGCTCGCGGCCGGCGTGACGGCGGCCGGGGTGGCGGAGTCCGAGATGACGTGGTTCGGGGTCCGCGCATTCCGGCCGTGGCGCAACTGCCTTGTGGGGAGCGTTTATTGACTATTCCCCAAACGGCTGACCACTAGTGCTGTCGTGTGGCAAGTCCCCACGGACGAGTGGTTGGTCCGTGCGGTGGGGTCCCGTCCCTGAAGCGTGTGGCACTCTGTCCCGGTATTCGGGTCCGAGTGTGCAGGCGGGGGCTTTCCGCGATGAGCGTTGACGGGCGGGACGAGTCACTCGGTGACGGTGGCGCGGAGGCCGGCGGGTCGCCCTCGCGGCAGGTACCGAGCCAGGGCGGTCCGTCGGGCATCACCCCGGAACCCTCGGGTCCACCGGGCGCTCCAGGTACTTCGGGTGCCCCGAGGGACGCCAGCGTTCCGGCGCAGCGCGACCGGTTCGACCGGCGTGACGCCGTCCTGCCACCCCCGATCGAGCTGCCGCCCTCCGACGCCGATCTGATCGGGCGGATGCGGGCGGGCGACGACACGGCGTACGAGGAGTTGTACCGCCGGCACGCCGAAGCCGTCCGTCGCTATGCCCGCACCTGCTGCCGGGACGCGCACACCGCGGACGACCTCACCGCCGAGGTGTTCGCCCGCATGCTCCAGGCGGTCCGCCGCGGCCACGGCCCCGAGCACGCCGTGCGCGCGTATCTGCTCACCACGGTCCGCCGCGTCGCCGCAAGCTGGACGAAGTCCGCGAAACGGGAACAACTGGTCGACGACTTCGCGGTGTTCGCCGCGCAGTCCTCCCGCACCTCCGAGGTGTCCGACGACGAAACGTTGGACCTGGGTGCCGACGTACGGGCGATGCACGAGGCCGAGCAGTCGATGGCCATGCAGGCGTTCCGGTCGCTGCCGGAGCGCTGGCAGGCCGTGCTGTGGCACACGGAGGTCGAGGACGAGTCCCCGAGCGAGGTCGCCCCGCTCTTCGGGCTCGACGCCAACGGCACCCGCGTCCTGGCCAGCCGCGCCCGCGAGGGCCTCAAGCAGGCCTACCTCCAGGCACACGTCAGCGCCACGCTCATCATGGACGAGGAGTGCGCGCGCTACGCCGACCGGCTCGGCGCCTACGCCCGCGGCGGCCTGCGCACCCGGGCCGAGCGCGGACTGCGCAAGCACCTGGAGGAGTGCGCCAAGTGCCGGCTGGCCGCGGGCCAGATCAAGGAAGTCGCCGGCGGGATCCCCGCGGTCGTGCCGGTCGCGGTCATCGGTTGGTTCGGTGCCGCCGGGTACGCGAAGGCCGTCGCGCTCATCGCCGGTGGCGCCGGAGCGGGCGCGGCCGGAGCGGCAGCGGCGGGCGGCGGCTCGGGCGGGGCGGCGGTCTCGGGCGGGGCGGCGGGCGCGGCCGGAGCGGCGGGCGGCGGCTCGGGCGGGGCGGGCGCCGGGGGCGGCGCAGCCGCCTCGGAGGGGCTCGGCGCGCCGGTCAAGGCCGGTATCGCGGCGGGAGTCGTCGCGGTGGCCGCGGCGGCGGTGGCACTGGCGCTCGTCGGCAACGGCAGCCCGGCCAAGAAGAAGCCCGAGGCCAAGCCGTCGGCCACCTCGCCGGTGGTCGAAGCGCCACAGCCACAGCCGACTCCGACTCCGACTCCGTCGAAGAAGCCCGCGCCAGGGGCCCCGGTGGTGGCCTCCGCACCGAAGTCCAGCCCGACCCCGACTCCCCGGCCCACCCCGAAGCCCACCCCCAAGCCGTCGCCCACACCCACCCCGCCGCGGGCGAAGCCGAAGCCCACCCCCTCACCCACGGCCACCCACGCACCTGCCCCCACGCCGACGCCCACCCCGCCGCCGCCTCCCGTACCGATCGTCTACCAGTGGAACGAGTTGAAGTACGACGTCACCGGTGACCACACCAAGCCCGAGATGCGGCTCGGCGAGAGCAGTTGGGTGTGGCAGCGGTGGGGAGTCTCGATCGCGGGTCAGCGGTACACCCACGGCGTGACCGTGCACGGCGAGTCCTCGGTCACCATCGATCTCAACCGCAGTTGCTCGGCGTACGACGCGCTGGTCGGCGTGGACGACCTGACGCTGGGTCTCGGCCAGGTGAGCTTCTCCGTGTACGCCGACGGAGCGCGCCTGTGGCAGTCGCCCCTGGTCAAGGGCGGCGAACCCGCGATCCCCGTGCATGTGAATCTCACCGGCCGCACAACAATTAGGCTGGCCGTCGAACCGCACACGAGATTCGACGCGGTGGCCCTGGCGGACTGGGCGGAGTCCAAGTTCCAGTGCCAGTGACGTGAACTACTCCCTCGCCCCGCCCCGTGCTCCTTGTTCGTACTCCCTACTCATACTCCTGACTCGTACTCCTTCAGCGCCTCCGCGAGCTCCCGCAGGGCGTCGGCCTGACTGAAGGCCGCCCCCGTCGCCCGCTCGGACTCATGGCGGACGGGACCGAGAGCGGCACGCGCGGCGGTCTCCGTGCGCTCGGCGCCGGTGCGCTCCTGGGTGGGACGGGGGTGACCGCCGCGCCAGGAAGTACCCGCGGCGAGCAGACGGGCCGCTCGGGGATGGTCGCCGAGCTCGGACAGCAGGCCCGCCGCACTCTCGACGAAACTCGCCGTCACCACGTCGGCGCACCGCCCCGCCACCGCCCCGGCCAACGCGTCGACCATCTTGCGCAGGCCGGGCTCCGGGCCGGACTCGGCGGCCGTCACGAGCGCCTCGACCCAGTTCAGCGCCGCCATGAACTGCGGCGGCGGGGTGTTGCGGACGGTCATCTCGCTCGCCTGCTCCCACTGTTCACGCGCGAAGGCGACCTCGCCGTCGTCCAGGGCCAGCTGGGCGCGCAGCAGACGGACGAAGGCGGCGGAGTCCGTGACGCTGTACCGCTCGGCCGCCGCGTTCGCCTCGTCCAGGGCGGTCAGCGCCTGCGAGCGCTCGCCCGCTCGGTAGGCGAGCTCGGCCAGCCGCGCCATGAGGAAGGGCGTCTCGGCGTACGCGCCGACCTCGAAGGCCAGCCGCAGTGCCTCCTCGTACTCGCCCTTGGCCTCATCGTAGAAACCGCGCGCCGTGGCCGCCTCCCCCGCGGCGCTGCACACCTGGGCGCGCACCCAGCGGTCGCCCACCCGCCGACTGAGCACCCGCAGCTCCGCGAGGTCGTCGTCCACGCCCGGCATGCCGCCCGGGGCGTCGACGACCATGTGCGTACGGAACATCAGGGTGACGCCGATCTCCCACTCACCGCCGTACACACGGCAGTTGGCGAGCGCCGCGTCCATCGACGGACGCACGTCGTGCCAACCGCTCAGGAAGAAGGCGGTCATCGGCCAGACGATGCCCGGCATGGTCGCCGCGGCCGGACCGCCCTTCTCGAAGAAGTCCCGCACCCGCAGGATGTACTCCCGAATCCACGGATACGCCCCTACGTCCAACGGATCGGTCTCCACCAGCATGAACAGGTGCAGCATGCGCACCCGCATCCGCATGCCGTGCAGCGGATGGGACTCCTCGTGGTCCGGGGCGTCGAGGAAGGCGGCCAGCGGGTCGAACCGGTCCAGGTCGGCGAGAAGGTCGCCACCGCCGCGGCCCTCGCACCCGTCACCGCCGTCGCCACCGTCGCCGCCCTCCCCGCCGTGCGCCCGGTTCGCCTCGGACACGACGCGCCTCGCGTCGAGCGCCGCGCCCAGCCGCAGCAGGCGGTCCGTCCATTCCCCGCCCTCGACGCGGAAGTTGCGCAGCCACCAGAACCAGCCCATGGCGAGGACGATCGCACCGGCTTCCTCCTCCGCACCGGCGACGATCGCGCGGTGCAGCGCCGCCCGGATGTTGTCGAGCTCGGTCTCCAGGCGGTGGATCCAGGGCAGCTGCGCGGCCGAGCGCAGCAGTGGCTCGGCCTCCTCGACGAGGTCACGCGCCCACGCGCGGTGGCGCCGCTCGGCCGCGGCGCGCAGCTCGGGGACTTCGGCGGCGCGCTCGGTGGCGTACTCGTGGATCGTCTCCAGCATGCGGTACCGCATGCCGCCGCCACCGTCCTCGTCGTACGGGGCGGACGGGGTCGCGACGATCAGTGACTTGTCGACGAGCGCCCCGACAAGATCGGCCACCCCACCGGCGACCGGACCGGTGAGGGAATCAGTGAGGGAACCGGTGCAGACGGCTTCGGCGGCCGTGAGGTCCCAGCCGCCCGCGAAAACGGATGCCTCGCACAGTACGGCCCGCTCCCGTTCGTCGAGCAGGTCCCAGGACCAGTCGACGACCGCGCGCAGGGTCTGCTGGCGGGGCAGCGCCGTGCGGCTTCCGGAGGTGAGCAGCCGGAAGCGGTCGTCGAGCCGGTTGGCGATCTGGCGGGGCGTCAGCAGCCGCAGGCGCGCGGCGGCCAACTCGATGGCCAGGGGCAGGCCGTCGAGCCGCCGGCAGATCTCGTCCACCGCCTCGGAGTCGTGGAGCGCGGCGTCGGCGTCGGGACGTACGGCCGCCGCGCGCTCCATGAACAGTCGGCGCGCGGGGTCGGGCGGCAGGGGCTCGACCGGGCGCACCGACTCGCCGGGGACGCCGAGTGGTTCACGGCTGGTGGCGAGGATGGTGAGCCCCGGGCAGCGGGTGAGCAGGGTCTCGGCGAGTTCGGCGGCCGCGCCGATGACGTGCTCGCAGTTGTCAAGGATCAGGAGCTGGCTGCGCGGGGCGCAGTACTCGACGAGCAGGCCGAGCGGGTCGTCCTGGCCGACCATCGCCATCTCGTGGGTCATCAACACGGTCTCGCGCAGACCGAGGGCGCTGACCACCGCGCCCGGGACCGCCTCGGGCCGGTCGAGCGGGGCCAGCTCGACCAGCCAGGCCTGCGGGAGCCCGGCGGCGGCTTCCTCGGCGAGGCGGGTCTTTCCCGAACCGCCCGGTCCGGTCAGCGTGACCAGGCGTGCCCTCTGCACATCCGAACGGATCGCGTCGAGTTCGGGTTCCCGGCCGACGAAGGAGTTCAGACGGGGGCGGAGGTTGCCGGTGCGTTCGGGGTCGAAGCGGGGGTCGGGGCCGGGGAGGCGTCCGTCCTCGGTCGGGTGCGGAGTCGGTCGCTCTTCGAAGGAGCCGGCGTCGACGCGACGCCCTCGCCTCGTGGCCGCCTCCGCCGCGTCCCCCTCCCGCCGTACGCGAAGATCGGCGTCCACGGGTATGGGCCCCGGCCCGCCCGCTCCCGCCGGGGCGAGCAACACCGCGTGCAGCCTCTGCAGTTCCCGGCCGGGATCCGCACCCAGACCCTCCTGGAGGGCGCGGCGCACCCCTTCGTACGCGGCCAGCGCGTCCGCTCCCCGGCCCGCGTCGCGCAGGGCGCGGATGAGCAGGGCGTGCAGGGTCTCGTCGTACGGGTGGGCGGTTGTCAGCTCCTTCAACTCCGGTACGACGTCGGGGGCGCGGCCCAGTCGCAGGTCCGCGTCGATGCGGGTGTGCGTCGCCTGCAGGCGGAGCGCGTCCCAGCGGGTGGCGGCGTCTCGGTCAGGGAGGTCCGCGAGGGCCGGGCCGTGCCAAAGGGCGAGGGCGTCGCGCAGGGTGTGGGCGGCGGTGGACGCGTCGCCGCGGTCGAGGGCGGCCTTGCCGTCCCGTACCTGCCGCTCGAAGACGAACAGGTCCACGTCGTCCTTGGTGGCCCGCAACCGGTAGCCGCCCGCCTCCGAGGCGACCGCGTCCTTGCCGATCGCTCGGCGCAGGCGGCCGACCAGGGCCTGCAACGCCGCCGGGGCGTCCAGTGGGGGGTCGTCCGCCCATACCTCGTCGATCAGGGTCTGGGGGGTGGTCGTGCGGTCCGTTCGTTGGGCGAGCGCCGTGAGCAGGGCGCGTACCCGGGGGCCGCCCAGCGCGACCGGGGCCCCCTGATCATCCTCCGCCTGGGCGACCCCCAGGATTCTGTACCGCACCCGCCTATTCTCACCTCGCCCGGTGCGCAGAGCCGAGGCTTTCCCCGGCGGGCCTCCACTCCGGCCCACACCCGGTTCTCCGCCCCCGCCGCCCCTACCCGTCCCGTCCCCAGGGGCTCCGCCCCTTCAACCCCACTGGGGGCTCCGCCCCCAGACCCCCGGGTGAGTTTGTCGGCTGCGGGCCGGTGGGGGTTGTTCGCGCAGTTCCCCGCGCCCCTGGGGGCCGGGGCTGCGCCCCAAGCCCCCCACCGGCCCGCAGCCGAACGAAACGGGTGGGCGGGGGATCCGGCCCGCAGTCGTCCGCGTGCGGAAGGGGCCGTGCCGGTGCGTCGTAAGCCCGTCGCTCACGTTCGGGTCCGGAAGCGGCTCCCTGTAGGGCAAGGCCTGATCCGGCGGCGACGGGCTCGACGTACCGGCACGGCCCCGACCCAACGACGGCCCGGAGACGATCCGGCGGCTAGCCCCGCCCCCCGGCCCCCGCCCCCAACGCCCGCCCCTGCGGCACGATCCCCGCGGGTACGGCCCGTTGGCGGGCGGGCGTGCCCGTCCAGCAGGTGCCGCGGCGGGCCAGCAGGCGGCGCAGCCACAGTTCCAAGGAGACCAGATCCGCCAGCCCGTCCAGCGGCAGCGGCTCCCCCGCCGCGGCCGCCCGCAGGGCCTTGCGGACGACCCGTGCCTCGACGAGCCCCGCCTGCGCCAGCAGAGGGGTGTCGAACAAGGCGATCAGGGAATCCGCGGCCACCCGCAACCCGGTCCGCGCGGCCGCCGCCGAGGACGCGTGCGACGGCGCGCCCCAGCCGGGCGGCAGGTCGGCCACCCCGGCGCCCTCCAGGACGGTCCGGAGGATCGCGGCGCGCGCCCCGGGCTGGACCCGCAGCGCCTCCGGCAACTCACGGCACGCGCGGACGACCTGGTTGTCCAGGAACGGCGCGTGCAGCCGCTGGAAGCGGATCTCGGCGGCCTGTTCCAGGACGCGAAGATCGGCGGCGTGGCGCGCGAGCGCCGCCCGGGCGCGGAAGTCACCGGGCCGCTGCCCGGGACCGACCACCCCCGTCCGACCTGCGGTTCCTTGTAGGCGAACCGATACTTCAGCAAGCGCCTCACCGGTCAGCCAACGCGCCGCGGGACCAGGCCTGGCCCAGGTGAGCGCAGCGAGTGATGCACCCACCGCGCCTCCCGGTTCGTCGAAGCGCCGGTGCAGCAGCCGGTCGGCGAGAACGTCGACGCCGGTCCGGTACGGCGTACGGGCGAGCTTGCGCGCGGCGCCGTACACGCGCGCGGGAACCATGACGGACCCGTCCGCCTTCGCCAACGCGGCGACGGGCCGGACCAGATGGCGTCTCTTGCGGTCCATCAGCAGGTCGGCCAGCCGCGCGGGGTGCGCGTCCAGGACCTGCCGGGCCCCGTATCCCGTGAAGTGGTCCGCGCTGCCGGAGGACAGCCGCGCACGGTGCCGCGCCGCCGTCACCAGCGAGGGCCCCGGCTCGTCCGTCAGCGGCCCCTCCAGGTCGGCGTACGGAAGCGTCTCCTCGCCCCCGGCGACGACCACGTGGTGCAGCCGGGGGTTCGCGGCAAGCGTCCCGGCCCGCTCCACCTCGGCTTCCCGTCCGCGCACGACGAGGTCGTTGAAGGTGACGGCGAGGAGCCGCTCACCGGCGCCCGTGCCGTGCCCGAGGACCGTGCCGGGCGCCCCCGGCAGCCCCGCCGCGAGCAGGGCCAGCGTCCCGGAAGCGGGCCCTCCGGAGAGATCGGCCCCGATTCCCGGTACGGGCATCCCGCGCGCCGCGCGCCGCTCCGCGGGCCCCATCCCGGGTACGGGCCCGGGGTCGATGTCGGTCCCGGGTACGTGCCGGGGAGCGGCGAGGCGCGCGCGTACGGCCTCCACCAGGGCGTCCCGGACGCCGTCCACCGCGCGGTCGGGGTCCGCGGTGGGCGCGGCGACGGCGAGGGAGGCGACGGGCTCGTAGCCGGCGACCTCGCGGGCACCCGCGCGCAGGATCAGCGCGTGCCCCGGCGGAATGCGTCGTACGCCTTCGTAAGGGGTCGAGTCGTGGACCGCGGCCGGTACGTCGGGGGCGGCGAGCAGGGCCGCCAGGTGCCCGAAGTCGAGGTTGGCCTCGATGAGGTCGGCCAGCGGGAGGGCCGCGGTCGCGTAGGCCGTACCGCCCGCCCAGGGGGTGTGGAAGACGGGTCGCGCGCCCGCGAGGTCGCCCGCGACGGTGGTGCGGCGGCCGACCTGGACGACGGCGGTGTAGCTGCCGGACCAGGCGGTGAGGTGGCGCAGTGCCCCGCCGCGCGCGGCGAAGAGGCCGACCTTGAGTTCCTCGTCGCTCGCCCCGCAGGTGCCGAGGACGGCGATCCGGTTCTGCGCGTCGGCCTTGATGACGCGGACCTCGTCGGGGCGCCAGTCGCCGACCGCCCAGAGCGGATCGGGGTCGCCCCAAAGGAGTTGGGAGCCCACCGGGTGCACGGTCTCGCCGTCGCTTCCGGTGGCGCCCGCCAAGCCGATCTCGGGCGCTCTGGCGGCGGTACTGCTCCACCCCACCAACCACCGCATCGACGCCTCCACAGGCTGTGGACAACCAGTGCACCGTACGAACTCGGCTCCATGCTGCCACGAAGACCGCGTACGGGAGGGCCCCTGGGGCGGCTTGCGCCCCCTGGAATGCGCCCCCGCGAATACGTTCGCGCCGTTGGGAGGCCACTGCAAAGCCGATCCGAAGCAGATGCGAACACCCGCCCGAGGCAAGGTGATCACGAAGGATTCACTAGGAACGACGAGTGGGCGGGGGTGGATCGGCGACGCGAATGCGCCCCCGGTACGCTCCCCGAAAGCACCTCATGCGCCCTCAAGTGACGTGGTGGGAGCGCTATTTGCCCGCAAAGGCCACCGTCGATTTTCGGCCAAATCGGCTGCGGGCGGACAGGCGTGCACACGCTCCGTACAGGCCGAGCGCACCGCTCCGACAACGCACAGTCCGGGAGGCGGAGTTCGCCTCCCGGACCGGTCCGCCGCCCGCGGGGATGTAGGCGGCGGTGTCCCCCAGCCCACTGGATCCAGTACAGCGGGCCGACCCACGCACGATCCATGGAAGCGCTCCCCCGGTGGCCGGAGAAGAGCGCACGGACGGGCGCACAGCCACACAGCGGGAGCACGATGCAACCGTCCGTACTTCCGTACGGACCACAATCCCGCCATCCGGAACAACGCCCCTTAACGCTTGGGATGCGGCGAACTACGCTGGGTTTACGAATGCCGCATGGTTATGCCAGCGCGGCAGCCGTCTGTGTCGAGGGGTGGCGCATGTCCAGGGAGCAACGCGGGCCGAACGAAAAACTCGGCGCCGTTCTCGCCCTCGCGGGAATCAGCAATGCAGGACTCGCGCGGCGCGTCAACGATCTTGGCGCTCAACGCGGGTTGACTCTTCGCTACGACAAGACGTCGGTGGCGCGCTGGGTGTCGAAGGGAATGGTGCCGCAGGGTGCGGCGCCGCATCTCATCGCGGCCGCCATCGGTCAGAAGCTCGGCCGCCCGGTGCCGCTCCACGAGATCGGCCTGGCGGACGCGGATCCCGCGCCCGAAGTGGGCCTCGCCTTCCCCCGTGACGTCGGGCAGGCGGTGCGGTCCGCCACCGAGCTGTACCGCCTGGACCTCGCCGGCCGCCGGGCCGGTGGCGGCGGCATCTGGCAGTCCCTGGCGGGATCCTTCGCAGTGAGCGCTTACGCGACTCCCGCCTCACGGTGGCTGATAACCCCGGCCGACAGTTCGGTGGCGCGGGACGTGAACCCTTCCGAGGGCTCCGGGGCACCACTGAAAGTCGGCCACAGCGATGTGCAGAAGCTCCGCGAGGCAGCAGAGGACGCCAGGCGCTGGGACTCCAAGTACGGAGGTGGCGACTGGCGTTCGTCGATGGTGCCGGAATGTCTGCGGGTCGAGGCGGCACCGCTGTTGCTCGGCGCCTACTCCGACGAAGTGGGCAGAGCTCTCTTCGGGGCGAGTGCCGAGCTGACCCGCCTGGCGGGCTGGATGGCCTTCGACACCGGCCAGCAGGAGGCCGCCCAGCGCTACTACATCCAGGCCCTGCGCCTGGCCCGAGCCGCCGCCGACGTCCCTCTGGGCGGCTATGTGCTGGCCTCCATGTCCCTCCAGGCGACCTACCGCGGCTTCGGCGACGAGGGTGTCGACCTCGCCCAGGCCGCCCTGGAGCGCAACCGGGGGCTCGCCACCGCCCGCACCATGAGCTTCTTCCGTCTCGTCGAGGCACGCGCCCACGCGCGCGCGGGTGATGCCCAGGCGGCCGGCGGGGCCCTGAAGGCCGCCGAGGGCTGGCTGGAGCGGGCCCGGGACGGCGACCACGACCCGAGCTGGCTCGGCTTCTACTCGTACGACCGTTTCGCGGCCGACGCGGCCGAGTGCTACCGCGACCTGAAGGCGCCGCGCCAGGTGCGCCGCTTCACCGAGCAGGCACTGTCGAAGCCGACGGAGGAGTTCGTACGCTCCCACGGTCTGCGACTGGTGGTGTCGGCGGTCGCCGAGCTCGAGTCGGGCAATCTCGACGCGGCATGCGAGCAGGGCGTACGGGCGGTGGAGGTCGCCGGGCGGATTTCCTCCGCGCGCACGACGGAGTACGTGAAGGACCTTCTGCACCGTCTGGAGCCCTACGGCGACGAACCGCGTGTGGTGGAGCTGAGGGAGCGGGCACGGCCGCTGCTGATGGCCCCAGCGTAGTCGCTCCGCTGGAGGACCGGTACGACCGCGGGTGGTTCGGCTGCGGGTCGTTCGTGGCTGGTCGCGCAGTTCCTCGCGCCCCTGCGGGGCTCGGGGAACTGCTTCCGGCGCTTCGCGGGTTTGAAGGCGTTGTCAGTGGCGCAGTGCACTCTTGAAGCCGGGAGGTGGAACAGGTGCGGGTCGCTTACGACTGCGATGTGCTGGTGATCGGCGGCGGGATCGTCGGCCTGGCGACGGCGTATGCGATCACGCGCGCCGCGCCGGGCACGCGGGTGACGGTGCTGGAGAAGGAGCAGGGTCCCGCCCGACATCAGACGGGGCGCAACAGCGGTGTGATCCACAGCGGGATCTACTACCGGCCCGGCTCGCTGAAGGCGCGGTACGCCGTGCGGGGCGCCGCCGAAATGGTGAAGTTCTGCGCGGAGTACGACATCGCGCACGCCGTCACCGGAAAGCTGATCGTCGCCACGGAGAAGGCCGAGCTGCCCCGTCTGCACGGGCTCGTGCAGCGCGGCCGGGAGAACGGGATTCCGGTGCGGGAGCTGGGCCCCGCCCAGATAGCGGAGTACGAGCCGCAGGTGCGCGGGCTCGCCGCGATCCACGTCGGCACGACGGGGGTGTGCGACTTCGTCGCCGTGGCCCGGCAGCTCGCCGAGTCCTCCGGGGCGGAGATCCGGTACGGGGCGCAGGTCGTCCGCATCGACCGCCGGCCCGCGCTCGGTGTCGCCGTCCGCACAGGGGACGGGGCGGTCGTGCGGGGACGGGTGCTGGTCAACTGCGCCGGGCTGCACTGCGACGAGATCGCGCGCCTGGCCGGGGACGAGCCCGGCATGCGCATCATCCCCTTCCGCGGCGAGTACTACTCCCTGGCGCGTCCCGAGCTGGTCCACGGCCTGGTCTACCCGGTCCCCGACCCCGCCTTCCCCTTCCTCGGCGTGCACCTCACCCGGGGGATCGACGGAGACGTCCACATCGGGCCCAACGCGGTGCCGGCGCTCGCCCGGGAGGGGTACGAGTGGGGGGTCGTCCGGCCCCGCGAGGTGGGCGCGGCCGTGGCGTGGCCAGGTTCCTGGCGGATGGCGCGGCGGCACTGGCGGTACGGGGCGGGGGAGCTGCGGCGGTCGGTGTCCAAGGCGGCGTTCACCGGGGCCGTGCGGCGGCTGCTGCCGGCGGTGACGCCGGACGACCTGATCCCGGCCTCGGCGGGTGTCCGGGCCCAGGCCGTCCTGAGGGACGGCACCCTGGTGGACGACTTCCTCATCGAGGAGGGCCCGCGGACCGTGCACGTCCTGAACGCGCCGTCTCCCGCCGCCACGGCGTCGCTCCCGATCGGGCGCGAGGTTGCGCGGAGGGCACTGGGGGTGCTGGCGGGGACGTGACGAGGTGACCGGCCTGAGTTCCTCGCCCCCGCCGCCCCTACCCAACCCATCCCCAGGGGCTCCGCCCCTTCAACCCCACCGGGGGCTCCGCCCCCGAACCCCCCGCGGGGCTCCGCCCCTGCACCCCACCGAGGGCTCCGCCCCCTGGACCCCCGTGAAGCTCCGCCCCTGACCCCCGCATCGGCCTGAACGGCCTCGTCCTCAAACGCCGGACAGGCTGAAAGATGCGCGCCAGCGCCCTTTAGGGGCGCGGGGAACTGCGCGCCAAACCCCCACCGGCCCCACAGCCAAACCAACCCGGGCGGACGGGGGACGCGGGGCGAAGCCCCCGCCTCAGGGGCGCGGGGAACTGCGCGACCAGCCCCCACCCGCCCGCGCCGTAAAATCGTCCTCATTGTGTCTGACTCCATTGACTCCCCCGAAGAGCCCCGGTCCAGCTCCGTCGCCGGAGGTGAGCCCCATCGGCATGTCCGGGCCAAGGGGGAGCCCCGGTTCCCCGACGGGCCGAAGGCCGACCCCGCCGGATCGCACTTCGAGCGGCGGATCCGGAGTTTCCAGCCGCGGCGCAGCCGGGTCACCACGGGCCAGGCGGACGCGTTGCAGCGGCTGTGGCCCAAGTGGGGGCTCGACATCGACGGGCAGCGGGTGATCGATCTCGCGGAGTTGTTCGGGGGCGAGCGGCCCGTCGTGCTGGAGATCGGGTTCGGGATGGGCGAGGCCACCGCGCGGATGGCGGCGGAGGACCTGGAGACGGGGATCCTCGCCGTCGACGTGCACACGCCGGGGCAGGGCAACCTGCTCAATCTCGCGGACCAGCGCGGACTCACCAACATCCGCGTCGGCAACGGTGACGCGATCATTCTGCTCAGGGAGATGCTCACGCCGGATTCCCTGAGCGGGCTGCGCGTGTACTTTCCCGACCCCTGGCCCAAGAAGCGGCACCACAAGCGGCGGCTGATCCAGCCGGAGTTCCTCAGCCTCGCCGCGACCCGCCTCAGGCCCGGCGCCCTCGTGCACTGCGCGACCGACTGGGAGCCGTACGCCGAGCAGATGCTGGAAGTGCTGAGCGCGCACCCGGACTTCGAGAACACCAGGCCGGACGGCGGTTACGCGCCTCGTCCGGACTTCCGGCCGCTGACCCGTTTCGAGGGTCAGGGACTGGAGAAGGGTCATGTGGTGAACGACCTCCTGTTCCGGCGCGTACAGCACCGAGACCAGGACACATCCGGCGACTGAAGACCCGCGGACGAACACCACCAGGCGCCGTCGCGGGCAGCGCCCCTCCCTCGTTAGGGTCAATGCCGTGGCCACCTTTCCCCCGTACCCGACGTATCCCGGCGGTCCCACCGGTGGGCCGGCCGACGGTGCACTGCGGCACGCGCACTGGTGGCAGCGGAAGTGGGTGCGCTACGGCGCGCTGATCACCCTGCTCGCGCTCTCCGGCCTCGTCATCCTGGCCCTGGTCCGCCAACAGACCGGCACCGAGGGCTTCCTGGTCGGACTCGGCCTCGCCGTGCTGCCCGTGCCGCTCCTCGTCGCCGCGTTCCGCTGGCTGGACCGGGTGGAGCCCGGCCCCTGGCGCAATCTGCTCTTCGCCTTCGCGTGGGGCGCCTGCGCGGCGGCGCTGATAGCGATCGTCGCCAACAGTTTCGCGACCAGATGGATAGCGACCGCCACCGCCGACCCGTCCAGCGCCGACACCCTCGGCGCGACCGTCATAGCGCCGATCGTGGAGGAGTCCGCGAAGGCCGCCGCCGTGCTCCTGGTCTTCCTCTTCCGCCGCCGGGACTTCACGGGGATCGTCGACGGGGTCGTCATAGCCGGAGTCACCGCGACCGGCTTCGCCTTCACCGAGAACATCCTCTATCTCGGCACCGCCTTCGGCACGGACCAGCTCAACGGCGACCGCGGCCTGGCCTCCGTCACCGCCGCGACCTTCTTCGTCCGCGTCGTGATGTCGCCCTTCGCGCACCCCCTGTTCACGGTGCTCACCGGCATCGGCTTCGGCATCGCGGCGCTGTCCGCCGAGCGCCAGCATGCGCGCCGGGTCCTGCTGCCCCTGACCGGACTGCTGCTCGCGATGGGCATGCACTCCATGTGGAACGGCTCGTCGAACTTCGGGGAGTACGGCTTCTACGCGGTGTACGGGGCGTTCATGGTGCCCGCGTTCGGTCTGCTCACCTTCCTCGTCATCTGGACGCGGCAGCGGGAGCTGAAGACCGTACGGACCGAACTTCCGGCGTACGCGGCGGCCGGGTGGCTCACCCCGCCCGAGCCGTACGTGCTCGGCTCGATGCGGGCGCGGCGGCTGGCCCGCGAGTACGCCGCCCACCACTTCGGCAGGGCGGCGGCGCGTTCGGTCGCCCAGTACGAGGCGTACGCGACCTCGCTGGCGTTTCTGCGGCACCGGGGGCGCAGTGGCCGCGCCAACGCCGACTTCGTCGTACGGGAGCGGGAGTTGCTGCACGAGCTGTGGCGCCGCCGGGAGATCGCCCGCCCCTCCCTCGCGTACGCGGCCCACGCGTCGGCCCCGGCCGTACCGGTGCCGCCGCAGCTGCCGCCGCCGTGGCCCGGGTACGGCTACGCGCCGGTGCCCGGCCAGGCGAACCCCGCCGGCCCGCCCCCGTACCCCGCCGGCGCGACGACCCCGTATCCCGCCCCGGCGACGCCGTACCCCGCGTACAACCCCTACCAGTCGTAGGTCTCAGGCGGACGCTTCCGTCAGCCTGGCCACCTCCGCGTCCGTCAGGGTCAGGTCGGCGACCGCCAGCAGGGCCGGCAGCTGCTCGACCGTCCGTGCGGAGGCGATGGGCGCCGCGACCGTCGGCCGGGCGGCGAGCCAGGCGAGGGCGACCGTGGCGACCTCGGCGTCATGGGCCACGGCGACCTCGTCGAGGGCGGCCAGGACGCGGATGCCGCGCTCGGTGGCGAGGTGCTTGCCCGCGCCCGCGGCCCGCGCGGAGTCGACCGTCGTACCCGGGCGGTACTTGCCGGTGAGGAAGCCGGACGCGAGCGCGAAGTACGGGACGGCGGCCAGGCCGGTCCGGGAGGCGACCTCCTGGAGCGGGCCCTCGTAGGTGTCGCGCGAGACGAGGTTGTAGTGGGGCTGGAGGGCGACGTAGCGCGCGAGGCCCTCGCGGTCGGAGAACTCCACGGACTCCGCGAGCCGCTCGGCGGAGATGTTGGAGGCGGCGATCTCCCGGACCTTGCCGGCCCGGACCAGTTCGTCCAGCGCGCCGATGATCTCCTCGACCGGCACCGAGGTGTCGTCGAAGTGGGTGTAGTAGAGGTCGATGTAGTCCGTGCCGAGGCGGCGCAGCGAGGCGTCGGCGGCGGCCCTGATGTTCGCCGGGGACAGGCCCTTGTACTCGGGGTGGGTACTGACCTTGGTGGCGAGGACGACATCGGAGCGGTTGCCGCGCGCGGCGAACCACTTGCCGATGACCGTCTCGGACTCACCGCCCTTGTGGCCGGGGAGCCACGCGGAGTAGCCGTCGGCGGTGTCGACGAAGTTGCCGCCCCCGGCCGTGTAGGCGTCGAGCACGGCGAAGGACTGCGCCTCGTCGGCGGTCCAGCCGAAGACGTTGCCGCCGAGGGAGAGCGGGAAGACCTCGAGGTCGGAGGAGCCGAGCTTGCGAAGGGAAGTCATGCCTTATTTCAACAGGCGTACCGGATTGCCGTATTCCGCACACGGCCCCTGGGAACGATCAGGGGTTGATGCCCTTGCTCTGCAGCCACGCCATCGGGTCGATCGCGCTGCCGCCGCCCGGGTGAACCTCCAGGTGCAGATGCGGCCCGGTCACGTTGCCGGTCGCGCCCACGCGCCCGATGACGTCGCCGGTGGCCACCTTCTGCCCCACGCTGACGCTGATGGACGACTGGTGGCAGAACCACAGCTCCGTGCCGTCGTCGAGGGTGAGGATGGTGCGGTAGCCGTACGAGCCGGCCCAGCCCGCCTCCGTGATCGTGCCGCTGTGGACGGCCTTGATCAGCGTGCCGGTGGGGGCCGCGAAGTCGAGGCCGGTGTGATAGCCGGAGGACCACATGGAACCGGCGTCACCGAAGCGGGAGGTCAGGGTGTACGAGGAGGTCGGCAGCGAGTAGCTCTTGGCGAGCTCGGCGAGGCGCGCGGCCTCGGCCTTCTGCTTGGCGGCCTCGTCCGCCTTCTTCTTCTCGGCGGCGACCTTGGCCTCGGCGTCGTCCTTCTGCTGGGCGGCCAGCGCGACCGCCTTCTTCGCGGCGGCGGACTCGGCGGCGTCCTGGGCCGCCTTGTCGATCTGGTCCTGCTGCGACTCGGCCTGCTGGATGATGCGGGCGCGCAGCGCCTCGCCCGCGTCCGTGTTGCCCTGCGCGGCGTCGGCGTTGGTCACACCGGCGCTGGTGAGCGGGGTGGCGGAGCCCTTCGGCGTGCTGGGACCGCCGTCGGATATCAGCGCCTTGGCCGATTCGGTGACCGAGGAGAGGTCGGGCAGCGAGATGGAGACCGGCGGCTTGCCGGGCGCCGCGGTGGCCATGCCGCCCGCGCCGACGGCGGCGATGACGCCGACGCCCAGGACCGTGGAGCTGCGGGCGAGTCCCCCGCCGCGCTGCTTGGAGACGCGGTGCCGGCCGCGGAGGGGACGGATGGAATCCTCGGTGGGGTTCCACTCCTCCCAGGGGCCCTCGTCCTTGCCGTAGGCGTAGCCAAAAGTCTGGGTGTCGTTCGGCGGGAACGAAGTGGGCTGGGCAGGCCGGTTGGACGCCACGTGGGCGTGCTCCTTTCCTTCCTTCTCGCCTACCGGGTTAGCTGACGGGTTCGGAGCAGGAAGGTCTCCTACGCGCGTCAACCCACGGTGTCTCCACCGTGAAAGACGCTCGATTCACCCCAAGTTGGTGGTTCCCCGGTTCCCTCGCGGGATTCGGCGCGTGCGCACGGAGCCGACTCTTGTGACGGCTGGGACGACCGCGCTGCGTTATCGAACGTTAATAGACGCGGGTACCGGATTCCAAGCTGTTCGTACTGATCATTAACGACTTTCGGCCAGGACTTACCGCCCACGACCGGCGGAATTCGGGCGAGTTGGCCGCACGTCCCTACTTGGCAGTTATTTGACGGTGCGTCAGTCGTTATGCGGAGGGGCATCGGCCGATCACCCCTCGTGACATCGATCAAGAACGCCCCTTTCCGTGGCTACGGCCGCCGTACGGCGAGCAGTGCCATGTCGTCCGTCAGGACGCCGCCCGTGTGCCGCCGGACCTCCTCCACGAGCGTGGCCAGCAGGGCGTCGGGGCCGGGGAAGGTCCGTCCGGCCAGCCGCGCGGCCGGATCGTAGAAGCGCCCCTGCGCGTCGCGGGCCTCGGACAGTCCGTCCGTGTGGAAGAGGAGCGTGGCCCCGTGCGGGAACTCCGTCTCCTCGGCACGGTCCGGCCAGTTGCCCAACTCGCCCATGCCGAGCGGCAGTGCGGGGTTCGCGGAGGCGAGCGTGACCAGTGTTCCGTCCGCGTGCAGGAGCAGCGGCGGCGGGTGGCCGCGGTTGACGATCCTTACGAGGCCGCCCTCGTGCGTGATCTCCGCGAGGACGGCGGTGGTGAACCCCTCGAAGGCGTCGACGCCCCCGCGCCGGGTGCCCTCGCGGGCCAGCGCCCGTTCCAGCCGCTGCGCGACCGCCTCCGGCGTGGCCTCCTGCTCGGCCGCCTCCCGGAACGCCCCGATGAGCACCGCGACGGCGGCCACCGCGTCCATGCCCTTCCCCCGTACGTCGCCCACGGCCAGTCGTACGCCGTGCGGGGAGTCCTGCACCGCGTACAGGTCGCCGCCGATGAACGCGCCCGCCTGCGCGGCCTCGTAGCGCGCCGCGACGTCGAGGCCGCCGATCCGCTGGTCGGGTTCCGGCAGGACGGCACGCTGGGCCGCCTCGGCGATCTGGTGGGCCGAGGCGAGTCGCTCGTCGGTGCGGCGGACGAGGATGTTGATGAGCACGGCCAGCACGCCGACGGTCGCCACGGTGGCGACCTCCGTGAGCGCGTCCACCCTGAAGACGATGCCGAGCCGGATGTGGATCGTGAGCACCGCGACGAGCGCCGCGACGCCGGTGAGCACGGTGCCGCGCAGCGAGAAGAGCGGGGCGGCCACGAGCGGCGCGGCCGTGAAGAGAGGGCCCGCGGTGAAGGCCATCGGGGTGAAGTAGTCGTAGAACGCGCCGACCAGGATGAGCAGCGCGGGCAGCACCCGGACGAGGCTGCGCGCGCAGGAGATCCGACGCCGGTCCGCGTCGGCCGGGCGGGGCTCCGACCCGTCCCCGAGTCCGGGATCGGGCACGGGGTCCTCGGGCAACCGCCCACCGGACCGGTCGTACGGCTCGTCACACGACTCCTCGCCCGGCTCGCCGTACGGCTCCTCGGCCCACTGCGCGCCTCCTTGCTGCTGCCCCACCCGTCCAGGCTTCCCGGCACGGGGGCGGGGGGCGAGCGGTGAGGGGCCGACCGGGGGACACGTCAGTCCGAGGCCGACCACCGGACGCCGCCCGCTCCGCCGCGCCCGTGGTGGTGCCCGGCCGGGGCGACGACGGTCCCGCCGTCCGGCACGAAGTCATGACCGCCGTGGCAGGCCCCGAGGAACAGCGCGGACACTGCGAGCAGCAGCGCGAGCGCCGGCGCGCGCCGGACCAGCCACCGATGACAACTCATAGTGAGCGGAAGACTACAGAAAGTCGGGGCGGCGGGGAAAATCGGGGCGGGACGGCAATCGGGAAATCCGGCGGCAAGAAAACCGAGACGGTGAACGGGAAAAACCAAGGGCCGGAACTCGTTTCCGAGTTCCGGCCCTTGGCCTTCAGTAGCGGGGACAGGATTTGAACCTGCGACCTCTGGGTTATGAGCCCAGCGAGCTACCGAGCTGCTCCACCCCGCGTCGTTGAAATTAGTGTACGCCATCCGCGGGGCCCGATTCACCAGGCTTTTCACGGACGGCCGCGGGGCCGCCCCTAGCCGGCCGCGAGAAGGTGACGATTGGGCGCCACGGCCCGCTCCTCGAACTCCGGCAGTACGACGACGTCCGCCCCCGCGGCCACGAGCAGACCGTTCCCGTCGGCCTCCGTCACGAACGTGTCGGGCTCGCGCCACGCGGTGACCACCCGCCGTACCCCCGCGTCGAGGATCAGCCGCGCACAGGGCGCGGGCCGGGACGCCCGCCGCGCGCACGGCTCCAGGCTGCTGTACACGGTGGCGGAGCGCAGCCGCGGATCCGCGGGATCGATCTTCGCGAGCGCCGCCTCCTCGGCGTGCACGACGGGGTCGTCGCCCTCCCGCGAGTGCCCGCGCGCCAGCTCGGTGCCGTCGGCCGCCACCACCACCGCCCCCACGCTGAACGCCGTCTCCGAGGGCGGGCACAGCGCCGCCAGCTCGCAGGCGACGCCCAGCCAGTGCCGGTCCGCGGCGGAGGCGAGGGCGCCTTCCCCGGGTGCGGTGGGGACGTAGCGGACGAGGACCACGTCCCCGACCGGTCGCGTCTCCACCAGCCGCATCCGGCCCGGCGGATATCCCCCGGGTCCGAACAGCCGTGGCGCGTCCGGCTCCCCCACGAAGAGCGGCGCGACGGCGAGCTGCAGCTCGTCCGCCAGCCCCTGTGTCATCAGCTGGGTGTGCACGCGCCCCCCGCCCTCGACCATGAGCCGCCGCACCCCGCGGACGTCGTGGAGGTGTTCGAGCAGGACGCGCCAGTCCAGTTCGGCGCCGGTCGGGACCACGTCGACGTCCAGTCCGCGCAGGGTGTCGGTGGCGCGTTCGGCGCCCTTGTCCGTCGTATAGACGACCTTCTCGCCGCCCGTGTGCCAGAACTGGGCGTCCGGGTCGAGGTCGCCGGAGCCGCTGACGGTGACCTTCAGCGGGTACTCCGGGCGCCCGGCGGCGACCCGCGCCGCCCGCCGCTCGGCGGAGTTGACCAGCAGCCGAGGGTTGTCCGCGCGGATGGTGCCGGCGCCGATCAGGATCGCGTCGCTGGACGCCCGTACCTCGTCGACCCGGTCGAAGTCGGCCGGGCCCGAGAGCAGCAGGCGTTCGGGGCCGGTGTCGTCCAGGAAGCCGTCGAGGGAGACGGCGGCGGACAACAGGACATAGGGGTGGGGCATGGGGCGCACTCTCCAGCTCCGAGCGCAGGGCTCCTAGTGGTTCAAGTTTTAAACAATACCTAGACTGGCGACATGACGACCCGCTGGCTCTCCCCCGCCGAGCAGCGCGCCTGGCGCGCGTACACCGCCGCCAGCTCGCTCCTGGAGGACACGATCGACCGGCAGCTCCAGGCCGAGACCGGCATGCCCCACCTTTACTACTCCATCCTGGCCATGCTGTCCGAGGCACCGGACCGGCGGCTGCGGATGACCGACCTCGCCGAGATCCTGAAGATCACCCGCAGTCGGCTGACGTACGGCGTGACCCGGCTGGCGAACGACGGTCTGGTGCGCCGAGAAGGCTGCCACAGCGACAAGCGCACCCAGGTCGCGGTCCTCACGGACGAGGGGATGGCCGTTCTGGAGCGGGCGGCACCGGGTCACGCGGAGCAGGTCATGACGGCGGTCTTCGACCGACTGACCCCGGAGCAGGTGGGGCAACTGGAGGAGATCTGCGGGGCCATCACCCGCGGCATCCAGGGGGAGAATCCCGGGGCCTGCGGGGAAGATCTGCCGTGGCGGCGGCGTTCTTCGTGAGTCGGCGACGGCGTTCCTCGTAGTCGGCGACGGCGCTCCTCGTGAGCCGTGCGACAGCACTCTTCGTGAGCCGTACGACACAGAATCGAGCAAAGCCGTTGCTTGAACTTTAAAGCACCGTGTACTGTCTGTCTCCGAGGCAGTGCTTCAAAACTGAAGCACCACCGGCACAACTCGCACCACACCCGCTGGACCGGAGAGACAACATGCGCGAATTCCCCACCGCCACGGTGCGCACCCGCGTCACTGTGCCCCTGCGCTTCGGCGACGGCTACTCGGTCGACGCGCAGTTGGTCACCTTCCACGGCCTCGTCGACGACAAGGAGCACCTCGCCGTCGTGCTCGGCAAGCCCGGCGCGACCCCGCTGGTGCGGCTCCACTCCGAATGCCTGACCGGTGACGTCTTCGGCTCGGCCCGCTGCGACTGCGGCCCGCAGCTGCGCGAGGCGGTGGAGCAGATCGCGGAGCGCGGCGGAGTGCTCCTGTACCTCCGTCAGGAGGGCCGCGGCATCGGCCTCTACAACAAGCTCGACGCGTACGCCCTCCAGGACCAGGGCCTCGACACGTACGCCGCCAACGCCGCCCTCGGCCTGCCCGAGGACGGCCGCGACTACACCGCGGCGGCCCAGATGCTCCAGGCCCTCGGCATCGACGACCTGGACCTGCTCTCCAACAACCCGGACAAGGCCGAGCAGCTGCGCGACCTCGGCGTCACGGTCTCCCACCGCGTCCCGACGGGCGTCTTCACCACCGCCCACAACGTGCGCTACCTGCGCGCCAAGGTCCTGCAGACCCAGCACACGCTCCCCCTGCCGGAACTCACGGCGGGTTGAGCCCTCGGGCCCCACGCTCCCCAAGCACACCGAAGCCCCAGGTCAGATTCCCTCTGACCTGGGGCTTTTCGGTAGACCCTGTGGGACTCGAACCCACAACCAATGGATTAAAAGTCCACTGCTCTGCCAATTGAGCTAAGGGTCCACACGCCGGCCCGTATCGATCCCGTGCCGTTGCATCCCCGAGCATAGCCGGACGTGGCCGGGACTCCGATCGGGTATCCGCGTCCCGGCCACGCCAACAGCGAACAGCCCTACGGATCAACCGGTTCGGGCGCGTCCTCGCGCGCCGCCACGCGGGCGACCGAGCGGGCGTGGTCGGGGTTGAGGAACCAGTGGCGGGCCGACACCAGCCACCAGGTCGCGGCGAAGCCGAGGACGACGAGGACCGCGACCGGGGCGTAGTTGAAGGTCTCCCAGGTGACCGGCGAGACCTGCGGCAGCATGAACAGCACCGTGATCACGACGACCCAGGCGACCGAGACGACGCCGATCGCGCGCGACCAGCGGCCCAGGTGCCACGGCCCCCGCTCGAACGCCTCCCCCTTGCGCAGCCGCAGCAGCGTCGGGATGACGTACGCGATGTAGAGCCCGATCACGGCGATCGACGTCACGGCCGCGTACGCCGTCACATTGATCAGGTACGGCAGCCCCAGCACGAGCGCGCCCAGTGCCGCCAGCCACACCGCCGCGACCGGCGTGCGTGTGCGCGGGCTCACGGTGTGCCAGACCCGCGAGAACGGCAGCGCCCCGTCGCGCGAAAACGCGTAGATCATGCGGCTGTTGGCGGTGACGGACGCCATCCCGCAGAAGAGCTGCGCGCCGATCACGACCAGGAGCAGGAGCTTGCCCGCCGTCGCCCCCAGCGCGTCGAGCAGGATCTGCGCCGGCGGCGCGCCCGTCGCCGAGCCCAGCTCCTTGTCGTACGACTGAATGGCGAAGGTGAAGCCCAGCAGCAGGACGAATCCGGCGATCCACGAGGTCCAGATCGACTGCACGATGCCCTTCGGGCCCGCCGTCGACGCGTCGTGCGTCTCCTCGGTCATATGGGCGGAGGCGTCGTACCCGGTGAAGGTGTACTGCGCCATCAGCAGGCCGACGAGGACGACGTACACGCCGCTGCCCCAGCCGGTGTTGTTCACGAAGTGCGTGAACACGAAGGACGCCGACTGATGGTGGTCCGGCACGAAGGCCAGCGCGCCCACGATCACCCCGACGCCCAGCACGTGCCACCACACGCTGATGTCGTTGAGGAGGGCGACGATCCGGACCCCGAAGGTGTTCAGCAGCCCGTGCAGGACGAGGATCCCGGCGAAGAGCAGGATCGTGCGGCCCGGCGTGATCGTGAAGTCGAACTGCAGGTTCAGGTACGCGCCCAGGAAGGACGCCGCACCGAAGTCGATCCCGGCGGTCACCGCGACCTGCCCGAGGACGTTGAACCACCCCGTGAACCAGGCCCAGGCGGCGGCCGATCTCGCGGGCGCCAGCCGGTGGGCCCAGAAGTACAGCCCCGCCGAGGTCGGATAGGCCGAACAGATCTCGGCCATCGACAACCCCACGAACAGCGTCATCAGTCCGACCGCGACCCACCCCCAGGTGATCACGGCGGGGCCGCCGGTGTTCATGCCGAACAGATACAGCGTCAGACACCCCGAAAGAACCGAGATGATCGTGAACGAGACCGCGTAGTTGGAGAACGCCGACATGCGGCGGGCGAGAACCTGCGTATAGCCGAGCTGGGCAAGCCGTTCTTCGTCCGACAGCCCACTCGCCTTGACGTCATCTGTCATGCCCCCAGCGATTCCCTCGCCGGGGGCTCGACATGCACCGATCAAGACGTCGGGTTGGCTAGAAAAGGCCCTTGTAGCCCTGCCAGCCGCTCCCGATCTTCACCCGCGCCGCGAACGACCCCTTGCCGGTGCCGCTCTGACGGTACAGATTGCCCGCGGTGTCCCGCGCGACCAGATCCGCCTTGCCGTCACCCGTGATGTCCCCGGCGCCGACGACGACGTTGTACGACCCGCCCCAGCCCGCGGACACCTTCGTCCGCGCGCCGAACGACCCCTTGCCGGTGCCGTAGTAGCGGTACAGGGTGTTGTCCTTGTCCTGGGCGAGCAGGTCACCGATGCCGTCGCCGTTCAGGTCACCGACGCCGACGACCTTCTTGTACGTCTTCCAGTTGGCGTACAGCTTCACGCACGCGGACAGCTTGCCCGTGCTCGTGCCCTTGTAGAGGTACACCGTGCCGGTCGCCGTGTTGCGGGCGATCAGGTCCGGGCGGCCGTCGCCGCTGATGTCGCCGGGCGAGGTCAGGACGTCGTACTGGTTCCAGCCGCTGGTGCCGAGCGAGGTGTACGCCGTCGACGGCTTCAGCGTGCCGTAGCAGTCCGGCTTGTACGCGCGCAGTGCCCCGCTGGTCAGCCGGACCAGGACGTCGTTGCAGCGGTCGCCGCTCAGGTCGCCGAACGGCACCACCTTGTTGGTCGTCGTCCAGCCGCTGCTGGTGCCGAGGTTCACGGAGAACGTGCCCTTGCCCGAGCCCTGTCGGAAGCCCAGCGTGCCCGAGGAGCTGAGAGTGAGCAGGTCGCCGACGGAGTCGCCGCCGCCGATGTAGTCGTGGGTGGCCGGAGCGGCACCGGACAGGGCGACCGTGCCGCTCGTGGCGACCGGGGCGCCGACCCCGTCGGCCGGAGTGACCGACAGCGTCCAGTCGTACCGTCCGTTCGTCAGGAACGCGCCCTTGGCATCCGTCCCGAACCAGCCGACCTTCACCTCGCCGCGTGTCGCACCGCCGTCCCGCGCGTCCACGACCTTGCCGGTGGCGCGGCTGCGCACGGTCAGCCGCCAGCCCGCGGTCGGCTTCGACAGCAGCAGGGTGGTCAGCGTGGACGGCGTCGTGTCGATCTCCTGTGCGGCGAGGGCGGACGCCGAGTCGACCGGGGCCAGCAGGCGCAGCGGCTGCTGGGTGACGCCGGTCGGCACGAGGTGCACGCGCTCCTGGTCGTCGACGTAGGCGACGTTCCCGGTCGACTCGTCGACCGTCCAGCGCACCTCGCGCTGGGAGATTCCGGTGTCGGGCAGTGCGCCGATCACGCGGCTCACGGGTGTGCCGTCCGCGACCGTCGTGAGGACCAGTTGCCCGGCCTGTCTGTCGTGCGTGACGACGAATCCGTCGCCGAGTTCCGCCTCGCCGGCCGGGACGGGCACGGACCTCTTCGCCGTACGGTCGTAGACGCCGGCCGTGCCGTCGGCGCAACCCCAGTACAGCCAGCGGCCGTTGGCCCGCAGTTCGGTGGGTGCGCAGCCGGCGTCGATGGTGAGGGTCTCGGTGGTCTTCTTCGTGGTGAGGTTGTACGCCGTGACAGTGCCGGGGGTGGTGCCCGGGGTCCACAGGGTGTCGCCGGAGAGGGCGGCAGCGCCGGGCGTGCGGGTGAGCGCCGGGTTGCCGTCATTGCCGATCTTGTAGACGGTCTGCGCGGTGTCCGTCGTGTGGATCAGGTACCGGCCGGACACGTCGGTGATCCGGCCGCCGGCGGGGACCCCGCGCTCCCAGAAGGAGTACGGGGCCGGCCCGGCGACGCGAATGCGGTCGCTGGTCGTGGTGTCCTTCGTCAGCCAGGCGGCGCGACCGTCGGCCGTGCCGTGGAGCTGGGAGCAGCCGACCTCCGTCGCCGGGCAGGTGCCGAGGTTCAGCGCGGTGCCGTCGAACGACGAGCGTGCGCCGAACTCGGGGGTGCCGGTCACGGCGACGTTCCGTACGTAGTCGTCGCGGTATCCACCCGGGCCGCCGGTGTCGGCGACGAGCAGCCGCCCCTGTTCCAGGGACAGTCCCTGGATCTTGACCGGCGGCTTGGGCAGCGCCTTGACCTGGGTGACGACCGGACTGCCGTCCGGGCCCGCCTTGATGCGCTGGACGCCCCAGTCGTCGGCGGTGGTACGGCCCATCAGGACGGCGGTGCCGTCGGAGACGGCGGAGAAGTAGGCACCCGACGAGGGCATCAGGGTGACCGTGGGTCCGCCCGTTATGGGTTGGGCGGTCACCACCGTACTGCCGCCAGAGCGGCGGACCAGCCAGTCGCCGACCACGGCGAGGTCCTGCACCGGGTTCACGCCGCTGCCCGACAGCGGGACCTCGGTCGGGGCCGCCGACAGATCGGAGCGGGAGAACACCTGCACGGCGGTCTGGCCGGTGTTGAACAGGACCACGTGCTCGGCGGTGACCTGAGCCCTGAGGTAGACCTTGGAGCGCAGCGGAGTCCAGTCCCGCACCTGCCCCGTGTGCCGGTCGACCATGAGCGACAGGTACTGCCCGTCCTTCGAGCCCTGGAACAGCAGCCCGTCGGCGTCCCCGCCCACGGGCGCCCCGAGGTGCACTCCCGCGGGCACTCCGCTGACCGGCACGTCACGCGTGGTGCCGTCGGCCTCCGGGAGCAGCAGGTGCATCTCCCGCCAGGTCGTGCCCTTCTCGTCCGGCACGCCTCGGTAGGCGACCGCCAGGTCGCTGTACACGGTGAGCAGCCCCAGGCCCGAGGGCACATGGAGGGTGCGGGTGGTCCCGTCGACCGCGTTCCACAGGTCGACCCGGTCTCCCGGGTAGCGGTACGCGAGGACATCGCCGCCGGTCCCCCAGACGCCCATGTTTTCCGTCGGCCGCGTCACGGGCACGGACGTCCCGTCCGCGTACCGCGTCCAGACCAGCCCGGACCCCTCCAGCGTGTGGAAGACGCCCTGCTGCCCCGCGCCGTCGTGGCCGCTGGGCGACGACCCGCTGTAGAGCTCGGCGGCGGGGTAGGTGGAGCGCAGCGTCGCCGGCACCACCGTCTCCTGCGGCACGTCCGCGACCGCCGTCGGCGACGGCAGCAACGGGCTCAGGCCGGCCGCCAGCACCGCGGAGGCGGCGACGAGACGCAGGCGCACGAAGGCATGACGAGTCAAGAAGACCCTCCCCGAAGAACGAGACGGGACGCGCACCGCTTCTCGATGCCCCCGGCCCCCCGGCCGTCGCGTCCGTCTCAGAAGTCGGCTGATCTTACAGCGAGTTCACAGCCGCCGGGAACGTCTTTTCGAACAGCTCGGGGCACAGTCACGGGCACGGAAAACGCCGTGGCCCCCACCGGATCGGTGGGGGCCACGGCGTTCAGCACTCGCGGACGTCAGCGGACGTCAGCAGATGTCATCGGACGTCAGCCGTTGCGCTTCCAGCGGGGCTTCTCGTCGCGGCGGCCGAAGGAACCGGTGCCGGTACCCGTGCCGGTGCCGGTGCCACGGTGGTCGTCGCGACGGCCGTACGGGCGGTCGTGGCTGCCGGCGCGGAAACCGCTGGAGGGACGGTTGTCCTGGCGGTCGCGGTTGAAGGGGCGGTCGCTGCCACGGTGACCGCCACGGTCGTCACGACGCTCGAAGGAGCGGCCACCGGCAGCGCCACGGTCGTTGTCCCGGCGGAAGCCGGAACCACCACGGTCGTCACGACGCTCGAACGAACGACCACCGGCAGCGCCACGGTCGTTGTCACGGCGGTCGCGGTCGAAGCCGCCGCGGTCGTCACGACGGTCGTTGTCCCGGCGGAAGCCAGAGCCACCGCGGTCGTCACGACGCTCGAACGAACGACCACCACGGTCATCACGACGGTCATTGTCCCGACGGAAGCCAGAGCCACCGCGGTCGTCACGACGCTCGAACGAACGACCACCACGGTCATCACGACGGTCATTGTCCCGACGGAAACCGGAACCGCCACGGTCGTCACGACGCTCGAACGAACGACCACCACGGTCATCACGACGGTCATTGTCCCGACGGAAGCCAGAGCCACCGCGGTCACCACGGTCGTTGTCGCGGCGCTCGTAGTTGCCCCGCTCGTCACGGCGCTGACGCGGCTCGTAGGACGAACGCTCGGCGACGGGCTGCTCGGACACGGCCGGCGTCTCGGCGGGGGCCTCGGCCACCGCCTGCTCCGCCAGGGCCTCCGCGGCCGCGACGACCGCCGCCTCCGGGTCCTCGCCCCGCTCGCGCGCGGCACGGGCCACCAGACGGTCGGCCTCCCCACGCAGCTCGACCGCACGACGCTGCGCGCGCTCCAGCTCCTTGGTGAGCTGCGAGACCTCACGCTCGGCCTGCTGCGCGGCGTCGCCGGCCGACTGGGCCTGGACCTCGGTCATCGACCGGGCGCCGGTGATCTCGGCGACCTCGGGCTCGAAGGCCGTACCGGAGTTGATGATGTGACGCGCGGCGTCGACGCCCGCGTCCTCCATCAGCCGGAAGATCTGACGGCGCTGGTGAGGCAGGGAGAGGGACACCACGGTGCCGCTGCGGCCCGCGCGGGCCGTACGGCCGGAGCGGTGCAGGTAGTCCTTGTGGTCACCGGCCGGGTCCACGTTCAGGACCAGGTCGATGCCGTCGACGTGGATACCGCGGGCGGCGACGTCGGTCGCGACGAGCGCGTTGACGTAACCGTCCTTGAAGTCGGCCAGCGTCCGGGTCCGCGCGCCCTGGGTCATGCCGCCGTGCAGTGCGTCGGCCTTCACACCGGCGTCGCGCAGCTGCTCGGCGATACGGTCGGCGCCCAGCTGGGTGCGGACGAAGATGATCGTGCGGCCCTTGCGGGAGGCGATCGCGGCGGTGACCGGCGCCTTGTCCTTGGGCTTCACGATGAGGATGTGGTGGGACATCGTCGTGACGTTGCCCTGGGCGCTGTCGACCTCGTGCGTGACCGGGTTGGTCAGGTAGCGCTTGACCAGCGTGGAGATCTCGTTCTCCATGGTGGCCGAGAACAGCATCCGCTGGCCGCCGGCCGGGATCTGGTCGAACAGCTCGGTGACCTCGGGCAGGAAGCCCAGGTCGGACATCTGGTCGGCCTCGTCGAGAACGGCCACCTGGACGTTCTCCAGCGAGCAGGCGCCACGGTTGATGATGTCGCGCAGGCGGCCCGGGGTGGCGACGAGGACGTCGACGCCGCGCTCCAGGGCGTAGATCTGGTTGCCCATCGACGTACCGCCGCAGACGACCTTCATCTTCAGGCCGAGGACGTCGCCGTAGGGCTGCAGCGCGTCGGCGACCTGCATGGCCAGCTCACGGGTCGGCGTGAGGATGACGGCGCGCGGCTTCTTCTTCTCGGTGTGACCGCCGGCGAGTCGCGCCAGGGTCGGCAGACCGAAGGAGAGGGTCTTGCCGGAGCCGGTGCGGCCACGGCCGAGGATGTCCTTGCCGGCCAGGGCGTCCGGGATGGTCGCGGCCTGGATCGGGAACGGGGTGGTCACACCGTTCTGGGCGAGCTTGCGGACGACGCCCTCGGGGAGGCCGAGGGAGCCGAAGGTGATCTCGGGGGCGGCGTCGACGGCCTCGACGGTCTCGACCGTCTCCACGGTCTCGACGGCGGCCTGGACGCCCTCGTTGTTGTCGTTCTCGTTGTTCTCGGGCACGACGACGTGATCAGTACTGGAAACAGACATGCGAAATGCGAACCTTCCGGAGTTCTTCGGCACGCGCCCAAACTCCGTGAAGTCGCAATCGACCGCCTCTATGCGGTCCGGCCACGGCAAGGGAGAGTACGCGCCACACGCGGCGCTCTCTGCAATGGCGCCGGGCAAATGGGATCAAACGATCTACCACCATACGCACCCCCCACCCCTGAAGGCAAACTGACCCCCAAAGGGGCAGGTCAGGCACACAGGGCAGGTCTTACGTCTGCTGGCACGGGTTCCAACACCAGCGGTGGCCGAGCCTATTCCCGCCCCCTCCGCCGACTTTCCCGCCGCCCGTCCACCGCCCCGTTCACGCCGGTTGGCCCGCCTGTGGCGCCGGCTCCCGATTCACCAGTTGCGTGGTCTGCTCATGCGCCGAGGACGAGGGCTCCGCCGTGGTCGGATCGGGCGTCGGCGTCACGGGCGGTGGCGGAGGAGGGGGCGGCGGAGTCGAATCGGACGTGGCATGCGTGGGACTCGGCACCCCGTTCGACGGCGGAGGCTGCTCCGGCTGCCCCTTGCCGTCCCCCTTGCCCGTCGCCCTGGCGGACGGCTTCGCACCGCCGGAGGCCGACGCGGACGCGGACGCCGACCCGGAGGCGTGCTCACCGGGCTTGGCGGAGGCGCCGCCCTTCACACCCGGCCCCCCGTGGAACCCGCCACCACCCCCGCCCCCCGCGGACCCCCCGCCGGGAGGCTGACCGCCGTGCCGCCCCGCCGAGTGCGCGGGCCCGGGCCGGCCCGCGTCGTCACCCACGCTCATACAGCCGGCGGCGGACGCGACGACGATGACCGTGGCGGCCAGACGGACGGGTACGTACAAGGCGCGCACGGGCAGCCACCTCCGGAGGGGGTCTCCCCTGCTCGGCGAAGCCGAGAGCCTGGGGATGGATCGGGGAGTCCCCCTGCCCAACTCCCGCCGCCCGCAAGAGGACACGCGGGAACATGACACGCGTCCCGAGTCCGAGTGGGCGCCGGCCCCCGCCACCCACTCTCCGCTCACTCACCCGTAGCCGAGCGCGTGCAGCCGTTCGTCATCGATCCCGAAGTGATGCGCGATCTCGTGCACCACGGTGACCTCGGTCTCCGCCACCACGTCCTCCCGCGTCTCGCACATCCGCAGGGTCGGCCCCCGGTAGATCGTGATCCGATCCGGCAGCACCCCCGCGTACCACTCCCCGCGGTCGGTCAGTGGAGTTCCCTCGTAGAGCCCGAGCAGCTCGGGATCGGCGGGGTCGGGCTCGTCCTCGACGAACACCGCCACGTTGTCCATCAACCGCGTCAGCTCCGGCGGAATCCGGTCCAGCGCCTCGGCGACCAGTTCCTCGAACTCCTCGCGCGTCATCTCCAGCACACGGCCATTGTCCGGTACGACCGCCTCGCAGGAGAGTCGACGACAGCCCCGAACACCCCGCATACCCACCCCCGCACTTGGGCATACGGGACCAATGGCCCGCGTCCCCGCTGCCGTCACCACCGCCACATCCGCCGTCACCACCGCCATATCCGCCGTCACCACCGCCCTGACCCGCAAGCACCACACCCTCCGCTCCCGCCACTTCCGCCGCACCCGCCGCTTCCGCCCCGTCACCGAGGAACTCGTCCAGCAGCCGAACCCGTACGCCCGGGCGCTCGGCCTGATGGCGGTCGTCCTCCTCGGCGCCTGGCTGGGCCTGCTGATCGTGGGCAATGTGCGCGTCCCGGTCGGTCCCATGAACACCACGATGACCCTGCGCCCCTCGGTCACCGGCGGCACCAAGATCAACGTCTCCCCGCTCGGCGCCCTGGAGCTGAACAGCCACATCGCCCCGGTCCGCCTCGACGTGAACGTCGACCAGCTCGACCCGGTCCGCGCGCAGGCCCTGGTCGACCACCCCGAGCGGCTCTCGGGCCTGCAGGACGAGGTCGCGCAGGACGTCGAGCACGGCACGCTCGACCTGGCCGTACGGTCCTGCGTCGCGGTCGTGTCGGGCGCCACGGCCCTCGGCCTCGCGGTCTACCGCCGCCCGCGCCGCGCCCTGGCCGCCGGCGGCCTGGCCCTCACCCTGCTCACCGCCTCCGGAGCGACGGCCTTCGCCACCTGGAACCCGAATTCGGTGCTGGAACCGAGGTTCTCCGGACTGCTCTCCTCCGCCCCCTCCCTCGTCGGCAACGCCCGCAACATCGTCAGTGAATTCGACGTCTACCAGAAGGAGTTGGCACGTCTGGTGACGAACGTGACGAAGCTGTACGACGTCACCTCCACGCTCCCGACGTACGAGCCCGACCCGTCCACGATCCGGGTCCTGCACGTCTCCGACATCCACCTCAACCCCGCGAGCTGGAAGATCATCGCGTCACTGGTGAAGCAGTACGCGATCGATGTGATCGTCGACTCCGGCGACACCATGGACCACGGAACGTCGGCCGAGAACGGCTTCCTGGACCCCGTCCCCGACCTGGGCGCGCCCTACATCTGGGTGCGTGGCAACCACGACAGCCTCGTCACCCAGCGCTACCTGGAACGTCTGAAGAACGTGCACGTCCTGGACGACGGCCGCGCGATCACGGTCGCGGGCCTGCGCTTCGCCGGCATCGGCGACCCCCAGTTCACCCCCGACCGCTCGGCCGTCCCGGGCGGCGACGCGGCGGAGGATCTGGCCGGCGCCCGCCTGGCCTCCGCCCTCCGCGACCAGCGCACGGCAGGCACCCCCGTCGACATCGCCGTCGCCCACGAGCCGTCGGCGGCCCGCGGGACGGACGGCGAGGTGCCCCTCGTCCTGGCCGGTCACCTCCACCACGAACAGACGGAGGTCATGAAGTACGGAACCCGCCTGCGCGTCGAGGGCTCGACGGGCGGCAGCGGCCTGCGCGCGATCGAGGGCAAGTACCCCGATCCCATCGAGGCCTCGGTCCTCTACGTCGACCGTGACACCCGCCGTCTCCAGGCCTGGGACGAGATCAAACTGGGCGGTCTGGGCCTGACGACGGCCGAGGTCAGCCGCCACCTCCCGAAGGAGAACCAACCAGGCGCGCCCCAGTCGTCCACCCCCTCCCCGACCCCCTCCACGAGCACCCCGTAAACCGTTTTGGCGATACCTCCCGCCATCCCATATGCTTCAGACGTCCCCGACGCGCTGAGAAGCGCCCAGGCGGGCCGATAGCCCTCATCGTCTAGCGGCCTAGGACGCCGCCCTTTCAAGGCGGTAGCACGGGTTCGAATCCCGTTGGGGGCACGCAACACCGTGTGCGACACTGTTTTACGCGTCGCACGCAACAGCTTGGTCCTGTGGAGCAGTTTGGAGTGCTCGCCACCCTGTCAAGGTGGAGGCCGCGGGTTCAAATCCCGTCAGGACCGCTGAGGTTTCCCAGGAAACCTCGTGGCTGGGTAGCTCAGTTGGTACGAGCGATCGCCTGAAAAGCGATAGGTCGCCGGTTCGACCCCGGCCCCAGCCACAAGAACGAAAACCCCCTCCGGGTCGACTGGAGGGGGTTTTCGTCGCTCACAAGACCCAGGGGGGTTCTTGAGACATATCGCCAGAGGACTGGTGACGGCCGGTGCCGTCCTGGTCGGCACCTTCGCGATACCCGGCACGGCCCACGCCGCAGGGCCGAACGTCACGGACGCCTACAGCGACCAGGCCGACTGGTCGGTGCTCGACGTCCGCCTGAACTACAGCGGCTCGATCGACAAGATCACGGCCAGGCTCCGCCCGGCCGGAAGCGACCCGTCGGCCGCGCCCGTGGCCACGATCACCGACTTCACGTACAAGTACTTCACCAGCTCGTGGGACGGCACCTGGGCCTCGCAGCCCATCCATCTGGACACCCTGGGCGACTACACGGTCGACATCGAGGCCACGGACTCCTCGGGCGGGACCACCGTCCGGCAGGACGCGGGCACGCTGCACTACAAGAAGCAGCCCGTGTTCACCGGTTACTCCGTCACCCCGACGCAGCCCGACATCGAGCACAGGACCGTCACGGCCAACGGCGACATGGTCGTCCGCGACCCCAGCACCCGTGAGACGGTGCCGCTGCCCGGCGCCACCGTGAACCTCACGTTCGACGGGAACATCGACACGACGGCCGTCACGGACGACGCGGGCCATTTCTCCGCCTCCCACGAGACGAAGTCGGGCGGCTGGACCTTCGCCGAGTACCGGAGCGACCTGGGCTACGCCGACAGCTCCTGGATCACTGTCAGCCCGAAGGCCGCGCCGACCCGGATCGTCCTGGACAAGAGCAGCCTCCACGTCACCGCGAACGACAAGTTCAACGTCACCGGAACGCTCCAGTACCAGAGCGGCACGGAGTGGAAGCCGCTGTCCGGCATCGCGCTGCAGATGGACTACAAGGACTGCACCACCTGCAACCCCGTCCAGTCGACCACCGACGCGAACGGCCGCTTCTCCTTCTCGAAGTACGCGTACGGCAGCAAGGTGGTCTACCAGGTCGGCTTCCCGCCGTACCCGTACACCCCCTTCGTCCAGCGCACCGCGAAGGCCGACGTCACCGTCGCGGCCACCGCCACGACGAAGTTCACCGAGTTCACGGCGCAACTGGACGAGTACGCACAGCTGGACATCACCGGCAGCGTCGACCTGGTCGGACGCGACAGCAACGACCGGATCGGCGTCGACATCCAGTACTCGCCCGACGGCAGGACGCACTGGAGCACCAAGAAGACGGTGCAGACCTCCGTCGGCTCGCAGTTCATCGTCGAGAAGCTGCCGGGCTACACGGACGGCTACTGGCGGCTGCACTACGCGGGCTCCACCGCCAAGGACATCAAGGGCGGCGTCAGCGGCAGCCTGCGCAGGAACCGCGCCCTCACCCGGATCAAGGACGCCAACGCGTCCCCCGAGCCTGTCTCCAAGGGCCGGACGATCACCGTCAAGGGCGTGCTCCAGGAGCGCAAGGCCGGCACCACCTCCTGGAAGGCGTACGGCGCCAAGAAGGTGGAGATCCTCTTCCGGCCCAAGGGCAAGAAGACCTGGTACCTGATGTCCACCGTCACCACGAAATCGAACGGATCCTTCAGCAAGGGCTTCAAGGCCCAGCAGGACGGCACCTGGGTACCCGTCTTCCTGTATCCCGACAGCAAGCACTTCGTGGGCGACGGCACGGAGGACTACGTCGACGTGCGATGACACCCGCGCGGACAGCTGAGGAGGGGCGGGCCCTAAGGGGTCCGCCCCTTTCTTCGCGCCGGGACGGGCGCGACCGGTGATGGGCGGCTCGCTTGGCACCGGCGCTCGACCGCCGCTATGTTCTGGCCGGTCCAGCAGGTTTCTTCGGGGTGGGGAAGACATGAGCCGGAACGTGGCCAGAGTGATTCAGGACACCGAATTGGAGAAGGACCGGGCCCGGTACGGGCTGTTCGCCGTGGTCGTCAGCATTCTCGCGATCTCGGCCGTCGCGATCTTCGGCGTCTGGCGGCTCGACGGCGACAAGGCCGTGATCGTCGGCGTGCTCACCGCCGCGTTCACCGCGGTGAGCGGCATGACCACCGCCTACCTGGGCATCAAGGCCGTCTCCAACACCGCCCAGTCCATGGCCCGGGGCGCCTCCCCTCGCACCCCGACACCCCCCGAGACACCAGCACCCCCGACCGAGACCCCGACCCCCACACCCCCGTCCCCGCGCGCGCCCTGACCCGCCACCACAGACCGCTCGCCCCACTCACCCGCAGTCGCCGTACGACGCGAGGGGGCCGTGGCGGTGCGTCGCAAGCCCGTCGCTCACGTTCGGATCGAGCAGCGGCTCGCATGCCCGGCCCATGTCTGATCCAGCGGCGACGGGCTCGACGTACCGCCACGGCCCCGCCCCCGACGGACGGCGCACCCGGCGCAAGGCACCCCACAGGGTCCCCGGATAAAGCACTCGCCAGTAATTTCGGCGAGGTGAGATCCTGGACGGCGTATGTCTACGCATCCTGCCCCCGTCCTCGGCGACCTCGCCCCCCGCCTGGCCGAGCTGTCCCTGCGCGACGCGCACCGGCTCGGCCGCAGGCTCGAGGGCGCGCGCCGGATCCGCAAACCCGAAGCCCGCACCGCCGTGCTCGCCGAGATCGACGCGGAGGTCACCAAGGCCGAGGCCCGCATGGCCGAGCGCCGCACCCGCGTGCCCGCCGTCACCTACCCCGAGCAGCTCCCAGTCAGCCAGAAGAAGTCCGACATCGCCGACGCCATACGCGACCACCAGGTCGTCATCGTCGCAGGTGAGACCGGCTCCGGAAAGACCACCCAGATCCCCAAGATCTGTCTCGAACTGGGCCGCGGCGTCCGCGGCATGATCGGCCACACCCAGCCCCGCCGCATCGCCGCCCGCACGGTCGCCGAGCGGGTGGCGGAGGAGCTGGACACCCCCCTGGGCGAGGCCGTCGGCTGGAAGGTCCGCTTCACCGACCAGGTGAACCCGGACGGCACCTTCGTCAAGCTCATGACGGACGGCATCCTGCTCGCCGAGATCCAGACGGACCGCGAGCTGCGCGCCTACGACACGATCATCATCGACGAGGCCCACGAGCGCTCCCTCAACATCGACTTCCTGCTCGGCTACCTCGCCCAGCTGCTCCCCAAGCGCCCGGACCTCAAGGTCGTCATCACGTCGGCCACGATCGACCCGGAGCGCTTCTCCCGCCACTTCGGCGACGCCCCGATCGTCGAGGTCAGCGGCCGTACGTACCCCGTGGAGGTCCGCTACCGTCCGCTCCTCGAGGAGGAAGGGGACGACGCCGACCGCGACCAGATCACCGCGATCACGGACGCGGTCGAGGAACTGCAGGCCGAGGGCAAGGGCGACATCCTGGTCTTCCTCTCCGGCGAACGCGAGATCCGCGACACGGCGGACGCACTCACGAAAAAGAACTACCGCTTCACCGAGGTCCTCCCCCTCTACGCCCGCCTCTCCCACGCGGAGCAGCACCGCGTCTTCCAGCCCCACACCGGCCGCAGGATCGTCCTGGCGACCAACGTCGCCGAGACCTCGCTCACCGTCCCGGGCATCAAGTACGTCATCGACCCGGGCAACGCCCGTATCTCCAGATACAGCCACCGCACCAAGGTCCAGCGTCTGCCCATCGAGCCGGTCTCGCAGGCCAGCGCCAACCAGCGCAAGGGCCGCTGCGGCCGTACGTCGGACGGCATCTGCATCCGCCTGTACTCCGAGGACGACTTCGACACCCGCCCGGAGTTCACGGACGCGGAGATCCTCCGTACGAACCTGGCGAGCGTCATCCTCCAGATGACGGCGGCCGGCCTCGGCGACATCGAGAAGTTCCCCTTCATCGACCCGCCGGACCACCGCAACATCCGAGACGGCGTCCAGCTCCTCCAGGAACTGAACGCACTCGACCCGTCCGAAAAGGACGTACGCAAGCGCCTCACGGACACCGGCCGCAAGCTCGCCCAGCTCCCCGTCGACCCCCGGCTGGCCCGCATGGTCCTGGAGGCCGACAAGAACGGCTGTGCGCGTGAGGTCATGGTGATCGCCGCGGCCCTCTCCATCCAGGATCCGCGCGAGCGCCCCGCGGACAAGCAGACGCAGGCGGACCAGCAGCACGCCCGCTTCAGGGACGAGACGAGCGACTTCCTCGCCTTCCTCAACCTCTGGCGTTACGTCCGCGAACAACAGAAGGAACGAGGCTCGTCGGCCTTCCGTCGCATGTGCAAGCAGGAGTACCTCAACTTCCTGCGCATCCGCGAGTGGCAGGACATCTACACCCAGCTGCGCACGGTCGCCAAGCAGATGGGCATCCACCTCAACGAGGACGACGCGGCGGAGCAGAGCGTCCATGTCTCCCTCCTCGCCGGCCTGCTCTCGCACGTCGGCATGAAGGACGTGAAGGAGACCGGGGGCGAGAGCGGGCGCAGCACGGGCAAGAACGAGTACCTCGGTGCCCGCAACGCCAAGTTCGCCATCTTCCCGGGCTCGGCCCTCTTCAAGAAGCCGCCGCGTTTCGTGATGTCGGCCGAGCTGGTGGAGACCTCCCGTCTCTGGGCCCGGGTGAACGCCAGGATCGAGCCCGAGTGGGTCGAACCCCTGGCGGAGCACCTCCTCAAGCGCACGTACAGCGAACCGCACTGGGAGAAGGACCAGGCGGCCGTGATGGCGTACGAGAAGGTCACCCTCTACGGCGTCCCGATCGTCGCCCAACGCAAGGTCAACTACGGTCGTATCGACCCCGAGACGAGCCGCGACCTCTTCATCCGCAACGCCCTCGTGGAGGGCGACTGGCGCACGCACCACAAGTTCTTCGCCGACAACCGCAAGCTTCTGACCGAGGTCGAGGAGCTGGAGCACCGTGCCCGCCGCCGGGACATCCTGGTCGACGACGAGACGCTGTTCGACTTCTACGACCAGCGGGTGCCGGCCCACGTCGTGTCCGGCGCGCACTTCGACTCCTGGTGGAAGCACAAGCGCCACGACGAGCCCGAGCTCCTCGACTTCGAGCGCTCGATGCTCATCAACGAGCGAGCTGGTGACGTCAGCAAGGACGACTACCCCGACTCATGGCGTCAGGGCCGCCTGAAGTTCCGGGTGACCTACCAGTTCGAGCCGGGCGCGGACGCCGACGGCGTCACGGTCCACATCCCGCTCCAGGTCCTGAACCAGGTGACGGACGAGGGCTTCGACTGGCAGATCCCGGGTCTGCGCGAAGAGGTGGTCACCGAGCTCATCCGTTCCCTCCCCAAGCCCATCCGCCGCAACTACGTCCCCGCCCCGAACTTCGCGAAGCGGTTCCTCGACCAGGCGGTGCCCCTTCAGGAGCCGCTGCCGACGACCCTCGCCCGTGAGCTCAAGCGGATGGTCGGTGTCCCGGTCACGGCCGACGACTTCGACTGGTCCCGCCTCCCCGACCACCTGAAGATCACCTTCCGGATCGTCGACGAGCGGCGCCGCAAGCTGGCCGAGGACAAGGACCTCTCGACCCTCCAGCTCCAGCTGAAGCCGAAGGCGCGCAAGGCGATCTCGCAGGCCGCGGCGGCGACGGCGGAGCGCGAGGGCGGCGAGTCCCTGGAACGCACGGGCCTCACGGACTGGACGATCGGCACGCTGACGCACGTCTTCGAGACGCGCCGGGCCGGCCAGCCGGTGAAGGCGTACCCGGCCCTGGTCGACGACGGCCCGACGGCGAACACCGTCTCCGTACGTCTCTTCGACACGGAGGCCGAGCAGGCGCAGGCCATGTGGACGGGCACCCGGCGGCTGATCCTGCGCAACATCCCGGTGAACCCTGCCAAGTTCGCCTCGGACAAGCTCACCAACGCCCAGAAGCTCGCCCTGTCCGCCAACCCGCACGGCTCCGTGCAGGCCCTGTTCGACGACTGCGCCATGGCGGCGGCGGACAAGCTGATCGTCGACTTCGGGGGCCCGGCGTGGGACGAGGAGTCGTACCGGAAGCTGTATGACAAGGTGCGCGCCGAGATCGTCGACACGACGGTCCGGACGGTGGGCCAGGTGCAGCAGGTCCTCGCCGCCTGGCAGGCCTGTGAGCGCCGTCTGAAGGCCACCAGCAGCCCCACCCTGCTGGCAAACCTCACGGACGTACGGACGCAGCTGAACGCCCTGGTGAAGCCTGGCTTCGTCACGGCGACCGGCCTGCGCCGGCTCCCGGACCTGATGCGCTATCTGGTCGCCGCCGACCGTCGCCTGCAGCAGATGCCGACCGGCGTCCAGCGGGACACCACCCGCATGGAGAAGGTCCACGAGATGCAGGACGAGTACGCCTGGCTCCTGGAGCAGATGCCGCAGGGCCGGCCGGTCCCGCAGCAGGTCCTGGACATCCGCTGGATGATCGAGGAGCTCCGGGTCAGCTATTTCGCCCACGCGCTCGGCACGGCGTACCCGGTCTCCGACAAGCGCATCGTGAAGGCGATCGACGCGGCGGTGCCGTAACGGGACCTGCACGGTGGGTGAGTTCGACCCCGGGCTCACCCTCCTGTACAGTCTCTTCTCGCAGCACAACGCAAGAAAGTGACTGCGAAACCTGGTCCTGTGGAGCAGTTTGGAGTGCTCGCCACCCTGTCAAGGTGGAGGCCGCGGGTTCAAATCCCGTCAGGACCGCAAGAGATACGAGAGCCCGGGTCTTCGGACCCGGGCTTTCGTGCGTACGCGCTCCGCGCAGCCGTACGAACTCACGGACCCCTCGCGCCTCTGGACTCCCGGACCACCCGCGCGCGAACCACCCCCACGCGGACCGAGCGCCCGGCAGCGCACGTTCGGGTCCCCGGGCGCGCATCCACAGACTCCGAGCGCCGCGTACGCCCCTTCACGCGCCTCACGCGCCCCCACCACCACACGGCCGCTCCCCAGGCCCTCCCACCGAGCGCCGGACGCAGTCCCGCCCCCACCGGCGGAGCTCCCCGCACCTTGACGCCGTCACATTCGGCGGGTACCCCGGAATCCAGGGCACTCGACCTCCCGGAGGTGGTTCATGGCGGCGTTCGCTCGGCACGAGACGCGCGCTCTGCTCCGCGCCCATCTGTCGGCCGCCTCCGGGTATCGCCATCTGACGCGGCACTGCCCGATCTGCCACCAGCTCCTGAGACTGGCCATGGAGCCCTCCGCGCACGGCGAGGAGGACGAGACGGCGGCCGAGGACGAAACCCCCTCCCATGCGTGACCTCACGAGGGAGGGCACATCCGCCCAACTCCTTTAGCGCAGACGCGTCACAGGCAACAAGGACTCTGGCGTGTGACGGGTGTCACCGCATAAGTTTTCAGAAGGGCAGAACTTACACCCCACCTACAACTGGTCAATTTAATATGTGCAATTGCACCACTCTCCGAGGGCTCCCACAGGAGATCCGACAGCCCTCCCCAGACTCCGACAAGGCCGCTCACAGACCCACCGCACGACTCACACCCGCGCCTCTTCGGTGCCTGAGCAGGGCACAAAAAAATCGCGCTGGACCCGGCGGAGTCCAGCGCGATCGACGACGCACCCTTGTCGCATGTGTAACTGGGTCGGGCGTGAGCCCTGTTGGGGCAGGACCCGCGTCGCTTGGAGCTGTGGTTCGGGCGTCTTGACAGGTTGGGGGACCCGCCGAATTGCCCGGTTATGCGATTGTTCAGGCTTCGCTGCGCTGCTGCGGGATACCCGCGAGTAGCGCGCGGACCTCAGCCTCGCGGTAGCGGCGGTGCCCGCCGAGCGTGCGGATGGATGTGAGCTTGCCGGCCTTCGCCCACCGCGTGACCGTCTTGGGGTCGACGCGGAACATCGTGGCGACCTCAGCGGGGGTCAGCAGCGGCTCGGCATCAGGGGTGCGAGCGGTCATGAGCGGCCTCCTCGGGAGAACCGAACCTTCTCGGTTCTTTCCTCTAAATTCTGCACCTTGACCCGCGTTGCCCGAAATGGCGGACGCGAGTCGAGTCGGTTATAGGACGAACGGCTTGTCCTCGGCACTACAACTACACCATCCGTCCAGCCGCGTCGGCCAAACCGATGGAATTGCCCTCCCAGGTGTTCATCAGCGACGGAAGCCGATGGACCATGCCATAGCGGACAGTCACGCCACTGTGACGATCAGTCACAGGACGATCAGGAGTCGTCAGACCCCCCATAGCGCGCAATACCGAGATTCCCGCCCAGACATGGACGGATGGAGCCCTCCCCCGGGCTCCTTGTCCTATTTTGGCACGAGGAGGGGCAAGCGATGCAAGAGACAGGTAAGTGCCATACGTCACGCTTGACGCATCGTTGACACAAAAGACCGGATCAGGACCTAGGTCCCGCCCTGTGTGGTCTTCTCCCGCAGTGAGGGTTCTTCAGCGTGCGAGGACCATACGTCAGTTCGGGCGAACACCAGTGAGAAGCACATCACACTTCTCGTGCGGCAAACCCACCCCAGCCGTCCCGAGGCGCTCAGACACCCCGAAGTACTCAGACACCCCACAGGACGCACAGGTCCCACAGGGCGCACAGAACCCACGCGACACACAGGACCCACGCGCCCCGCGGGCCCGAAGGCCCTGGACGCCCCTCAGTTCGCCGAGCGCCGGTCCCGGACCGAGCGCCAGCGCTCCACGAGCCGTCCGTACGCCTCGCCCGCCGCCGCCCCGTCCCCATGACGCAGCGCCTCGATGCCCTCGGCGACGTCGGCCGCCGAGTGGTCGTCCTCGAGGTCCCCGGCCGGCAGGGCGTGCACGAGCCCTCCGTAGTCCAGCTCGACCAGCGAGCGCGGATGGAACTCCTCCAGCCAGCGCCCCACGTCCACCAGGCCGTCGATGAGGGGTCCCTCGTCCAGGGTGTCCCGCAGGGTCTTCAGGGCGCGTGCCGTCCGCCGCCGCGCCTGCACCATCGGCGTCCGGTAGCGCAGCGCGGGCGCGGCTCCGTCGCCGCCCGCCCCCTTCTCGTACCGCCGCTCCTCGTCGGTGACGAGCACGAACCAGTTCAGCGGCACCTGCCAGGTCGAGGTGCGGATCCACGGGCGGGCGTCGGGGTTGCGGGCCAGCCAGCGCTCGTAGTCGAGGGCCGCCTGGCGGCGTACGAGCGGCGGCAGGACCGCGTCCAGGACCGACACGGGCAGTTCGTCGGCCAGCTCCTCCAGCGCCTGCCAGCCACGCAGCCGGGTGCGCCAGGGACAGACGCAGAGCACTCCGTCGACGCTCAGCACGAACGCGTCCGCGCTCTCGTGCACCGGCACGGGGATCGGCGGAGTGGGCAGCAGGTCGGCCAGGGAGCGGCGCAACTCGTCCTGGTACGACGGACGCTCGGCGCGCCGTGCGTAACGCGCCCAGTGGGTTCGCTCAGGCTCCGGGAAGGCGGCCAGCGGTTCGTACACGCGCAGATAAGACGCGTACGGGACGATCACCGAGGACACCTTGGGCACCCCTGCTCCCTCCCCAACGGACCGGACACGAAACCCGGACGGGATCCCGGGCGAGCGGCACACGGGCGACCGGGAAATCACTGCAAATCGTCCCACGACCGTGCGGAAACGTACTCCGGGAGGAGGTGATCCTGAACACTGCGCGGATGGCCACCGGGCACAGGCTCTAATCTCATGCCCACGGAAGCCCGCCATCCGCACGGGCACCGTCCACAACCGCCGCTACTTACCTGGGAGTCACCACCGTGACCGACGTAACCGACGGCGTCCTGCACACCCTGTTCCATTCGGACCAGGGGGGTCATGAGCAAGTCGTGCTCTGCCAGGACCGGGCCAGTGGCCTCAAGGCCGTCATCGCCATCCACTCCACCGCTCTGGGCCCCGCCCTGGGCGGGACGCGTTTCTACCCGTACGCGAACGAGGAGGAGGCCGTCGCCGACGCGCTGAACCTCTCGCGCGGGATGTCGTACAAGAACGCCATGGCCGGTCTCGACCACGGCGGCGGCAAGGCCGTGATCATCGGGGACCCCGAGCAGATCAAGAGCGAGGCGCTGCTCCTCGCCTACGGCCGGTTCGTGGCCTCGCTCGGCGGGCGCTACGTCACCGCGTGCGACGTCGGTACGTACGTCTCCGACATGGACGTCGTGGCGCGCGAGTGCCGCTGGACGACGGGCCGCTCGCCCGAGAACGGCGGCGCCGGCGACTCCTCGGTCCTGACCGCCTACGGGGTCTTCCAGGGCATGCGGGCCAGTGCCCAGCACCTGTGGGGCGACCCGACGCTGCGTGGCCGCAAGGTCGGCATCGCGGGCGTCGGCAAGGTGGGACACCACCTGGTGGACCATCTGCGCGAGGACGGCGCCGAGGTCGTGATCACGGACGTACGCGACGAGTCCGTACGGCGGATCCTGGACAAGCACCCGACGGGCGTCACGGCCGCCGCGGACACCGAGGCGCTGATCCGCACCGAGGGCTTGGACATCTACGCCCCCTGCGCGCTGGGCGGGGCGCTGAACGACGCGTCCGTGCCGGTGCTCACCGCGCGGATCGTGTGCGGCGCCGCCAACAACCAGCTCGCGCACCCGGGCGTCGAGAAGGACCTCGCGGACCGCGGGATCCTCTACGCGCCCGACTACGTGGTGAACGCGGGCGGTGTCATCCAGGTCGCCGACGAGCTGCACGGCTTCGACTTCGACCGGTGCAAGGCGAAGGCCACGAAGATCTTCGACACCACGCTGGACATCTTCGCACGTGCGAAGGAGGACGGGATTCCGCCGGCCGCCGCGGCCGACCGGATCGCCGAGCAGCGGATGGCGGAGGCGCGCCGCCGCGGATAACGGAACCCTCCGTTCCGTCGCATTCCACGCGTGTCTCGACGCTTGTCAGGGACCCGCCGAGGGGACACTTCGAGAGAACTCTCACTCCCGTCGGCGGGTCGTCCGCCAAGAAGAGGTTAAAATCGCGGTTGACCAGCGGGGACAGGGCACCTCGCAGGTTCTGGGCCTAGGCGCGTCCTGCGGGCGACGTACCGTATGGGCGCGGGCTCAGGTACCGTGGAAGCCCTACGGACCGGTCTCTCCATGGAGAGCCCGTTCCAGATCATGAACGCGTGTCAAGACTCTGGGGCCACCGAGCCCCGTATCCGAGGGGGTCGAGCCATGGGGCGCGGCCGGGCAAAGGCCAAGCAGACGAAGGTCGCCCGCCAGCTGAAGTACAGCAGCGGCGGGACTGACCTCTCGCGTCTGGCCAATGAGCTGGGCGCTTCGACTTCGAGCCAGCCGCCGAATGGCGAGCCGTTCGAGGACGACGACGAGGAAGACGACCCGTACGCCCAGTACGCGGATCTCTACAACGACGACGATGAGGATGAGGACGAGTCCGGTCCACAGTCTCAACGTCGCGGCGCTTGACGCACCAGCGTCCCTCGCGGTTTCCGCGATCTCTCGTAGCTGTAGCGGTGAGCAGATCTCTGTTGGCGGATTTCTCGTAGCAACCGCACTTCACCCGGTCCGGGGCCTCAACGCCGGACCGGGTTTTGTGCTGCCCCGAGGGCCTCAGCTCGCGTAGTCGCCGATCAGGGCAGCGCCCGTCGCGTGCTCGCCGCGCTCGGTGATCTCACCGGCGACCCAGGCGTCCACGCCGCGGTCCGCGAGGGTGGCCAGCGCCGCGTCCGCCGATTCCTCGGGGACGATCGCGATCATGCCCACGCCCATGTTCAGCGTCTTCTCCAGCTCCAGACGCTCGACCTCGCCCGTCCTGCCGACGAGGTCGAAGACCGGGGCCGGCGTCCAGGTCTCGCGGTCCACGATCGCGTGCAGCCCGTCCGGGATCACCCGGGCCAGGTTGGCCGCGAGCCCGCCGCCGGTGATGTGGCTGAAGGCGTGCACGTCGGTGGTCCTCGTCAGCGCCAGGCAGTCCAGCGAGTAGATCTTGGTGGGCTCCAGGAGCTCCTCGCCGAGCGAACGGCCGAACTCCTCCACGTGCTGGTCCAGGCTGAGGTTCGCCCGGTCGAAGAGGACGTGCCGGACGAGCGAGTACCCGTTCGAGTGAAGACCGGAGGCCGCCATGGCGATCACCGCGTCACCCGTACGGATGCGATCCGGGCCGAGCAGCCGGTCGGCCTCCACCACGCCCGTACCGGCGCCCGCGACGTCGAAGTCGTCCGGACCGAGCAGGCCCGGGTGTTCGGCCGTCTCGCCGCCCACCAGGGCGCAGCCCGCGAGCACACAGCCCTCGGCGATGCCCTTCACGATGGCCGCCACGCGCTCCGGGTGGACCTTGCCGACGCAGATGTAGTCGGTCATGAAGAGCGGCTCGGCGCCGCACACCACGATGTCGTCCATGACCATCGCGACCAGGTCGTGGCCGATGGTGTCGTACACGCCGAGTCGGCGGGCGAGGTCGACCTTGGTGCCCACGCCGTCCGTGGCAGAAGCGAGCAGCGGGCGCTCGTAACGCTTCAGGGCGGAGGCGTCGAAGAGGCCGGCGAAGCCACCGAGGCCACCGAGGACCTCGGGGCGCTGCGTCTTCTTCACCCACTCCTTCATCAGTTCCACGGCGCGGTCGCCCGCTTCGATGTCGACGCCGGCAGCCGCGTAGGAAGCACCGGATGTGCCCGTCGACGCAGTCGACTGATCAGATACAGCAGACATTGCCTGAGATCTTTCGGGTTGGTGATACGGGGCTCTGCGGCGTTTACGGGCGACGGATCGCGTCGGCCGCGGCCGTGGCGGCGGGACCCGCCGCGAGCTCGGTCTCCAGAAGTTGCTTGCCCAGCAGTTCCGGGTCCGGGAGCTCCATCGGGTACTCGCCGTCGAAGCAGGCGCGGCACAGGTTCGGCTTGGCGATGGTGGTCGCCTCGATCATGCCGTCGATGGAGATGTACGAGAGGGAGTCGGCGCCGAGCGAGGTGCCGATCTCCTCGATGGTCATGCCGTTGGCGATCAGCTCGGCGCGGGTCGCGAAGTCGATGCCGAAGAAGCAGGGCCACTTCACGGGGGGAGAGGAGATCCGGATGTGGACTTCCGCCGCACCCGCCTCGCGGAGCATGCGCACCAGGGCCCGCTGGGTGTTGCCGCGCACGATCGAGTCGTCGACGACGACCAGGCGCTTGCCCTTGATGACTTCCTTCAAGGGGTTCAGCTTCAGACGGATGCCCAGCTGGCGGATGGTCTGTGAAGGCTGGATGAAGGTCCGGCCGACGTACGCGTTCTTGACCAGGCCGGCGCCGAACGGGATGCCGCTGGCCTCCGCGTAACCGATCGCGGCGGGCGTTCCGGACTCCGGGGTCGCTATCACCAGATCGGCCTCGACAGGGGCTTCCTTGGCGAGCTTGCGGCCCATCTCGACACGCGAGAGATACACGTTCCGGCCGGCGATGTCCGTGTCCGGGCGGGCCAGGTACACGTACTCGAAGACACAGCCCTTGGGCTTCGCTTCCGCGAATCGGGACGTACGCAGGCCGTTCTCGTCGATGGCGACGAACTCGCCCGGCTCGATCTCACGGACGTAGGCCGCGCCGCAGATGTCGAGGGCGGCGGACTCGGAGGCGACGACCCAGCCGCGCTCCAGGCGGCCGAGGACCAGCGGGCGGATGCCCTGCGGGTCGCGGGCCGCGTAGAGGGTGTGCTCGTCCATGAAGACGAGCGAGAAGGCGCCCTTGACCTGCGGGAGGACCGCGTGAGCGGCCTCCTCGATGGTCAGCGGCTTGCCGTCGTCGTCGACCTGGGCCGCGAGGAGCGCGGTGAGCAGGTCGGTGTCGTTGGTGGCGGCCACGCGGGTGGTGCGGCCGTCCTGCTTGGGGAGGTCGGCGACCATCTCGGCGAGCTGCGCCGTGTTGACGAGGTTGCCGTTGTGGCCGAGCGCGATGGAGCCGTGCGCGGTGGCACGGAACGTCGGCTGGGCGTTCTCCCACACGGAGGCGCCGGTGGTCGAGTAGCGGGCGTGACCGACCGCGATATGACCCTGGAGCGAACCGAGCGAGGTCTCGTCGAAGACCTGGGACACGAGGCCCATGTCCTTGAAGACGAGGATCTGGGAGCCGTTGCTTACCGCGATACCCGCGGATTCCTGGCCTCGATGCTGGAGGGCGTAGAGCCCGAAGTAAGTGAGCTTGGCGACCTCTTCACCGGGGGCCCAGACTCCGAAGACGCCGCAAGCGTCCTGGGGGCCTTTCTCGCCGGGGAGCAGATCATGATTGAGTCGACCGTCACCACGTGGCACGCCACCGAGTGTAGGCGAGATCGACCACTGGTCCGAATTGGGGATACGGATCTTTGACGGATCACTCGTCGGCGACGGCTTGGACGGTTTTTCCGTTTGTGCTGGTCAGCGCGATGGATCGGTGGTTCAACTCGTATACGACCGTGCTGTCGAAGAGGCCCAGCAAGGTCCTCTCGGTGTCCATGAGTGAGCCGTCGCACATCATCCGGGTGGTCTTGGCGGCGCCGAGGGTGATATGTCCGTCGCGGACGGTGGCCTTGGCGGTGACGTGGTTGCAGCCGAGACGGCCGGAAAGGGTGCCGTTCGCCTTGTCGAGGGTGAAGTGGGCGTCGGCCACTTCGGGAAGGGACTGGGCCACGTCACCGTCCCCGAGGGAGGTGACCGTCCACTTCGTGCCGTACAGGGGCGCGTCCGGTTCCTTGGTGAGATCGACGCGGTCGCCGCCGTCGGTGGTGAGCGTCAGCTTGTCGCCCTTGACCTCGCTGGTGAACGTGTTGTCGACGTAGGCGCGGCTGAGGCTCTGCTCGAAGCTCATGGGGTCCTTCTGGCAGCCCATGTCGGTCGCCTCGATCTCCCCGAAGTCCACACGGTCACCCTTGAGGGTGACGGTCGAGCCGAAAGTGTTGCAGCCGAGGTTGCCGCTGACGCGACCGTCTTCGCCGATCCGCAGATACGCGCTGTCCGGGGCCTGCCGGGTCCGGCCGTGCGTGGTGAGGGTGTCGACACTCCAGTGAACGCCGGTGACCGGGGACGATCCGGTCCCCACGGAGCCCCCGCCCGCCGTCTCGGTGCCGCAGGCCACGGCGAGCGGAAGCAGGGTCAGGACGCTGAGGGTCAGTCGCTGCTTGTCCATGACGGTGTGACGGGAGGGGTGGGGTGGCCGGTTCCCCTCCGGGGCGGTGCGGGTGGGCTCCGCCGGTGGAGTCGGTGGGTGGGGTCAGCGGGTGGAGTCGGTGGGTGAGGTCAGAGGGTGGAGTCTGCGGGTGAGGACAGCGGGTGGAGTCGGCGGGTGGGGCCAGCCGGTGAGGACAGCGGGCGGAGCCAGCCGGTGGAGCCGCCGGGTGGAGTCGGCCGGTGGGATCAGCAGGTGAGGACAGCGGGCGGAGCCAGCCGGTGGA
>NZ_JBVKCA010000030.1:54714-105534 GCF_055656965.1 Streptomyces sp. NPDC111656
GCGGAGCCAGCCGGTGGAGTCGACGGGTGGAGTCGGCCGGTGGGATCAGCAGGTGAGGACAGCGGGCGGAGCCAGCCGGTGGAGCCGCCGGGTGGAGTCGGCCGGTGGGATCAGCAGGTGAGGACAGCGGGCGGAGCCAGCCGGTGGAGTCGACGGGTGGAGTCGGCCGGTGGGATCAGCAGGTGAGGACAGCGGGCGGAGCCAGCCGGTGGAGCCGCCGGGTGGGGTCAGCCCATCAAGGGCAGCAGGCTGCCGAGGTCGGCCCGCTCACCGCTCGCGCTGACCTTCGCCTCGTCCAGCGCGGTCTTCCACTCCGTACGTCCCGTCGCCAGCCGGATCCAGGTCAGCGGGTCGGTCTCCACGACGTTCGGCGGTGTGCCCCGGGTGTGCCGGGGGCCCTCCACGCACTGCACGACGGCGTACGGCGGGATCCGCACCTCCGTCGACGCGCCGGGCGCCTTCACGGCGAGCGCGTCGGCGAGCAGCCGGGTGCAGGCGGCGAGGGCCTGGCGGTCGAGGGGGATGTCGAGACCCGGCACGGCGGCGTTCAGGTCGTCGGTGTGGACGACGAGTTCCACGGTGCGGGTGACGACGCAGTCGGCCAGCGGCATCGCGCCCGCACTGGTGGCGAGCAGCCGGGAGCCGGAGTGCGCGTCGACATGGGCGGTGAAGTCCCGCTCCACGTCGGCCAGGAAGGCCACCAGGTCGGGGTGCTCCCCGGCCAGTCGGTGGGCCATGTCCGCGATGGCCTCGGAGTTGACGGAGGTCGCGAACGGCCAGTCGAGGACCGTGGCCTCCTGCTTCACGGGCTCCGGCTGGTCGAGGAGCCGGGCGACACCCGCGAGAGTCGTGCCGACGTGCGCGACCACTTCACGCACCGTCCAGTCCCCCAGCCGGGTGGGCAGCGCGAGCCGCTCGGGCGTGAGGGCGCGGACGGCCTCCCGTATGTGCCCGAACTGTGCGAGAACCGCGGCACGGGTCTTGGCGGGGTCGTACGTCCGTGTGCGTTTCCTGGCCGGCGGCATGGAGGTGAGCCTATGCCTCACGGCGTGCTCGTTCAGGCCCGGCGCACGGTCCACCCGGACACGGGGCCGGGCTGGAACGAGTACGCGTGCCTGACTTGCGCGCATCGGACGACCGAGGGCACCCGTAAGTGTGATCGGCGGCGGAAACCGCCCCGCGCCGCCGGACCCGGACAACCCTGGTCTTCGCCTGGAAGGGGGTGCAGCATGACGGTTATGGCCGAGCGCACGTCTCAGATGTCGGTGGAGGAGTTCGAAACGATCGCCTTCGCCGCTCCCGAGACCGTCACGTTGGAGTTCATCAACGGACGGATCGGGGTCAAGAAGGTGACCGACGGAGACCACAACACCATCGTGGCCTGGCTGGCCCGGCGCTGTATGCGGACCAGGCCCGACCTGGACCTGTATCAGGGTCAAGGGCTGCGGGTGGAGGCGTATCGAGAGGGCAGGGCGAAACCGGACGCGGTGCTCACTCCCGAAGCCCACTTCGCGGGTGCGGGCGAATGGGCCGACCCGGACGGCACGCTCATGGTCGTCGAGGTCACGTCATACGAGTCCGACACCGACCGACGGGACCGGCACGAGAAGCCGGCCGCGTACGGCCAGGCCGGAATCCCGGTGTACCTCTTGATCGACCGGGACTCCTGCACCATCGCCGTGCACAGCGCGCCGGACCGGAAGGTCGGGGGCTATCGCACCCTTCACACGGCGAAGTTCGGCGAGAAGGTTTCCCTCCCCGGCCCGATCGGCATCGAACTCGACACGGAGATCCTCAAGAACTACGTCCGATGAGCCGAGGAGCCCCCACCCGGAGACGTGACTCCGGATGGGGGCTCCGTCGCTGTACGGCCCGTACGTGACCTGGACCGGCTACGCCAGCAGGGACGGGATCGTCCCCTCGTGCGCCGACCGCAGTTCCTCCAGCGTCAGCGTGAACTCCTCCTGAAGCTCGACCGAATCACCGTCCACGACACCGACGCGCGTCACCGGCAGACCCCGCGCACCGCACATGTCGTTGAAGCGGAGCTCCTCCGAGCGCGGGACGGCGACGACCGCGCGGCCCGCCGACTCCGAGAAGAGGAAGGTGAAGGCGTCGAGACCGTCGGGGACGACCAGCCGGGCGCCCTTGCCGCCGAGCAGCGCCGACTCGACCACGGCCTGGATCAGACCGCCGTCGGACAGGTCGTGCGCCGAGTCGATCATGCCGTCGCGGGAGGCGGAGATGAGGATCTCGCCGAGGAGACGTTCGCGCTCCAGGTCGACCTTCGGGGGCAGGCCCCCGAGGTGGTCGTGGACGACCTGCGACCAGGCCGAACCGCCGAACTCCTCACGGGTGTCGCCGAGCAGGTAGAGGAGCTGGCCCTCTTCCTGGAAGGCGACCGGCGTGCGGCGGGCGACGTCGTCGATGACACCCAGCACGGCCACGACCGGGGTCGGGTGGATGGCGACCTCGCCCGTCTGGTTGTAGAGCGAGACGTTGCCGCCGGTCACCGGGGTGCCCAGCTGCAGGCAGGCGTCGGCGAGACCGCGGACGGCCTCGGCGAACTGCCACATGACGGCCGGGTCCTCGGGCGAGCCGAAGTTCAGGCAGTCGGAGACGGCGAGCGGCTTGGCGCCGGTCGTCGCGACATTGCGGTAGGCCTCGGCGAGCGCCAGCTGCGCACCCGCGTACGGGTCGAGCTTGGCGTAGCGGCCGTTGCCGTCCGTGGCGATGGCGACGCCGAGCCCGGTCTCCTCGTCGATGCGGATCATGCCCGAGTCCTCGGGCTGCGCCAGCACCGTGTTGCCCTGCACGAAGTGGTCGTACTGGGAGGTGATCCAGGACTTGGAGGCCTGGTTCGGCGAGCTCACGAGCTTGAGGACCTGGTCCTTGAGCTCCTCGCTCGTCGCCGGGCGCGGCAGCTTGTTCGCGTCGTCGGCCTGGAGGGCGTCCTGCCACTCGGGGCGGGCGTACGGGCGCTCGTAGACCGGGCCGTCGTGCGCGACCGTGCGCGGGTCGACGTCGACGATCTTGCCGCCGTGCCAGAAGATCTCGAGGCGATCGCCGTCCGTCACCTCACCGATCACCGTGGCGATGACGTCCCACTTGTCGCAGATCTCCAGGAACCGGTCGACCTTCTCCGGCTCGACGACCGCGCACATGCGTTCCTGCGACTCGCTCATGAGGATTTCCTCGGGAGAGAGAGTCGAGTCCCGCAGGGGTACGTCGTCCAGGGTGACGCGCATGCCGCCGGAGCCGTTGGAGGCCAGCTCGGAGGTGGCGCAGGACAGACCGGCCGCACCGAGGTCCTGGATGCCGACGACCAGCTTCTCGGCGAAGGCCTCGAGCGTGCACTCGATGAGGAGCTTCTCCTGGAAGGGGTCGCCGACCTGGACGGCCGGACGCTTCGACGGCTTGGCGTCGTCGAAGGTCTCGCTCGCCAGGATGGAGGCGCCGCCGATGCCGTCGCCGCCCGTGCGGGCCCCGTAGAGGATGACCTTGTTGCCCGCGCCGGACGCCTTCGCGAGGTGGATGTCCTCGTGCTTCATGACGCCGATGGCTCCGGCGTTGACGAGGGGGTTGCCCTGGTAGCAGGCGTCGAAGACGACCTCGCCGCCGATGTTGGGCAGGCCGAGGCAGTTGCCGTAGCCGCCGATGCCCGCGACGACGCCCGGCAGGACGCGCTTGGTGTCGGGGTGGTCCGCGGCGCCGAAGCGCAGCGGGTCGACGACGGCGACCGGGCGGGCACCCATCGCGATGATGTCGCGCACGATGCCGCCGACGCCGGTGGCCGCGCCCTGGTAGGGCTCGACGTACGACGGGTGGTTGTGCGACTCGACCTTGAAGGTGACGGCGTAGCCCTGGCCGACGTCGACGACACCGGCGTTCTCGCCGATGCCGACGAGGAGGGCGTCGGACTGCGGGGCCTTCTCGCCGAACTGGCGGAGGTGAACCTTCGAGGACTTGTACGAGCAGTGCTCGGACCACATGACGGAGTACATGGCGAGTTCCGCGCCGGTCGGGCGGCGGCCGAGGATCTCGACGACCCGCTCGTACTCGTCCTTCTTCAGGCCCAGTTCGGCCCAGGGCAGCTCGACGTCGGGAGTCGCGGCCGCGTTCTCGACCGTGTCCAGAGGCGTGCGGCTCATGCGGTGACCAGCTTCTTGAGGATCGAGGTGAAGAAGGGGAGGCCGTCGGTGCGGCCGGTGCCGACGAGGGGGTCGACCGCGTGCTCGGGGTGCGGCATCAGGCCGACGATGTTGCCGGCCTCGTTCGTGATCCCGGCGATGTCCCGAAGGCTGCCGTTGGGGTTGCCGTATCCATCGGCGGCTGCGCCGCGGGCGACGTACCGGAAGACGACCCGGCCCTCCGCCTCCAGCATGTCCAGGGTGCGCTCGTCGGCGACGTACCGCCCGTCCATGTTCTTCAGCGGGATGTGGATCTCCTGGCCGGACTCGTAGTCGGCCGTCCAGGACGTCTCCGCGTTCTCCACCCGCAGCTTCTGGTCGCGGCAGATGAAGTGGAGGTGGTTGTTGCCGAGCATCGCGCCGGGGAGGAGGTGCGCCTCGGTGAGGACCTGGAAGCCGTTGCAGATGCCGAGGACGGGCATTCCGGACTTCGCCTGCTCGATCACGGTCTCCATCACGGGCGAGAAGCGCGAGATGGCACCGGCCCGGAGATAGTCGCCGTACGAGAAACCGCCGGGCAGCACCACGGCGTCGACCTGCTTCAGGTCCTTGTCCTTGTGCCAGAGGGCGACGGGTTCGGCACCGGCGAGCCTGATCGCACGCTGCGTGTCCCGGTCGTCGAGGCTGCCCGGAAAGGTGACGACTCCAATACGAGCGGTCACTTTCCTGCCTCCGCGACTTCCTCGACCTTGACGGTGAAGTCCTCGATCACGGTGTTGGCGAGGAAGGATTCCGCCAGTTCATGGATGCGGGCGAGCGCGGCGTCGTCCACCGGTCCGTCCACTTCCAGTTCGAATCGCTTTCCCTGACGTACGTCGGAGACACCGTCGAAACCGAGGCGCGGCAGTGCACGCTGCACCGCCTGGCCCTGGGGGTCGAGGATCTCCGGCTTGAGCATGACGTCGACTACGACGCGTGCCACTGGCACTCCCGGTGTGTGGTGCTGAGCAGGTCGCTTCAGACTACCCGCACAAAATTTCTACTCGCGTAGATTCGTAGAATCCTACGTGAGCCCGATCACGATCCCGCATCGACGCGGGGGCTTGTACGGAAAATCCTGGGAAAAATCGCAGAAGAGCGGCTGGGCCCCATTACCTTCGGACACGCGGAAGGTTTTAGTCGGGCTTCACAATGCAATGCCCGGCACTGTACAAAGGAATTGGCAATAGCCGATACTTTGCCCAATAACAGCCGGACAGTCGACATCTCCCCGACAACTCCGTGACGTCCACGCACGTCATGGGGGGCGATCGCAGAGGTGCCGCACGAAGGGACCGATATTCGTGGCGCAGCGTGTCGTGGTCACTCTCTTTGACGACATCGACGGCTCGGAAGCGGCGGAGACGATCGCCTTCGGACTCGACGGCAAGTCGTACGAGATCGACCTCAATCCAGCCAATGCCAAGAAACTGCGTAAGGCGCTCGCGCCCTACCTCGAGGCCGGCCGCAAGCAGTCGAAGTCCGGGAAGGCGTACACGCACACCGCGTTGACCCCCGACCCGGCCGCCGTCCGCGCCTGGGCCCGCTCCAACAAGCTGGACGTGCCGCCGCGCGGCCGGATCCCCAAGAAGGTCTACGAGGCGTTCGCCGAGGCGCACTGAGTCCGAGGGTCCGCCGGACGGCTCGCCGGGGTCCCGCTCCGGCCGGCCATCCGCCCCCGCGCGCAACCGACTTGCGCTGACCCCCTGCTGATCAGCTAGAGTCTGGAGCACGCCGAGGGGCAAGGCCGAAAAGGTCGGACCCCGAGGAGTCACGCGGGTGTAGTTCAGTAGCAGAACATCCCCCTTCCAGGGGGAAGGCGCAGTGTGCAATTCCTGTCACCCGCTCTGCAGCCCTTACCGATCACGCTTGTGCATCAGGTAGGGTGGTGCTCGCACCGACCGGTGAAAGCTGGTCGGAGGCAATGCGGACGTAGCTCAGTTGGTAGAGCGCAACCTTGCCAAGGTTGAGGTCGCGAGTTCGAGCCTCGTCGTCCGCTCCAGGAAGCAAAGACCCCGGTCATCGACCGGGGTCTTTCTCGTGTGCGCGTCCTAGCGTCCCCTGACATTTGTCATGCGGAGTGATGACACCGCGCACTGCTGTCGGGTCCCGTCCGCGGGGACGCTGATTTCATGAACACGAACGAGCAAGATGACGTGATCGAGGTCACTGATCTGCGGCGCGTGTACGGGGGAGACCGGGGAGCCGGCGGAGATTTCGAGGCCGTGCGCGGAATCACCTTCTCCGTGGGCCGCGGTGAGCTCTTCGCGCTGCTGGGGACCAACGGCGCCGGCAAGACCTCCACCGTCGAGCTGCTGGAGGGCCTCGCCCCTCCGGCGGCCGGCCGGGTGCGGGTCCTCGGGCACGATCCGTACGAGGAGCGCGCGGCCGTCCGGCCCCGGATCGGCGTGATGCTGCAGGAGGGCGGCTTCCCCTCCGAACTGACGGTCGCGGAGACCGTACGGATGTGGGCGGGCTGCACGAGCGGAGCCCGGCCGACCGGTCAGGCCCTGGGGATGGTCGGGCTCACCCGGCGGTCCGGGGTACGGGTGAAGCAGCTGTCCGGGGGCGAGAAACGGCGCCTGGACCTGGCCCTCGCGCTCCTCGGCCGCCCCGAGGTCCTCTTCCTCGACGAACCGACGACCGGCCTGGACGCCGAAGGCCGCCGGGACACCTGGGACTTGGTGCGCGAGCTGCGCGACGGCGGTACGACCGTGGTGCTGACCACGCACTACCTGCAGGAGGCGGAGGAGCTGGCCGACCGGCTCGCGATCCTCCGCGAAGGGCACATCGCGGCCTCCGGCACCCCTGCCGAGGTGACCGCGTCCTCACCGTCCCGGATCTCCTTCGAACTGCCCGACGGCTACTTCCTCGGAGATCTGCCCCCGCTCGCCGGACTCGGCGTGACCGACCACGAGACGGCGGGCCGTGCCGTCAGGCTGCGCACCGACGAGCTCCAGCGCACCGCCACCGCGCTGCTGGTGTGGGCCCACCAGAAGCAGGTCGAGCTGCGGGGGCTCGATGTGCGGTCGGCCTCACTGGAGGAGGCGTTCCTGCGGATAGCGCGGGACGCTGCGGGCCGGGGTGCGGGTGCGCGGGACGCGGAAGTACGGGGTGCGGGTGTGCAGGGTGCGGGTGCGCGGGAGCAGGAAAGGGGGACGGCGGCATGAGTGCGACAGTCCCGGCGACCGGGGAAACCGGTGCGGGTGCGAGGACGGGAACGACGACGGCCGCGGGGCGGATGGCCGCCCTGGCGCGCGCCGAACTGACCCTCTTGAGCCGCTCGAAGGCGACCCTCGCCGCCGCCGTGCTCATGCCGCTGCTCTTGCCGTTCAGCCTCCGCTCGACGGTCGGCCAGATGGACCTGAAGGGCGCCGGGCTCTCGGTCGGCTCGGTCGTCCTGTCGTCCTCCGTCGGCTTCTCACTCCTCTTCGCGGTCTACAGCTCGCTGGTGAGCGTGTACGCGGCCCGCCGCGAGGAGCTCGTCCTCAAACGGCTACGCACCGGGGAGCTGCGGGACGCGGAGATCCTCGCGGGTGCGGCCCTGCCCTCGGTCGCGATCGGCCTGGTGCAGTGCCTGGTCCTGACGGTCGCGTGCGCCGCGCTGCTGGACGTCGGCGCGCCCCGGGCACCCCATCTCGCCGTCCTGGGGCTGCTCCTGGGCCTGGCGATGTGGCCCCCGCTCGCGGCGATCACGGCGAACTTCAGCAAGAGCATGGAGGGTGCCCAGGTCGCCACCATGCCCTTGATGCTGGTGTCGCTGTTCGGTTCCGGCACCTTCTTCCCCCTCCAGATCATGCCGGACCAGCTGGCCTCGGCCTGCGAACTGCTGCCCCTGACCCCGGTGGTCACGCTGATACGCGGCGGCTGGACCGGCGACCTCTCCGCGCACGACACCCTGGGCGCGCTCGGGACGGCGGTGGCCTGGATCGTGCTCTCGGTGTTTGCTGTACGGCGGTGGTTCCGCTGGGAACCGCGGCGTTGACCAGGGACTCGGTGATGGGCATGAGCGGGCGCGGTGGCTGGTGGCGCGGCAAGAGCACGCCGGCGAAGGTCGAGACGTACACACGGTGGTCGTTCCACACCTTCCCGCTCGTCGAGGTCGCCGCCTTCGCGCTGCCGGCCTTCGGATATGTGCCCGCCCCGGTGAACTGGATCCTGTTCCTGCTGGTGAGCGCGCACGCCGCGCTCGGCGCGGTGACCGCCTCGCTGACCCTGGACTGGACCCGCGGCCGCCGCCCCCTGCCGGTACGGCTGCTCTGGGCGCTGGGCACCGCCACCGTGGTGATCGCCGTCGTGAGCCTGGTGGTCGCGCTGCACGGCCCGCGCGGCGCGGACAACGGAGCGGCGGCGGGCACGGTGTTCGTCGGTGTCCTGTCGTTCGGGATCGGCACTCTGGCGCTCTCGGTGCGCGAGACGCGACGCATGGTGTACGGCGTGCTCGGCGCCGCCCTGGGTGCCGGCGCCGTGGCCGTCCCGGCGGGTGTCCCGGCGCCCGCCGCCGCCGTCGCCGCCGGTGCGACCGTCCTCGCCGCCGGTTTCTTCACCTTCACCTCCGCCTTCTCCGTCTGGATGCTGAACGCCGTCTACGAACTCGACGAGGCCCGTGAGACCCGAGCCCGGCTCGCCGTCGCCGAGGAACGGCTGCGCTTCGGGCGCGATCTGCACGACGTGATGGGCCGCAACCTGGCGGTGGTCGCGCTGAAGAGCGAGCTCGCCGTGCAACTGGCCCGGCGCGGACGGCCGGAGGCCGTGGAGCAGATGATCGAGGTCCAGCGGATAGCGCGGGAGACGCAGCGGGAGGTCCGCGAGGTCGTACGCGGCTATCGCGAGGCCGATCTCCGGACCGAACTCGCGGGGGCCCAGGGCGTGTTGACGGCCGCCGGCATCGACTGCGAGGTCAGCGGCCCGGTGACGGGACTGCCCGCGGAGATCCAGTCCGCGCTCGGCTGGGTCGTACGGGAGGCGACGACGAACGTGCTGCGGCACGGGGACGCCGGAAGGTGCGCGGTGTCCCTGCGGGTGGCGGAGGGCCGGGTGACCCTCACCGTCGAGAACGACGGGGCGCCCGGTATCGGTACCGGTTCCCGTACCGATACCGAGACCGCCGAGCCGGGAAGGGGGTCCGGGCTCGCCGGGCTGCGGGAGCGGCTCAGGGAGGTGGACGGGGTGCTGCGGGCCGGGCCCGCCGGGGATGACCTGTTCCGTCTGACCGCCGAGGTGCCGCTGCCCCCTGACTCGGTCCCGGAACAGGCTCCGGCCCCGGAACCGGGTGGCTCGCCCCGACCCGTCCCCCACCCTGTGAGCGAGGTCACTTCATGACGTCCACCCCACCCGCCTCATACGTCCCATCCGTCCCATCCGCACCTCCCGTGCGGCTGTTGCTCGCCGACGACGAGCACCTGATCAGGGGTGCGCTCGCCGCGCTGCTGGGCCTTGAGGACGACCTCGTGGTGGTCGCCGAGGCCGCGACCGGGCCCGAGGCGCTGGCGATGGCACTGGCGCACGAGCCCGATGTCGCCGTTCTGGATCTGCAGATGCCGGGGGCGGACGGTGTGAGGGTGGCCACATCGCTACGGGCCGAACTGCCCGGCTGCCAGGTGCTGATCGTGACGAGTCACGGGCGGCCGGGGCATCTGAAGAGAGCGCTCGCGGCAGGTGTGCGCGGGTTCGTCCCGAAGACGGTGAGCGCACAGCGGCTCGCGGAGATCATTCGTACCGTGCATGCGGGAAACCGTTATGTGGACCCGGAATTGGCCGCGGACGCGATCTCCGCCGGGGACTCGCCGCTGACCGCGCGCGAGGCCGAGGTGCTCGAGTTCGCCGCCGACGGGGCGCCCGTCGCGGAGATCGCGGAGCGGGCGGCCCTGTCCCAGGGGACGGTACGCAACTATCTTTCGTCGGCCGTCTCGAAGCTCGGGGCGGAGAACCGCCACGCGGCGGTGCGTCTCGCACGGGAGCGAGGTTGGGTATAGTTGTCCTCGCACCACAGCGCATGCGGACGTAGCTCAGTTGGTAGAGCGCAACCTTGCCAAGGTTGAGGTCGCCAGTTCGAACCTGGTCGTCCGCTCGGAGAAAGAAGCCCCCGGCCCTTCAGGGCCGGGGGCTTCTTCGTGTGCTCCTTCGCGTCCTCAGCTCCAGCTGGTGCCGGTCAGGCGCTCGTACGCCTCGATGTACTTGGCGCTGGTCGCGTCCACGATGTGCTGTGGCAGCGGCGGCGGGGGCTGCTCGCTCCTGCGGTCCCAGCCCGACTCGGGAGACGTCAGCCAGTCGCGGACGAACTGCTTGTCGAAGGACGGCTGGGCGTGGCCCGGCTCCCACACGTCGGCGGGCCAGAAGCGGGAGGAGTCCGGGGTCAGCACCTCGTCGGCGAGGACGAGCGTCTCGCCCTCGTAGCCGAACTCGAACTTGGTGTCCGCGAGGATGATGCCGCGTTCGCGCGCGATGTCACGGGCGCGGCCGTAGACGGCGAGGGTCGTCTGACGCAGTTGAGCCGCCGTCTCGGCGCCGACCTGGCGGGCGACCTCCTCGTACGACACGTTCTCGTCGTGCTCGCCGACCGCGGCCTTGGTGGCGGGGGTGAAGATCGGCGCGGGGAGTTCCGAGCCGTCGACGAGGCCCTCGGGGAGGGCGAGGCCGCAGACCGTGCGGGACTCGTCGTACTCAACGAGGCCCGAGCCGGTGAGATAGCCGCGCGCGACGCACTCGACCGGCGTCATCCGCAGGGACTTGCAGATGAGGGTGCGGCCCTCCCAGTCGGCGGGGGCGCCCGGCGGCAGCTCGGTGCTCAGCACATGGTTGGGGACCAGGTCGGCGAGCTTGTCGAACCACCACAGCGAGAGCTGGGTGAGGACCCGGCCCTTGTCGGGGATCTCGGTGGGCAGCACCCAGTCGTAGGCGGAGATGCGGTCACTGGCGATCATCACGAGGTCGCCCGCCTCGTTCTGGTACAGGTCGCGCACCTTGCCGGTGTGCAGATGTACCAGACCCGGGACCTGGAGGGGCTCGGGCTTTTCGACGAATCCGGACACGGTTCCTCCCCGTGGTTGAAGAAAAAGGGACGCCCGTAGGGCCCGAATAGGGTGGTGGTGGGCGACGGGTGGGACAAGTGGCTCGATTCTCCCGTATACGGAGAGCGGCTTCGGCCAGGGGGTTCCTCAGTCCCGTTTGCAGATGCGGTCGAGGAGGTTCGCGGTGGCTCGCTGGACACGGGCGTCGACGTGGCCGGGGCGGTCCAGGGCCGGGGACCACGCGAACGTCCCGGCCGCGAAGACCAGGGCGCCGGAGGGGGCCCGGTAGAGAGAGGTCTCCTGGTGGCGGGTGGCGCCCTCGCTGTCCTGGTAGGGGGAGTGGGCGAGGAGGATGCGGCCCTGGTGCTCGGGCAGCGGGGTGCGTGGGAAGTAGCGGTCGGCCTCGCCCGCGACCATGCCGGCGAGTTCGTCGCCCTCGTGCGCGCCGGTCGCCTCCCACAGCCAGTGGTCGGCGTTGCGCACGACCAGCGGGTGGGGTTCCGGGACCCTGCCCGCGTACTGGATGCCGATGAGCTGCTGCTCAGGACGGTCGATTTCGCGCCACAGCGCCGGCCTTCCCGGGCCTCTGCGCTTGCGGCAGGTCAGCAGGCGGTCGGCGACGCCGGACGGCGACGGGGCCAACTCCACCTGCCAGTACATGGTGTTGGCGGAGAGGAAGACCAGGGAGGTGCCGCTTTCGCGGGCGAGTTCCACGGTGCGGCGCATGGCCGACGACCAGTACTCGTCGTGCCCCGGGAAGACCAGGCCGCGGTAGCGGGTGGGGTCGACGCGGCCGGCGTGCAGGTCGCGGGCGTCGGCGTAGGCGATGTCGTAGCCGTAGCGCTCGGCCCAGCGGATGAAGTCGTAGGCGTGGCCGACGTGGAGGGGAAGGCCCGCGCCGGCGTACGGGCGGTCGAAGGAGACCGTCGTCGCGGCCTCGGACTCGCCGAGCAGACGGCCGTTCTCGTCCCAGGCGTGGTAGAGGCTGGCGCCGGTGTGCCCGTCCTCCGGGTAGAGGTTGTACGCCTGCCAGGTGATGTCCGGGAGCAGGAGAAGGAGGTCCGCCGGGTGGTTGTCGCGGACGGTGAAGGGGACGTGGGAGCGGTAGCCGTCGGCCGTGGTGAGTACGGCCACGTACGCGCCGATGTTCCAGTAGCTCGGGATCTGCAGGCGCCAGGAGAGCCACCAGTGATGACAGGAAACGGTTCTGTCGGCGGTGAGGGGCGGCGGCTGGACGATGCCCGACAGGCGGGGGCTGGTGGTGATCTTGCTGGCCCCGTCGCCTCCGTAGTGCCCGATGCGGTAGATGTCGACGCTGAATTCCTGGGGCGGGTCGACGGTGACGTGGAAGTCGATGGCCTCGCCCGGCGCGGCCGCGCCGTTGGAGACGAAGCCCTTGATCTGGCGGTGCACGTCGTCGGCCGGGCGGGGGCCGCCGGCGCGGGGGTGGGGGATGGGGGGCTTGCGGGAGCCCTGGAGGGTGGCGGAGCCACCGGGACCCCCGGCCTGACCGGGCTGACCGGCCCGACCCGCCTGATCGACGTGATCAATGTGATCGATGTACCACGGGACGACATGGCCCGTGTCGTCGAAGTACTGCTCGTCGCCCCTGAGCCAGGGAACGGGACCCTGGCCGAAGGGGTCCGTCACGGCGTGCGCGAGTGCGCCCGACTCCCAGCGGCGGATCTGCTCCGACCCCATGCCTGCTCCCCTCCCTCGTGCCCCCGTCAGTTCTGTAAGCCTCTGCCCTGCACGCGATCGGTCCCAGCACATCACATTACGCACGCACTCCGTCACCGTTCGTCGCGAATTGACGTGAACGGAACGCGGAGCTCCGATTGAAGAGGCGGATATGGGCGGCTGGGAGTAGGGACGGTGGTGGCGGCGTCAGACCAGGCGGACCGGTTTCTCGGGGCGGACGCCCAGGTGGCGAAGCCAGTCCCGGAGAGGTTCCGGGTCACCGTCCTCGACGAGGGTCAGGACCCGCGGCCCCAGATCGGCGGCCCGCACCCCGTCGACGAGAAGGGCGGGGCCATCGAGCCAGTCGAGCCCCGGCGCCGCCCCGGCGGTGTCCATCGCCGCACAACAGACCATCGCGGTGACATGGTCGGCCAACAGCTCACGCCCACTGCGCGGCGGCTGAAGCGGAAAGAGCGGCAGCATCCCGTCGTCCCAGAACGACCAGTCGGGGCCCGGCTGCTCCGCACCCCCGCCCGGCCCGGACGCGACGGCCGGCGCCGCCGCCTCCTCACGGGCCAGCTCCGCGCTGAGCCCGGCCGCGAGGGCCACCGTCCGCTCACTCCCGAGCACGGGCTCGCCGTCCTCCCCGACCTCCTCCTCGACCTCGACCTCGACCCCTGTCTCGTTTGTCTCTGTCTCGTTCAGGCTCACGCCCGTGCCCCTCTCCCCGTACGCCTCGCGCCGATCGACGGAGAGGTCGGCGTCGTCCGTGGCCGGCGCGGCAGGCGCGGTCAGATGGTCGAGCACGCGTGCCAGCGTCGGGCCACCCGGGTCGGGCTGGGTCGGATCCGTGGGGTGGCGGACGCCCAGCGCGTCCAGCACCCGGTGCAGCCGGGCCGCTTCGGTGCGCCAGGTGCGGTCGACGACCTCGTCCGGATACTCCTGCCAGTCCACCGGCGCCCAGTCGGGCCCGGGCTCCGCGGGCCCGCCGTGGAAGAGTCGCGCGGCGAGCAGCGAGGCCGCCTCGTCCACCGAACCGGGCTCTTCGAGCAGGTCGCAGGCAGGACGCTCGCCGAGGCGGGAGGCGAAGCCCTCGGCCAGCCGGTCACGGCGCGACAACTCGGTGAGGGCCGCGACGACACCCGCGTCCAGCCGGGCCGGCCAGCGGCCCATCCGCCAGGCGGGCAGCGCGACCCGGGTCAGCAGCCGGTCCCAGCCCGCGTACGCCAGGCCGACCTGTTCCTGAGCGACGATCCGCAGGCCGTAGTCCACAGCCTGTGCACGCTCGGCGGCGGCAGCCGCCACTCCCCGTTCCATCTCGGCCGCATGACCCCGGCAGCTGCGCAGCAGCAGGCGGGTCACCCAGCCGACCCCGGCGAGGACCGTGCGGACCAGGGGGCCGCGGGCGGGCTCGGAGGTCACGGCCACGGCCGCGTCCAGACCCCGTACGAAACGGCGGGCCGCGGCTATGTCGGGGTGCGCCGAAGGGCCCGTACCGGCGACGACCGGGGCGAGGACCGCGCGCAGCTCCCCGACCCGCATCCACCACAGGAAGGGCGAGCCGATGACGAGGACGGGAGCCGCTGGGGCTCGGCGGGGACGCCCGGCTCCGCCTCCCATCCCTCGTGCGCCCGCTATTTCGTCGCGGTGCTCGGGCGGCGGCGGACCGTGCGCCGGGTGGGTGCGGTCCTCCAGCCAGCTGTCGCAGTCCGGGGTCAGAGCTATCGCCGAGGGCGGCGGGACGTCGAGGCGGTCGGCCAGATCCCGGACCAGGCGGTAGAGGTCGGGAGCGGACGCCTCCGCGATCGGGACCGTGGGGCTCACGGCGGGTCGCGCGCGGGCGACGACGAGCGCGATGCCCGCGGCGGCGAGCAGCACGAGGGCGGCGAGGCCCGTCACGATCCAGCGAGTGACGGGCCAGCTTCCGCCGGTGATGTGCCCGGTCGAGCCGCCGACGAGCAGCACGACGGCGACGGCCGCGGGCAGCAGGGCGACGGCCAGCGCCCTGCTGCGGACACGCAGCACGGCGAGCGCCCGGGAGCGCGCGGCCTGCGCGCCCACCTCCACACCCATACCGGTCACGACCGGATGTCACCCCCTGCTGTCGGCCCGGCCCGGGCTGTCTCGCAGCCCGCGCCGAAGGATGCCCTGGTGTTGCTCACTCCCCCACTGTGGCACCCACCACCGACATCGCAATGCCGGTGGGCCAAGTGCCGGAACGCTTTCGCCGCACCCTAGTTGGGGCCTCGGCCCCCGTCAGCCGGATGGGGCATCGCTCACTCGATGGAATGGCTTTGGGGAAAGGTGGATGACCGTGGGCAAGGATCAGGCCCCGGATTCCATACAGAATCCGGGGCCCAGTGGTACGTGCGGGGGTGGGGGCTGCGCCTCCGTCAGGGGCTCTACGCCTCGGCTGTGGCGTCGGTCGTGGCGTCCGCCGCCGCCTTCGCCGCGATGTCCGTACGGTGCTGCGAACCGTCGAGGCCGATGCGGGCGACCGCCGCGTACGCGCGGGCGCGGGCCTCGGTGAGGTCGGTGCCGGTCGCCGTGACGGAGAGCACCCGGCCGCCCGCGCTGACGACCGCGTCGCCGTCGTGCTTCGTCCCGGCGTGCAGGACGTACGCGTACGGGGCGTCCAGCGCCGCCACCTCGTCCAGCCCGGTGATCGGGTCGCCGGTGCGCGGGGTGTCGGGGTAGTTGTGGGAGGCCACGACCACGGTGACCGCCGCGTCGTCGCTCCAGCGCAGCGGCGCCAGATCGGCGAGGGTGCCTTCGGCGGCAGCGAGCAGGACGCCCGCGAGCGGGGTCTTCAGCCGGGCCAGGACCACCTGGGTCTCCGGGTCGCCGAAACGCGCGTTGAACTCGATCACCCGTACACCGCGGCTCGTGATCGCCAGACCCGCGTAGAGAAGGCCGGAGAACGGGGTGCCGCGGCGGCGCAGCTCGTCGACGGTGGGCTGGAGGACGGTCTCCATGACCTCCTCGACCAGCTTCGGGTCCGCCCACGGGAGGGGCGAGTAGGCGCCCATGCCGCCGGTGTTCGGGCCCTCGTCGCCGTCCAGCGCGCGCTTGAAGTCCTGGGCCGGCTGGAGCGGGACGACCGTCTCGCCGTCGGTGATCGCGAAGAGGGAGACCTCGGGGCCGTCGAGGAACTCCTCGATGACGACACGGTCGCAGGCGATGGCGTGCGCGCGGGCCTTCGCGAGGTCGTCGGTCACGACGACGCCCTTGCCGGCCGCGAGTCCGTCGTCCTTCACGACGTACGGGGCGCCGAAGGCGTCGAGCGCCTCGTCGACCTCCTCGGGCGTCGTGCAGACATACGAACGTGCCGTGGGGACGCCCGCCCCTGCCATCACATCCTTGGCGAAGGCCTTGGAGCCCTCCAGCTGCGCGGCCTCCTCGGAGGGGCCGAAGCAGGGGATGCCCGCCGCGCGCACGGCGTCGGCGACCCCGGCGACGAGCGGCGCCTCCGGGCCCACGATCACCAGCTCGGCGCCGAGCTCCGTGGCCAGCGCGGCCACGGCGGCACCGTCGAGGGCGTCGACCGGGTGCAGCTCGGCCGTCTCCGCGATGCCTGCGTTCCCGGGGGCGCAGTGCAGGGCGGTGACGTGGGGGTCGAGGGACAGGGAACGGCACAGGGCGTGTTCACGGGCGCCACTACCGATGACGAGGACCTTCACGGGGTCAGCCTAACCGTCGGGGCCGGGTGCCTTTGTGGGGGCTTCCGAAGCGAGGGGTGGGGAGAGTTGGTGCGATCCTCCGAGAGGGGCCCGGGTGTCACTCGTTGGAGAACTCCTCCACCACCGTCGCGCCCAGTTCGCGGACGATCAGGTCGTGGCCCGAGAGGGCGGACTCGTCGAGGTCGGGGTCGTCGTCCTCGGGGATGTCGTCCTCGGGAGCCACCGGAGGCGGCTCGTAGGCGGTCGGGGCTGGCGGGGCGGGCGTCGAGGCGGGCGCGGCCGAGGCCTGGCCCGCGGGCGGGCCCTGGGACGCGGCGGGGCGCGGAGCCGGGGCCGGGGGCTGCTGAGACGCGGGGCGCGAGCCGGCCGGAGCTCCGCCGTAACCGCCACCACCACCCCCACCAGCGCCATAGCCACCGCCGCCGCTGCCGCCACCACCGAACCCGGGACCAGGGCCGGAGGCCGACATCGGTGACGGTGCCGAGCCACCGGAGGCGTCGACGATCGCCTCGATCTTCCACTGCACATTGAACTGTTCGGACAGCGCCTGCTTCAGGACTTCCTCGCTGCCGCTGCTCGCGAAGTTGTCGCGCGCGCCCGCGTTGACGAAGCCGATCTGCAGGGTCGTGCCGTCGTAGCCGGTGACCTGCGCGTTCTGGCTGAGCAGGATCCAGGTGAAGCGGCGGCGGTTCTTCACTGCCTCCAGGATGTTCGGCCAGAGCATGCGGGGGTCGACGCCACCGGCGGCGGGGGCCGGTGCGGAGGCGGGGCCGGGGCCCGGGCCGGGGGTGGACGCCGTCGGCGCAGCAGCGGGTGCGGGTGCGCCGGGGGAGGCGGGGGCCTGTCCCCCGCCCGCGGGTGTCGCGGTCGGCCAGCCGCCCGGACGCCGACCACTGCCCACGGCCGTCGCGGTGGGCCAGGCGCCGGGCGCTGCTCCGGACGGGGACGCGGGCGGGGCCGTGGCGGCGGCCGGAGGAGCCGCGGGCGCGGCAGCGGCAGCGGCGGGACCCGGAGCGGGCATCGGGGCAGAGGCAGGGGCAGGAGCAGCCCCCGCACCCGGCGCCGCGGCAACCCCGCCGGCACCACCGGCCCCGTACCCCTCGTTCGCCGGTCCCTGCCCGCCGGGACCCGTGGCCCGCACCGCGGCCCGGGCCGCGGCGACCCCGCCGCCCGGCGGGGCCATCGGAGCGGCCGCGGCCTGCGCCCCTCCATGCGCTTCGGGGCCGGGTACGTACCCCATGGCGGGGGCGCCCGCGCCGGCACCGGAGAAGTTCACCCCGCGCTCGATGCGGTCCAGGCGGGCCATGACGGATCGCTCGTCCCCGTACGCCGCGGGCAGCAGCACACGCGCGCAGATGAGCTCGAGCTGCAGTCGCGGCGAGGTGGCGCCACGCATCTCCGTCAGCCCCTCGTTGACGAGATCGGCGGCGCGGCTCAGCTCGGCGGCGCCGAAGACCCCGGCCTGGGCCTGCATGCGCTCGATGACATCCGACGGGGCGTCGATGAGCCCCTTCTCGGCCGCGTCGGGAACCGCGGCCAGGATCACCAGATCGCGCAGCCGCTCCAGCAGGTCGGCGACGAACCTCCGGGGATCGTTGCCCCCCTCGATGACGCGGTCCACGATCTCGAAGGCCGCGGCGCCGTCGCCCGCGGCGAACGCCTCGACCACGGAGTCGAGCAACGACGCGTCCGTGTACCCCAGCAGCGAGGTGGCCATGGCGTACGTCACACCGTCGGTGCTCGCCCCCGCGAGGAGCTGATCCATGACGGACATGGAGTCACGCACGGAGCCGGCGCCGGCCCGCACGACCAGCGGCAGCACGCCGTCCTCGACGGGAATGCCCTCGCGCCCGCAGACCTCGCCCAGGTACCCCCGCAGGGTCCCCGGCGGCACGAGCCGGAACGGATAGTGGTGGGTCCGCGACCGAATCGTCCCGATGACCTTCTCGGGCTCGGTCGTGGCGAAGATGAACTTGAGGTGCTCGGGCGGCTCCTCGACCACCTTCAGCAGGGCGTTGAAGCCCGCCGGGGTGACCATGTGGGCCTCGTCGATGATGTAGATCTTGTACCGACTGCTCGCGGGCCCGAAGAAGGCCTTTTCCCGCAGGTCACGAGCGTCGTCGACACCACCGTGCGAGGCGGCGTCGATCTCGATGACGTCGATCGACCCCGGCCCGTTCCGCGCGAGGTCCCTGCAGGACTGGCACTCCCCGCAAGGAGTCGGCGTCGGCCCCTGCTCGCAGTTCAGACACCGGGCCAGAATCCGCGCGCTGGTCGTCTTCCCGCATCCGCGCGGCCCGCTGAACAGGTACGCGTGATTGACCCGGTTGTTCCGCAGCGCCTGCTGCAACGGGTCGGTGACATGCTCCTGCCCGATGACCTCGGCGAACGACTCCGGGCGATAGCGGCGGTACAGCGCGAGAGACGACACACATACGAGGTTATAGGCGCCCACTGACAACAGGGACCGCTCACTGAGCCCCGGGCGCCCGGCGGCCGGACCCCGTGCGCATCCCGCCCCACGAACGCAAGCGCCCCCCACGCACCCGCCAGAGCCAACCTACCCTTGCTGCCTTCCGGCCCTGGGGGAGTTCAGTCAGATAGCGCCACGTGAGGGGCTCCGCACAGAGTACCTGATCCGCGAGGGGGGAACGAGTTCGCGAGCACTCCTCAACGTCTTGTATTGTTTGCCGCGGAGGATTCGCCTAGAGGCCTAGGGCGCACGCTTGGAAAGCGTGTTGGGGGCAACCCCTCACGAGTTCGAATCTCGTATCCTCCGCCAGTGCCTCACCGGGCACGATGTCGAAGGGCCCCACCGCTTGCGGTGGGGCCCTTCGACGTTGCGTGGTCTCAGTTACGCAGGGCGGTCAGCCGTGGGCTTCCTCGGACAGGCAAAAAAGGGCACCTTCGCCGGCCGACTCGCTGACGTCACTGTCTCCAGCTCGCCCGCCGCGTCACCGCCGACATCGGTGGCGGACACGCAGCTGCGCCCTCGCACCGACGGAAGCAAGTCAGCAAATACAGGCCGCACAGCCCTCACCTTCTGCCCACCTTGATCGGAACTTTGCCGCCCCCTTACCAAGATCGCGACAGCAAACCTGCTCGGTGAACTAGCGTCTTCGGGCCAGTCAGCCGACTCAGGGGGAGCAGACGACGCCATGGGCGACAAAAGCGACGGCAAGATACTCGACATCAAGATCGCCGATCTGAAGGCGACAGCCCCCGCATTTCCACACGCACAGCTCCGACCTGGCCAAGGCGCTGACCAAGCTCAAGACCGGCCTGGCGGCAGCCGGTTCACCGTGGGGCGACGACGAGCAGGGCCAGAAGTTCCACGAGCACTACGGCCCGCACGTGAAGAAGATGGAAGAAGCCGCCGGAATCCTGGCGCTCGGCCTGGCCAGCATCGAGGCGGCCATGACCGACATGGCGGACGGCCATATCGACAACGAACTGCTCGTCCGCTCGATGTTCAGCAAGATCCAGCCCGCTCCGCACGACGGCGACGGAACCGCGCAGTGAGCGCAACCGACAAGGCCAAGAAGATCGTCCAGGACATGACCGGCATGTGGTGGCCGGATGCCGACGAGGGCGGTCTGCGGGACGCGGCCAAGGCGTGGCGGGACTTTGCCGACGACCTCGAAGAGGTCACGGCCGCCGCGAACAAGTCGGCCCGGGGCATCATCGAGCACAACAAGGGCGAGGCGATATCCGCCTTCGACGACCCGTTCTGGCGCCGCTACTACTACGACGGCCACGGCTGGCTCCAGGACATGATCGACGGCGCCCGCGACATGGCCAAGGCCCTCGACCAGTACGCCGATGTCGTCCACAAGGCCGTCAAGCATCTGGAACACGAGCTGGAGATCGTCGGCGCCACCATCGTCGCCGGCACCGCCCTCGCGGTCTTCACCCTCGGCATCTCCGAAGGCGCCGCAGCCGCCGCCACCGCCTCGATCCTGGAACTGTCCGCCACCCTCGGCGTGACCGTCTCCACCGAGATCGCCACCATCGCCGGCACCACACTCGCCACCGCCGCCATCGGCGGACTCGAATCGATCACCGTCGACCTGGCCGTCACCCAGCCCGTTGCGATGGCCACTGGGGAGAGCAAGGGCCTGAGCCTCGACGAGGTGAGTGACTCCGCCCTCTACGGCATGGCGTTCGGCGGCGCGTTCGGAGCAGGCGGAAGCACAGCCCGAATCGTCACCGAGAACGGCGGGATGGAGGGCCTGTTCAACGGCTTCCGGCTGAACAGCGCGGCCCTCGACGAGATGGGCAAGTCCCGTACCTGGAAGCTGATCCAGGCCCCGGACTCGAAGATCCCCGTAGCGCCGGTGAAGGCAGGCGACTACGAACTCATCTCGGGCGACCCGGTCTACTTCGGTAGGACCACCACCACGGTGGGCTACGACGAGCGCACCCTCAACAACCTGCAGCGGGTCGCCCGGATCCCCGGCGTACACGACGTGGTCATCCACGGCACGGACAAGGGAGTGTTCGTACCCGGTCGCATCAATGCCGCGGGAAAGACCCTGACGGACTTCGAAGTGCATCCCAACCACATCGCGGATGCCATCCACAGCAATCCCAACTACCACGGCGAACCGGTACGCCTCATCTCCTGCTACTCCGGCGCCGACGCGAGACCTCCCGAGCTGCCCCTCGCTCAGTCCGTCGCCAACGAGCTCGGCGTACCCGTGACCGCACCCACGAGCAAGGTGGGCACGTCCCCCGACCTCGGACTCAACCAGACCCCCACCATCGGGAACAATGGCTACTGGCGCACCTACCTGCCCATGGCCCACTGACGGCAGGCCCACGGGAGTGAAGATGACAAAGCGAGCGGGCTTCTACCAGGAGATCAGCGGCCCGGATGCCACAGCAGGCGATGCGCCGTCCCTGCGCGATGACGTGCGAAGCAGCGGGCCCTGGGACGAGGACCGCATCGTCGCCTACCTGGAATCGGCTCGGGAGATCTACACCACGATGGGCGCTCAGCGCGACGCCCTCGCCGGCGACGAGTGGATCGCGGGCTCCGAGTCCCTATTGACCGACGGCACCTGGATCTGGCCGATCGACCTCGTGCACTACGTGCGCCGTCACCATGTCGCCCTACCGCAGGAGTTCCTGGAGCACATCCGGGCCAACAGCTACACCGCCTCCGCCGTATCCGACGAGCGGGCCAGGCAAGTCTTTCAGGAAGAGTTCCCGGACAACGCCCCCGCAGCGGCCTCTCCCAAGTCCGTCGGCTTCTTCACCTGGTACGTGCCGAAGCTGACCAGCACGAGCGCCCATCAGCTCCTCGCCCATCTGGAGAACGCGGGACTTTCCCCCGTACACCCCCTGACAAACGCCCTCTTCGGATTCCGCGAGACGCCGACCGGAGACCGCGAGCCCCTGATGGGTGATGGCACAGCCCTCGCCGCCGCCCTGGCCGACGACCGCTACTCGAAAGCCGAGTTCGCCTGCTGGAAGGGCTACGACCAGTCCCTGACCGGCATCGTGCGACGCACGGACGAGACGACGCAGAGCATCACACTGCGCCTCACCGACGTCCCAGCACCCGACCGCGAGGAGGCCGTAGCAGCACTGGTGCGCACGCTCGACCAGGACGCAACCGAGTGCCGCGGTTTCGTCATCGACCGAACCGGCGTCTCGGCTTCCCAGGACTGGGACCGCATCCTCACGGGCAACGGAGCACACTTCACCGTATGGCCCGACACCATCGGCATCCTCCGGGACCGCGTCGGCAACCACCCTGAGCTGGCCAACAGCAAGCCGACTGCTTACGGCCCACTCGACGTCTTCCACCGCGTGTGAACCTTCGAATGTCCTAGCAGGCCCCGCTCACGCTGCTTCAAGAAGAGAGATGAGGGCGGGGTACCCCTCGCGGACGGCCGCAGGGCAGAGAACGTACTGGACCGTGAGTTGACCGGCGCAGTCGGGTGCCTCGACTGGTACCTACATGCTCCGCGCTCGTCTCGTTTGTGCCTGCACCATCGGAGTGAAGACGGGGCGCCCGTATGCGGCTCTTCAAGCCCAGCGGCCTGTAGCGCCGAACTCGTCTTCGGCACCGGTCCCGGTCGTGCGTCCGGGCTCCGGTACCGTCGCAGTCGATTGAGCGGCTGCCACGGTGCAGACAGCTGGACACAGTGCCAGGAGGTAAGGCGCGGCCATGGGCGACATACGCTGCGAGCGATGCGAACTGATCGTCGGCGCCGGCTGTTCCTGCCCGTCGAACGGGTCCCCACCGCGAGTCGCACCGCGTCGCCGTACGACGATGCCAAACCTGCGCCGATGACCACTGAGAGGTGCCTGCCCGCACGGCGGACAGGGTGCCTGTGCTGGTCGAACGATGCAGCACCGTGGTCTCAGTTCGGGTCAGCGTCATGAAGTCGCCCGTGATCCGGCAGACCGATCGTGCGGGGCCGCGTCCGCGACTTCGTGGACTTGTGATCGCGGGGCAGGAGAGGCAGGGGTAGCCCCCGTGAGCAGCCTCAAGGTTCGCTCAATTTTGCGCACACCATACTTTTTGATCCCTAGGCTCCGCGATCAACGGTCTGACCAACCATTTCCACCCACCCAGGGGGCTCCATGTATGTCGGCTGGTGCACATGGGACGAATAGGGATAGTCGTTCCGGTAGTCCTCCTCTCGTTGACCGGGTGCACCAGTACGGCGTCAACGGAGGGTCGAACGGCTGCGAGTGGTATGCCGGGCGACACGGCTTCGTCCGGTACACCCGCAGCCCACCCTTCCGCCACACCCTCCGTCACCGCAGACCCTCGCTTTCCGCCCCGACTTCCGGACGCGCAGAAAACGTTCATCACAACAGGTGGGAAGAAAGGGCCTCACTCATTTCCGGTGCTCCCTCAAATCCAGCGGGGAACTCTGGAAGTCGCGGTGATCTGTTCGGGTTCCGGGACCATCGACGTCCGTGTCGGCTCTCTCGTGAGCTACGGCGTCGTCTGCGCGGACGACGATCCTGGGCAGCTCAACGAAGTAGCTATGAGCCACAGCTACAAGAACATCGCCGTTTCGGTCACCAGCAGGACGAGTGGGTCCTGGGGACTCTCGGTGGGATGGGCCAAGACCATCGACCCTCCCGGTTAGCGGCGGGCGGGGTCAGGCGCGTAGGGAGTGCAGCAGGGTGCCGATCTTTGCGGCGACCGTCTCGGCCGAGCCCTGGGCGTACGACGAGTCCATCGCCTCGTACGTGATCCGGGCGTAGCTCTGCGCCTCGGCCATGTTCTTCGAGCCGCCTTCGAGCATCGACATGACGGCGGTGTGCGGGAACGGCGAGTGCTTCTTGATGGCCAGCGCGGTGTCGGTGGACAGCTCCGGCTCGACCCCCACGAACACGCCGTTCCCGAGCTGGAGGATCCAGACCGGTACGTCGGCCGTGCCGGTCGGGGTGAAGTCGTACGTCTTCGTCGGTCCCGTCGGGTGTCCCATCGCCATCGTGGCGACCGTGACGGTGTCGGTGAGGAGGCGCACGGTCGAGCCCGAACCGCCGCCGGAGGTCCTGATGGTCTCGCTGACCCGGACGGCCTCGGTGCCCAGCCGCTCGCCCTGCACGGTGAGAAGCAGCCAGCCGGCGTCCTGGGCATCGACCTGGGACCACTTCTTGTCCTTGTCGATCGTGTACCGCTTCGACCTGAACGCCGGCGCCTGGTCCCCGCAGGAGCCGACCAGGAAGAACCCGACGACCTCGCCGTCGTACTGCTTCTCCACGTGCTGCACCGCAGCGCCCGCCAGGTCGGCCGTGATCGGCAGGTCGCCGCCCGCCATGACCGACTCCATCATGACCGAGGACTGGACGGCGTAGTTGATGAGGACGGCGATGGGGTTGCCGTCCAGGTCGTCGAGGCGGGTGACGCCCACGCTCTTGTCGGACGAGCCCCTCTCACCGGTGCAGAGCCACCAGCCGTCGGCGGTGAGGACGTCCCGGTTGACGTTGACGTCGCAGGTGCCGGTGCCGAAACCGACCCGCGCGGGCCTGAGCCCCTCGACCGCCGCCGCGATCGCGGTCGCGGTGGCCTTCGTGATCTGCCGCACGTACTGAGTCGCTGCCGGCGAAGAGGTGGTCGCCTGCACGTGCGGGGCGGAGAACGTGTGCGTCACGGTCACGACGATGTCGGCCGTCGTCACGCCGGACGCCTTCGTGATGGTCGTCCTCATCGCGGCGATCGCCTCGGCGCTGATCGACGTCAGGTCCAGCACGGCGAGAGCGACGCGCCGCGAGCCGTTCTCCAGCAGGAGGATCCGCACGTAGAGGTCGTCGTGGACCGTCGTGAAACCGTCGAGCGGCAGGAGTGCGGACGCGATGTCGATCGCGGCCCGGCCGGCCCCCGCCTTCAGTACCGGTTCCTTCAGTACCGGTTCGGCGTCCGCCGCCTGCGCCGCCGTGGCGCCCCCCAGAGCAGTGGCTGTCACCGCCGCGGCGATGGAGCCGTTCAGGAACGACCGCCGATGCAGCGGGCTGCCGAGCCGGGTGTTCTCGTTCCTGTCCGCGTTCACGTTCTTGGGAACCACAGCTTTCTCCTTCATATTCAAGACACGCGGTAATCAGCCAGAGTTCTGTGAATTTTCGAGGATCCTCACACCGTGAATTGAGGACGTCAACAATTGCGGCGCGTTATCTAAGATTGCGCGCCGCGAATTCACGTACGCGACCAGGAAACCTCTGCGTAGCCTGTGAAAAAAGGGCTGTTTTCTCGAAGCGCTTCACAGCATGGGGCGAAACAGTGGGCGCTCAGTAGCCCTGGCAATCACTCTCGAAGGAGCTCATCTTCATGGACAGGCGTACGTTCATGGCCGGATCTGCGACTGCGACCGCCGGCGCCCTGGCGGTGCTCGGCAGCGCGACCCCCGGCTCGGCCGACGAGGCGGGCCGGACGGGCTCGGGGGGTGACCACGTGCGGAGCGTCACCGCCATCACGCAGGTCTTCGGCTCCGGGCAGAAACTGGTCGCGGTGGCGGTCGAGTACGACAGCGACATCGACGGTTCGACCCTTTCGACGTCGACGTTCGCGGTCACCGACCGCACCGTGACCAAGGTCTACACGAACAGGACGGCCGACCTCGCGCGGCGGGGCAGGAACGGCCGCTACGTCATCGTGGAGCTGTCTCCGGACGACACCGCGGCGGCCCTGTGGGTGACACAGCAGGGTCCCGGCACTCCTCCCGGTGGCGGGTCGGGCGGCGGGTCCGGCGACGACGACGGCGGGCCCGGGGCGGGGGGCCCGGTGGTCGGCGACACCACACCGGGAGGAACCATCGTCGCGGCGCAGGCCACGCTGACCCAGCCGGGCACCGTCACCACGACCCGCGGTCGCCGCTACGCCGCGGACAGCACGGCGCGGTCCACCGACGCCGTGGTGAACCTGATCGTCGACGACTTCCGGCAGCTCTCGTTCAGCGACCCCGTGACCGGGCAGACCCTGAGGTACAACCTGTTCGTCCCGAGGAACTACGACCGCCGCAAGAGCTACCCGATGGTCCTGTTCATGCACGACGCGAGCGTGGTCAACGTCGCGACGCAAGGCCCCCTGGTCCAGGGCCTCGGCGCCGTGTGCTGGGCGAGCCCGGAAGACCAGGCCCGGCACGAGTCCTTCGTCCTGGCCCCCGAATACGGCTCCGTGGTGATCGACGACAACTACGAGCCGTCGACGCTGTTCGAGGCCACCGCCAACCTCGTCTGGTCGGTGACGCAGGAGTACAGCATCGACCCGGACCGGCTCTACACGACCGGGCAGTCGATGGGCGCGATGATGTCGCTGGGTCTGAACATCAGGTACCCCGACCTGTTCGCGACCGCGTTCATCGTCGCCGGCCAGTGGCCGGAGACCCAGGCCGCGCCGCTGGCCCAAAAGAAGCTGTGGATCCTCGTCTCCGCGGACGACACCAAGGCCTACCCCGGCGAGCAGGCCATCACCGAGGTGATCCGGGACCAGGGCACGCAGGTCAGCACCGCCCTGTGGGACGGCCGGTCCACGGACGCCGAGTTCGCCGCGGACGTCCGGAGCATGAAGGCACAGCGGACCCCGGTGAACTTCGCCGCCTTCGAGACCGGCACCGTCGTGCCGTCCGGCTCCACCACCAGCGCGCACATGGCCACCTGGCAGGTCGCCTACACCATCCCCGGCATCCGCGACTGGATCATGCGCCAGTCCCGCTGAGCCGCGCCGGGCCCGCGCGTCGCGGACGCCCCGGTCGTGATCGCTGAGCGCTGTGCCGACTTCCTCCTGGCGGGAGCCGATGCCCTGTCACCCCGTCAACTCCCTGCGCATACAGTCTCGTCGGAGTGACGGGCGAGCGGGGTGGGGTGGGCGGGTATGGAGTCGGCGCAGCGTGTGATCCACCGGAGTGGGCTGTTCTCACGGCTGCTGGTCGTGCTGGTGGGTGCGGCGGTCCTGCTGCTCGGCTACAGCCTGTTCAGGGAGAACCTGTCGGCACGGCTGACCCGTGACTGGCCCTGGAAGCTCAAGCTGCTGGACATACAGAGCGCCGTCACGGCGGTGCTCGGTACGGGAGGAGCCGCGCTGGCCCGGGCCCAGTACGCGCGGACGGTGCGGCCCGCCATCGGATACGGGGGCCGCGTCGTCGCGAACACGGCCCCGAACGAGCGGCTGGCCTGGATGTGCAAGCTCCTCAACGGCGGGCAGGAGGTGGCGATCACCGCGGACACCAGCTACTGGATCGAGTACACCTCCGCGGGACGCGCCGCCGGCGCCGTCGACTCCTCGGAGTGGATGAGCCAGCCGGAGGCGTCAGCGGCGATCGTGAGCCGTGCGCTGGCGGAGCGCCAGGACTTTCAGCTGAACCTTGTCGGACGGGGCTACCCCATCCCCGGGCAGGGGCAGGGACAGCTGTTTCTGGGCTGGTTCACCGAGAAGGCCATGCGCGAGCTGGAGAGCGTGTACGTGCGGGTGCGTGTGGTGGACCGGGTCGGCGATGTCCACGAGCGCGTCGTCAACTTGCTGAAGGGCGCCGATCGTTCACCCACCCACCCGGACGCTTCCCCCTTCTGAACATCCCGCTCTCCCCCGGGGCGGGAGTGCAGCTGGCTACACCCCCGGTCCGGGAGTGCACCTCATCGTTTCGGCGCACGGACGACGGCATCGTTGAACCCAGCTGGTCCCAGAGGTTCACAGCTCCGCCGTCCGGAAGGAAAGCCCCATGAACGCGCTGCTCTCGTCGAAGCCGGAGACGGAGACGGGCACGAAGACGGGCACGGAGACGGGCACGAAGACGGGCACGGAAGCGGGCACGGAGACGGAGTCCGCGGTGCGGAGTGCGGAGCCGACCGGGACCGACGACCACGACGCCCGCCGGATACCGACGGCCCCCGCCGCCCCCGGTCCGCTCGCCTCCTTCGCCCGGTTCGTCCTCTGCGGCGGCGGCATCGGCGTCCTCTCCAGCTTCGCCGTCCCCCTCGTCGCCGGACTGATGCCCTGGGCGGTGGCCAACGCGGTCATCACCGTCGCGTCGACCCTCCTCTGCACCGAGCTGCACGCGCGCTTCACCTTCGGCAGCGGGAAGCACGCCGGATGGCGCCGGCACTGGCAGTCCGCGGGATCAGCCGCGGCCGCCTACGCCGTCACCTCCGTCGCCGTCCTCGTCCTGCACACCCTCCAGACCTCCCCGAGCATGCTCACCGAACAGATCGTCTACCTCAGCGCCTCCGGCCTCGCCGGCATCGGACGCTTCCTCCTCCTGCGCCTCTACGTCTTCGCCGGCGGACGGACCAGGGCCACGGAACCGGTACGGGTGAACAGCCCGGCACGCCGGCCGCAGCGGGCCCTGGCCTGGGCCTAGGCCCGGACCCTGGCCTGGCCCTGGGCCCCGCCGCCCCGGAGAGTCAGAGGGTCACCGCGACCGCGTCGAACGTCGTGTCCGGCGTCTGGGGACTGGTGAAGCGGGCGTTGACCAGGTAGAGGCGGTCGCGCCAGCGGGCGGCGGTGGTGGGGACGTCGAAGCGGGGGTCGGTGAGTGTGCGGCGCAGGGTGGCGGTGGTGGCCCCGGCGCCGAGATCGAACACGCTGATGCGGTTCAGACGGTTCTGTACGACGTACAGCGTGCGCCCGATACGGACGAGACCGTCGCCGTTGACGACGTCGTCCGCTCCGATCAGCGCGATCTCGGTGGCGTACCCGGTCTTGAGGTCCACGTTGTAGAGGCGGCCGGGGGAGCTGCTGACGACGATCAGGCCGCGGCCGTCGGGGGTGGCGACGATGCCGTTGGCGTTGTTCACGTCGGGCGTCTGGACCCAGTCGCCGACGAGCGGCAGGGCGCGGATCCCGCCCGCGCGTCGGCCGCGCGGTATGCCGTGGAGGACGGCGTCGCGCGAGTCGGTGAACCAGGCGCGCTCGCCGAGCAGGATCACGTCGTTGATGAAGTGGCCGGTCGGGTCGGTCAGTCGGTGTGTGGTCACGAGCTCGCCGGTGCGGACATCGAGGACCCGGGCGACCCCGGTGCTTCCGGCCGTATAGAGCAGGCCGTCGCGGTCCAGCTTCATGCCGACCGACACCAGGCCGGTGCCGCCCTCGTGGATGACCTTGCCCTCGCCGGTGCGCAGGTCGGTGCGGTAGACGGCGCCGTTGGCCCGCGAGCCCATGTAGGCATACGGCTCGGCGCCGATGGTGATGCCCTCGGGGAGGAACCCGTCGGGGAGCGGGAACTCGGTCGGCCAGGTGGCGGCGGATATGGAGGAGGCGGAGGTGGAGGTGGCGCTCGCCTGGCCTGCCCCGGTCGCCACCGCGAGCGCGGCCACGGCTGCACCGCCGAGAAGCGCACGCCGGGAAGGGCGGTCGGGGGAGTGGAGCCGGTGGTGGGGCTGGGCTGTCATGGTTCCGGGCCTCCATGCGAAGTGGGGGTGGATGTCCTCGGACTCAACGACTCGACGGGCGCAACGAGTTGTCGGCCACCGGAGTTCCCCCGCACCCCGTCCGCCCCTTCCCCCGCACCCCGTCCGCCCTTCCCATCAAGCCACCGGTCCGATCACCCGGCCGCACCCGTACGATCACCCGTCATGGAGGACTGGCTGGAGCGCGCGGCGAAGCTGAGGCAGTGGACCGGCAACGGGGTCCGCGCCCCGCACAAGCCCCTGCTCCTCCTCTACGCCCTCGGCCGGTTCCAGCGGGACGCCGACGGCGAGTTGCGCTACAGCGTGGTCGAGGACGATCTGAAGCGGCTGCTGGCCGAGTACGGTCCGGCCAACCGGACGACACCGGCGTACCCCTTCCACCATCTGGTCGGCGACGGGGTGTGGGAGGTGCGGACCGATCGTGGGCCCGGCAGCCCCGGCAGCGGGGTGCGGGAACTGCGGTCGACGGGCGCGGCGGGACGGCTGGCACCGGAGCTGCGGGCGACGCTGCGGCGCGATCCCTCGCTCCTCGGCCGGATGGCCCGGATCCTGCTCGACCTGCACTTCCCGCCCTCGCTCCACGACGAACTGTGCGAGGCCGTGGGCCTGGAGTGGGAGTGGGAGCCGGAGGGGTCGGTGCCCCTGTCGGACGCGGGGCCGCGGGACCGGCGCCGACGCGACGGGCGGATGCGGGAGCTGGTCCTGACGGCGTACGAGTACCAGTGCGCGTTCTGCGGATACGACGGTCGGATCGGGGCGGTGCCGGTCGGGCTGGAGGCCGCGCATGTGCGCTGGTGGGCGTTCGACGGGCCGGACGACATCGACAACGGTCTGTGCCTGTGCTCGCTGCACCACAAGCTGTTCGACAAGGGCGTCCTCGGTATCGGGGACGGGCACCGCATCCTGGTGTCGCAGCGCTTCGTCGGACGGAGCCCGGCGGCCCGCGACCATGTCATCGCGCTGGCGGGCCGTCCGCTGACCGGTCCCCAGCCGGGCACCGCGCCCGTCGCCGCGCACCACCGGGACTGGCATACCCGGCAGGTGTTTCACGGAGCTCCGCGCCCTGCCGCGCCGGCCTCCACCGCACACGGAGGGGTGTGACGCAGGTCACGGGAAGTCGGTGTCGGGTGCCGGACAGCTCATAGGGGTGAGCATTGATATGCGTACCCGGGTACGGGCCGGGGAATCGAGCGCCTTCGCGGAGCTCTTCGACAGTTATGCGCGCGCGGTCTACAACCATGCCTTCCGGCTGACCGCCGACTGGTCGACGGCCGAGGACGTGATGGCCGCGACCTTCCTGGAGGCATGGCGGCTGCGCGACCGGGTCGACCCCGAGGGCGGCTCGCTGCGGCCCTGGCTGCTGGGCATCGCCACCAACACCGCGCGCAACCAGTACCGCAGCAACCGGCGTTACCGGCAGGCGGCCCAGGCCGCCGCCGCGGCCGAGCTGTCGGTGCCCGACCACGCCGAGGACGTGGCAGGGCGGGTCGACGACCGGCGCCGCCTCGCGACCGCCCTCACCGCCCTCGCGACGCTGCGTCCCCCGGAGCGCGAGGTCATCGCGCTCTGCCTGGGGGAGGGCCTGGACTACGAGGCCGCGGCCGAGGCGCTGGGGATTCCGGTGGGCACGGTCGCCTCCCGGCTCTCCCGCGCCCGCAAGAAGCTGCGCACCCTCACCGACCCCGGACCGGCGCGCCAAGAACCCGAACCGCCGCTGAAAAAAGTTCGCGGAAGACGGGAAGGCAGCCTCCGCGCCCGACAGATAACAGGCGATCGCACCCAAGTGATCCGGCCCGCACAGGAAGGAAACCGATGAACGCGAACACGCCCCGGCAGAGTCCGGCCGAGCAGGACGAGAGCGCCCAGCAGCTCCTGTTCCGCACGGCGCGCGACCTCCCGGCGGGCCGTCACCAGTTCCACAAGGAGCGCCTGATGGCCCAGATTCACCAGATCCAGCAGGAAGAGCGCACGGCGGCCGCGGAGGCGGTGGCCCCGGCGCGGACCCGGCGGCTGCGGCTGCCGCGTCCGGCGATCACGCTGCCCGCGCTGGCCGCCGCCCTGGCCGGTACGGTCGTCGCCGGAGTGGCGATGAACGACGGCGGCGGGGTCAGGGACGGCGGCGTCGCCACCGGACCCGCCCTCACCACCCACATCGGTGCCGCGACCACCAAGGGCGTCCCCCAGTTGCTGGGCCAGATCTCACTGGCGGCGGCCGAGACCGGGGGAGGCCACCCGGCCGTCAAGCCCGGCCAGTACGTCTACATAGAGTCCAAGACGGCCGACTCGTTCGTGAGGACCGTCGGCGACAAGAGCAGCCTCGCCAGCCACGCGCTGCACCGCCGCCAGGTCTGGATGTCCTCCGACGGCACCAAGGGCTGGCTGATCGACCCGGCCGTCAACGACAGCTCCGAGGGCGAGACCCTGAGCCTGCCCGACGAACAGGGCAACACCCCGGTCGGCAGCCTGAACCACCCCACGTACGACTACCTGGCCAAGCTGACCACCGACCCCGACAAGATCCTGGCCAAGATCTACAAGGAGACCAAGGGCCAGGGCAACACCCCCGACCAGCAGGCGTTCACCACCATCGGCGACCTGCTCGTCGAGAGCTACCCGCCGGCGGAGATGTACTCGGCCCTGTTCAAGGCCGCCGCGAAGATCCCCGGAGTCGTCGTGGTGAACGACGCGGTGGACGCGGTGGGCCGGCACGGGATCGCGGTGGCCCGGCTGGACGAGACCAGCGGCGAACGCGAAGAGTGGATCTTCGACAAGAAGACCCATGTCTTCCTGGGTGACCGCTCGGTCAAGGTGACCGCGAGCACCGGCGAGGACGCTCTGATCAAGCCCGGCACGGTGACCTTCACCAACGCCATCATCACCCGGGCCGTCGTCGACGGCATGAAGCAGACCCCGTGAGCCGACGCGGTGGTCCCGTCAGCCGATCTTCACGGTCTTCGACACCGTGACCTGGTCGATGTCGGTGGTGCGGACGGTGGCCTTCATGGTCCAGGTGCCGGCCACCGGCAGGGTGACGCCGTCCGCGGTCCAGTAGCCGCCCTTGTCCGTCAGCTCGGCGTCTATCGGGCCGATCTGCTGGGATTCCAGAGTGAAGGTGAGGCGCAGTTCGGGCACGGTGGCGAAGCCGCCGTCGGAGCCGTAGATCACGGCCTGCACGGAGTTCTCGCCCACCCGGCTCGGTGTCAGTTGGATCTGCACCTTGCCGTGTCCGCCCTCCGTGCCGACGGCGAACGGGATCGTCGTCGTCGAGGCCGTGGTCTCCCCGGCGGCCGCGGTGGCGGAGGCCGCCGCGGCCTCGGTGGCCGCGCGGCCCGGCTGGGTACCGGTGAGCAGGGTGGTGATCACCAGCACGACGATGCCGACGACGACCTCGACCAGCACCGAACGGCGCAACGCCCGCCGGTACCGGTCGGCCTCGTCGGAGGCCTCGTCGGAGATCTTGCCCGAGCTCTTGTCGGAGGCCTTCTCCGAGGGCTCGTGATCCGGATCCGGCGCGCCGTCGTCCGATGCACCGCCGTCCGATGCACCGCCGTCCGATGCACCGCCGTCCGAGGGGCCGTCCGCCCTCCCGACCCGTACATCGATGGGGGCGGACGAGGCCCCCACCGTCTGCGGCACCCGCTCCTCCACCGGCACCGCCGCCGCTGTCCGTGCTTCGTCCGCCGCGAGCATCAGCCGCCCGGTCCAGCGCCGCGAGGCCCCCGCCCCCGCCAGCAGCACCAGCACCGCCACCAGCTTGGCGAGGAGGAGCCGGCCGTACGAGGTGGAGGTCAGCGCGTCCCAGGAGCCGAGGCCGCGCCAGGACTGGTAGACGCCGGTGACGACCAGGACGGTGACCGAGGTGAGGGCGAGGCGGGAGAAACGGTTGACGACGGCCGCGGGGATCGGCTCGGCCGACCGGTACAGCGTGGTGAGCAGGGCCGCGAGGCCGCCCATCCAGACCGCCATCGACAGCAGGTGCAGTACGGAGGAGACCATCGCCACCGGGACCTGGATCCCGGCGGACGCGTGCTCGGCGACGGCCCAGGTGACGGCGAGGGAGACGGTGAGCAGCCCGCCGAGCGCGAGGACGAGCCGCCCCCGCACCTGCTCGCGTACCGGATAGAACACCGTCGCCCCGAGCAGCACCAGCCGCGCCAGCAGGGCCAGCCCCGGCCTGCTGGTCAGGGTCTCGTTGAGGACGGACGGGTCGAAGGCGTCCGTCGGGGAGCTGCCGCGCTCGTACGGTCCGCGCAGGAGCAGCAGCGCGGCCGTGGACAGCAGCAGGACCCACCAGCCGGTGAACAGCAGTCGCCGTACCGCGTCCGGGAAACCGCAGACCAGGACGAAGGTGGCCGCGCCGATGAGGAGGGCCAGACCGCCGTACGCCAGGTAGCGGGCGGCGTCGTAGAGCGTGCTCGCGACGGTGCCCCCGGCGGGGTCGACGGGCACCGGCGGTGGGGTCGCGGAGGGTTTGCCGATGGAGAACGTGAAGGCGCCGGAGATCGGGTGGCTGTCGGCCGAGACGACCCGCCAGGCCACCGTGAACGTGCCGGTGCCCAGACCCTTCGGCAGGGTCACACGGGCGGTGTCGGAACGGTCGCCGGCGTGCCCCGGCTCGCCGGTGTGCACGCGTCGGTTGTCCGGGTCGAGCACGCGGAAGGAGTCGTCGAGGAGCCCGATGGACTCGCTGAAGGACAGCGTCACCTCGGTGGGCGCCGTCTTCAGCACGCTGCCGTCCTGGGGATCGCTGCCGGTCAGCGCGGCGTGGGCGGACGCGCCGCCGACTCCGCCGAACAGCACCAGGACCAGCACCGTGCCCAGCAGCGCCAGCCCCTGGGCGATCCGCCGTCGCTCCCGCTGTCCGGCTCCACGTCCGCTCACACGCCGTCTCCGTCGTCTCCGTCGTCCCTGCGGTCTCCGCGTTCCGGTCCGCCCGGTCCGCGCTTCCAGAGTCACGGATACGTACGGACGAATCCGGCGCCGTGCTCACTCCCCCGGCGAGGAACCCACCGATCAGCCCACTGGGGAACCCGGCGAGGAACTCGCCGGGAAAGCCCCTGGGAGGGCCGTCTCCCTCGTCAGAAAGGCCAGCCGGGCCCGCTTCTCGGGCAAGTAGACCCCGGGAAGGTCGATTTCGGGAAGCACGATCTCCGGGCCGGGTACGAAGCCCTGCCGGACCAGACGCGCGATCGCCTTCTCGTTGCGCGCGTCGGGTTCGACCACGACCCGCTGCCGGTCGAGGCCGACCAGCACGTACATGGTGAACGCGTTCAGCAGCGCGGACGACCAGCCCGGCCGGCCGCCTCCGGACCCCGCGGGGCCGATCAGCAGGTGGACGCCGATGTCACCGGGTTCGACGGCGTAGCACTCGCTGACCCGGTCGGCCTCGGGCTCGTACGTCTGGAAGAGCGCGGCGGGCTCGCCGTCCTTGACCGCGAGGAAGGCGTGGTGGGTGTCGAGGGAGTCCAGATGGACGTACGTCTCGAGCACCTGCTGCTTCGTGAGCCCGTTCATGCCCCAGAACACGGCACGCTCCTCGCTCACCCAGCGGTGGATGACGTCCAGGTCGGCGTGCGGGTCGACGCGCAGGACGCGCACGGTCCCGTAGCCGTCGAGCTTCTCCTCGTGCACGGCCTCGCGGTCGGCGGCGTACGGCCCACTGCTCATGGTGTCCTCACCGTTCTCTGTCTCCTGCTCCGGTGTCAGTCGGCTCCAGTCGGTGCTGACCGGGGCCAGTTCTCCCTTGAGCCACAAGGGGAGTTGGTCGCGGTGGTGGGCCGAGCCCGGGACGCCCGAGGCGCCGAAGGGGACCACCCAGAGGCTCTGGTCGCGGTCGGCGAGGTCCCAGACGTAACGGGCCGCAGGGCCGCGCGCGCTCAGGTCGGTCAGGCCGGGGACTGCCGAGGTGCACAGCACGCAGTCGTGGTCTCCGGAGAGACCCGGTTCGTCCTGCGAGGTGGTCGGGAGCGCGCGCCAGGGCGCGAGCCGGTGGGTGTCGCCCCAGACGCCGAGCGGTTGCGCGGCCGCCTCCTCGACTGCCTCGCGGACGAGGGCGGCGCGATCGATGCCGTACAACTCCTCGGCCTTCAGCAGGTGTTCGAGGGCGAAGCCGACACGGGGGAGGAGGGCGAGCCAGGGGCGGAAGACCTCGGGGTACGCGGGAGGGTCGGCCAGCGCGGCGAAGGCGGGGTGCGCGGCGAGCCGCCGTACGACCGCGCCGCGCACCGCGGAGTAGGCGGCCGCCGCCATGCTGTCGGCCGTCATCCGGCGGTCCCAGCCGAGCAGCCAGTCGCGCAGGGCGGTCGCCTCGATGCTGAGTTCCTCGAGCGCGGCGAGGTGGTCCATCAAGGGCGCGGCGGAGGCGAGATGGGTGTCCATGTGGATGTCCGCCATGTCCTGGGCCGACCATTTCGGCCGTTCGTCGAGGAGCTGCCGGATCCGGGCGGCCCGGTGGAACGGGGCGAACTCGACACCGAGCGGGCCGGCGGGGCCGCGCTGGTTCGCCATCACGGCGACGCCGTCCTCGAGCGTCCCGTACGGCATCTCGTGCCAGCCCCGCCATTCGTGCCCGGGCTCCCAGGCGGCGACGACCCGGGTGCGGTTGTCCGCGTCGCGGAGCGGGACCCGGCCGGCGACCCGGTGCAGTACGCCGCCCGCGGTGTCGGCGGCCTGGACGACGTTCACGGGCTCGGCCCAGTGGTCGAACGCCCGGTCGACGTCGGCGACTTCGCGGGCCCGGAGGAGCGAGAGGAGCGCGCTGAAGCCGAGGTCTTCGGTGACGCGGGGCGGATAGCGGAGGCTGATGGCTTCGACGCCCTCGGTCTGCTCCGCTCCCCCGATGACGACCGGTCCGCGCGGGGTCTCGACGACCTCGACCTCGACGGGTTCACCGCCCGCCACCTCGACCGTCTCGACGTGCCGGGCGACGGCCCGCCACTCGCCGTCGGGGTCGAGCGCCTCCCATCCTCGCGATCCCTCGGGTCCTTCCGATCGCTCCGGTCCTTCCGGTCCCTGGGACCCGACGCGTCGCAGTCGTTCCCGGTACAGGTCCTGGTAGTCGGCCATCGCGTTGGTGATGGCCCAGGCGACCGTGCCGGTGTGGGCGAAGTGGGCGATGCCCGGGACGCCGGGGACGGCGAGGCCGACGACGTCGAACTCGGGGCAGGAGAGGTGGATCTGCTGGTAGACGCCGGGGTCCTCGATGAAGCGGTGCGGGTCGCCCGCGATGACCGGCTGCCCGGTGGCGGTCCGCTCGCCCGTGACGAGCCAGCCGTTGCTGCCGGAGGTGCCGGGACCGTCGGCGGCGAAGAGGTCCACGGCCTCCGGTCCGATCCGGCGGACGACCTCCTCCCTCCACAGCTTGGCGGGGAAACCGGCGAAGAGGATGTGCGCGCCGAGCCAGACGCCGAGCGGGGTCCAGGGCTCCCAGCGTCCCGGGGCGAGCCCGGTCGCCGCGAACTCCGGTGTGCGCCGGGCGCCTTCGGCCAGCCCCTCGTTGACCCCGTCGACGTACGCCACGACCCAGTCGGCGGTCTCCGGATCCCGTCTCTCCAGCGCCGCGAAGCAACGTCTCGCGGTGTCGTCGAGCCGGGCCCGGCGTGCGAACCGGTCCCAGCCGACGGCCTCGGCGCCGAGGAACGCGGCGGAGGTGCCCTGCGCGCGGTGCCGTTCGACCTCCAGTTGCCAGGCACGGTCGAGGGCGGTGACACGGCCCTGGGCACGGGCGAGGGCGCGGGCGTCGGTGGCGCGCAGGTGGGGGATCCCCCAAGGGTCACGGTAGAGCTCGGCGGTCACAATCCATCCCCACTTTTATCAGGTTAGGCTAACCTAACTTCCATTGTGCGAAATCGTACGTGAGGGGTGGAGGGCGAATGGCCCAGGGGCATGGTTGGGAAGGCGCGGTACTCAAGTTGCTGCGCGGCAAGGACTTCGAGTTCACGGTGACCGGAGCCGAAGACATCACCCCGCGCTACCGGCGCCTGCGCCTGACCGACGGCGGCATGCTCGCGGCGACCGGGGTGCACCCGACCATGTGGGTCCGGCTGTGGTTCGACAACGCGGGCAAGCCGCACCAGCGGGCGTACACCCTGGTCGACCCCGACCCCGCGAACGGCACCTTCGGGCTGGAGTTCGCGCTGCACGAGGGACGCGCGAGCGACTGGGCACGGGCGGCGAAGCCCGGGGACACCATCGAGGCCACGGTCCACGGCACCGCGTTCACCGAGCCGGACCCGGCCCCGTCCCACGTCTTCGCCGTCGCCGACTCGGCCTCCCTCCCCGCCCTCAACTCCCTCCTGGACGCGGTGGGTACGGCCCCGGCGACGATCTGGTTCGAGACGGACCACGGCACGGAAGGGCTCCCGCTGCGCACCCGCCCCTCACTCCACGACCTGCGCCCGGTCCCGCGCCGGGGCGCCCCTCTCGTCACCCGGGTCAAGGAGTCCCTCCCTGACCTCCTCAAGGACCAGTCCGCCCCCTACGTCTGGATCGCCTGCGACACCACCACGACCCGCGCCCTCACGACGTACGTCCGCAAGGAACTCGCCGTCCCGAGGCAACGGGTGAACGCGATGGGCTACTGGCGCACGGAGGCCTGAGAGGCGTTCCGCACCCTCACGCGGGATCATCGAGGCATGGACGTCAGCCTTCACATCGCCCAGGATCCCGAAGCGGACGCGCTGCTCAGCCGCAGCCCCCTCGCCGCCCTGACCGGGATGCTGCTGGACCAGCAGGTGCCGATGGAGTGGGCGTTCAAGGGGCCGCGCACGATCGCCTCGCGCATGGGTGCGGACGAGTTGGACGCGCACGAGATCGCCGCGTACGACCCGGAGAAGTTCGCCGCGCTGCTCACCGCGAAGCCGGCCGTGCATCGCTATCCCGGGTCCATGGCCAAGCGGATCCAGCAGCTGTGCCAGTACCTCGTGGAGCACTACGACGGGGACGCGGCCAAGGTCTGGGAGGGCGTCAAGAGCGGCGAGGAGTTGCTGCGGCGGCTCAAGGAACTGCCCGGGTTCGGCGCCCAGAAGGCCCAGATCTTCCTGGCTCTGCTCGGCAAGCAGTTCGGTGTCCGGCCCAAGGGCTGGCGCGAGGCGGCGGGGGCGTACGGCGAGCCGGACTCCTTCCGCTCCGTCGCCGACATCACCGGCCCGGAGTCCCTGGCGAAGGTCCGCGCCCACAAGCAGGAAATGAAGGCCCAGGCGAAGGCCTCCGGCAAGTAGCCCGCCACTTCCCGACGCCGGGGTGAGTTTGTCGGCTGCGGGATGGCGGAGGCCGGTCGCGCAGTTCCCCGTGCCCGTCGGGCGGGGGCGCGGGTCCGTCGGATGGGTCACCGCGGTGGCAGAGCGGCCCCACGCGGCCAAAGCATGAAACATGAGCCAGGTACCGAACGCCTCCCACCAAGGCCCGCAGTACGACGACCGCCACGTCCACGACCGTGAACCACGCGTCACCCCCGAAGGCCCCCTGCACTTCATCGCCCGCAGCGCCTGGCAAGCCGTCCTGCTCGCCGGCATCGCGGCCTTCGTCCTGGGCGTGCTGGTGCTGGTCTGGCCGGGCGCCTCCCTGCTGGCCGCAGGCGTGCTCTTCGGCCTCTACCTGCTCTTCAGCGGCGTACTCCAGCTCGTCGCCGCGTTCGGCACCCACGCCGCGACCTCGCTGCGCGTCATGGCCTTCATCAGCGGCGCCCTCTCGATCCTGCTCGGCCTGTTCTGCTTCCGCGGCCCGATGCAGTCGATCCTCCTGCTCGCCCTGTGGATCGGCATCGGCTGGCTGTTCCGCGGCATCACCCAGACCCTGGCCGCCGCGTCCGACCCGACCGTGCCGGCCCGCGGCTGGCAGATCTTCCTCGGGATCGTCAGTTTCCTCGCGGGGATCGTCCTCATCGTGTCCCCGTTCACCTCGGTCGCCGTCCTCACCCTCGTCGGCGGCTGCTGGCTCATCGCGGTCGGCGTCACGGAAATCGTCACGGCGTTCGTGATCCGCGGCCGCGCCAAGCACATCCCGGCCGTCGTCTGACCGCACGCCCCACCGCACGACGCGTCCACGCCGTACGTCAACTCCGCGCCTCCCCCGTAGCCCATGAGGACGGATCTGGCCGCCGACCCGATGAACCACCCACTCCGGATGGGGACACGACCTCTATGAGCTCCTCTCCGCACCGTCGGCCGCGTCCGCCGCACCGGCACGCGTGGATGCGGGTTCTGACGCTCCTCGTCGTCACGATCCTCGCGGCGGGCGCCCACGTCGACGCCCTCGCCCCGACCGCCGACGTGGCCTCCGCCGAAGCGGGCTGCGGCGCCGAACACGACGTACTCGACACGGCCCTTCGCCCGCCCGCCCGGCAGGACCACCGCCCCCTCGCCCCGCTGCGCCCCGCGCCGACCGCTCCCGACTGCCCGGAGCCGGCGCCCCACCCCCGTCACGTACCGCCGTCGCCCTCCCGCACGCTGCACGCCCTGCGCTCCGTGGTCCTGCGCTGCTGACAGGCCCGGCCCGGCCTCCGGACCGTCCCCACCAGCCAGTCAGTGAACCAAGCGAACGCAAGGACACAGCCATGCCCACCGACCCGTACGCGGTCCTGCGCGCCCTGCTGCGCGCGGAAGCCGTCCGCAACACGCCCAAGCCGCAGCCCGAGCCCAGGCCCGCACCGGACGCCCCGCAGATGCAGGCGCCCCCGCCCAAGGAGCACGGAAACAGCTAGCACAGGGAACGGTGAGGCGACCGTCCCGCCCGTGGACAGGGCGGTCGCCTCACCGCCTGCCGGCTCACAGCTCACAGCTCACAGCTCACAGCCGCCAGATGACAGATGACAGATGACAACCACCGGCTACCGGCTACCGGCTACCGCCTGCGCCGAGCCGTCCCGAAGAGGGAGCGGGTGATCTCCCTGCCGATCTGCGTGCCCATCGACCGTGCCAGGGACTTGAAGATCCCGCTGCCGACGACCTGTTCGACGACCGAGGGTTCCTCCTTCGCCCGGCCACCGCCCTTCGCGGGCGCCCGCCCGGCCTCCGCGGCCGCCTGGGCGGCGGCCTGCGCGGCTGCCGCGTCCCGCGCCGCGAGCTTCTCGTACGCGGACTCGCGGTCGACCGCCTGCGCGTACCGCCCGTACAACGGGGACGCCTGCACCGCCCGGTCCAGCGCGGCCGGATCGACGGGGCCCATCAGGGACTGCGGGGCCCGCAGCCGGGTCGCCGCGACCGGCGTCGGCGCGCCCTTCTCACTCAGCACGGTCACCACGGCCTCGCCGGTGCCGATGCCGGTGAGGACCTCCTCCAGGTCGTACACGGAGTTGGGGAAGGTCTTCACCGTGGCCTTCAGCGCCTTCTGGTCGTCCGGCGTGAAGGCGCGCAACGCGTGCTGGACGCGGTTGCCGAGCTGGGCGAGGACGTCGGACGGCACGTCCTTCGGGGTCTGCGTCACGAAGAAGACGCCGACCCCCTTCGAACGAATGAGCCGCACGGTCTGGGTGATCGACTCCAGGAAGGCCCTCGACGCGCCGGTGAAGAGCAGGTGCGCCTCGTCGAAGAAGAAGACCAGTTTCGGCTTGTCGAGGTCGCCGACCTCCGGGAGGTCGTGGAAGAGATCGGCGAGCATCCACATCAGGAAGGTCGAAAAGAGCTGCGGTTTGTCCTGGACCTCGGGGAGTTCGAGGACGGACACCGTCCCGCGCCCGTCCGACGCCGTCCGCAGCAGCTCGCTCGTGTCGAACTCCGGCTCCCCGAAGAACGGGCTCATGCCCTGCGCCTCGAAGGCGGTCAGGGAGCGCAGGATCACGCCCGCCGTCGCGGGCGACAGGCCACCGATGCCCTTCAGCTCCGGCTTGCCCTCGTCCGAGGTCAGGAAGGTGACGACGGCCCGCAGGTCCTTGAGGTCGAACAGTTCCAGACCCTTCTGGTCGGCGTAGTGGAAGATCAGGGCGAGCGACTGCTCCTGGGTCTGGTTCAGCTGGAGCACCTTGGAGAGCAGCACCGGGCCGAAGCTGGTGACCGTCGCCCGTACAGGGATGCCCTTGCCCATGCCGCCGAGCGCGTAGAACTCGGTCGGGCAGGCGGTCGGCGTCCACTCCTGGTGGACCTCCTGGGCACGCGCCAGCACCTTGTCGTTCGACACGCCCGGCGCCGAGATCCCGGAGACATCGCCCTTGATATCGGCGAGGAACACCGGCACGCCCTGCACGGACAACTGTTCGGCGATCAACTGCAGCGTCTTGGTCTTGCCGGTGCCGGTGGCTCCGGCGAGCAGCCCGTGCCGGTTGAGCACGGGCAGCGGAATGCGGATCCGGGCGTCCGGCAGACACCGCCCGTCCCAGAGCAGGACGCCCAGGTCGAGCGCGGGTCCGGCGAACGCGTAACCGGAGGCGATCTCCAGGGCCTCCTGGGGGAGCCCGCGGGCGCCGCTCACACCTTCGGGTGCCACCGCGGGAGGTGCTTCGCTGTCGCTCATATCAGGTCCCTGTTCCCGGTTTGCACTGATTTAAGGCGTCTTTTCCAGCGTCGCACTACGTCGCCATGGCTGCGCCCGGAAGGTCTGGGCCGGTAGGCTTTCCGTGTGATCTTCAAGCGCATCGGAAACGGACGGCCGTACCCCGACCACGGCCGGGAAAGCACCCGGCAGTGGGCGGACGTCGCGCCGCGCCCGGTCCGCCTCGATCAGCTCGTGACGACCAAGGGCCAGCTGGACCTGGAAACCCTCCTCGCCGAGGACTCCACGTTCTACGGCGACCTGTTCGCGCACGTAGTGAAGTGGCAGGGCGACCTGTACCTCGAGGACGGCCTGCACCGCGCCGTACGCGCCGCGCTGCAACAGCGCCAGGTGCTCCACGCACGTGTGCTCGAACTCGACTGACTCGGCCGACTCGACCGAGACGGACTCGGCCGGGACCGGGCGCCTGGGACACGAGGGCCTCCTCGAGGCCCGAGATCCCCGCTCGTTGACCCTTTTGGGTTGGACTGAACCTCGACCGATGATCATTTTGTAGGAATCACCGCCGCGGCACACTACGCTGCGCCCATGAGCATGCTCACTCCCCCTGGCATGGGCGGCCAGTACCGGATCACGGGGGACAAATACCCACGGATGCGCCGACGCCGAGGGCGTCGCAGGCTCGTGTTCCTGGTCGTCGCCTCCGTCACCGCGCTCGGGCTGGTCGGGTGGGGAACCCTGCAGCTCATCGACGTCTTCACGGGCAAGGGCGACAAGGCCACGGCGGCCGGTACGAAGGGCGACTGCACCTCCAAGGCCGGCCCGTCGGCCAAGGCGACCACGACGTCCACGACGTCCACCGCCGCCGGGACGCTGCCCAGGCCCGGGCAGATCACCGTCAACGTCCTCAACGCCACGCCGCGCAGCGGGCTCGCCAAGCAGACGGCGGACGAGCTGAAGAAGCGCGGGTTCCGCATCGGCGACGTGGGCAACGCGACGGCCACGTACGACAAGAAGGTCAACGGCGCCGGGATACTGCTGGGCGCCAAGGGAGCCGCACAGGCCGCGCTGCCGGTGCTGGGCACGCAGTTGTCCGGCGCCGAGGTGAAGACGGACGGCCGCGCCCAGGCCGACCGGGTCGACCTGATCATCGGCACCGCCTTCAAGAGCCTCGCGAAGAAGGAGGACGCCGACAAGGCCCTGGCCACCTTGTCCGGGCCCCAACCGACCGCGTCCGCCTCTCCGAAGAGCTGCTGAACGACGAAGGCTGCCGGCAGCCCCGTAGGGACCGCAGACAGCCTTCGTGGGACCGCTGATCGTTCGGAACCGACCACTGGGCCCCGAAGGCCCTGAAACCCCTGGATGGCCCCGGCAAGGCCACTGAGGGCCCGAGGGACGACCGAGGGGCCCCGTTCGGCCGCGACGGTCCCGTGGGACCGTGGCAGGTGCCGCGCAGGTGCGGGAACCTACTCGGCCGCCCCGTACATCCGGTCCCCCGCGTCGCCCAGCCCCGGCACGATGTAACCGTGCTCGTTGAGCCGTTCGTCGACCGACGCGGTCACGACCGTCACCGGCGTGCCCGCGAGCTCGCGCTCCATGACCTCGACGCCCTCCGGCGCGGCGAGCAGCACCACGGCGGTGACGTCGTCGGCGCCGCGCTTGATCAGCTCCTGGATCGCCGCGACGAGCGTGCCGCCGGTGGCCAGCATCGGGTCGAGGACGTACACCTGGCGCCCGGAGAGGTCGTCCGGCATCCGGGTCGCGTACGTGGACGCCTGGAGCGTCTCCTCGTCGCGCACCATGCCCAGGAAGCCCACCTCGGCGGTCGGCAGCAGCCGCACCATGCCGTCGAGCATGCCGAGGCCCGCACGCAGGATCGGCACGACCAGCGGGCGCGGGTAGGACAGCTTGACGCCCGTTGTGGGGGCGACCGGGGTCACGATGTCGACCTGCTCGGTGCGCACGTCCCGGGTGGCCTCGTAGGCGAGCAGGGTGACCAGCTCGTCGGCGAGCCGCCGGAAGGTCGCGGAGTCGGTGCGCCGGTCGCGCAGGGTGGTGAGTTTATGGGCGACCAGGGGGTGGTCGACGACGTGGAGACGCATGCCCATAACAGTAACCGTGCCCCCGTGTCCCATGCGCTGGCATCAAACCGCCCGTCGGAGGGAAGGCGGTAGGGACGTACCTGGGGTGGTGGGCCTATGCCGGACCGGGAAAAGGAGTCCCCGGAGCAGTTGGAACGACTCGGACGAGCCGAGGGGGCCGAATGGGCCCATGGGGCCGAACGGGCCGGACGACTTCGCCGCGTCGCACAATCCGAACAATCCGAACGGCCCGAACGGCCCGACCGGATCGGGCAGCCGGAGACGGACGCCGAGCGCCGGCGGCGCCGGGCCCAGTTCCTCCGGGACCTGACCGAGGCGCGCGAGCTGCGCGACCGCGTCCAGCCCCGACGCGCCAAGGTCGCCCGCCTCCGTCACGCCATGCGCATGCGCACCTTCCGTTGGTAGCTCCGCCGGTGGCTCCGTCGGTAGTCCTTTGGTAGTCCTTCGGTAGTCCTTCGGTAGCTCCTTGGTGTCCCGCCCACGCCGTGAGGGCGGAGACATGCACACACGACGCCGAGGGCCGCGTACGATCCGCTGTTAGCGATCAAAAGAGGCAGACACAGCAGGCCGAAGACGTCCCCTGAACGCTCTGTTTCTGCCACGATTCCGAGTGGGTGGGGTCTCGGAGCAGCACTCCCCGCCCAATCGACCTCCGCCGGGGGGACCCCCAACCGGCACGCCTATGACCAGTGGGAGAGTCACGGTGTACTTCGCCGCACTGCTCGCGCGCACCGAAGACGGGTGGGAAGCGAGCGACACAGAGCTCGACGATGTGGAGACCCTGTCGGATCTGACCGATCTGGCCCGTGAAGCCTCGGAGGAGGACACGGTGCTCGTACTCATCGAGCAGGAGGACGCGTGGTTCGGCGTCGTCCGCGTGGACGGTGAGGAGGACCCTCGCATCTACGTCTCGGACGCCGCAGCCGCTGCCCGCAGCTCGTACGGCGAGATCCTGCTCACGGACGAACTACTAGGACGGGAGCCCGGCGACGACGACGCCGACCTGGACTCCCTCGACCTGGACGGCACCGAGGACGGTGAACCCGACGACGCAAACGACTCCGAGGACGACGAGGAGGAGGAGAGCGTCTCCGGCGAGATCGTCTCGCACAGCCCCGTCGGGGACCGCGAGATCCTCGCCGACCTCGGTGTGAGCGAGAAGGAACTGCTCGCCCTGGACGAAGGCGACGCGCTCAGCACGATCGCCGAAGCCCTGGGAGCGGCAGAGGTCCTGGAGACCGTCCGCTAGGGCCTGATCCGCCGGACGGGCCCCAGGACCCGATCCGGCAGGCAGGGCCCGGCTCCCGCGGTTCCGGGGGAGGCGGTTTCCCTGGCGAGCCCGATAGATTTCCCGGGTGAGCCCGACAAAAGAGACCTTTCCAGCAGATCCGGTACGCGACCGCTGGCGGGCCGCGATGCGGCTCGCCCTGGACGAGGCCCACCGGGCCGTCCAGGGCGGGGATGTTCCCGTCGGCGCCGTCGTGCTGTCCACGGACGGTACGACGGTGCTCGCGACCGGACACAACGAACGCGAGGCCACGGGCGATCCGACGGCGCACGCCGAGGTGCTCGCGATCCGCGGGGCCGCCCAGCGGCTCGGCGAGTGGCGGCTGACCGGGTGCACGCTCGTCGTCACCCTGGAGCCCTGCACGATGTGCGCGGGCGCGCTCGTCCAGTCCCGGGTGGACCGGATCGTCTACGGTGCCCGTGACGAGAAGGCAGGCGCGGTCGGTTCCGTCTGGGACCTCGTGCGCGACCGCCGGCTCAACCACCGCCCCGAGGTGATCGGGGGCGTACTAGAGGACGAGTGCGCGAGTCTGCTCACGCGTTTCTTCCGCGACCGCTGACTCCACGGAGCGGCGGGAAACGGATTTCAGACCACGGCCCACCTTGGGGTAGGGTCTCCCTCGGTAGCGTGTCCGAGCGGCCGAAGGAGCTCGCCTCGAAAGCGAGTGTGGCGCAAGTCACCGAGGGTTCAAATCCCTCCGCTACCGCTTGAGAAGGGCCCCGTCGCGAGACGGGGCCCTTCGTGCGTACGGCAAAGGACTTCGGCCAGCGGGCCGTTGGTCCAAAAAAGTGGGGTGAAGGTTACACTCGCCGCCGGCACAGGGGGCCCAGTGGGCGCAGCAGTCACAGGGAGGCCGCGATGGCGGTGAATTCGAAGAAGATCGCCGTCTACATACTCGTGGTCTTCGCGCTCTACGTGATCATCACGGATCCGGCGAAGGCGGCCGATTACGTCCAGATAGGGTTCGAGGGCATTTCGACCGCCGCCCGGTCCATCGGCGACTTCATGACGTGGATCGCCGACGGGGCCAAGAACTGACCGGCCGCCCCCGCACGGCCCGTACCACCAGGGAGTACCCGTGATCCGCCATCTGGTCCTCTTCAAGCTCAACGAAGGCGTCGAGCGTGACGACCCCCGCGTCGTCGAGGGCGTGGCCGCCTTCCGCCCGCTCGGCGACCGGATCCCCGAGCTGCGGTTCTGGGAGTGCGGCTGGAACATCACCGACCGGCCCGTCGCGTACGACTTCGCGATCAACTCCGCGGTCGACGACACCGACGCCCTGAAGCGGTACTTGGAGCATCCCGCGCATCAGACGGGCGTCGCGCTGTGGCGCGAGTTCGCGACATGGGTGATCGCCGACTATCCGTTCTGAACCGATCCGAGCCGACACGCTCTGAGCCCCTCGCCGGAAACCGGCGGGGGGCTTTTCTGTTTCCTATGCCCCAACTCTCCCTAAATCCTGTTCAACACGGGGTTATACGGTGCTTGCACACAGTGCACATGTCTTGTGATGCTATGACCGCTTTTGACGGATGAGTTGATGGATCTGACGGATCATAGAGGTGGAGTTGACCGTGCCGGCCAGTACTGCGCCTCAAGCACCGCCACAGGAAATCCCCAAGGAACACATCGCCACGGAACCCCTCGCCCAGGAACGCGTCACCACGGAACGCACCGCCACGGAACCCCTCGCCCCGGAGCACATCGCCCACGAACGCGTCACCCCTGAGCAGGTCACCCCTGAGCGACGCCGCGGCGCCGACACCCGGGCCCTCACCCAGCTGCTCTTCGGCCAGCTCAAGACGCTGGAGCCGGGCACCACGGAGCACGACCGCGTACGCGGGGCGCTCATCGAGGCGAACCTGCCGCTCGTGCGCTACGCGGCCGCCCGCTTCCGCTCCCGCAACGAGCCGATGGAGGACGTGGTCCAGGTCGGCACCATCGGCCTGATCAACGCCATCGACCGCTTCGACCCCGACCGGGGCGTGCAGTTCCCGACCTTCGCGATGCCGACCGTCGTCGGCGAGATCAAGCGGTACTTCCGCGACAACGTCCGCACCGTCCACGTGCCCCGCCGGCTGCACGAGCTGTGGGTGCAGGTGAACAGCGCGACGGAGGACCTGACGACGGCCTTCGGGCGCTCCCCCTCGACCGCCGAGATCGCCGAGCGGCTGCGCATCAGCGAGGAGGAGGTGCTGTCCTGCATCGAGGCCGGACGCTCGTACCACGCGACCTCCCTCGAAGCCGCCCAGGAGGGCGACGGGCTGCCCGGACTGCTCGACCGGCTCGGCTACGAGGACCCGGCCCTCGACGGGGTCGAACACCGCGACCTGGTCCGCCATCTCCTCGTACAACTGCCCGAGCGCGAGCAGCGGATCCTTCTCCTTCGCTACTACAGCAATCTGACGCAGTCACAGATCAGTGCCGAGCTGGGAGTCTCCCAGATGCACGTGTCAAGGCTGCTCGCCCGGAGCTTCGCACGGCTTCGATCCGCAAACAGGATCGAGGCGTAACCGGCAAGAGCGAATCGCTCAACGTCTCCTTTTCCGACAGTTCAGCGTCGAAAAACCGTCAGACCCCCCTTTTCCAGGGCCGATTCACCCCCTCCATGTCGACATGTCACTACAGCGTGTTGCCGACATGTGACATTCTGCCGGAAGAGCGTTTGGCGCAGCCCCGCCTCCGGTATTCAGGTGGAGGCTGCGTTCCTCCGACGGGAGCGTCCGCCGCGACCGTCCGCGACCCAAAGGGGGTGGCATGTCCGCAGACCAGGGCAGCTCGAAGGTGCTCACGCTCACGAAGAGCGAATCCGCGCCCGACGCGCTTCACGATGTCCCGGCCCTCCCGGCCCCCGATGCCGCTCCGGCCCTCGAAGCCGTCCCGGCGGCCCCCGAGACCTCGGGAGCCATCGACACCCGCACCCTGTCCCGCTCCCTGTTCCTGCGGCTCGCCGCACTCGACGAGAACAGCCCCGAGCGTGCCTACGTCCGGGACACCCTCATCGAGCTCAACCTCCCGCTCGTGCGGTACGCGGCGGCCCGCTTCCGCTCCCGCAACGAGCCGATGGAGGACATCGTCCAGGTCGGCACCATCGGCCTGATCAAGGCGATCGACCGCTTCGACTGCGAACGCGGCGTGGAGTTCCCGACGTTCGCGATGCCGACGGTCGTGGGCGAGATCAAGCGGTTCTTCCGTGACACCTCGTGGTCCGTCCGCGTCCCGCGGCGCCTTCAGGAGCTGCGCCTGGCCCTCACCAAGGCCAGCGACGAGCTCTCCCAGAAGCTCGACCGGTCCCCGACCGTCGCCGAACTCGCCGCGGTCCTGGGCGTGTCGGAGGAGGACGTCGTCGACGGCCTCGCGGTCGGCAACGCCTACACCGCCTCCTCCCTCGACTCCCCGGCCCCCGAGGACGACGGCGGCGAGGGCTCCCTCGCGGACCGCCTCGGCTACGAGGACACGGCGCTGGAGGGCGTCGAGTACCGCGAGTCACTGAAGCCGCTGCTCGCCAAACTCCCGCCCCGCGAGCGCCGGATCATCATGCTGCGCTTCTTCGCCAACATGACCCAGTCGCAGATCGGCGAGGAGGTCGGCATCTCGCAGATGCACGTCTCCCGCCTTCTCACCCGCACCCTGGCCCAGCTCCGCGAGGGCCTGATCTCCGACTGAGACCTCCCGCGCTCGACCCTTCATAATTGACGGATCGTCAGCCACACTGGCGCGATGCGTCGAGCGACTTGGCTCCATGGCCGTCGAGGCGCCCTGGTGGGCGCCTCGACGGCTGTTGTCTGCCTGGGTGCGGTTCTGGCCGCGTGCGGGGACGGTGGGAGCGGCGGCGGATACGTGGCGGTGGGGGCGCCGGCCGATTCGGGGCCCGTGGTGGCCCCGACCGGGGACGTCTCGCTGTCCCCGCTGCCCGAGTCCACGCCACTCGCGGACGCCGTCAAGGGAGCCTCTCGGCAGGGCAGTTCGCCCCCGCGGTCCCCGCTCTCCGCTTCGCCCGGCACGGCAACGGACACCGGCGGCGACAACTCGCCCCGCACGGGTGCTGGTTCGGGCGCGACGTCGGCGCCCTCCGCTCGGCCGACCCCGGGTTCCACGGCAGGTACCGGTCCCCCCGGTACCCCCAGCCCTCCCGGTCCCATCGGCCCCGCTGTTCTCGACGTGAGCGAGCCCATGCGGGAGGCCACCGACAAGCGCTGGTGCGAGAAGGTGACGGTCTCCTTCCGCAACACCGGTGGCAGCGCGGTGCGTTCGGGCACGGTGACCCTCGGGACGCACATCATCGGGGCGCTCGGCATCGACTGGGCGACGATCGATTCGACGCGGGATCTGCCCGTGCCGATCGAGGCCGGGGCGGGCAGCACAAAGACCTGGACGGTGTGCGTCGACGACTGGCGCGTACCACTCGGCATGCACATCGAGACGCGGGACGTGTCCGTCCAGTGGAAGTGACCCGCCTCCACCGGTCCTACCGGCGGGGCGGGCGGGTTGTTGCCCTTACGCCAGCGCGAGCCACGCCACGGCGGCGACGACCGCCACGGCGACGACGATGCCGATGATCAGGCCGATGCGGGGGCCCGCCGGGGCGGCCGCCTGCTGCTGCCGGGCCTGGGGGCCCTCGTCGACGAAAGCGCGGAACATCTGGGTGCTACCCGCGGGGTCGTAGTTGCCCTCGGGGCCCTGGGTGTTTGCCATGGCCCAGGACCCTAGCGAATACATGCCCCCCACCCAAGCGCCGGGTTCCCCTCGTTCTCCCGTTCCCCCGGTTCTGGATGGCCTGGGCGGCGAGCCGGATGCCGCACGCCCCGCCGACAGCGCCCCGCCAAGGACGCGAGGAACCGCGCGCCCAGCCCCCATCGGCCGACAGCCGGAGACGTCCGGACGGACGCGGTCACCCGCCCGGCGGCCCGGGGCCCCCGCCCCACTCGACAAGACCGCACAGCCCAGCAGGACGGCGGCCCCACGAGTGCGAAGCCGCGGCCCCAGACGGAGCCGCCCCCCGGCCCCCGCCCGGGTGGTACGCCACCCAGCGCGTACCCCGAGGCCATGCCCCCGCAGGAGCAGCAGGGACCCATCCACCTGCGAGCACGCCGAGCGCGGGCCCCGCAGGCGGCAGAAGCGAGGGCGCAGAAGAACAGCCCCAACCACAAGCCCGGCGCACAGTCCCCGCCCGATCAGGGCGCGGCCCCGCGGGGGTCGAACGCGCAAGCCCCGCGGGGGGAGGGCAAGCGCGCAACTCCTCGGAGGCTGGACGCGCAGCCCCGCAGGCGACCAGAGCTCGACCCCGCAGGGGCCAGACGCGCAGCCCCGCAGGTGACCAGAACTCGACCCCGCAGGGGCCAGACGCGCAGCCCCGCAGGGGTGAGACGCACAGCCCCGCAGGTGACCAGAGCTCGGCTCCGCAGAGGTCAGAGGGGTCAGACGCTCGACCCTGCAGGGGTCGGACACGCAGCCCCACGGAGGCCGGACGCACAGCCCCGCCCCCAGGTGACCGGAGCCCGCCCCCCCCGTTACCGTCTTCGTGGCTCCGCAATGGGGCCTCCGGCCTTCGGGTCCGGCATGACTTCCCCCTCCTGTTGTTGATGATCCGGGGGGTGG